>NZ_BAEH01000035.1 GCF_000241305.1 Gordonia effusa NBRC 100432
CGTCAGCCACGCCCACACCGTTAGCGTCCAAACATGATCATCTGGTCACTGATGACGGCTGGAAAGTTGATCTACGCGCGTCGGAGTTGGTGGTCAACCCGATGTCGAACGTGGCCAACAGTTTCGCCTCCCGCGAAGGATGGGTCTCCTCCCGAGTGAAAGGCACCATCACCGGCGCCGGACACGAAGACGTCCAATCAGCAATCCTCGAACAAGTCTTAGTGATCGGCTGCCAGGTCGACGTGTCCGATGGTGCGACCTTGGGGTTGGCTACCTCGATTGGGCCGAATGCCAGCGTCACCATCAGCGGCATGCCGAGCGCACAGATCGGCGGAAGCGCCTCAGTCTCGCCGAGCGTCACCTCCAAACTCGCTCCCGGCAAGATCAGCGAATTCAGCCTCGGCAAGAAGACCCTCCAAACCGATCACGCCTCCATCCGAGCCAAAAGAATCAGAGTCTCTGTTGATGGATGTGTAGGACCGACCACGGTCAGGGTGATTGCTCGATTCTCGGTGTCTACCAAAACCTCTGACGACACCACCACCGTCTACTCAGCCCGCATGTGGCTCTAAACCAAAGGGGGACAACAGAAATGACACATACACCCACCACCAGACGGTTAGCGGGCCTGATCGCCCGTGTCGTCGCTGTTCTCGCACTCGGGGTAGCACTCGTCGCCGCCGTGGTCGCCATCCCTACCGCGTCGGCGGAAACGCCTGCCGAGCGCTGCGCGCGGGAAACCAACGCCTACAACTCCGCGTGGAAACAATCCTGGGTCGCAGCCCACCCCGGTAAAACCATCTCCGATGCACCCGCACCACCAGTGCCCTACACCTGCCACGACCCACAAACCACCACACCAACAACACCCAGCACCGCACCACCCGCAACACTGCCCGGCACTACATCAGCAACACCAGGCCCCGGCCCCAACATGGGAGTCCACGCACCCACCGACATACCCACCTACAACAACACACCCATCGTCAAAGCACCAGGACGGCAGTCGACGCCACGCACACCGGCCTCGACCAGCGCAACACCAAACTCGACAACACCGCGACAATCGCAGTCATCCCAACCCACCGCACCTCAGCTACCCACTGGTAACACATTCAGCGACAAGTCCGAGTTCTGCACTCGACCCGGCGTAAACTGCGCTGAAGGCGACGCCCCCAAGCAAGGAGATATTATCGGTGGCGACGATGGCCAGCGTCGATATTTCCGGTGGAGCAAGTGCCCCGAAGGCCAACACCTGATGACTGGAGCCACTACCTATTTCTGCTACACCGACTACGACTATCGGGTAACTAATATCCGAAAAACTCCTCGCGGCGCGCCTTCAGACATCGTTCCGATCGGAACTTACGACTGCCAGACCGGGGAAGTAAAACTGTCGCAGAACACCACAGTTAAAGCGGAGAACAGTGCCACACAGAGTTCGGAGATAGGAGCAGAAGCAGGATTAAGTGTGGATGCGATATCTGGAAGTATTTCCAAACAAACTGGAACATCGGAAACCACCACCATCGGCTCTGAATCTGCACTTGGTTCGGAAATGTCGTATGACACAAACAGTTGCCCCAAGGGTAAAGTGGTCCACGCGTACCCGCGCTATAATACTTACACCTATGACCTAGAGAAGATTGACACGAGGACAGGCCAAGTAGTCGGAACTATTCGTAATCTTAAATATTATGCACCCATTCAAGGTGTAAGTTGGGAGGTGGCGTAACATGAGCGACTCTTCGAAAAGCCCGTCTAGTGATGCTACGGCAGAGCGCGTTGGAGTGCGCTGGAAACGATGGGCTGGGATATCCGCTGTTTGTTTGTTCATTGTCGCTGGCGTAATTTTTGGGTACATTCCAACCATCCTGCCCTCGGAGGGTGAGAACTTGCCTGCTGTCGCAGTCGAGACGTCTCCGCCACAACGCAGTTTTGTCGACGTTGAGATGAGCAAACTAGTTGGATTGACCGTCCCTCAGGCTCTTGAAACACTTGGTTATCCCAAACATAACTACTACGGAGAGCCGAAGTACATCTCTCTGCCACGGACAGATGGAAACAAGGTTGCATCGTTGCCAAAAGCCGACTTGACGGTTACTGCAGTATGCGCAAGAGGAAGCGATAACACGCTATTCTTCGGCGTAACACCCACTGCGTCCATGACCCCTGAGCAAAAGCGGATAAAAGCATATCAAAATAGCCACAATGACGCTGGCGGCGTTGATCGTTATTATCTAGCTAAAGAGGCGGGATGCACGCGCGGCCTGTTTAGCATCGGCGTTTGGACCGATCAGTAAGGTAGATACGCCACAAGCGCCCCTCAGTCGAACAGACTGGGGGCGCTTTCATTTTCTAGCTGTATTTTGTTTTGGGTGTGATACGTACCAATACGGGTGTGCCGTTCACGGTGATACTGCCGTCGAGCAGTTCGCCGCGTAGGAAGGTTGAACCGTTCCATATGCCATAGTGCGTAACAGTGGTCGACGCCGGAATCAGCAGGTCGCCTGTCGTGCCCGTCGAGACCGCCTTGCCGGTGTCGGCTCCGGCGCCGTCGACCGCTGCTCCCCACGCTGTCGCAAAACTCGCGGGCGTCGATGCGAACAGGTTCGCGCCTGTGGCGCCTGGATCACCCGAATGTGCGGTTATTTTCGCCCCTTTTAGCCGCAATCGAATCGCACACATCACGCATATGCGCATTCTTTGCCATATCCTCCCTTTAAGTTTGTCGAGCCATAAATGATGCCTATCCCCGACCGCCTGCCATGCCAGCGGTTTGCCCGTTGAAAATGCCACCCGCTCCGCCACCGCCACCTCCGCCGGGTGGGTTGCCAGCCATGCGGCCGGCAACCGTAAGGATTCCGCGCGTGTGACTGCCGGGAACCTCCCGCTGCGTCGACCGTTCCCGTGCCGCCCGCACTGCCAACACCCGATAGACCGGGAGCTGTGGTTGTACCGCCACGTGAGGACTCAACGATGCGTTTCGAGTTCGACCTCACGCGCGCACGTGTCGAACTGGTCCACAACGCCGTTTACGTGGGCGATAGAAACCGTCCTGGGAACGCTCAAAACGCACGAGACGGGTCGGTTGCCGATACCGGAGTTCATAGTCCCGATGCTCGCACCAAAATTGGTCGGCGTGGCCGCTGACGCGGTGTCTGGCCCGCGCGAGACGGCGGGTGGATGGCCCCCAGCGTCTACAGATTCGCGGCTCAGTGGCGCCGTAAATCGGTGCATTGTCGCATCGGGACAAGCACGAGCCCCCGAACTTGACGAAACGGGCGACTTCCGCACCCCGGCCTTTCCCGTGTGCTTCTCACGACCTACGACACACCGCCGCGTCACTCGCAATCAGCGCGGGAGCCAATGTCGAGGCCGTGCATCGAATGCCTGGGCATACAAGCAGCCATGACGCGTGACACATGCACTGACTATGTCGATGATGACCTCGTCGCGGTAGCCTCTGCGCTGAGCGATGCCGCACAGACTTACGCGGCACGAATCTCGACAGCCATATAACCAGAACACCCCCCACCCGCGTGAGCAGATGAGGGGCGTAGCGAGCCCCCTGTCAGGATTGAACTGACGACCGCTCGCTTACAAGGCGAGTGCTCTACCACTGAGCTAAGGAGGCGTGCGTGCGCAAGTATATCGGTCAGACTCTGCGGCGCCTCATCGGCACCAGCCAGGCGACGATCGACACCATCGAGCCCGGCAGCATCATGGTGTCGCCGCGCAAACCGATCGACTTCGACGACGATGCCGCGATCACCGAAATCCTCGACCTCGCCACGAAAATCGGTGCGGTACTTCTCGATTCGGGCACCGCTGCCATCGACACCCAGGAGCAGATCCGCTTCGTCGCCGGTGTCTACGGCCTGGAAAACGTCGAGGTGGACGTTACCTACAACACCATCGTCGTGCTCGCCCGTCGTGGCAATAATCTGCCGCCGGTGAGCACGATGCGGCAGGTGTACTACCGGTCGATGGACTTCACGCGACTCGCGCAGGTCGACCGCCTAGTTCGACGCATCCGCGACATGGCCCTGAGCCCCCGGACCGCCCACAGCATCGTCAACGAGATCGTCTCGGCGCCGCATCCCTATCCGCACTGGGTAGCGACATTCGCCTGGGGATTCATGGCGTCGGGGATTTCGGTACTGCTCGGCGGACGATTCGTGGTTGGAGCCATCGCGCTGCTCACCACAATGGTCATCGTCGTGGTCAACCGATTCCTCAATCGGGTCGGCATACCCATGTTCTTCCAGCAGGTCGCGGGCGGCTTCATCACAGTGGTGCCGGCCGCTCTGATGTATGCGGCGGCGCCATCGCTCGGCATCGAATTGGCGCCGTCGCAGATCATCGCGTCCGGCATGGTCGTGCTGCTATCCGGGTTATCCCTCGTCGGCTCGGTCGAAGACGCGATCACCGGCGCTCCGATCACCGGCGTCGCACGATTCTTCGAATTGCTACTCATGACCGGCGGCATCATCGCGGGCGTCAGTATGGCTATCCGGCTACTCGAAGGCACCGGTATCTACCTGCCGACCATTACCGCCAATACCAACTTCGGGTTTGTCGACGCCCCAGCGCAGATCATCGCCGGTGGCCTGGCCGCGGCGGCATACGCACTCGCCTCCTACGCCGAGATGCGTGCATTGCCAGTGGCTTTCATGGCCGGGGCGATCGGTATCGCCGTCGTGGTACTGACCAACCAACTGTCGGCGGGTGCCATCGTGGCGAGCAGTATCGCCGCGACGGTGACCGGCCTCTTCGGTGGTCTGCTCGCTCGCAAAGCGTTGACCCCGCCATTGGTCGTCGCCGTCGCGGGCATCACTCCCCTGCTGCCCGGTCTGGCTGTCTATCGCGGCCTGTACGGGATCCTCAACGACCAGTCGCTCATCGGGTTCACCTCGCTCGCCAGCGCGTTCGCGATCGGATGTGCCCTGGCGGCGGGTGTGACGCTCGGTGAATTCGTCGCCCGTGCCCTACGTCGGCCGCAGATTCCGCATCGCCCGATGTGGAACTTGCGACCGACCTGGATGCAACGGACCAGGCGCGAGTAGAATTGGTCAGCGACCCGCGCTTCTACCAAAGGACACCATGCCTCCGAAGACGACCGACATCGCCGACACCGACATCGAGCCCGAGGCTGTAGCCGACGAGACCGCCAGCTCGGCCCGGCGAGTCGTCGCAGCCTACGCTACCGACGCCGACGAGTGCCGCATGCTGTTCTCGATGCTCGGAATCGCCCCCGGCGAGGCCAACTGACTCCCGCCCGACGGCGCTCACATAATCAAATGACTGCTTCTAGCGGCACGGACCGCGACTCATCCCAAGATGCCCGCACCGCCGATTTTGTCGTGGTCGCCAACCGGCTGCCAGTTGACAAGGAAGTCCGCCCCGATGGCAGCGTGCACTGGAAACGCAGCCCGGGCGGGCTGGTTACCGCCCTCGAACCCATCCTGCAGTCGCATACTGGCGCCTGGGTTGGCTGGTCGGGCGTTCCCAACTCCGACGACAACCCCGATATCGAAGGCATCGACATTCACGCGGTGCCGCTGAGCACCGAAGAGATCAACGAGTACTACGAGGGTTTCTCCAACGCGACGCTGTGGCCCCTGTACCACGACGTCATCGTCAAACCGGAGTATCACCGCGAGTGGTGGAACGCCTACGTGGAGATCAACCGACGTTTCGCCCAGGCGGCGTCGAAGGCAGCGGCGCACGGTGCGATCGTCTGGGTTCAGGACTATCAGCTGCAATTGGTCCCCAAGATGCTGCGGATGCTGCGACCTGACCTGCGTATCGGCTTCTTCTTACATATTCCGTTTCCGCCGGTCGAGCTATTCATGCAGATGCCGTGGCGCACCGAAATCGTCGAGGGCCTACTCGGTGCCGACCTCATCGGGTTCCATCTGCCCGGCGGCGCACAGAACTTCCTCTACCTGGCCCGTCGGCTCGCCGGCCATGCCGTTTCCAAAGGCACGATTGGGGTACGGTCAAAGTTCGGTCTGGTCCAAGTGGGTTTCCGAACCGTGCGAGTGGGCGCCTTCCCAATCTCCATCGACTCCGAATCGCTCAACTCGCTGGCGAAGTCGAAGGCGATTCGCGCGCGTGCCGCCGAGATTCGCGCGGAACTGGGCAACCCCAAGACGATGCTGCTGGGCGTCGACCGGCTCGATTACACCAAGGGCATCGACGTCCGGCTCAAAGCACTGTCGGAGCTACTGGATGAAAAGCGTGTCGACGCAAGCGAAACCGCCATGGTCCAGTTGGCGACGCCGAGCCGCGAACGCGTCGACTCCTATATCGCCATGCGCGCCGGCATCGAGCAGCTGGTCGGAAATATCAACGGACGCTTCGGCCAAGTCGGCCACCCGATAATCCAGTACTTACATCGGCCGGTGCCGCGCGAGGATCTGATCGCGTTCTTCGTCGCCGCCGACGTGATGCTGGTGACGCCACTGCGCGACGGTATGAATCTGGTCGCCAAGGAGTATGTCGCGTGTCGCAGCGATCTCGGCGGCGCACTGGTACTGAGTGAATTCACCGGTGCCGCAGCCGAATTGCGGTCGGCGTATCAGGCCAATCCATACGATCTGGACGGCGTCAAAGACGCCATTATGGCTGCCGTCGACCAAGATCCGGCCGAAGGCCGACGTCGGATGCGCGCGCTGCGCCGACAGGTTCTGGCGCATGACGTGGAACGGTGGGCTCACAGCTTCCTGTCCACGCTGGCTGAGAGTCAGCCGACCATCCCTAGCGTCGATCGCACCCTCGCACCAGCCGCCCTTGACGAAAACGAACCCACGGAAGGCTGAAACGCTTTGAGCAGCAACGGTATCCCCGACGATCTCGCTGCTGCGCTCGACGGGCTAGCGGCGTTGCCGCGCGTCGTCGTGGCCTCCGACTACGACGGTTGTATGGCGCCGATCGTGTCCAACCCGCAAGACGCCGTCCCCAATCCGGCGTCGGCCGCCGCGATCGAAAGACTTGCCGCCGCACCAAATACGCTGGCCGCGGTGGTGTCCGGCCGCGCGCTGGCCGACTTACGCGTACTGTCGGGTCTCAGCGCGGCTGTCACCCTGGTCGGCAGCCACGGTAGTGAGTTCGCCGATGGGTTCACCGTGCCCATCACGTCCGATGACAGCGCGCGATTGGGTCGCATCGTCGATGAATTCCATTCGCTGGCAAAGCGATTCGACGGCGTGACGGTCGAGGTAAAACCCGCGAGTACAACCCTCCATGTGCGCAACGCCGCTCCCGACGACGCCAAAGTAGCGCTCGCCGCCGCCCGCTCCGGTCCGGCGTCGTGGCCCGGTGTCTATGCCACCGAGGGCAAAGCCGTCATCGAATTGGCCGTCATCGAAACCAGCAAAGGCATCGCGCTGGACACGTTACGGGGGCAATTCGACGCTGAAGCCGTCGTCTACCTCGGCGACGACGTAACCGACGAGAAGGCCTTCGCGCATCTGCGTCACGGTCGGGATGTGAGTATCAAAGTCGGTGAGGGCGAGACCGGCGCGGAATATCGCATCGCCGGAACCGACCATGTGGCAACGGTTTTGGAGACCTTGGCGCGATTGCGGCGCAATTAGAATTATCGTCCCCCTCACGGACCTCCGAGGGCATATTGCCCTTCGACCTCGCTCAGGGGGACGATATTTGTCCGCACGCCTTCGATGCCTTCGATGGTCGGGTCGGTAAGGAATCTCGCGGGGTCTCGATACACCTCGTCGCTAGCGCTCCTCGGCACTCGACCAGCGAGGTGGGCCACTCGACTACCGACCACCAATGTCACTCGACCAGCGCAATGAGTTACTCGACTACCGACCACCAAAATCACTCGACCAGGAGGTTGGCCGCTCGACTACCGACCACCAATGTCGACCAGCGCAGTGGGGGCTAACGACGCCCCATTAATCCGCCGACAGCGCCACTGACGTTATGGGATCGGCGTATAAGACGCTGAGGGCCACTACGATGGCCGCACCCTCCTGCACCCGCAATCCGAATCTCGACGGACACAGTTCCAATGGCCACGGCGTATGGCTCGCCGCGTCGAATGCCGCTTGAATCGGCGCGAGCCCACGCGGATGTCCGGCGAATGCGTCACCAGCTACGACAATCGAATCCGGATTCAGAACATCACGCATCATCGCCAAAGACTGGCCGAGTACCCGCGCGCGTTCGTCGAGCAATTCATGATCTTCGGGCGTCTGGCCTCGACGCAGCGCAGCGGCCTGCAATACCTCCGACCCGATGACATCCTGCAACGTCGTCGACAATGGCGACCGCTGCTCAGCCTGCGCACTCAACAGCGGCGCGTCGACCGGCAGGTACGCGATTGTCCCCGCTCCTCGAGCGGGTACCCGCACCTTTCCATCGAATGTTATTGCCATACCTACAGTTTCACGCGCGTAGCAGAAGAGCCCGGTACCGCCGCCATCCCGCGGATAGCCGAGGAGCAGTTCGGCGGCGGCCATCGCCTGCACATGCTCGCATACCGACACCGGCACACCGAGCGCGTCAGTAAGCCTGCGCCCCACCGGAACTCGGTGCCAGCCCAACACCGGATGGTCCACAACGCCGGTGTGTTCATCCACGTCGCCGCCGAGTGCCAGGCCACCCCACATCAGCCGTCGTCCACTGAAGCGGTCTGCCAATTCCTTTAGCTGGGCCGACAATTGACGGATCGCGTCGTCTCCATCACCGTCCGGCGTGGCCACCGCGTGACTGTAGAGAGTTCGCCCGCCGATGTCGGCGATCGCAAGCAGCGTGCGCTTGGCACCGATATGCATGCCCGCGACGCATAATTTGTCGCGGTCGGTGGTCAGTGGATTCTTGGGACGTCCGATGCTGCCCGGGTCGACTAGGTCGGGCCGCTCCACCGTTAGGCCCACCCGTGTCAGTGCGTGCAGTTGCCGGTTCACCGTCGCGGCCGACAGGCCGGTGGCAAGCACCAACTGATCACGAGTAATTGGTCCGCCGGTACGGACAGCTTGAAGAACAGCGGCAGCGGGCACCGAACCCACGTGCAACTCGGCAGCAACGACACCGGAACGGGACATGGCCCCGAATCTAGCAGTGACTAGGCTAGTTTCATGACCGCTGGCTATTCTGACGATCCATCTGCAATCAGTGCTGACGTTAACCCTTCCGATCGTAAGGTCGCCGTGGTAACGGGAGCCAGTTCGGGTATTGGCGAGGCCACCGCGCGACTGCTCGCCGCGCAGGGATACCACGTGGTCGTCGGCGCACGACGCCTCGACCGCATCCAAAAGTTGGCTGATGAAATCGGCGGCAGCGGCTATTCGCTCGACGTCACCGACGAGCGGTCGGTGACCGACTTCATCGCCAAACTCGACCGCGTCGACGTTCTCGTCAACAATGCCGGCGGTGCGAAAGGCGTGCGCTCGGTCGCCGACGCCGACCTCGACGAGTGGCGCTGGATGTGGGAAACGAATGTCCTTGGCACATTGCGCCTTACCAAAGGTCTACTGCCCGCGCTGATCGCATCTGGTGACGGCCTGATCGTGACTATCACCTCGGTTGCCGCGCTTGAAGCGTATGACAACGGCGCCGGCTACACCTCGGCGAAACATGCTCAGGCTTTGTTGCACCGAACGCTGCGACTCGAACTACTTGGGCAGCCGGTTCGGCTGACGGAAATCGCGCCGGGCATGGTCGAGACCGAGTTCTCCCTTGTACGCCTCGGCGATCAAGCCAAAGCCGACGCGATCTATCAAGGCCTGACGCCGCTGACCGCCGACGACATCGCCGAGGTCGTCGGCTTTGTGGCGTCCCGCCCGGCACATGTGAATCTGGATCAGATCGTCATCAAGCCGCGCGATCAGGCGAATGCGCGACGAAATATCAAGAACAACAAGTAGTTTGGCGCGGAGGGATGGTTGCGGGGTCTCGATACACCTCGTCGCTAACGCTCCTCGGCACTCGACCAGCGAGAGCGGCACCTCGTCGCTAACGCTCCTCGGCACTCGACCAGCGGTGGAGGGCGCACCCTTCATATGGTCGGCGTCCGCTACCGCGGCACCGGCGCGCCCTTCGGCGTCGCGGGCGCGCTCTTCGACGGTGCCTCACCCTTGACCGCCGACCAACTCTTCCAGGTCTCCCAGCCCACTGCCCAGTCGTAGATGTCGCCGTCGGCCTCCGACAACTGGATACGAGTGCCGGTGACCTCAACTGGATCGCCGTAGATCGCGGTGGCGAAATACTGCTCAGCATTGGCCAGGGATAGGTTGATACATCCGTTGGTGACGTTCGAAGCACCTTGCACGCCAACGGTTTCCGGGTTGGCGTGGATGAACTCGCCGTTATTGGAGATCCGCACCGCCCACCGTTCGCGGATATTGAAGTATCCCGCAGCTGGGTTGCTCATGTAGAAATCGGCGTGCTTCTCGCTCACCACGTGGATACCCGACCGGGTCACGTTGCGGTCGACGTCGCCCTGCCCGTAACTACACGGCAGCGTCATCAATGTGGCACCGCCCCGAACCACCACGATCTGATGGGACGACGCGTCGGCCTTCACGATTTGCGACCGTCCGATGACGAAGTCGCTCGTCACATCGCTGTCCCCGTAGGCACCGCCGCCGAATTTGAGCCCATAGAACTTGGCCGTCACATGCACTTTGGTGCCCGGTTCGAAGTAGTCACGGCTGCGCCAGTGGATCCGCGACCCATTGTCTTCACCCAGCCACGCCCAGCTGCCCTCGGTATGCGGGGTTGTCGTGACAGTCAGCGCGTTCTCGACAGCCTCTTTGTCGTGAACCGTCCCGTCGAATTTCAGGATGATGGGGGCCGCGATTCCGACTTCCTGCCCGTCGGCGATATTCACCACGACGCCGATCTTCTCCTTCGGCGCCAATGTCGTGAATGAACCGTCCAGCTTGCGCGGCACGCGGTCATAGCCAACCGCGCTCCCCGACCACGTGTATTTGGTGCCGTATCCCAGCGGCACATCGACCGTGAAAGTCGTCCGATCATCCGACAGCGAGCCCGGAACCGCCCGCCCCGCGGCGTTGAGCAGCTTCACATCCGGGTTGAGCACACCGCCGCCAGCCGTCACCGAAAACTTCTCGGTCGGGTTGGGTGGCGCACTGTCCAGTGCGGGCGAGAAAGTCAGTGTGACAGTCGGTTGACGAGGTCCGTCCGACTTTTTTGGCTTGGAATCGGTCGCACACGCAGCCGCTGCACCGGCCACCGCGAGCCCGGCTGCGGCGAGTACAGCACGCCGTGTCGGCCCTTTGGCATTCATTCGACAGAGTTTACCGGCGTAGCGCGCGATACATGCGGTGGTAATTATGCGTGTGGCGTAGCCGACAGTCGACGACGCCGGGCATCACTCGTCGGCGAATCCGTCGAGCACCGCCCGCGTCCCTGACAATCCGAGTCGCGTCGCACCAGCTTCGATGAGGTCGGCGGCGAATTCCGCGGTCCGGATGCCGCCACTCGCCTTCACCCCGGTCCGGTCGCTGACCGCGGCGCGCATCAGCCGCACCGCCTCGACACTCGCGCCGCCGGCCGGGTGAAAACCGGTGGAAGTCTTCACAAATCCGGCACCCGCTTGCTCTGCCCGACGGCATACCTCGGTGACGGTATCGGGACCGGCCAGCGACAACAGTGCCGCCGATTCGATGATGACCTTCAATACCGCCGCGTCGCCGAGCGCCTCGCGGACCGTCAGGATGTCGGCGAAGACCTCGTCGAAACGTTGGTCGACAGCAGCACCGACGTCGATGACCATATCGACCTCGCGGGCGCCCGAATCAGCCGCGAGACGCGCCTCAGCCGCTTTGACCAGTGAATGGTGTTTCCCCGACGGAAACCCGGCGACGACACATAACACCTGATCACCGGTATCGATAGGCAGCGCAGACGGTGACAGGCACACGGCGTAGGTGCCGAGTTCGGCCGCTTGCGCAACCGTGGCTTCGACGTCGGCACGCGTTGCTTCCGGCTTGAGCAAGGTGTGGTCGACCAGCGCGGCGACGTCGGATCGAGTCAAGGAACGGGGGGTTGGCGAAGTCACGGAGTCGAGCTTGACACACTGACTAGATGACCGCCGCCGACGCCCCGCAAAACTCGCACGCCGATGCGGGAGATCGATACGTATTGACCCTGGGCTGCCCCGACCAGACCGGCATCGTCGCGCGGATCTCGGCATTCCTCCTCGACGCCGGCGGCTGGATCACCGAGGCCGCCTATCACTCCGATCAGGAAACCGGCTGGTTCTTCACCCGCCAGGCGGTACGGGCTGATTCGATTACGCTGTCCTTCAACGAGTTACGCGCGCGGTTCGCCGAAACGGTTGCCGCCGAATTCGGCCCGCGAACCGACTGGAAACTGACCTCCACCCGCGAACCGAAGAAGGCGGTGCTGCTCGTCAGCAAGGACAGTCATTGCCTGATCGACCTCCTCGGGCGCGCCAACCGCGATGAGTTACCGGCGCAGATCAGCGCGGTCATCGGAAATCATGCCGACCTCGGCGAGCTATGCACCAGTTTCGGTGTGCCGTTTCATCACATACCGTTCGGCGACGACAAGGCGGCTGCTTTCGCCCAAGTCTCCGACATCGTCGACGCCATCGACCCCGACGCCGTGGTGCTGGCACGGTTCATGCAGATCCTGCCCGCCGACCTCTGCGAACGCTGGTCGGGGCGCGCCATCAATATCCACCACAGCTTCCTCCCGAGTTTCGTCGGAGCCAGGCCCTATCACCAGGCTTTTGCCCGGGGCGTCAAACTGATCGGCGCAACCTGTCACTATGTGACCGCAGAACTCGACGCCGGGCCGATCATCGAACAGGATGTCACCCGCATCGACCACACCGATTCGACGGCCGACATGGTCCGGCAGGGCCGCGACATCGAGACCCTGGTGCTCGCCCGCGGCGTCCGCTGGCATCTGGAAGATCGGATCTTGGTACACGGCCGCAAGACCGTGGTGTTCAACTAAGACCTAACCAGCTCGCGAATGGCCGGCAGCCGCAGCGTCGGACGCGTCAGATTGGCCGCGATGACAACCTGCTCACCGCTCGCCGAGAAGTCGACGCCGTCGTCGCCGACACTGATCTGCTCAATAGCGGCGTATCGCTCGACAGCGGTTCGCAGGGTCTTGCCGATGTCGTCGACGATCGCCTGCGCGAATTGTGTCGGCAGCCCAAAAACCAGCGTTTGTACCCGGGTCACCGCGAAATGGAGACCGCTGTCGTTGAGTTCGGGTCGGACGGTCACCGTCATGGGTACCGACAACACCGGAGTGCGGGCGACGATATCGACCCGGACGCTGCCATCGCGGGCGCTCCCGCGAATGCCGGTCAGCCGATGTGGCGACGAACCGAAAAGCTCACGCTCACTGACGAATTCGACGATCCGACGGTACGGCAGGTAGCCCCGACAACTGACCGCTTCCATCCTCGACGCCGAATCATCACCGGTGATGCCGACAATCCGCACCGACACCGCCACATCGCCGGGCACAGTTTGGGTGACAATCTCGACGGCGCTGATCGACCGCGAAAGTGATTGCCAGACAATCGATTTTGATCCGAACGACATCGTGGTCGGCAGACCCGTGACCTCATGGCATCGCCGCTGCACGGCCTCGGCCACCTTTGCCCGCGCGACACCTTCTACGGTGAGCAGCACGCCGCCGATGAAAGCGACCGCGAGTAGCAGCGCGACGAGCAGGGTCATCGCAGCAGTTTAGACGCAGGCAACCGATACCCGACGAGCTGAGCGATCAGAACAGGCCGGAGCAGCTTCCGCTCGGGCTCGACACGTTCTGCTTGAGGCTGACATTGTCGCCGGCGACCGCGAATTCCACTCCAGTGTCGGTGACCTTGAGCGTGGTGAACTTCACCGTGTCGAACATCGAATCGAACATCGACTTCGATACCTGATCGACGATGCCTTGGGCAAAGTCGGATGGAATGCCGATGATGGACGCCGCGTTCGCTTCGACCACCTTGAATGAGATCTTGCCGTCGACGACTTCGGGTTTCATCGTGACCGACACCGGAATGGGAATGAAGGCCAGCACGTATGTCGAATCGATCTTTATCGTGCCGGCGGCGGAATTGCCCTCAATCTTGCTGATCTGGGCATTGCTCGTCGAAATTCCGGTGTCACCCGGTGTCGTTGTCGACGACGTGCCGAAGCCACCCGTCTTCGACAACTCCATCACCCGCGCGAACGAGAGCGATCCGTTGCCCGCAATCGATCCGACCTTGGACGTGTCACCTTCCTGCGACAGATTGTCCAGGCGCATATGGAGCTTGGTACTCGCGTGGGCATCATCCTTGGTGTCGACCTGGACAAATGGGATATCACCTGAAATCCATTGCAGCACCATCGGTTTCCCACTCAGCGAGACGTCGGTCTCCGAGCCGGTGAATTCGCTAACCCCTTGCGAGATACAGTCTTTGACTTTATGCCGCGTATAGAGTTCGAAGCTGGCGAATCCAATCACAAGCAGTAGCACCACACCGACACTGACCAGACCGATGATCTTGCCCAGATGCCGCTTAGCAGGTGCTTCGGTGGCCACCGGCGAACCCTCGAACTGACCCGATGGCGGCGGCGTTCCGAACGCTTCACTCGGAGTGTCGAAGCTAGCCGTCGAGCCGACCGGTACGAAGTCATCGTCGGCGGCCTTGGGCATCTGCGAGTACGCACGCGCGGACGGATCGGTGACCGGGGGTGGCAGTTGCGTGGTCTCCGGTGACTTATCGGCGTCGGCGGACTCGTCGCGTGGTTCGTCGGTCATGTTCCGGCGGTTCTCCTCATATGGCGCTGGGTGCGCCGGGGTCGGTCAGCTGATCGGTCTGCGGTTCGCGAGGACCCCGAGCTGCTCACGTGCCTTGGCCACGGTCGACAGGTCCACATCGACTACTACTGTGGCGCCCGTCTCACCGAGGGTCGATACAACGGTACCGAATGGATCTGTGAGCTGACTAAACCCGATCCCCGTTGGAGCCTTGGCCCCGCGTATCTCCTCGTCATCGGGCAGGGCCTGGCCGACCGCGGCCACATACGACGCGCAGTCCAGTGCGCGGGCGGTGGCAAGAGTCTGCCACTGATGCAGTTTGCCCGGTCCCGAACCCCACGACGTCGGGACGACGATCAACTCGGACCCACGTGCGGCAAGGGCCACGAATTGATCCGGAAAGCGCAGGTCGTAGCAGGTAGCCATACCTACGGTGTGTCCTTCGACCTCGACGGTGACCAGTTGATCACCCGGCGCGACCGTGGAGGATTCGGCAAAACCGAACGCGTCGTAGAGGTGAATCTTGTGGTACCCGGTGCGAGTGCCGTCGGGGCCGGTGATCAGCAGGGTATTGAACACCCGGCCATCGTCTGCCGGCGTGAACATCCCGGCGATGATGGTCAGGCGGTGACGAGATGCGAGGTCGGCTACCGCGCTGGCCCACGGGCCGTCGAGCGGCTCGGCGATCGGGTGGAGCGGAACCCCGAACCGGCACATCGTCGCTTCTGGAAAAACAACGAGGTTGGCCCCCTGAGCTGCGGCTTCCTCAACTTCGCCAGTCAGCGTCGTCAGGTTTGCGGCCGGATCGGCGCCGCTGGAGATCTGAGCCAAAGCGAGACGCATGTCATTCACCCTAACTCGACGTCCGGTCATCTCCCCGGGGCGACGACATCCCAGGGCACGGTCAGAATGTTGTCCCGGGTGGTGCGCCGGCCCGTCTCGACCGGCACGCCAGCGGCCCGTAGCAGTCGAGTCGCCTCACGCCAACGAATCCGCTGTCCGAATGACGCGTGCGAGGCAGCCATCTCCCAGCACCGGTCGGCCTCGGTGAGCAATTGGTGAATACGTTCGCCGGGGACATTGCGGTGAATGAGTGCCTTCGGCAGTCGCGGCGCGAGTTCGGACGGATAACCGGTGTGTTCGGGCGCCCAGCTCAGGGTGAGGGTCCGCGGACCGTCGGCGTCGAGCAGAATCCAGCAGCATCGTCGCCCGATCTCGTCGCAGGTCCCCTCGACAATGACACCGCCCGGGGCGAGTGCGTCGCGCATCTGCTGCCACGCACCGGCGACCTCGGCCTCGTCGTACTGCCGCAACACATTGAAGGCACGTACCAATTGCGGTCGCAGACCGGCCAATTCGAATCCGCCGACCGCGAATTCGACATCCCCGACGTCGGGGACCACGCGGTCGGGGTCAATCTCCAGCCCAGTCAGCCGCAGCGTCGGGTGATTGACGCGTAACCGCGCGGCCATTTCGACGGCCGTGTCGGGACGACCGCCATAACCCAGATCGACGGCCATCGGTATCGAGACCGAGTTCAACGCGGCGGCCACCGCCGGACTCGACGCCATCCACCGATCTACTCGCCGGAGCCGGTTGATATTGGTGGTGCCGCGGGTGATGCGCCCCGAAGGGCGAATCTCAGAGATTCTTCTTGATCCAGTCCGCGGCGTATTCGGCCTCGGCGCGGAACAGGTCGACGAGGTTGACCAACATCATCTGTTCGAGTTTGCCGTTGATGAACGGAATGAACACCTTGACCTCGGAGGTCTTACGGATGGTGCATCCGGTCTCGGTGGGAAACAATTCCTGCCACCCGTTGAGACTGCCCGGCCCGGCCGGAATCGAGGCGTCGTAGGTGCCGGTGGTCTTTTCCGGGTTGAAGGCCCCGAAACTCTCCTCGCGAGTGATGACCATATCTTTCATCAACACGGTCTGTGCCAACGGCGGCAGCTGATCGCGGCCGATGGTCTGCTTGAGCACCACCCGCATACCGGCGTCGCCGGACTCGAATTCCGCGACCTCGCAATGCGGCGAAATCATCTGGAATCCGGCCATCATGTCTTCCCAGTACTGCCGACTGCTCTGCGCAGCGTAGAGCTTTTCCACCGGATGCTTATAGCGTGCTGAATAGCTGAGCCGTCGTGCCATAAGCGTCAGGCTACCGTTCGTGATTCACCTAAAACCAATTGACACGGGTCTTTTCGCCCATATCAACCCTCAGCGGTGAGCTTGCTCCCATTCGACGGTGTGTTCCTGTTCGGCGTCGAGCAGCACGATGAGCTGCTCGAGGATGGCTTTTTCCACCTTCCCACCGACGAACGGAATGTTGACGTTTACCGTCCCGGTGTATCGCGTCGTCGCCTGCGGCTCACCCGACGTCGTCTGCTTGCCGTCGACCTTGGCCGGCGCTCCGTCGACCGTTGCTGTCAATTCACCGACGATGGTGTCACCCTGGCGTCGCAGGACGGACTGACGCGGAATATGCAGGTCGCCGGGACGGATCTTGGTCACCATCGACGGCAGCTTGTCCGCGGGGACGGTCTGCGTCATCGTGACCGTCACCGTATCGCCGTCATGGACAAAAGAGTCGAGCGCGCCATGACCGATCGCTTCAAGCAGGTCGTGCCAGTACTGTTCGGTGGACACCACGGTCCACAACCGTTCGGTGGAAAAGGGATAGCTGACCGAGTGCTCCAAGGTGCTCGCCATAGACGTAATCCCATCACATCTGCCGGCACCGCGCGGGTTCAACTCTCGGTGTTCGCGCAGAGCGCACCGACGATCGGCGGGCCACACCCCGCGCGCTAGCCTCTGGTGGTGAGTTCTCTTCGTCTGGCCGACCTGACCACGCTGCGCCTCGGCGGCCCGGTCGGATCATTACTGCGCGCGACGACCACCCCCGACATCGTGTCGGCACTTGCCGACGCCGATGCCGCCGGAACCGACGTCCTCGTCGTCGGCGGTGGGTCCAACCTCATCGTCGCCGACGACGGCTTTGCCGGCACCGTCGTCGTCATTGCCACCACCGGTCTGGAGTTCGGCTCCGATGCCGGGCGCCCTTTCGTCCGAGCCGATGCCGGAAAGCCATGGGACTCAGTGGTTTCCGAGACAATCGAGGCCGGTTTCGGTGGGCTGGAATGCCTTTCGGGGATTCCCGGATCGGCCGGCGCGACGCCAGTTCAGAATGTCGGGGCATATGGTGTGGAGATCGCCGACTTGCTGCGCGAGGTCACACTGTACGACCGGACGTCGGGGACCACGTCCACCGTGGGGCCCGATGCCTTGCGGCTGGGCTACCGGACCAGCAACCTCAAACATCGCGCGGATCGGATCGTGACGTCGGTGTCGTTGTGGCTCAACGACAATGACCGCTCACAGCCGCTACGCTACCGCGAACTCGCGAACGCTATGGGAGTGGGCGAAGGCGACTGGACCTCGGCCCGCGCGGTACGCGATCAGGTGTTGAGTCTGCGCCGGGGCAAGGGCATGGTCTTAGACCCCGACGACCACGACACCTGGAGTGCCGGTTCGTTTTTCACCAATCCCATTGTGCCGGCCGACGAGGCCACCGCGGTCTTCGCTCGTATCCACCGGCGAATCGGTGACGATATCACCATTCCGCGCTATCCGGCCGACGACGGCGTCAAACTGTCGGCGGGCTGGCTTATCGAACGCTCTGGCTTCTCCCGCGGCTACCCCGGCCCGGAGTCACCAGTCCGGTTGTCGACGAAACACACTCTGGCACTGACGAATCGGGGCACCGCGACCACCGAGGAATTGCTCGACCTCGCGCGCGACGTACGCGACGGAGTACATCGCGCATTCGGCGTTCGGCTCACACCCGAGCCGGTACTGGTCGGGTGTGAACTCTAGCTACGACGCCAGTTCTGCGGAGTTATCGGCCAGCACGGCATCGAGCAGCTTGTTGAATTTTTCGCCCGCTTCGATACTCGACATGTGACCGACGCTATCCCACACCACGTAGTCGTGCAGGAATCCGTTGCGCCGCAACCGGTTCGCGATCAGATCTGACTGCAACGGCGGGAGCAACTTGTCTTCTGTCCCGATCACAACGGTGGTCGGTACGGTGAGCGCGTCCACCGCCGAAGCGGCGTCGAGTTTTGCCAGCGCGGATCCGCAGGACGCACGGCCGACTCGATCGCAGCTACTGACCATCTCTTCGACGAATTCGACGTGGGCGGCTCGCGCCTTGTCCCGCATCGAGATGTACTGGCCGATCTTCGCGCTGGCAGCCGTCCGCGGTGTCGGCGCCGGGGTCGAGGCGACGAGATATGCCGCGAGTACGCGGAAGGGCTCACCGAATCTCGGCATGGTCGACGGCGCGATCTGCATATTGCTGAGAATCTTCTCCGATGCCGTCGACACCAGGAAGATATGCGAAACCTGTTCTGCGACTTGGTCGGGGAATTGCTGGGCCCAGGCCTGAATGGTCATGCCACCCATGCTGTGTCCCATCACCACCGCCTTGCGACCAACCGGCAACACGGCGCCGAGGACCGCGTTGAGGTCGCGGCCAATCAGTTCAGCGCTGGTGCGCTCATGTCCCAACGTGCTGTCGCCATGACCGCGCTGATCGTAGGCGACGATGGTGCGCCCCGGATCGGTCGCGAGCAGGTGATTGATCTGAGGTAGCCAGTAGTCGGTATTACAGGTCCAGCCATGCACCATCACGACGATATCGCCGGTGCTCTCCGCGGGATCGGGACCATAGGTCAACACGTTGAGGGCCGCGCCGTCGGCGATGGTCACCGTCGAACGCCGCGGCGCGACGGTTGGCTTGGCCAGCAACGGATCCGGGCCGTCGTCAATGGCGGTGTAGGTCAGGGCCGCCCGCACCATGCTGCCCAGCACGGTGACCACACCGGCCGCGGCCACTCCGACTCCCAGTGCGGCGGCACCACCGGCAATTAAGCCAACGTTTTTGATCTTCACTGACTTTGCCACTTATTCACCACTTTCTTTGGCCGTCGAGTCGGGCGACTCATCGGCGGACGACTCGTCGGGCGACGCTTCGAAATACTTGGAGGCAGTCCCGATTGCCTGGGAGATCTCCTTGTCCAGCGCCTTGCTGAAGGTGGTCTCCACGATCTCGTGCGCCATCGGCCGCACGGTCTGAATCAGTTCGGCGACCTTGGCGATCTCAACGTCGCTCATATTGGGCAGCCGCTCATCGAAGTAGCGGTCGGTGATGATCGAAACGAAACTGTGCGCGACGTCGGCGAGGTCGGCCTGCACCCGTACCCACCGGTCGAGCAGCGCGTCAATGTCGATACCACCGCGTACCAGCGCCTCGGCCCCTTCGAGGAGTTCCGGGTTGCGGATCGCGTACTGCGCACCATCTTTGGCGAGCAGCCCGAGGGTCTGCGAAAGGGCGATCGTCCGGTCGCTCGCGTTGAGTGTCTTACGCAGTTCGGTAATGGTGATCGTCGCAGCGCGGCGCAGACTGCGGAACCGTCCGCCACGCGGCGAACTGCGCAGCACATGCTCGACGGTCATTCCGTAATGCGCGGCATGCAGAAGTTCACTGATCGTCGCGAATGTGTAGCCACGTTCGAGCATGCGCGAAATCAGGTTGAGCCGGACTAGGTGCTCGTCGGAGTACCAGCCGGTGCGGCCCTTGATAATTGGCGCTGGCAACAAGCCGCGGTCCTGATAGACGCGGATATTGCGGACACTGACCCCGGAGACTTGGGCGAGGTCGTTGATTCGGTACTCAGCCATTCTTGCGGAACCAGGACCGTCCCTGGACGCTGTCCACTCGTGGGCGGACGTCAACGAGATAGACGAGCATGACCACTATCCCGGCGACCGCCAGCACGCCGGGCGGGCTTGCGATTGAGAAAAGACCGGTGAAGATCGACGCCGCGGTGAGTAGCGAGACCCAAATGACCTTGGTTTGCCGGTCGACCGCGGGGAACGCGTCCGGTCGCTGGATCGCGGCATGGATCAGCGCGACCACGGATGCCAGAAAGGTCACGATTTGAATCAAGAACAGCACGCCGAACTGCCCGTAACCCATCACCGAAAAAAAGTCCACGACACCTACTCTATCGACTCGTTTGCGCGCCCCGAACGCAGTATTGCCGGGCCGCGCGTGTGCGACCCGGCAATACCGGATGTTTAGCACCCACCCCGGGGCGCCACAGGCTACTTCTTGGGGCCGGCGGCCTTCTTGGCGGGAGCCTTCTTAGCCGGAGCTGCCTTCTTAGCCGGCGCGACCTTCTTGGCGGCGGCCTTCGCGGGCGCGGCCTTCTTGGCAGGAGCCGCCTTCTTGGCGGCCGGCTTGGCCGGCGCGGCCTTCTTGGCGGGGGCGGCCTTCTTGGCGGCCGGCTTGGCCGGTGCCTTGGTGGCCTTCGCATCGGCCGCGGTGTCGGCGACATCGGACGCGACGGCGTCGACCTTGTTGCCAGCCAAGTTGGCGATCTTGGCGGCACGCTCACCGACGGCGCGAGTCTGGTCGGAGATCGACCCGAGCGCATCCTCGGTCAGACCGAGGGCGTCCTGGTAGACCTTCTCCAGCTTGGGCAGGTTCTCTTCGACGAGCGGCTGGGACTTGATCTTCTTCACCACGTCCTCGCCACGCTCGGACAGCGAAGTGAGCAGACCGGCGGCTACCGCGAGGTAGGCCTCAGCGACCTTGCGAAGCTCTTCCGGGCTGAACTTGGCTTTGAGCTCCTCGAGCTCGGCAGGCAGCTCGACGGGCAACGACGAAAGCTTCGCTTTGGCCTCTTCGAAGCGCGCCAGTGCCAGCTCCCAGGTCTCGTCGACCTTGGACTGAGCCAGCTCACGGGTTTCGTCGACCTTGGCCTGCGCCTGGTCACGCGCGCTCTCGCCGCGCTCGCGCAGCTGACCGAGAAGGTCGGTCACCTGGGTCACGGCGCTGCTGAATGGGTTGTCGGTCATGGAAGTTCACTCCTTCGTCGAGTCATTGCTGACTGCGGCTTGCGATGTCTCTGCGGCGGTGAGAGCCGGCCCACTAACGGCGCCGGCCCCTTTGTTTTCGTGCCGGAAGGACTCGTAGACCTCAAGGAGGACCTGTCGTTGACGCTCACTGATCGAAGAGTCGGCGATCAGTGCGTCGCGAACGGGACTCGCGGGACGTTCCTCGAGTATTCCGGCACGGACATACAGCACCTCAGCTGAGACGCGCAGCCCCTTGGCGATCTGCGCCAGCACATCGGCGGAAGGTTTACGCAACCCTCGTTCGATCTGGCTGAGGTACGGATTGCTCACGCCCGCCCGTTCCGCCAACTGGCGAAGCGACACTTGCGCGGCAACACGCTGCGACCGGATGAAGCCACCGATATCCGAAGCGGCGCTTACCACGGCATCCGACGCCGCGGCCGCCACCGCATCCACCGGACCGCTGCTTCTCGCACTCGCCTCGACATCGGTCGACGTGGCCGAAGGCTTGGCTGCGGGAAAATCCGACATCTTCTTCGACTCCATCCTAATTCGGTCATCGCCAGTATCAGCCAGGGTGCTAGCAAATGCAAGCGCTGAGCTAACGTTCCACTCATTCGACGCCGAATGTTGACCATCGGGTCGCCGTCGGTATACGTCCCCGATGCCCGCGACTACTCCGGTTGGTCAGCCAAAGAACAACACCGAAATCGAGTAGATCACCAAACCGGCCAGCGAGCCGACGACAGTGCCGTTGATCCGGATGAACTGAAGGTCGCGGCCGACCTGCAATTCGATCTTGCGACTGGTCTCCTCGGCGTCCCAGCCACGCACCGTCTCGGTGATCACCGAGATGATCTCCTGCGAATAATTCACCGCGACGTGGCGCGCGATGCGCGCGACCCAGCCGTTCATCTTCTGCTGCAGGTCGTGATCGTCGCGAATCCGGGTCGCGACCGCAATCACCGAGTCTGACAAGGTATTTCGCAGGGTGCTATTCGGATCGTCGAGCATCTGCTCGATCACCGCCTTGCCGGTCTTCCACGCCGTCGACGCCGCTCCGGATACCTCGTCGCGACCGACGAGTTCGGTCTTGATCGCCTCGAATCGAGCGATGATTTCCGGGTCGTGCTGCAGTTCGTACGCGAACTGCTCGGCATAGGTATGCATCGCGACGCGCACGTCGTGGTCGGGGTTGGTCTTCACCTTCGCGGTGAACTCCACGAGTTCGCGATGGATCCGATCGCCGACGAGAGCGTTGACGAACTTCGGCGCCCACGCCGGACCGTCTCGGTCGACGACACGATCGATCAAATCCTGGCTGCTGATTGCCCAATCGTGTGCTCTGTCACAGACGAGCTGAATCACCGGTTCCAGCCGGTCTTCGACGATCAACTGCTGCAGGATCCGCCCGACCGGCGGTGCCCATTCCGGCTCGGCCGCCCACCGAATAGCCGACATAATGAGTTGTTCCACGTCCTCGTCGCGCAACATCTCCGATGCCAACGACAGTGCTCGCGACGCTTCGTCGGCAACCCGGGGCGCGTTGACTGGATCGGCCAGCCATCCCGACACTCGGCCGGGCAGATTCAACGCTGTCGCTCGAGATGCGATCAGGTCGGGTGTCATGAAGTTCTCTTCGATAAACCCGCCCAGCTGGTCGCCGATCTGATCCTTCTTCTTACGGATCAGCGCGGTGTGCGGAATTGGCAGGCCCAGGGGCTGTCGAAACAATGCCGTCACCGCGAACCAGTCAGCCAACGCGCCGACCATACCGGCCTCCGACGCCGCGCGCACATAACCGACCCAGGCGGCAACGTCGGCTCCGTCACGGCTCTCCAGCCAGCGCGTGAAGAGATAGACGATCGCCGCGAAGGCCAGAAAGCCGGTGGCGACGAATTTCATCTTGCGCAGGTCGCGTCGGCGCTGTGCGTCGCCATCGGGTGTGCCGAAACCTGACATCCCCGGCGACGACGCCGGGGCTACGGGTAGCGATACGTCGCCGTCGGAAACGGCAGCGCTTGGCGGCAAAGCTCCAGACTGCATGAATCCAGTCTTACCCAAAGCCAACTAGGCTAACCAGGTGCCTCCTAACCGATCCACCCCCGCCGGGGCCGCCCGCGCGGCAGTCGCCGCAGCCGCGAATGTCACCCGCGGCATCGAACAAGCCCTGATCAGCGCCACCGAGGCGTCGAAACCGAGAACCTCCGGACCCGAGAGCGACGGGCGCAAACAGCGGTGGGAGCGACATAAGACACAACGTCGCGAACAGCTGGTCGAAGGCACGATCGACGCGATCTCCAAACTCGGTTCGCATGCCGGGATGGATGAGATCGCCGGGCATATCGGCGTTTCCAAGACCGTCCTCTACCGGTATTTCACCGACAAGGGCGACCTGGCCCGGTCGGTGTCGACGTCGTACTTTCAGAACAAACTGCTCCCCCGGCTCCTCGAAGCGATCGTCGACGACCGGGTGGAGTTCGATCAGACGCGCGGCATCATTTCCGCGTTCGTCACGACCGTCGCGGACGCACCCCAGGTCTATCGCTTCGTCAGTAGCCGCGCCACGTCCGCCTTCGACGAACCCGAAGCGGTGGTCGTCAAACTCATTACGGCTGTGTTGATGGCTCGGCTCACCGCGCGTGAATCCGACGTCCGGGGAGCGGCCATCTGGTCGCACGCGGTGGTCGGCGCGACGCGCAACGTCGTGAACTGGTGGATAGCGGGCGACACCGACTCTTCCGCGGAAGACGTGATCGACTACCTCACCATGCTGCTCTGGAGCGCGGCGGTCGGCGTCACCCAGTTCGACGGATCGCGGGAACGCTTCTTTGCCAACCCACCGCCGCTACCACCGGTAGGCTCCTGAGCCATGGGAAAGTCAGCGTGGACACAGCCGGCCCGAGAATCATTGCGCGCCAACAGGTTGGGACCGATAGCAGCATTCGATCCGGAGTCCACGCCGGGATTCGACGGCGATAAGGCCGACGGCGAAGCGTTACTCGCTGAGCGTGGTGAGCATCTGGCCGATCTGCAGGAACTGCTCTACGCCAACGGGCGGTCGGGAGACCGGCGCTCGGTGCTGCTCATCCTGCAGGGTATGGACACCGCGGGCAAGGGCGGCATCGTTCGCCACGTCGGCGGGTTGGTCGATCCGCAGGGTCTGGCCATCACCGGATTCGGAAAACCCACGCCGGACGAGCTCGCACATGACTTCCTCTGGCGCATCCACAAGGCGCTGCCCGCGGGCGGACGGATCGGCATCTTCGACCGCTCCCACTACGAAGATGTACTGCCGGTGCGCGTACACAACCTCGTGCCGCAGGCGGAATGGGAGACTCGGTACGACCTCATCAATACTTTCGAGCGCGAGCTGACCGAGCAGGGCACCACCGTCATCAAATGCGCGCTGGTGGTATCCAAGGACGAGCAGAAGGCGCGTCTGACCGAACGGCTCGAACGCCCGGACAAGTACTGGAAATTCAATCCCGGTGATATCGACGAACGCGCATACTGGGACGCCTATCTCGAGGCGTACCAGGCGATCTTCGACCGCACCGATACCGATAACGCCCCGTGGTACGTCATCCCGGCGAATCGAAAATGGTTCTCCCGGTTGGCCGTTTGCGAACTCTTGATCCATGCCCTGGGGAGTCTGGACCTCGATTGGCCCGCGGCCGACTTCGACGTCGAGGAACAGAAAGCACGGCTAGCGGCGTCGGAGTAATCCGCCCTTACCGTCCGGCCCGGCGGGTGGCTTCCGCGAGAAGAGCTCGTTGCACAGCGGCGGTGAACGTTTGTTGGAGATCTTCGAACTTTCGCTCGATCAACCACGGCAGTTTGATTTTCAGTTCAGCCGATAACCGGGTCGAAAGTAACGTGCCCCCGTCGCGCTCGCCGACGTCGAACACACTGACTGAACTGCGCAAGACGTTGCTTCGCACAATCGATGTCGTGCAGCCGGTCTCGGTCCACTCGTAGTGAGCCAGCGCGTCGTCCTTGATACCCAGCGCCGACGTCCTAGTCCGGACCAGCGCCGGTGCCCCATCCGCGGTTCGCTCCAGGATCGACGTTTCGGTGCGAATCGTCGGCCACGTCGGCAAATGAGGCCGTAACCATCGATCCAGACCCTCGATATCGCGCAAGATCTCCATCGTCGCCGCCACCGACGCCGGCAGCATCAATTCATGGTGCGAGGTGATCATCGAGGCCTCCTGTATTCGGGTGCGGGATTCGCGCTATTTCGACGACGGCCACCAGCTGTAACGGCCGACGAGCGCGACCATCGCGGGCACGGTAATCGTCCGGACGATGAATGTGTCGATGAGGATGCCGATACCAATGATGAAACCCATCTGCACCATGGTCGACACCGAACCGGCCATCATGCCGAACATCGCGGCGGCGAAGATCATCCCCGCCGAGGTGATGACCGAACCGGTGGCCCGGACGGTCGGCACGACACCGTCGCGCGGTTGGCCAGACGAGTTCTCCCGGAGCCGTGCGACAAACAACATGTTGTAATCCGCTCCGACGGCCACCACCAGGGTGAATGCCATCGCGGGCACGGCCCAGTAGATGTCCTGCCCGCCGATCACGCTGAAGACGAGTACGCCGGCTCCGACCGCGGCAGCATAGGTCGCGATGACCGAAGCCAGGAGATAAAGCGGTGCGACGATCGCACGCAGCAGCACACACATCACCAAAAAAATAACCAGCAAGGTCACCAGAATGATTTCGGTGAAATCGCGTCGAAACATCGATTGCAGATCACTGTTGATAGATGGATATCCGCCAATGGCGACATGGGCTCCGGCAAGACTGGTATTGGGTAACGCCTGATCACCGACCGTCTTCATTTCCCTGGTCAACGACATCGCATCGGCGGAGAAGGGGTTCGCCGTCGACTGAATGAGATATCGGGCAGTCTTTCCGTCGGCCGAGATAAACGCTTTGCTCAACATGCCGAAATCGGGGTTGTCGAGAAGCTGAGACGGCAGATAGAAGCCTGACGCGGAATCACCGGCGGCACTCTTGCCGATAGTCTGCAGATAGGCGGCCAGGGTCGTCATCGCAGCCGTCGCCGACTGCACCTGATCGGCGATCTTGCGTACCCGTTGGGCCATCGCGGCAGTATCGGACAAGTCGAGTCCGGCGTCGGAAAGCGCCGTCGAGAGCTGGGCGACCTTATCGAGCTGACGCTCCGCCTCCGGGATATTCGCGAGCATCGCACGCGCCTTCGTGTACTGGCCGGCCAGGGCCGCGATCGTCGTCTTCATCGAATCTCGACCAGGTGCCGTCGCGAGTGACCGGGTCAGCTCCGATATCTTCGCCAAGGCCCCGCTCCGCTTCAGGTCGCTGACGACGCGAAGTTGAGTTCGGAGCCTTCGGCAGTCCGGGTTTTGGCGGCACAAGGTGGAGTTGAGCGCGGGCAGCACCACGTTTGACGCGGTATCGAGCGCATTCGCGAAGCCAACCAATACAGGTGATAGCTGCGCCAGCTGATCCACCGAGTCGGCCGAGGACTTCAGTGTGTTCACCAGACCCGCGTAGCTATCTAGTTCAGCCGATGCCGACTTCGCCATAGCCAGCATCGAACGGGCACTTGCCAACAGGTCCTCGGTATTTACCCCCTGAGTGGCTGAGCCCATCGATTCGATGAGGTCGGCGACGGCACGCACGCGCTCCATCCGCTGTCGGACCGCGGGCGTAGTCTCGCCCGCCTTCCCCAGTTGGGCGCCCATCTGCGCGATCTGCCAGGCCAACGTCGCCTGCGTGATCTTCTTGCCGTCGGGTCGGGTAATCCCGACCACTCGCTTGATAGTTCGCATCTGCGCGATCCGCCCGGCCATCTGATCGAGGTCCGCCAGTCCCTCCGGCGTGCGCAGGTCCCGATCCGATTCGACGACGACGTACTGCGGAATCATGGTGTCGGACGGGAAGTGTGCGTTCATCAACGCATAGCCCTGCGCGCTCTCAGTGTCCTGCGGCTGCGCCTTGCGATCGTCGTATCCGACGGTGAGGAACGCGGCACAACCGGCAAGCAATCCGAGCACGACCAGGCTGGCCACCAAAGTCTGGGCCGGCCGAGCGACAACCAACTCGCCGACCCGCTGCCAGTACGGGCCAGACTTATCCGCCTTGGCGAGTCCGTGGCCGAAGCGACCGGCGATCGTGAGGACCGCCGGCAGCATTGTGACCGCGGCAAGAAAGCCGATGCCGATCGAGATTGCCACCGCCGGACCAGCCGCTGCGAGAAAGTCCAATTTGGCGGTGAGCTGCGCGAGATTCGCTATCGCGACGGTCGCCGCGGTGGCCAGAATGACTCTCGACATCGACCCGCAGGCATGCGCCAGCGCGTCGGGCTGCGCCATACCCGACCGTAAATTCTCGTGGTAGCGGCTGATCAAGAACACGGTGTAGTTGACACACGCTCCCGACAGAATGGCGATCATCAACGTCGCCGACATCGTCGAAATCGGCAGACCGATCTCGCTGAGCCCAGCGACGACTCCGCGCGCCACCACAATGCTCATGCCCATGACGAGCAGGGGCAGCATTGCCGTGAAGAATGATCGGAAAACGACCAGCAGAATGAAACCGATCAGGATCATGGTGATAGCACCGATGATCTTGACGTCGGCGACACTAGATGTCGCCAAGTCTCCGATCGTCGCTGTTGGTCCGGTGACATAGGCGCTGGTCTGCGAGCCGTCGAAGGTCTGCCGGACGATGTCGGTGGCGACCTGAAGGGACGCCATCGTCTTGGGTGAACCGACCTCGCCCGTTAGCCCGGCGAGCAAGATCCACGCCTTGCCGTCGGGACTCATGACCTGACCACGCACCGCCGCGTTGGAGGCGACCACCGGGTCACCGAGGATGTCCTGCACGAACGCCACGGCGTCCGGACGTCCCTTGAAGCGTTCGACGGTTGCGTTGTAGCGGGCCCGCGCATCTGGAGTCATTCCGTTGGGATTGGACTGAACAACGATCACCGAGTTCAGATTGCCCTTCTCCCCGAATTTCTCCGCCATCGTCAGCATCGACTGAATCGCCGGCGAGTTCGTCGGCATCGGGCTCGCCGCCTTCCGCGAGGCAACATTCTCTATCTGCGGCCAAGCGACGTTCACCACTGCGCCGAGGGCGACCCAGGCAAGGACGACCAAGACGGCGTGCCGGCCGATGAATCTGGCCATGCGCTCGAACTTCGGACTGTATTGATGTGACATGACCGCTTACCCCCCGAGCAGGTCTGACAGGTCGAACGAGGGCAGCGCGGGCATGCCCGTCAGTTCAACCACCGTGTAGATCAGATACGGACCGAAACCGTCGTCGGCCGACGCTATGGTCACCGTGTGCCGCGGGCCGATATAGGTTGGCTGGCCGATGAACTCCTGGTTCACAAACCCCGCGTCGACCAGTTTGCGTTGCGCGCGAGCCAGTGCGCCGGACCCGACCTCGCTGACCGCCAGGAGATAGGCCGAGTCCGAGGCTCCCGCGAGAGACGAACTAATGCGCCGATAGCGGCCCGCGAGGACAGGAACATCGGCCGGGAAACCAGCCGGCAACACCACACTTCCCCGTTCCGGTGAGGTCAGCGGGCTCACCGGTGGATAACTACTCTTGCTCACCGCACCCCCGGTCAGTGCATCGCCACACCCCGCGGTACCAGCGCCGATAACAACTGCGATGATCGCCGCCACAACCGAGCGGCAATGTAGTACGCTCATCTCCCCTACCTTAAGTATCGGTTACTGAAAGTAGCACACAACACGACGACAAAAGGCAAGTTATGGCAGAACCACCCTCGGGACTTTTGGCGGAAAAGCTACCGCCGGTATCCGATATCATTGACGCCGTGTCAGACGCATCGACGGCCATCCCCAAACGCGCAGACGCGCGAACCACCCGATGGACCGAACATCGAATTAAGGTGCGCGCCGAGTTCGTCGAAGCATCGATTCGAGCAATCGACACGATCGGGCCCAACGCCACACTCGATGACATCTGCACCGAACTGGGCGTGCGCAAGCCGAAGCTCTACCGCTTCTTCGACGACAAGAGTGATCTCTACAGTGCGATCCTGGAAAACGTCTCGACAACACTGTGGGGCCGTCTGGCCTCGTCGATCAATTTCTACGAAGACTCGGTCGAGGACATCATCACGCATCTCAGCTCGGAGTACGCCGACGTCGTCAGCGAGCACCCGAATCTGGTCACATTCCTGGTCACCGGCCAGTACTCGGGTTCAGCCACCCACCCCCTCGACGCCGCGCGGACATCCATCGATCGGGCGACCGCCATTTCCGAGGACGTGCTCGCCAACTTCATCAGCTCGTCCGATCGTCTCGAACTGACTATCTACTCGATATTTGGTATCGCCGCCTCTGGCGCGGACTGGTGGATACGTTCGGAACGGCCAGGTAGGACCGCACTTCCCAAGGAGCTCTTCGTCGCACAGTTGGTGCGTTCCATCCTCGCGGTGGTTATCGCGAATGTCGACGCCGATGGGGACTTCGACGTCTCGCAACCGCTCCATCTGGCGCGCACCTCCGACGACTTCGACTTTTAGTCGACGCGATCTGTCCGCGACGCCCGCCACGTCGCCTCGAGCCGGCCCAGGTCGGTATCGGGTTGATAGTCATTGAGCCACTCGCGAGCGATGCGAAGCCAGTTGGCGGTAGCACCGAGTTGCCCGAGCATGCTCGCGGTTGCCATGTCGACTCGACGCGACATCAAATGCTCAGGCGGCAGGTGCTGACCGCGCACCTCGTTGAATGTGCTCGCCATCGGGTCGATGACCCGCATCACCGATCCCCCCAGATCGGGAGTCATCGTCACTTCCTCGTCGACCATCTGCCATTTGAACGCATCCAGCGTGTAGCCAAGACAATCGTCACCGGTGAAATCCGAGTCCGCCGCGATAATTCCCCTCGCAACGGCCAGCTCACGGATTTCGTCGCCCCGACTGTCCACACCCGCGCACCATAGCCTGCGCTCGAATTCTACTGAATCGGCGTCCATTTCCTTATACGCTCCGAAGTCAATAAATCCGACCCGACCGTCGGCACCGAGGAGAATATTTCCGGGGTGCGGGTCACCGCAGAATTCACCTTCGCGATAGATCGTACCGACGTAGAAGCGATACAGAATCTCGCCGACCCGGTCCCGTTGTTTTTTATCGAGTGCGCGCATTTCGCTGAATGAGACACCGTCAAACCACTCGGTGACCAGCAAGGATCGAGTGGATAGCTCCGCGACGACGTCGGGAACCGTGATGAACGGATGGCCAGCGAACTTTTGCGCGACGCGATGTTGGGCGCGCGCTTCGGCCTCGTAATCGAGTTCATTATAGAGAACAGATCTGAACTCGCCGATGAATTGCGGCGTCGCGATAGTCGGAATAGCTGATCGCCAAAATTTCAAGAACGCGGTAATGTTTTTCATGTCGGCTATCACCGCCGCATCGATTCCAGGATATTTTATCTTGAGCGCGACCTCACGGCCATCATGCAGTTTCGCTCGATAAACTTGGCCGATAGACGCGGCGCCGGCAACTTTATTGTCGAATTCGGAGAATATACTTTCGATAGGCGCGCCGAGTTCACGTTCGATCGCCGAACGCATCGTCGCGAGATCCACTTCTGGCGCATTATTTCGCAGAACTGCCAGCTTCTCCTGAAAAGCTTCTCGACTCTCCTCCGGAATGAAGGGAAACGAGACCATAGACAACATCTGCCCGGCCTTCATCGCAGCGCCCTTCATACCGCCGAGAACATTCACGAGTTGTTCGGCGGCTTGCTGCAGGACCGCGTCGCGGCGCTCCATTCGGACGTGCGCCGGCTGCCCCACCGTCGATACCCGCACCCCGACGTCGCGCACCACCTGGCTCGCGACAACCTGAGTCAACTGACGACCACGTGTCAGCCGGGAGGCCGTAATGTCCTTCCTCGCCATCTGCGTTCACTTATCCTTCACCGCTAGGAGTGGGTCCCCAGGGTAACCCCCTGCCGTCGCGGATCAGATGGAGTAGGTGATTCCGGTCATTTCCTCTGATCGATCCCAGAGGCGTTCCCACATCTGGGTATCCTTCGAGAGTTTCGATGAACGTGACGCTCGCACCGGGCCACGAGACTGGCTAAAACCGCCGGTCGGTCCCCAGAATACGTCGGGGTCAACATAGGTGACCGTCGCTGCGAATAGCGTTGATTCCGCTGCGTTCTCGGGCGGGTGTCCGATGAGTGAGGCGCCCACCTTCGCGAACCGATCGGCAATCGTCTCGGTGCGGGTAAAAAGATCGGTACCTGACACTCCGGGATGAACGCCGAACGACCGCAGTTCGCGGTCGGAAGCGGCTAGCCGACGGTTGAGTTCCCGCGCGAACATCAAGTTCGCGAGCTTGGACTGCGCGTAGGCAGCGTTGCGCCGGTAGCGCCGTCGCTCGTAGTTGAGATCGTCGATCCGCAGGGTCGAAGTATGAGCGTGGGCAATACTCGACAATGTCACGACCCGGTCGCCGATCTTGTCCAGCAAGAGCCCGGTCAGCGCGAAATGACCGAGGTGATTCACCCCGAACTGGGTTTCAAAGCCGTCAGCTGTCCGACTGAACGGGAGATTCATCAGTCCGGCATTGTTCACCAGAACATCGAAGTCACCCATACCGTCGGCGAAGTCCCGGATCGACTTCAGATCGGATAGGTCCAGACCGCGTACTTGCACGTCACCGATCAGCCCATCGGCGATCTTCTTCGCGGATTCGACATTGCGACAGGCCATGATGACTTTCGCGTTCCGTTGCGCGAGCACGCGGCTAACGACCGTCCCGAGGCCGCCGTTGGCGCCGGTGACGACGAAAGTCTTCCCGGACAGATCCGGCACGTCGAGCGAACTCCATCTCATCTGTTCTCCTTCGTCTTGCGGGTGCCGCCCGGTATCAGCGACGCCAAATCGGTGATCGAGCCTTTCGAGCCGAAATAACGAACTAATCCGGGTACCGCCCGATTCACCCGATACTGTATATGCGCCTCCGGCGTCACCGGCACTACCGCTTTTCCCCTGACGACCGCGCGTACGATCTGTTTCGCAACCTTTTCGGGCCCGTATCGGCGCATGGCGTACGCGCGATCCCCGACATCTTGCAAGCGACGCTCTTCATCCGCGTCGACCCCGGAAATCTTCGTCGTCGCGACGATATTCGTGTGTACTATTCCCGGACAAATAGTACTGACGCCGATGCCATGTTCAGCGAGTTCGGCACGCAGACAGTCAGAGAACATAAATACCGCGGATTTGCTCGTGGAGTACGCGGCCATACCGCGACCCGGCGAATATGCCGCCATACTCGACAGATTCACGATATATCCGCCGGTGCCGCGCTCGACCATCGCGGCGGCGAACGCACGCGCGCAATTGACCACTCCGAATAGATTGATCGACAACACTCGGTTGAACTCGTCCTCGGTGGTGTCCAGGAAGCGCCCGGCCGCGCCAACACCGGCGTTGTTCACCACTACATCGGGTACACCGTGGTCGGCGACGACCGCCTCGACATGCGCGCGTACCTGAGCCGGATCGCCGACGTCGAGGTGATACGCATGCGCCCGCCCTCCTGTCGAGACGATCAGCCGGACGGTCTCATGTGCCGAATCGGCATCGATATCCGAAACGACGACTTCGGCACCGAGCGCGGCGAACAACTGCGCACTCGCACGACCTATTCCGCTACCGGCCCCGGAAATCACGACGAGCTGGTCGCCGAATTCGGCCCGCTCGATACCCATTTCCGCACGGGCCAAGTCGCGGGCGGGTTCCTTACCGTTCACGTGATCGATGAGCTCGGTGGTCGCCCGGGCAAGAACCGCGGGATGTGAATGAGGCAGCCAATGACCGGCTTTGAGCACCCGACGCCACGTCCGATCGTTCCATTCGGATTCATTGTCATAGGACGACTGGCGCACGGCAGGATCACGGGTTCCCACGATGACTTGCACGGGAACATCGGTGAATCGTTCCCGGGGATGCAGCATCATCGGGAGGAAGTTCGCCCGATAAACGCGCAGCGTGCGCCTGATATCGGAGGTGAATGTTGGGCCGAGACTGACTTTCTCGCGATCGATTCCCTCGGCCAGCCCCACCCCGGCACGCCAGCGCTCCGGGGTCATCGTGGCCCGGAACAGAAGGTCGGGAAGTACCGGCATTGACGAACCGAACATGTAGAGCAACGAGCCGAATTGCCCGAGAGCCAACGCCATGTCCCGTGGGTTACCGCTGGCCAGCCGCTGGCGTGCCAACTTACTCAGATGGTCCCCGGACGGGCCGCTGACCGAGGTAAACGAAGCGACCCGCGACGCGATGTCCGGATCGCAGATCCACTCCCACACCGCGACACTCCCCCAGTCGTGTCCCAGAATATGCACCGGCCGCTCGGGACTCACGACGTCGGCGACAGCGAGGTAATCGCGTGCCATTTCGCTGATCCGGAACTGTCGGAAACTACTCGGGTCGGTTGACTGTCCGGCACCCCGGTTGTCGACGGTCACCACGTGGAAGCGGTCAACGAGGTGCCCGACGACCTGGTCCCACAGGTGATGGGAGTCGGGCCAGCCATGGACGAGGAGAACCACTTCGGCATTCGGATCACCGTGGCGGTAGTACGCGATCTCGACGTCGTCCCGGCGGACGAATTCGGCGACGTCGCCGCGTTGCTCGACGGTCACTGGTCGAACCCAATCTCGACACGGTCACTGACCGGTACGGCTTGACATGCGAGGGTCAGACCGGCCGCGAGATCCGCATCGACGAGCGTGTCGTTCTTGCGCATCCTTACCTCCCCGGACCGTAGCGTGCACGCGCACGCACTGCAGGCGCCTTCCCGGCACGAGTAGGGCGCGTCGAACCCCTTACTCAGCAATACGTCGAGCAGCGCGACCTCGCGCGGCCACACGAGTGTGTGGGTCTCGCCCCCAAGTTCCACTATCACCTCAGCCGCATCCGTACCGTCCTCGAACGGGGGGATCACGATGTCGGCAAACGGATCGCCGGTCAATGACTGGAAGATTTCGGTATGAATCTTCTCGGGGGAAATCTTCACCTGCTGCATCGCGTCGCGAGCGGTTTCCATGAATTGATCCGGCCCGCACAGATAGACGTCGAAGGTGCGAAACGGACGGAAAGCGTGCGCTAAGCCGTCGACGGTCGGTACGCCTTCTCGGTCATCGAGGCTGTGAAATACGGTAAATCGATCAGGGAATTCCATCAGGATTTCCTCGATCTCCGACCCGAATATCACGTCGTCGTGGGACCTATTCGCGTAAAAGAAGTAGATCGTCGCCGTTCCGCCGATCAGGACGGACTTCGCGATAGAAAGAAGCGGCGTCGCGCCACTACCCGCGCCAACCAGGAGCATGTCCTGATGCAGCGAGCGCGGTACAAACTTGCCCGACGGCGACAACACCGTCAGCCTGTCGCCAGCGCGTAAGTTGTCGCATATCCAGTTCGACGCGTATCCGCCGGGTACGCGCTTAACGGTGACGACCAGATTGTCATCCAGGTGGGGTGAACTCGACAACGAGTAGCACCGGGCAACTGAACCATCAGCGCCGTCGGGGACCCGCACGGTCAGGAACTGCCCTGGCAAATAGCGAAACTTTCGGACCAGACTGTCGGGCACCGCGAGAATCACTGAAACCGCGTCGGCGGTCTCCGCGATGACCTCGAGGACTTCGAGGGTTTGGACATGGGTATTGGTCGCGACCTGCGCAACGTCGGCACTCATAGCTCGATCCCCAGCTTCTCCCCCACCTTGAATCCGAGCCGCGCGAATGGAGCACCGATGTCCTGATAGCGCGGCCCGACGATGCGCGGTATCCCGTCGAATACTCGAGCGTCGGGGCCGATCAACACCCGAGGCCGATTCGCTCGGACTCCGCGCAGAATGGCGCGCGCGGCCGAGTCCGGCCGGGTGAGGGCGATCATTTGGAAACCGCGATGCACGAACTCCGCTTTGTCCTCGGCGCCGACGCCACGTGCGTTGGCGACGATATTGGTCTTGATCCCACCCGGATGCACGCAAGTAACACCGACCGGGTACTTCCCGATCTTCATTTCCTGCCGAAGTGACTCGGTGAAACCGCGGACCGCGAACTTGGCGGCGTTGTACGCGCTCTGCGTGGGAATACCCATCAATCCGAATACGGACGAAACGTTGGCTATGTGTGCGTCACCAGACGAAATGAGATGGGGCAGAAAGGCTTTGGTGCCGTAAGCGACGCCCCAGAAGTCGATGTTCATCACCCACTCGAAGTCGTCCCAGGTCATATCTTTCACCTCGGCCCCAGCGCGACTCCGGCGTTGTTGAACAGCAAGTTGGCCCGCCGAACTCACTGATGACATCATCGGCATGCTGATAGACAGCATCCTTGTCGGCGACGTCGAGCGGGTAGGCCACCGCCTTCACCCCGACCTTTTCGCACATCGCAGCGGTTTCGGCGACACCTACGCTATCGATATCCGAGAGCGCGAGTGCGGCTCCCTCGTCGGCCAACCGAAGCGCCAGTCCCCGGCCGATACCTGAGCCGGCGCCGGTGATCACGGCGACCTTGTCGCGAAAGTCCTTCATGGTGGTTATCTCCCTCGAAAGTGGGTTGTGAGTCAGACCGCGGCGGGTTCCGCATTACGGGGCGCCGGCCGCGCAGCTGGGATCTTGGTGAGGAATTCATATTCCTCGGCGACGACGCGACGGGTCTCCAACCAGTACTTCCAGGTGTAGCCGGGCCATAACGTTCGGTTGTTGCCATGTGCGTCGAGATACCAGCTTTGGCAACCCCCGGTGTTCCACACCGATTTCGACAGCTTCTGCTGGAGTTGCTCGTTATAGGCGTTCTGAACCTCCGAAAGCGGCACCATCGCATCCACGCCGCGTCGGTCGACCATTCGAATCGCTTCGCTCACATAGTGGATCTGCGACTCGATCATGAAGACGATCGATGTGTGGCCAAGACCGGTATTGGGTCCGAGTAAGAAGAACGCATTGGGCATTCCATCAACCGAAATCCCCCGCAGCGCCTGCGGGCCATCCTCGCGGAAACGAGCGACGAGGTCAGCGCCATGCCGCCCGGTGATTTCGAGTGATTCGAACGAGTCGGTGACGTGGAAGCCCGTTCCGTAGATGATGACGTCCACTTCGCGTTTCGTGCCGTCAGCCGCGACGATCCCGGTCTCGGTCACTCGCTCGATGCCGTCGGTAATCACCGCTGACTTCGACTGATTGAGCGCGCGGTAGAACGTATTGGATCCCAGCAGCCGCTTGCAGCCCGGCCGATAGTCCGGTGTGAGTTTTCGGCGGGTATCCGGGTCGTCGATCTGCTTGCGGATATGCCGTTTGCCGATGACCTCGACCGCCTTGAGAAGTGCCGGCCGGTTATTCAGCGCATAAGCACCGGCCTCGGCACCCCAGTACAGTCCCGACCGAAAGGCTCGGCGCAGCCCCGGCACGTGGCGCAATGCCGCACGTACCGGTTCGGGAATTTCGATATTCTCCCGCGGCAGGATCCAGGCCGCGGTGCGCTGATAAAGCTGCAGCTCTGCGACGTCATCGACGATTTGCGGAACGAACTGGACCGCACTTGCTCCCGTTCCAATAACCGCGACCTTCTTGCCGTTGAGGTCTACCGAATTATCCCACTGCGCGGAGTGGAAAGCGTGGCCGGCGAAATTATCGATTCCCGGCAGGGCGGGAATGCTGGGAATATGTAGCGCCCCGATAGCCGAGACGATGAACTGGGTGACGTATTCCTGACCATCGGACGTCCAAATATGCCAACGCATTTCCTCATCGTCCCAGCGTCCACGCTCGGCGACTTTACCAAATGACACGTATTTGTAGATGTCATACTTGGTCGCCACCTCGCGCAGGTAGTCGAAGATTTCCGGCTGGTACGACCATACGCGCTGCCAGTTCGATCTCGGCTCGAATGAATAGGAGTAGAGGTGAGTCGGTACGTCGCAGGCCGCGCCGGGATAGATATTGTCCCGCCAGGTTCCGCCTACGTCATCACCCTTTTCCAGGATTATGAAGTCGCTGCGTCCCTGTTTAGTCAACTCGATCCCCATGCCAAGCCCGGAAAAGCCAGATCCGATGATCAGTACACCAGTGCGAATGATTTCCTTGGGCGGCTTGGTCCTACCCTTACGACCAGCTGGCTTAGCCGTTGACTTGGTTGCCATAGTCTCAATTTCTCCTGACTAATTGCGAGCGAGGCATGCTCACATCGCGACACGAGAGTCGTGTCGCGGTTGATGTTTTTCAAAAATGAATGCCCGAAGTGGTCTAGGCGGGGACGGCTTGCAACTCTCTCGCACGGGCACTGTTCGCGCGAACCAGCACGCCAACCTCCCGAATCACCACCGCCGGTCGCTCGTGCGGGATTATGTGACCGGCACTGGGCTCTTCGAGGAGCAGCGCGCCGGCAATTCCTTCGGCGATCCGCCGGCTGTGTCGCGTTCGGGTGAGTCGGTCTTTCGACCCGCTCAGCACTACCGTGGGAATCGAGTCAAAGGCCGACAAGAGATGGCTGCGCTCGTGCAGCAATAGCGCTATTCCGAGGTCTGCCATCACTGTCGCGTCCACCGACCGCATCTGCTCGATCGTCTCTTCCAGATGCGATCTCGAGGCGGCCCCGCCGTAGAGCCTGCGGCGCATCAGGAGCCGAGTTAACCCGGTGTTTTTCATCAGATGTGGGCGATTGAGCCGCAGCACCCAGGGCGCGGCGGAGATGAATCCGGGCAGGTGTTTGACCGGTGACCACAGCGCGCCCGACGAGGTACTTGCGAAGACCACACCCGACACCCGTTCTGCGAGCAGATCGGGCCAGTGTTCCGCGAGGGCCATGAGTACCATCCCGCCGAGCGAATGCCCGACCAGGACGAGGTCGCCGTCGGGTGCACAGACTTCGATTACCTTCTTGAGGTCGGCTGCCAACCGTGGGAGAGTCGCGCTCCCCACGGGGCCACCGCTGGAGGCGCCGTGCCCGCGGGCATCAAGAGCCACCGTCCGCACGTGCGCGCCCAGCTCACTGTGCAGACCCGCTACAACGTCATCCCACAACCCGCCGGCCAGCGTCCAACCATGCGTGAACACGACCGTCGTCGGCGCATCAGGTGAGCCGATGACTTCAACGTTCAACTCCGCATGGTCGTCGGTATGAACCGTCTGCCTACTCACGCAGGCACCGAGCGCTTACGACCTGCTTTTATTTCAGCAACGATATCGTCGGGTAGTGAACGCGACATGAGCAAGACTCGGGTACTCGCGCGGCCTTTGATGAAACCTGCTTCATAGCAGAAACGCAGCAATGGTTCTCCCGCGAAGACCGCACGTTCTCGATACTCGGGATTGCGCTGACTTTCGAGCAGACCACGGAAATATCCAACACCGATGGAACGGTAAACCTTAGGGTTCACCAGCGCGGGTAGCACTCCGAACACCATCACCGAGAACAATCCACGATGAACCGCGTTATAGACCTTGCCATGTGCTTGCATCGACCGCACCAGCTCTTCGCGGGCATAGGTAATGTGCCGAGCCTCTTCTAATACGTGGATCTTCATCAGTTGCCGCAAATGTGGCTGAATCGACTCGTCGATACTCGCCTCACGCTGCAGTCGATCGAGTATTTCTTCGATTAGCAGCGTGCCCGCGTATGAGGCGGGACCTAAGGGCACCAGCCCAACCAATCGCATCATCTTCATCATGCGCTTCGGGTAGGTGTAAGGCGGCAGGCCGGACTTATTAACCATGCGGCTGAACATCGTCGAATGCCTAGTCTCTTCGCCGACTTCGGCGAGAGCATATCTGCAATGGTCGTTCACCAATTCGGGGTTCTCCATTACCGCCCGCATCAGCATCATCGATAAACCGACCTCCGCGTACAGACCGAAACTGAGGACGGCAACCGTCTCGTGGCGGCCCAGATCGTTCTGCTCTTCTTCGGTCAATTCCGACCAGATTTTCGTGCCGTACAACGTCTGGCGATGAGGCGGGGCCCAGAGCTTGTCGTCGGCGAGCGGCTGATCCCAGTCAATGTCCAGCTCTGGGTTGTAAGCACGTTCAGCGGTAGACCGCAGCAAACGTTCGGCCGTCTTCTGGCGGTCGCCGACTCTGCGTCCGTTGGCTGCCGACGCGCCAGCTGTGTTCACGATCTCGGGTGTCATCTCAGTTGTCATGATTTCTCCGTACTCGCGGTACCACATACTTTGAATAACATTGTGTCCTGCTTCACTCTCGACTGTCAATAGCCTCAGGTGTGCGCCTATTTCCGCTCTGCCGAGCGGGCCGTACGCGGCATCGAAGCGGGGATCGGCAGCACGCGACCCCGGCGGAGAATGGCGCGTTCGGTTGCCGAACCGAATAGACCGTGCTCCATGCCGAAGCGCACAAAGGAATCAGTCATCGCACGAGCGCGCAAGGCGAACTGGTCGGTTCGTTTCGCCATCCGCAACCCGTCACGCGCCGCGATACCGATAGCCGGATACACAGCACCATTGAGCACAATCGGATACAGACCTGCGACGAAGACCGCTAGAACATGCCCGCCGACAAACAGAGACACCGCCTTCGAATTCTCGATCGCGGCGATCAACTCCGAACGGGAGAACTCGATATGTCGTTCGTCGGACATCTCGTGAATACGCATCGTCTGCCGGACATGTGGTTGGAGCGATGGATCCGATGCCATCGCGACCGCGAAACTATGAACGGCCTCTTGAATCATCAGAATCGTACCGGCGGTGAGGAAGCCCGTGGGTAGGAATAAAATAGTCTTCGACAGCACTTTGGCCCCGGCATTGCTGCGATTGTTGAAGAGGCCCGTTTTATTCACCAGCCGCGAGAACATCGCACTATTGCGCGTCTCTTCCTGGATCGCCTTGAGTGTGTACCGCGTGTAGTCATCCATCAAATCTGGGTTCTCCGCGATATTGCGGAACATCAGCAGTGTCAGCGCGCTCTCGGCAAGAATGCCCAGATTGAGGATGCTGGCCAACTCGTGTCGCCCCAGCTCACGTCGCTGAACGCCGTTGAGTAGCTTCCACGCCGGACTGCCGTAGAGCGACGACAACCTGGCCGGCAGCCAATCCAGATCGTCGTCGGCGGGCAGCGTCCAGTCGACGTCGAGATCACCGTCGTAGGCCTCCTCGGCCGATGACATGAGTAGCCGCTGAGCGGTTCGCCGACGTTCGGAGATATGACTACGGTGCCGAACCGGCCGACCGTCGACGGTGCGCGGGACTTCCTTACTGAAGTCTTCGTTGTTATCCACTAGCCTGCTCCTTCTCTCTGATCTGCGTTGTCCGCTCGCACCGGCGGGCTCTCGGAAAGACATTCGACCTCCACCCGCGCACCGACTGCCCGTAGTCGGGGAATAAGTGCATCGCCCATCGCCACCGCGGGGGTTAGCACGCCCCCGAACGGCGAGAGCCGGTCGGTGTCGAGCGCGAGCGCCAGCCCCGCCTGCGAGAAGATGACCGCCGTCGCGGCGTATCCGGGATCACCCGCCATGGCAAACGTCGCTCGATAGCGAACGCCCCGGGTGGTGCGGGTATAAGTCTCGAAGGTGAAGTGTCCCTTCGCCCGACTCTTGACACTCGGACCGCTGCCCGACTTCGGCAAGAGCGCGTCGGTGAACCACTCGGGTACGAATTTCACCAGCGTGGCGAGCGGCATCATCGACAGGCCGCCGGCCATTATCAGTGCTGGAATAAGGGAAAATGGCCCGACCGGCACCGTCATGACCTCGCAGTACTTAAATCGGCGGCCATACGACCAGTCGGTCAAGGTATTGCTGCGTCGCACCACCCGACTGTTGTGGGGACCCATAAAGAATCCGCCGGCCCATCCGCGCAGCCCCTCGTCGACGTGGCGCAATGCGACCAGACGACCATCGTTCTGGCGCCCGAGTGCGGGCTCCTCAGTACGGCGGTCACTGTGCGTATACGGATCCAGCGCATTTCGCAGGGCAACTCGATCAGCCGCCATCGCACGTCCATGCGCCAAGCCCGACGCCGCGGTGCCGCCGCTGAACCCACCCCGGACGCGCCGCACCACCATCGTCGTTTCGGTGAGTTCACCAGCGTCGTCGCGCCGCGCTTGGGCGTGCAGCAGATGGACGAGCAAATCCGAGGGGACCGAATCGAATCCGCTGCTGTGCACGATGCGCGCGCCAGTGCGTCTGGCAGTTTCGGCGAAGTTGAGGATGCTTTCCCGGACGAATAGCGGCTCGCCGGTGAGATCGGCATAGTCGGTGCCCGCCTGCGCACATGCCCGAACGACCTCCATGCCGTAGTGCGTGTACGGGCCAACGGTTGTCACAACCACCTTGGCCGATGCTGCCATCGCGTCGACCGTCGACGGTCGTTCGACGTCGACGATCATCGTGTCGACGTTGGCGCCACGTTCAGCGCAGCGCTGCGCGACGACGTCGAGTTTGACTTGGTTGCGACCGGCCAGCGCGATCCTGAATCCGGCCGGCGCGGCCTCTGCCAGCGCGGACGCGGTGAGCTGGCCGACGAATCCGGTCGCGCCCAAGAGGATCAGATCGTAGTGCCTGCTTCTAGCTGTCGGGGACTTCCGTGATTTCGTCGCCACCTGACATCCTCCCAATCAGTGCACAATCTGTGGTCTACGCCACCAACGTGTGCGGTACTTAAGGTACCGTATACCTAGATTCCCGGAAAAGGAACAGCCCTGTTCCCGCGAGAAAGAAGGTCAGAATGTCCACACCGGCGGACGACGCACACTTTCACGACGACCCGCACGAAGAATCCGACTACATCGGGCCGGCGACGATCATCGTGCGCGGCACCGAGATCGAGGTAGATGTCGAGCTGCGGGGATACCGGGAGCCGATTGACGGCATCTTCCGCTGGATTGGTCGCGCCCAACCGAACGCCGAACTGGCCGAAATCGTCGGCGACCTACAGCGGATGCCAGCGGTGATCCGCACGCCGCACAGTTCGCGGGAGGGGCATGTAGGCGACGTCGACTTCTGGGGCCGCTACCGAGTCATCGGCAAGAGCACGCCGCCGTTCAAGGTCGCAACCGAACTCGCCGACGTCGAGGCGGCCGAGTAGCGAAATAATGCCGGGAACATCTGTCAGAAGCAGCGAACGCTGCGGCAGCGTGGCGGATCCACCGGCTGAACTCTTCGTCGAGTCACTTTCGCCATATGCGGCGGTATTCGGCGTATATGGGGCGGTATTCGGATAGTTGTTTGACGTAATGATCGTAGTACTCGTCGGTTTCCGACTGCAGTCTTCGCGGCGTACTGTTGGCGATCCGGTTTATTGCATCAAGTAGGTCCGGCTCGTCTCTAGCGCCCGGCAGACCTTTGTATAACGCCGCCTCTTCCTTAAAGCGTGAATAGTCCGGAGGCAAGTATCCAAGCTCAATAGCATCGTCTATGGCCCTATTGAAAGAGTACTCGGACGCCCACCAAAGGAGATTATCATTCGTTTCTGATTCTCCCATAGAACCCAAATATATTGCGTGGACCATCAGAATCAACCCCTCCTATTCGCACCTTATGGTGTCGGACAGCGTATCGATGAGTTCCCGCATTTTCATGATCCGATCTGAGGGTAACCAGAATAAAGGTTGGCCTACGATCAACGTGAAGACATTCCCGAGATTCAGGTTAGGCGCTCGCCTCGGCAGCCCAGTCTCAGCGGCTCACCTCATGTATCGAGCTTTTATAGTTGTGGCCACTGGAGGTTGAGGGCGTCGAGCCAGGGATCGAATGGGGTGCCGATGACGCCGAGGTTGTCGGTGACTGCTGTCGGGTTCTTTTCGATACTCAGTAGTGGTTTGTCGCTCACACCATACAAATTCGCGAGTTCAGTGACCGCTTGGCCGCCCGTTCGGATGCGGCCAGCTACCCCTGCATCGGTGCCATCGTCATCGATATCGGGATCGTTGAGGTGGCTTAGATACACCAAGTCGGGTTGGGTTCCGGTGAGCCTCCAGGCACTGAAGGTGACACCGTATTCGTCACCGTCAACGCATAACACGGCGCGACCGGCTGGTAGTCCGGTGAAAAATTGTTCCTCATTGGAGTCAGTAACCGCGCCGGGCACGTCGATACTGACCTGCACTCCCAGTGGGCCGGGATCGCTACGCCAGTCCAAATTGTTGGCCTGGCTGGGGTCCTTGTCGTTGAGTGCTCTTTCGACTTGATCAACTAAACGTTCACCATCAACTTCGGAAGAAAGATCAGCAATGATGACTAATCCGTAAGTGCTCACAGAGAGGCGCCTTTCGGAAATTCTGGGTTGCCAGTGTTGCGGATACTCATGATTGCTAACGATTCAGCACGGGTCCGCAAAATAAGTTCTTCCACCCCGCTGCGATCATCAGCAACCAGCAAGTCACGTAACTCGGTGAAGAAATCAACAACCCGGGGTCCCTCACCTACTCGGGTACTGATCGGCGGATAGTCCCGTATGTGCTTGTCCGCTAATACCCACTCCACATCAGCAACCAACTCCTCACGAGATCGAGACTGACAAATCACCCGCAACGCCACTAACCGCTGTTTTCCGGGGCCGAACATCCTCTCGTACATGGACCGATCGTCTGCTGCCAACCAGAACGCATGTGATTCTTCAGCCGCAGCGAGCCATTCGGCGGGGGTCGGGTTGGTGGCGAAGAGCTGGTCGTTGGCGGCCTGAGCGAAGATAGCGAGGGCTTCAGGGTTGAGCCACTCAGAGGCCCGGCGCCGCGGACCGTCAAACTGTAGATCCCGGGCATCCGCGCCGCGGTCACCAGTGTGTTTTGCTTGCATTGCGCGTCCGAGGAAGGCGTTGTAGGCGATCAACTCCCCAATCGAGGAGGGGCTGAGGTAGATGTAACTCATCCACCAGCCGTCACAGCCGCCGGGGGTCAAGATCAGGTTGCGGCCCGAGCCGACTGCCTCCCACGGCTGTCCGAGGATGTCGATGGCCTCGTTGACCATTGTTTTCCATTCCCGCACTGATACTGACACCATGGCGCGCTACCTTACCTTTCTATTGGTGTGCACCGCTGGTAGCGGGCGCTGTCGTTGTCTTGGGCGGTTGGCTCAACCGAGGATCAGGGGTGAGCGCGGTAATGACGGCACTGATCACACCGGTTGCGTTGATCACCGCTGTACGCCACGTTTTGCTGATTTCAGCGTTCCCCGTCTTTAAGTCGATAACCCTCACGACCTCTTCCATCGCCTTGGTTACCCCGCCGACGGTCTGTTCCACCATTCTGGTGATGATCAGATCTGGGCGGACCGTACCTTTCGTCCCCCGCGGCGCCCATTCAAATCGCCCGGTGTCCGGGTTTGGTTGGAGGTGCATGGCTTTGAGGATGCTGGCTTCGGCGTGGGCAGCCCAGTCGTCACCAAGCAGGTCTTTGAGAATGCTGTCAACTTCAGATTTGACGAGTTCTTCAAAAATTTTGTGGACAGCGGTGCCGTAGGCTTGTGCGGACTTCTCGTAGATTTCCTGGACCTCGTTAGCAACCGCCGCAGATACGTCGGCGATCTGTTGGCCCAGTTCGTCAATTACCTTCTCGATGTACTCGTCGGTGGGCTTGCCGTCAGGGTCGAGATCAGTGTCGGGGTCGGGCGGGTCCGGCGGGGTGAGCAGTTGCGCAATGATCTTGAGGATCGTCTCGATGACCTCATGACCGGGGTGCGGCTCACCTAGCCGCGGCCGTGTCGGCGACGTGCCTTCACCAGGCCCGTCAGGAGTTTGCGGTTCGCCAAACGGCGGATCATTCTCGGGGTCGATGCTAGGTGGTCGGTGATCTGAGGGCGGACGCTGCCCGGGAATCTCCACTGGTGGTTCCTGGGGATCGGGGTCGGTTCCCGGACGGTCACCAGGCTGATCCCCTTCACCGGGCTCGTTGCCACCCTCACCCGGCTGGTCACCAGGTTGCTGCCCGCCGGGCTCACCACCAGGCTGATCCCCTTCACCGGGCTGGTCGCCACCCTCACCGGGTTGGTCGCCAGGTTGCTGCCCGCCGGGCTCACCACCGGGCTGATCTCCCTCACCGGGCTCGTTGCCACCCTCACCCGGTTGATCGCCAGGCTGCTGCCCACCGGGCTCACCACCAGGCTGGTCCCCGCTGCCTGGTTCGTCGCCGGTGCCGGGGCGCGGTTGGGGACTGGGATTGCGTCGCCGAGATTCGTCATCAAACGCTCGACGTACCCGATCAATGATCCCTTGCAGGCGTTTCTTTTCTTCTGGACTGAGCGGACTCTTTTTTATGTCCCTCTCGAACTGATCGAGTTTGTCGCGCATCCTCTGATTGCTTTCGTCAAACTCGTCCGGACTTAACTGCTGCAGCCTGCGCTGCAACTCTCCCGCCAGATCACGCTCAAGACGTTCGAGCTCTTCAATTATTCGATCAATGTTTTGCGACGGCGACCCAGGCGGCACCGGACGCACTGGCGGCTTCGGTCGAACGGGTGGCTTACGCTGAAACAGACGAGGCAAAATCCGCACTATGCCAAGCCACGCTGGCTGCAGCTGACCATCAGCCGAACCATCCTTGCCGCCACCACTATCACCACTGCCGTTGTTCTGTCCCTCCCCAGAATCTTGACTCTCCCCGCTAGGGGCTATCGGGCTACCACTCCCACCGTCACTTTGCCCGCCACCGTCACTTTGGCCGCCGCCATCACTTTGACCACCACCGTCGCTCTGGCCGCCGCCTATCTGCTGAGGGGATTCATCCATCCCTGACTGATCAGGGCCAGCCGGTGTGTCGGGTGTCCGATTGGTTATCTCGTCGGGTGCCGACGGTCCAGAAGGTACGACCGTGGCCACCGTGCGGCGATTGACACTGATCGCACCCGCGGTGACCGCACCGGCACCCGCGAGCAGCCATACCCACACCGGAATCTGATCCCCGTCACGGTCGCCGGCCGGAGGCGGTTGCGGAGCCGGCCCCACACTCGGACGCAGCCCTGGCGCAGCCGGCGCGCTCGGCGCTGCAGGTGTTCGTGGGGCGGCAGGTACACGCGGAACGCTCGTTCCGGCCTGTTGCGTCGGCACCGCCGGCACGGGAGCAGGTGGCGTGCGGCCAGTAGCGGGCGCTCGTGGCGCAGGAGCCGCCGGGCCACGTTGCCCTGGTGCAGGCACAATGGGGGTGCCATTGCCCTCACCAGGACCTGGACCGGGGTTAGCGCCGATACCAACGCCGCCGCCGCTGCCGTTGTTAGTGCCGGTCGTCGGTGGTGGCGTGTTCTGAGTAGGCGGCGGGGTGTAGGTCGGAACACTGATACACGGCCAATTCGACCCATACTGGGCCCGCATCGCATCGCACAACGCATCAGCATGGACTGGTGACTGTTCAGCGGCTATGGTTGCCGCGCCAATACCACCTCCGATGCCCAGCAGCGACAACGCCGCTATACCCGCCGCGGTACGCCGCGACCACCACCGCCGGTCCGACCGTTTCATCGGTTGCCCATGATCGCGGCAATGATGGCGTCAGCGCCGGCCCAAAACCAACGTCCGGCGATCGACATCACTAGGAAGAACACCAGAAAGACCGGGATCGGTCCCCATCGGTCAGACCAGCCGGACATACTCGTCAAATTTGCCGCGGCAACAATCAACAAAAGTGTCCCGGCGATGAAGAGCACCACTTTGAGGACCGGGATACCGCCCGCGCTGGCGTCACCGGCGGGTTCGCTCGCAGCGCCGCCGTCGCTGCGCTGTACACCTTCAACGCGCGGGATAGGTGTGGTGTCAGCAGAACTATGAGTCATCTCGGTATCTCCCCGGATCTCGAACAAGTAGTGGTCACCGTGTTAACGGCGCTCAGCGTTTACAGGTAGTGAGGTTTGCCATAAACGTGAATAGTGTTGTCGTTCAACGGCGTTGAAATCGCCACCGACACATAAGCACGGACCGCGACCGGCCCCAAACACCCCGACACCTTCACATGCACCCCATCAAGCTCCACCCCAGCATGCGCAGCAGCAAGCTTCTTCGACCCAAACGACACATCCGAAATCGTGCCCGGCCGCAACGTCGTAGACACATTCGGCAACACCTGCGCGCCAATCACCAACGCCGGCGGATACGTAATCGACATCTGCGCCGTCGGACCACCGGTCACCCCAAGAGTGACCCCCGACGTCACATCGGTATTACACGCGACAGCAAACCCCACCGACAACGCACCGGAGTTCACCGCAACCTTCCCTGCCCCGCGAATGTCCGCCGTCCCCTTCAACGACAAATACCCTTCACGCGTCCACGGACTCTGATCCAACGGAGGCACCGACCGCACCTTCTCGTTCAACTTCGACGCCGAAACCACCCAGCCGTCGTCAGTCCGCTTCGACACCGACCGATCAGCAAACGATGACGCAGACGCTGTCCCAGCTCCGAATACACCTAGAACCGTCGCGATCAACACAACGACGGACCCCACCCGCTCTCGATCTACCACTTTCCCCCTCGGATCTCGATGCACGTTCGGTGCGACGTAGTTATACCCGAATACAAGATCACATATGTCTGGTTTGCGCAACAATACAGGCAACAAACGGAGTGTCAAGGTTAGCCAAGGCGCTTGTGGCGCACCCTGAACCTGCAGCGGCGCGACCCTACTTCTTCGCGTATTCGTAGAAGCCCTGCCCGGACTTCTTACCGACGCGCCCGGCCTCGACCATTCGCAGCAGCAGTGGTGGCGGCGCGAATAGGGGTTCGCGGTACTCGTCGTACATCTTGTCGGCGATGGCTTTGACGGTATCCAGCCCCACCATGTCGCTGAGTTTCAACGGGCCCATCGGATGTGCGCAGCCGAGCACCATCGCACGGTCGATATCGTCGACGGTGGCATAGCCCCCTTCGACCATCCGGATCGCCGACAACAGGTACGGCACCAGCAGCGCGTTGACCACGAACCCGGAGCGATCAACACAGCGCACGACCTGTTTGCCGAGGACGTCATGCGCGAAAGCTTCTGCACGACAATAAGTTTCGTCGCTGGTATCCAGCGTGGTGACCAGCTCCACCAACGGCAGCACGGGAACCGGGTTAAAGAAATGCATCCCGACGACCCGGCGAGGATTGGCGGTAGCCATCGCGATCTTCATGATCGGGATCGACGAGGTATTCGACGCCAGCACGGCGTCGGGATCGGTAACAATGGCGTCGAGTTTGCCGAAGAGTTCGGTTTTGATGGCCTCATCTTCGATGATCGCTTCGATCACCAACTGACGATCGGCGAAGTCGGCGAGTTCGCAGGTGAATCGCAAGCAGTCGACCGCTTGATCGCGTTCGCGACCGGTGAGTTTCCCGCTGGATACGCCGCGGTCGAGCGACTTAAGGATTCGGGCGCGTCCGGCCTCGAGTAATCCGGCGCTCGATTCGAAGATGAGAACGTCGGCCGACGCACGCGCGCAGACCTCGGCGATACCCGCGCCCATCTGCCCGGCCCCAACGATGCCCACCCGAGAAACGCTCGAAACCATACGAAAATCCTTACGCACCAACAAAATTGGCTACACAGTAGCCAATGGAACCGCCACCAGGACGGGCAACAAAAGGTTAGTCATCCCGCTGGGCGACGCTGACTCGAAGATGTGAAATATCGTCCCCCTCAGTGAGACCGAAGGGCATATTGCCCTCGGACGTCCCTCACGGGGCCGAAATTTCAAACAGAGCGGAGGGTAAACCTGCAGGGGAACGCCCAAAAAACCAATCACCTACAAGTCAGGCGGCCCGCAACGGAAAGTCACGAGCCGCCTGCTTGTTCGCTAAAGACGCCGAGAGGGGGACTAGTGGAACTGGCCCTCTTCGGTCGAGCCCTTCAGCGCCGCGGTCGACGTGTTGGGGTCAACCGTGGTTGCGATCCGGTCGAAGTAGCCGGCGCCAACCTCACGCTGGTGCTTGGTGGCGGTGTAACCGCGCTCCTCAGCAGCGAACTCGCGCTCCTGCAGGTCGACGTAGGCCGACATCTGGTTGCGGGCGTAGCCGTAAGCCAGGTCGAACATCGAGTAGTTGAGGGCGTGGAAGCCGGCCAGGGTGATGAACTGGAACTTGAAGCCCATCGCGCCGAGCTCGTTCTGGAACTTGGCGATGGTGTCGTCGTCCAGGTGCTGCTTCCAGTTGAAGGAAGGCGAGCAGTTGTAGGCCAGCAGCTGGTCGGGGAATTCCGACTTGACGGCCTCGGCGAACTTCTTGGCGACCTCGAGATCGGGCTTGCCGGTCTCCATCCAGATCAGGTCGGCGTAAGGAGCGTAGGCCTTCGCACGGGCGATGCAGGGCTCGATGCCCTTCTGCACGTTGTAGAAGCCTTCGCTGGTGCGCTCGCCGGTGACGAATGGCTTGTCGCGATCGTCAACGTCGGAGGTGATCAGGGTGGCGGCTTCGGCGTCGGTACGCGCGATGACGACGGTGGGGGTACCGGCGACGTCGGCGGCCAGGCGAGCCGAGGTCAGGGTGCGGATGTGCTGCTGGGTGGGGATGAGCACCTTGCCACCGAGGTGGCCGCACTTCTTCTCCGAAGCGAGCTGATCTTCCCAGTGGGTACCGGCGGCACCAGCGGCGATCATCGCCTTCTGCAGTTCGTAGACGTTGAGCGCGCCACCGAAGCCGGCTTCACCGTCGGCGACGATCGGGACGAGCCAGTTGTCGACAGACTTGTCACCCTCGGTAGCGGCGATCTCGTCGGCGCGCAGCAGTGCGTTGTTGATGCGGCGAACGACGGCCGGAACCGAGTTGGCCGGGTACAGCGACTGGTCGGGGTAGGTGTGGCCGGACAGGTTGGCGTCACCGGCGACCTGCCAACCCGACAGGTAGATGGCCTTGAGGCCGGCGCGAACCTGCTGCACAGCCATGTTGCCGGTCAGCGCACCGAGCGCGTTGATGTAGGAGTCGTCACCCTTGGTGACACCCTCCCAGAGGATTTCCGCGCCGCGGCGAGCGAGGGTGTTCTCCTCGACGACCGATCCCTGGAGATCGGCGACCTGCTGCGCGGTGTAATCGCGGGTGATGCCCTTCCAGCGCGGGTTGGTGTCCCAATCCTGCTGGATTTCGGCGGCGGTACGTGGCTTACCGACGTTGCTCATTAGCTACTTCGCTTTCTTCTACTGCGACCGGTTTCGAATCGCTGTCGTCAAGGCTGTCGTCAAGGCGAGAGAATCTTGCAAAACCTTCGGCGCCTCTAGGCGGTGCCTTCATCGAGGATGCCACAGACTAAACCCCCAGGTCCAACCCCTTTCAACTGCAAAAATGGGTTAGCTTTTCCCGTAACCTTGCAAATTTTGCGAAACTGGTCGTGTGAATCTTTTGGCGACGCCGGCAAAAAGTACGCGCGTACTGGGATTTTGGCCGCCGGCATCAAAGAGCCAGCAGCGAGCCGCTCGACGCCGGGGGTCGGTCGTCGCGCCCGCCAGACCCTCGATCAGTGAAGAATTTCACACACCCGCGCATTACCCAGCGGTAACCCCGGCGGCTGAAATCGCCCTGCCGAACAGCCCGACGAACTCATCGTCGGACATCGGTGAACGTGGTGTGCCGGCAGGTTTCGCGAAGTCGCTCGCTTCGCCGACCGACGTCAGCTGCACCGTGACCGGCACGGCGTCGGGCGCATCGAAGGTGAATCGTCCGGTGGCGTACCCAGCTAGGCTGACCGATGTCGACACCGAGCCGTCGCCGATTCGCGTGCTCACCGTGCTGCGGAGCACGAACAGGTCGATGATCCGGAGCGAACCGACCCGCCCGACATATCCGGCGGTCGACGACTCCATCGCGGGTGCGTCGAGTCGAACATGGTCGGTGGTGATGACCGCGCCCTTCATCGACCCCGCGGTCACCGACGTCGTGGTCCGAGCGCAGTCGCGGGTGCTGGTCCGAATGTCGGCGCCGACATCGCGGGTCACGGTCGACACCACTTCGGTGAGCCCCGCTGTCAGCGACCTCGCGCCGAGGACAGCCGCATTCACCGGGGTCAGCGCCTTGTTGAATTGCTCATCCGCGGTCGGCCGGCACTGTTGCGGGCTGATCTCGGTACCGGCCGACAGCGTGAGTTGCTGCGAGTTGGCCGCGGTGAGGTCGTTGACGGTTAGCGACTCCGACGTAAATCCCGCCGGGAGGGCAGCCGGGGACAGCAGCATATCCGCGGGCACCGGCCGCTCGACGTCGACTCCCCCGCCGCATCCGCTCACCAGTGCGGCGCCAATCAGCAGTCCCCCAAGCGCCGTCGGCAGGCGATACGGTTGGCTCACGGCCCAACCGTACCGTGGGTGCGTTCGAAAGAATCGGTGGTAGCACGGTGAGTAAGACCTATGTCGGCTCGCGACTTCGACAATTGCGCTCCGAACGCGGTATGTCCCAAGTTTCGCTAGCGCAGACCCTCGGCATTTCGCCGTCGTATCTGAACCAGATCGAACATGATGCCCGACCGCTGACGTCGATGGTGCTGTCGAGGATCACCGAGATATTCGGCATCGAGGCCAGCTTCTTCGATTCACAGGACAACGTCCGGCTCGTCGCCGAACTCCGCGAAGCGATGCTCGACGAGGATGTCGAAGCCGCGGCCGCGGCAACCGATCCGCAAGCGGTAGCAGACATGGTCGCCAACAATCCCGCGATGGCACAGGCAATGGTCAATCTCCACCGGCGCTACCGGGTGGTCACCGATCAATTGGCAGCGGCGACTGACGAACGTGGTGACCGCAGTATGCGCGGCAGTATCAGTGCCCCGCATGAAGAGGTGCGCGACTATTTCTATCAGCGCCGCAATTACATTCACGACCTCGACGTCGCCGCCGAGGAACTATCCACCCGGATGCGTATGCACTCCGGGGATGTTCGCCAGGCAATCGTCGATCGCCTGCAACGGGTACATGGGGTGTCACTCAACCGCCGAGTCGACCTCGGCGACTATGTGCTGCACCAATTCGACCCTGGCGCACGGCGACTCGATATCTCGGCCGCCCTGTCGGCCGGGCAACGCACCTTCAAGATCGCAGCCGAGTTGGCCTACCTCGAATACGGCGACCTGATGAACAATCTCGTCGACGAAGGCAATTTCACCACCGACGACGCCAGGTCGCTCGCCCTCCTTGGGCTGGCCAACTACTTCGCCGCCGCGACCATCCTGCCGTATACCCAATTCCACGGCGCCGCAGAGGATTTCCGCTACGACATCGAACGTCTCTCCGCGTTCTACGCCGTGTCCTACGAAACAATCTGCCACCGACTCTCCACCCTGCAGCGACCCAATCTGCGCGGTATCCCGTGGTCATTCGTCCGCGTCGACCGAGCCGGGAATATGTCAAAACGACAGTCCGCCACCGGATTTCACTTCTCGTCCAGTGGCGGTACCTGTCCACTGTGGAATGTCTACGAGACCTTCGGCTCACCGGGAAAGATCCTCACCCAGATCGCACAGATGCCCGACGGCCGCAACTACTTCTGGGTTGCGCGCACTGTCGAGCGTCGAGCAACTCGATTCGGCCAGGCCGGCAAGACTTTTGCCATCGGGCTCGGCTGCGAGTTGCGCCATGCCGCGCGCGTGATCTATTCCGATGGTTTGGAAATCGGCCCGCAAGCCCGGGTAACGCAGATCGGTGCGGGCTGTCGGGTATGCGAACGCACCAACTGTCCGCAACGCGCGTTTCCCGCTCTCGGTGCCCGACTCGACATCAACGAGCATCGGAGCAGTGTGTCGCCGTACTGAACGTGCCGATGATCAGTCGACGACGTAGCTTGCCAACATCGCCACCGCTCCCTCGATCACCACGCCGAAGTCGCGGTCGGGGTTGGCGAGGTACGCCAGGGTGAGGCCGTCGGTCACTACGATGACCAACGGTGCGAGTTCTTCCGGCGGCAGCGACCACCTGATGCCGCCGACGTTCGCGGCGATGATCAATAGTCGAGCCGCCAATTCGTAGTAGCCGTGGTAGAGCCGGCGCGCCAGATGGTCGATACCGCCGGTCCGCTGCGCATACAGCGCTAAGGAGACAAGGGCGCGCTCGGCCCCCGGGTCCGCGGCCAACTTGTCCAAATATGTTTGCAGCCCGATCCGAATAACGTCGCCGATCGTCGTCGAGCCCGGTGCGGCCGATTCCAATTCACTAACCAAAGCCTCGAACGAAGAGATTTCAGCTGTGATGCCCGCTTCGACGACTTCCGCGAGTAGCCCGTCACGAGATCCGAAACTGTAGAACAGTCCGGATTGGCCAACGCCCGCCGCCTCGGCGATACGTCGCGTCGTCGCCGCCTCGACTCCGTCGGCGGCGATGATGCGCAGCGTCGCGTCAATGACCGATCGGCGCCGAATGTCGGTGGCCTGGCCTTTAGATGTCACAACCTCAGTTTATCGACCGCCAACTTCACCCACGTTAATCGCTTGAACTGACCATTCAGTATTTCACCGGTATCAGCTACCGTGACTCCATGAGCACCCCACGGATCACCCCGGGCGGCCTGCGTGAACTCGGTCCATTCAACTGGACCTTCGCACGCGGAGCATCGCTTGTTACGGGAGTCGACGACGCACATATCTTTTCCACACTCGGTCAGGCCAAGGGATTGTTCCGCGGCTGGTTGTACTACTCGGCGCGGATGATGCCGTTCGGCAAACTATCGCGCAAAGACACCGAGATGATCATCATCCGGGTCGCACACCTGCGCGAATGTGAGTATGAGATGGACCATCACAAACGCCTCGGCGCGCGCGCCGGCATCAAAGGCGCGCTCTACGACAATGTGATAGCCGGACCCGAAGCCGGCTGGGGCGACCGTGAACGCACGCTACTGCTGGCCACCGACGAACTGGTCAAGACTCGCGATATCTCCGACGGCGCATGGGAGGGGCTGCGTCGTCATCTCACCGAACCGCAACAAATCGCCTTCGTTCTGCTTGTCGGACAATATGATTCGCTCGCTACGACGCTGGGCACGTTGCGAATCGAACGCGACACTAAGCGCCGACCATGACATCTTTCGCCCAGCGCGTGATGCAGAACAAGGCGTTTTCCGTTATCTACCAAGATCTTTGGCGACCGACTTTCACCCGGATGTTCAGTTTCGGCGGTCGCGCGACGGCAGATTTCGACCGCGCGTTGGCTACTTATCTGAGCCGGCCCGGCGAACGGACGATTCTTGACGTCGCCTGCGGCCCGGGTAATTACACGGCCCGGTTGGCGGCCGGCCTCACCGGCGACGGTCGCTGCGTCGGCATCGACTTCGCTCCGTCGATGCTGAAGGCCGCCGTGCGCACCAACTCCGCCGCCCGAGCATCCTATGTTCGCGCCGATGGTCATGCTATCCCGTTCGCGGACAACACATTTGACACGGTCGCCTGCCTGGCAGCCCTCTATCTGATCCCCGACCCGCTGCCGGTGATCGACGAGTTGGCCCGGGTGTGCAAACCGGGCGGCGAGGTCGTCATCTTCACCTCGGTGCAGACCGAGTTGACGCGGCTACCCGGCGTGGCGACAGTAGTCGGGGTCGGCGGCCTCCGCATATTCGAGACGTGGGAGATCACCGGACGCCTGCACGACGCCGGATTCACCGACGTCGAGCAGACGATAATCGGGGTAGGACAGTATGTAATCGGGCGTAAGCCTTAGCCTCCGACTACGCGGCGAGCAAGTCGTCGATCTGGTTGATGGCACCGCTCGCGCCTTCGATGACACCCATGTCGAGGACCTTTTGTAGCCCCTCGGCGGTTTGATAGGTGCTCGTGTAGACCGCGCGCGTCTTTCCGTTGACGGTGCTGAACTGATAGTCGTTGCGCGCCACCGGCATATCCGGCACCGGGTTGAAGTCCTCGTCGGCAAACCCGTCGTCGAAGGAGAAGCTGTTCGGCTCGTCCACCGCGACGATCTGCCACCAGCCGGGGTACTTATCCCCCTCTGGACTGGTCATATAGTAGGTAACTCGTCCACCCGGCGCCAACTCGTGGTCGACGACGGTGGCCGGGTAGGTCGGCGGGCCCCAGATCTTCTCCAGTTGCCGCGGGTCGGCGTAGATTCCCCAGACCCGCTCGACCGGTGCGTCGAATTCCGCGGTAATGGTCAGGGTCAGGTCGTCGGTATCGCTTTTCACGTCGATAACAGGCATCTTCATCAATCCTTCTGTGGTGGTTGAATTTTCGGACTTCATTCGGTCGGTCGTGGAATATCGGCGGCGAGCAAGTCGTCGATCCGAGCGATCCGGCCTCGCCAGACGGCTTCGATCTCGTCAAGCATCGATGCCACCGATCGGACCGCTTCCACATCGCCGCTGGCCAACTGTTCGCGGCCACTGCGCCGCTTGGTGAGCAGCCCAGCCTTTTCCAGGACGGCGACGTGCTTTTGCACGGCGGCGAAACTCATGTCATAAGACTCCGCCAGCGCGCTGACCGAATACTCACCCGCCAACACACGCCGCAGAATGTCGCGTCTGGTGCGGTCGGCGAGAGAGTGGAACATCGCATCAGCTTTGTCCTCGTCAGCCTCGGTCACATTCCAATCATACAACCGATCGGTTGTACGTTGTCAAGCGTGCTAATTTAAAGTACGAAATTGCTCTAAATTGGAGAGGCGATCATCGATGGACTCAACCGAACTGCCGTTCGCGCAGCGAACACCGGCCGATATGCCCGGACACTGGCTGCTGGCGCGGCTCGGCAAGCGCGTACTTCGGCCCGGCGGCGCCGAACTCTCCGAACTCATGCTGAACGATTTGCCCATCGCGGGTGCCGACGTACTCGAAATCGCCCCCGGCCTCGGCCGGACCGCCACCGAAGTTCTCAATCGCGATCCGGGAAGCTATGTCGGAGTCGAATCCGACGCTGCCGCAGTGACACTCACCAAGTCGATCATCGGCGGCGCCGGTGAGGTCGTGGAGGCCGACGCTTCGGCGACCGGACTTCCCGACGCCTCGGTCGACATCGCGATCGGCGAGGCCATGCTCACCATGCAATCGGCACGGGGTAAGGGCACCATCGTGGCCGAGGCGCATCGCGTCCTGCGCGACGGCGGACACTATGCCGTGCATGAGCTCGCCATCCATCCCGATACGTTGCCCGCCGAGGACAAGACCGAATTGCAACGCACACTTGCCCGGTCGATCAAAGTTAACGCGCGCCCACTAACCGAAGCAGAATGGCGGGAACTGTTCCTGGCCAACGGTTTTGAGGTGATACAGGTGCGCTTCGCGCCGATGGCACTATTGCAGCCGCGACGAATCATCGCCGACGAAGGCTTCATCGGCGCACTGCGCTTCATCGGCAACGTCATCCGCGACGGAGAGTCCCGAGCGCGAGTCCTGCAGATGCGATCGACGTTCCGCAAATACCGCGCCAATTTGGCCGCGATCGAACTGGTGGTCCGCAAGGTGCCGCAACCGGGCGAGGTAGGTTGATGACCGCCCGCGCCTCCAACGTCGCCGAGTGGACCGAAGTGGGCGGTCTGGACGCTATCGAAGACGGTCCCCGAGCGGATCGTCCGCTGGTCAAAGTCGAGGCCCGCGAGGACGGCGTCACCGTTGTCCGAATCGCCTTTACCGGCGGCCAGCGAATGCCCGATCACCAAGCGGCGCAGCCGATTCTCATCATGGGACAGCACGGTAGAGTCGAGGTGAACATCGCGGGCACAGCTGTTGCGGTGACCCCCGGTCGCGCCGTACACATCGCGGCGAATGTACGTCACGAGTTGTCCGCGCAAGACGCGGCATCGGTTACGCTGCTGGTCCTCAACTCCGCCGAGGCGTAGGTACTGCAGGGCATAGCCGAACCGGGCTAATGAAGGGAAGCAGATGGCGACATCCGATCCGCGGGATGCGACCCTACAAATCCTGCGTTCTGCCACCGAGCCGATTGACGCCGGCGCCGTGGCCGATCTGCTCGGAGTTCACCTTACCACCGCCCGCTTCCATCTCAACAACCTGATCAAGACCGGTGATGTCACTACCACCGCGCTGCCGTCGGCGTCGGTGGGGCGCCCTCGACTCGGCTATCTGGCCGCCGCAACCGCACCCACCGGCGAATTGCTGAGCCTGCTACTCGGTCAGCTCGGGGCGACCGCCGGTGCCCGTGAACAGCGTGCTGCCGAAGCCGGTCATCTATGGGCAGCACAACACCCAGCCCCACCGCCGCCGACTCCGGTGCCCGACCCGGTCACCGTCGTCGCCGACGCACTCGCCGGACTCGGCTTCCAGGTGCGTTCGACGACCAGCGCATTCGGGTCTCACGAATTGCAGATTTGCTCGTGCCCGCTCAAAGAGCTCGGCGCAGACTATCCCGAAATAGCTCACGGCGTCGCGCGGGGAGCAATCGAAGAAGCACTCGCCGCAGCGTCGGCAACGCTCGGATCGCAATACGCGGTGACCGTGCGTCCCGATCTGAGCGGTGGCAACTGTGAGATCACGGTACGCCTGGCAGAACACGCACGACGTGATCGGGCCCACCCCGCTACACGGTAACTAAGGGTTGCCTTTCATAATTAAAATGAGTAGCGTCCTTTTTATTGCAGCAACATCTTCTGAGCTGCATCCACCCGAAAGGACACTCGGCAATGCCAAAACCGCTGCGCAGCATCTTCATCGTCGGCGCTTTGCTACTCGCCTTCGCCAGCACCGCGCTCGTCACGGCGCCCGCGCAAGCGAAGAACTTCCCACCCAACTTCACGGTGACCGCGGCCAATCCGACTCTCGGCGACCTCAACGACATCGTCGAATTCCTGGTGGAGACCCCGGCGTCGGATCAAGCCAAAGCAGCCAACGTCGAGGGCGGAATGAACTCGGTCGTCGTGCCGCGCACGGTGTATCAGCTCGGACTATTCCGCGCACCGCGCGGCTGGAACGACGTCACCGGCCCGCTGGTTCAGAAGGGCAACTCGGTCACCGCGACGCTCAACAGCGGATCGGCCGGTCGCCCCACCATCAAGATGACGATCGAGTTCAAGCGACTCGACGGCAATTGGAAACTCGCCGCCAGCTCGTTATGCCGGGGCGTCAAAACAGTCGGCCTCAACATCTATTGCAACAGCTAGCGCCTGTTACGTGATCGATATCGTCAACCTGCACAAGGCTTTTCGCGCCGGGACAGGCAGGGCGAGCGGGGTCAGCGCATTGCACGACGTCTCGCTACGCCTGCCCGGCGGTGAGCTGAGTTATCTGCTGGGCCTCAACGGTGCGGGTAAGTCGACGCTGCTGCGCTGCATCTGCGGTCTATCGGCGCCGACGAGTGGTCGGGTTACCTTCGGCGGCAACGCCGTGACCACCCTCCCCGACCGTGCCCGCCAGATCGGAATACATCTGGAAGCCAACAGATTTCCCGCAGGACACACCGCGCGGCGATACCTGCGGTGGCGTGCCGCTACCGCCGGCGTACCGCGCCACCGCGTCGACGACGTCTTAGACGCCGTCGGCATGAGCGGATACGCCGATCGCAGGCTCGGTGGCTTCTCACTTGGCATGAGCCAGCGGATCGGTATCGCGGCGGCACTACTCGCCGATCCCCCGGTGCTACTCTTCGACGAGCCGCTCAACGGCCTCGATATCGCCGGAATCCATTGGGCGCGTTCACTACTGACCGACCTGGCGAATCAGGGACGCACGGTCGTCGTCGCTTCGCATCTGCTCGATGAGGTCGCGCGCACGGCGGATCGGATCATCCTGCTCGATAGCGGCCGATTGATCGCAGATGCTCCACTCGCCGACTTCATCGGTGACGCGACGGATCTCGAAATCGCTTACCTGGCACACACTCGCGCGGTCGCCGGATGACGAAACTACTCGACATCGTCAGCCGTCTCACCGAAGCCATCCACGCCGAAGCTATCCGCACCGGCGGCAGCCGCAGCGTCGTCTGGCTGGTCGGAGTGCCACTGGCATTCGCGACATCGATAACGGTCACCCTGGCGGTGGCCATCGTGAGCGAACGATTCGCGACAATCGGGGCGAGCAGTTCCGATGCCACGACGATCCAAGTCACGTCGGTCACCACCACCAACTCTGCGTACTGGGTGATCACCTTCGCGGTGACCGTCGGCGCGGTCGTCGCGACCTACGCGCAGGCGTCCGCGGCACGCGGAGCCGCGAAAGATGTGGAGCACTTCGCGTTTGTGAACTCAGCAACAATGCCGATGGCGCGTTGGGTCTACTACGGCGTGGTGATGGCCGCGATATCGGCGCTACTCGTCGTCACGACGATGATGCTCCTCCCGACCATGTTTCCCCAGGTGTACGGGGGCGTAGACCTGGCCTCCGCCGACGGTTGGCGGTTCGTCTGGACCGTTCCCGTCTATGCTTTCGGCGCCTGCGGGTTCGGTGTCGGTATCGCCGCGGTCGTTGGAAATCCGGCGGGTTCGGTAGCACTCCTGCTCGGCTGGATGTATGTCATCGAGACGGCAATCGCGTTGGCGCCCAACGGTTACCAGATGCAGGGCTACATGCCCTTCCTCAATGCCGTCTACGCCACCGGACAGGAACTGGCATTTACCGCGCCGTGGTCGAAGACCAGTGGACTGGTCTACTTCCTGGGCGTGTCGGCGGCGACCTTCGGTGTCGGGCTTGTCCGTATTCGACGGCGTCGGCGCTAGTCTCGGGTAGCCATCAGCGGTGTCGCGGATGGAGAATCGTTTCCGTGCATACCGATGTCGGCCAGCGGATCTGGACATACCTCCGACGCTCCCCACTGACCTTTGCCTGGCTCGCGATCTTGCTCGCCACGACGGTCATCCAGCACATCCTCTCGCCGGGTGCTCTCGATACAGTCCTGGCCGACCGCTCGACCAATATCGATCATCTGACGTCAAATCCCTTGCGGGTCATGGTGCTCAGCCTGTTCTGGCTCGACGGCGGTGGTGCCGCGGCCTACTGGCTGCCGTACGCGGTCGCATTCGCGATATTCCTCGCGCCGGCCGAACGCTGGCTGGGCTGGCGCCGTTGGCTCGCAATTGGTCTCGCCGGACATATTCTCGCCACCCTGCTCAGCGAGGGCGCACTGGCCCTTGCCATCCGGCACGGTCTCGCCGACGACTCCATGCGCAACACTCAAGACGTCGGCGTCAGCTATTTTCTCGCCGCGATCATCGCGGTGTTGACCTTCCACATCGCGCGGCCCTGGCGATGGCTGTATCTCGCCGGGGTGCTCGGGTGTTACGCCGTCCCCCTGTCGATTTCGCCGACTTTCACTGCGCTGGGACACTTTTCATCAGTTTTGATTGGACTGGCCTGCTATCCATTGGTTCGCAACACGATGAGCGATCAATGGAATCCGATGGCCGGGTGGAGAGGCTCATCACCAACGGCGTGATCGATGACGGCGTCGTGCTATGTTGGCGATGTCGCGATGACACCCGGACGAGCGCACCGTACCCGGCACAATAACCTCCCGTCGCTTCGCTCGCCCCGACAAGACGGTGCAGGAGTTCGCAAATGGCATGGATCATTCTCGTTATTTCCGGTGTGCTGGAAGCAGTTTGGGCCACCGCACTCGGCAAATCTGACGGCTTTTCCCGGCTCGCGCCGTCGATAATCTTCGGCGTCGCGTTAGTCGCGTCGATGGCCGGTTTGGCTTACGCGATGCGCAGCCTACCGACGGGCACCGCTTACGCGGTCTGGGTCGGTATCGGTGCCGCGCTGACCGTCACCTATGCGATGGTGACCGGTGGCGAATCCGCATCGTGGCTCAAAGTCATCTTCATTCTCGGCATCGTCGGCTGCGTGGTCGGACTGAAGGCTCTGCACTGAGGATTCACATCCGACGATAGTCCCGGACCGACATCCGGTGCCCCCGACGTTCGGGCCGCGGTCCATAGAGTTCAATGAGTCGGATCACCCGGTTACGCTGTCCGGCAAAGGGTTCGAGCAACTCCAACATCCGGGCATCGTCGATACGCTCGCCGATCAGCGCGTTCCCTACGACATTCGGTATGTGGTAGTCCCCAACGGATACGGCGTCGGGATCGCCCAGTGCCCTGGTCCGTGTCTCCGCCGCCGTCCACGCACCGACGCCGCGCAACACCGTCAGCCTGTCGACGTGCCGCTCGACGTCGACCGATGCCGCGCCGCGAATCGTGCGCATTCGAACCGGTTCGGCCCCGCTGCGATGCCACTCCCAGTTGGGAATGTCGAGCCACGCCTCGCGAGTCGGTGGCACCCAAAGGTTTTCGATCCCCGGTGCCGGCTCGCCGTACTTCCGCACCAGATGCCGCCATGCCCGCCACGCTTCGGCGCCGACCACCTTCTGCTCCAGAATCGCCGGAACCAATGCCTCCCACACTCGCTCCGACCGACCGAGCCGAAAGCCGACCGCGCGTCGTGCCAGTTCATCGACAATACGATTCCCGGATCTCAACTCGCTCGGGTTATCTTGCGCGCCAAGGAAATTCGGCAGTTGATCGAGTAACCAATCGGCACCCGGCCCCCAGGCCGTCGCCGTCACGACACCACTTGATGCCGTAATACGCACGGCGCCAGCACCATCCGGCGTCAACGAGGCGCGGCAGACCGCCCCGCCTGTGTCGAATCTAAACGCCGGATCACCACTGCCACGACGATGAACGCCCACCGTTGCCGCGATATTCAGCGGCCACGGGGGCGTCCAGTCACGGGTCTTCGGCGTCAGGGTGGCTACAGGTTGATCATATGCCCGATAGCACCGTGGAAGGTCTCCTGCAGCGCCTCCGACATCGTCGGATGAGTATGCACGTTGCGCGCCAACTCATTTGCGGTGAGATCCCATTTCTGCGCGAGGGTAAGTTCGGGCAGCATCTCCGAGACATTGTCGCCGACCAGGTGACCACCGATGAGTTCGTTGTGCTCACCGTCGGTGATGAGTTTGACGAAACCCGCGGTCTCCGCGAGGCCCTGGGCCTTGCCGTTCGCGGTGAACGGGAAGGTCGACACCTTGACGTCGTAGCCCTCGGCCTTCGCCTGTTCCTCGGTGAGCCCGAAGGAGGCCACCTGCGGCTGACAGAAGGTCGCGCGCGGCATCATCCGGTAATCACCGAGGGTCATCGTCTCAGCGCCCGCGATGGTCTCCGCGGCGACGACGCCCTGCGCCTCGGCGACGTGCGCCAATTGCAGCTTGGCGGTGACGTCGCCGATGGCATAGATGCCATCGACGTTGGTGCGCATGTAGTCGTCGATCTCGATCGCGCCGCGTTCGGTCAGCGCGACGCCGGTGGTGTCCAGGCCGAATCCGTCGACGCGGGGAGCAAAGCCGACCGACATCAGAACCTTGTCGACGGTGATCTCGCCCGGCTGATTCTTCGCATCGGCGTAGGTGACGGTAACCGACGATCCGTTGTCGGTGACGGTCTGCACCTTGGTGGAGGTCAGGACCTTCACACCGAGTTTCTTGTACTGCTTGGCGATCTCCTTGGAGACGTCCTTGTCTTCGTTGGGCAGTACCCGGTCGAGGAATTCGATGATGGTGACGTCGACGCCGTAGTTGGCCAGCACGTAGCCGAACTCCATGCCGATGGCGCCCGCGCCGACGATGACGATCGACGACGGCAGCTCACGGGTGAGGATTTGGGTCTCGTAGGTAACCACATTGTCGGACAGTTCCACTCCGGGGAGCAGTTTTACCGTGGAACCTGTGTCGATGATGACATTGTCGAAGGTGATCTCGCGATCGCCAACGACGATCGTCTTGGCGTCGCGGAACACGCCATATCCGTCGATTTCGGTGATCTTGTTCTTCTTCATCAGGAAGTGGACACCCTTGACGATGCCGTCGGAGACCTTGCGGCTGCGGTCGAAGGCGGCTCCGAAGTCGAAGGTCACCTCCCCGGACATGCCGAAGGTGGCTGCCTGATGGTTGAAGATATGGGCCAGTTCGGCGTTGCGCAGCAACGCTTTTGACGGGATACAACCGACGTTAAGACAGACACCTCCCCAGTACTTCTCTTCGATGACTGCGGTTTTCTGACCCAACTGGGCCGCCCGGATCGCGGCAACGTACCCACCTGGACCTGCACCAAGGACAACTGTTTCAAAGTGTTCTGACACGATCGCCAGCCTAGTCCGCGCGCGCGAACGTCGCAGCGGCCCTCCCATACCCGCCGGTAACCGTGTCAGTGACGAGATAATCAAACACTGTTTCAATCACTGATTGGAATATGGTTTGATGGAGAGTATGACCCAGACCACAGCCAGTACTCGCGACCGGTTGCTCGACTGCGCGGAATCACTATTGGCCGCGGCGCCGTACGAAACGGTCTCGGTCCGGTCCATTTGCGCGAGTGCGGACGCCAACGTCGCAGCCGTCCACTATCACTTCGGCACTAAAGAAGATCTCGTCGTGGCCCTGCTCAACGAACGCCTGGCCCCGCATTGGGAGCGGCCACTCGACGACCTCGACGAGCGGCCCCGCGTAGCCGACATCGTCGACGCGATTCTCACGCCATTCCTGCGGCTACACGCCGATCCCCTGGGCCGCCTGCATCTACGACTACTCGCCCGCGTCGTCGACGACGCCGATCAGTCCAGTTGGCATGGCCGATGGTTTTCTCTGGATACCTGGAGTGCGTTGCTTCCGCGGGTCGATCGCGCTCAAGCCCGACGTCGGTGGGCGCTGGCTTTCGACCTCATCCTGCGGACGTTCAGCCGCACCGAAACACCGCTGTCCGACGACGCCGTAAGCGCCCTACGCGAATTCGTCATCGCCGGCCTCGGCGCTCCAGTCCGATGACTCGCCGCTCTGCCCTGCCCGATCCGTTCGCGCCGGCCGACCTCGGCCCGATCAGGCTGCGCAACCGACTCATCAAATGCGCCACCTTCGAAGGGATGACACCCGACGCCCTGGTCACCGATGAGCTCGTCGACTTCCATCGGGAGGTGGCTGCCGGCGGTGTCGGCATGAGCACCGTCGCCTATTGCGCCGTCGCCCCCGAGGGCCGGACCGACCGACATCAGATTTGGCTGCGCCCCGAGGCGGCAACCGGTCTGACGCGATTGACCGACGCCATCCATACCGAGGGTGCCAAGGCCGCCGCTCAACTCGGACACGCGGGCGCCGTCGCCAACTCCGCGTCGAACCGCCGTAAAGCGTTGGGCCCCAGCAGGATACCCGCGCCAATGGGGATGTCCTTAACGCACAAGGTAACGCCGGCCGAAATCAGGGAATTGGCAAAAACTTTCGCGGCAGCCGCGCGGATCGCCGTCGATGTCGGCTTCGACGGCCTCGAAATCCATTGCGGCCATAACTATTTGCTCAGCAGCTTCTTCTCGCCGCTGCTCAATCGTCGGCGCGACGAGTACGGCGGGTCACTCACGAACCGCGTGCGCTTCGCACGAGAAGTGCTCGAAGCGGTGCGGACCGAAGTTGGCCCCGCGGTCGCGGTCTGGGCAAAACTCGGCCTCTACGACGGCGCGCCGGGCGGCCTCCAGATCGACGAGGCATGTCAGATCGCGCAGCTTCTCGAACGCGACGGCCATCTCGACGCCATTGAACCAACAGCGGGCAGCTCCCTACTCAATCCGATGTACCTGTTCCACGGACGCGCGCCGCGTAAGGAATTCGCCGCCGCCTTCTCCGGCGCCTTGAGGGCCGGACTCAAAGTTGCCGGGCCGGTATTCCTCAAGCACTATCCGTACCACGACACCTATCTATTGCCGCTGGCCCGGCAACTTCGGCAAGCGGTCGGCCTGCCACTGATCCTGCTCGGCGGGGTCACCGACCGAGCGGCCATCGACACGGCGCTGAGCGAGGGTTTCGACTTCGTCGCGATGGGCCGTGCGCTGCTTCGGGAGCCGGAGTTGCCGCGATTGCTCGCCGCCGATCCGACCGCGCACTCCAAATGCACACATTGCAACCTGTGCATGCCGACCATCTACAGCAAGACCCGCTGTCCGATCCGCACAGGCGAGGTCACCGATCCGCTGGCGAACGGCTAACCTCGACCTGGTGACCGATACCGACCATGACCCCTACCTCTGGCTCGAAGACGTTACCGGCGACGAAGCCCTCGCCTGGGTACGCGCGCACAACGAGCCCACCGTCGATGCGCTGACCGGGACAGCGCGCTTCGCCGAACTCCAGGATCAGACGCTCGCTATCCTCGACTCGGACGACCGAATCCCCTACGCGGCACGTCGCGGCGCCTACCTCTACAACTTCTGGCGCGATGCGAAAAACCCCAAAGGCCTATGGCGGCGAACAACTTTGGAGTCGTACCAGAGTGATACACCCGAATGGGATGTCATCGTCGACGTCGACGAACTCAGTCGCGTCGAAGACGAGAATTGGGTCTGGCACGGCGGCACCATTTTGCGGTCGACGCTGACCCCCGGCGACAACCCCGACGAACAGTACCGACACGCGCTCGTCTCCCTTTCTCGCGGCGGCGCGGATGCGACCGTGATCCGCGAGTTCGACCTGGTGACGAGGACCTGGATCGACCCGGCCGACGGTGGGTTCACCCTGCCGGAGAACAAGTCTCGCGTCAGTTGGATCGACGAAGACACCATCTACGTCGGCACCGATTTCGGTGAACAGCCCGACGGCACGAGTTCGCTGACCGACTCCGGTTACCCCCGAATCGTCAAGAAATGGGTACGGGGAACACCGCTGACCGAGGCTCCGATCGTGTTCAGCGGGGCCACCACCGATGTCGCCGTCAACGCGAGTTACGACGATACTCCTGGCCATGAGCGTCATTTCGCCTCCCGCGCAACAGATTTCTACAACTCCGAGTTGTATGAGATCCGCGGCGGCGAGAATATTCTGATCGACGTACCGACCGACGCGGCCGCTTCCATCCGGCTGAATTGGCTGTTCGTCCTCGCGCGGTCGCCGTGGGAACTCGCCGACGTTACCTACCAGACCGGCACTCTGGTCGTATTCGACTACCTGAAATTTCTCGACGGAAACCGAGACGGCACCGTTCTTTTCACTCCCGACGCACATACGAGTCTTGCCGACTTCTCGTTCACCCGCTCACATTTGATCCTCACGACGTTGCACGACGTCCAGACTCAGCTCGAAATCCGCACGCTCGGCGACTGGACGCCCGTCGAGCTGACTGGACTGCCCCCTGTCGCCACCATCTCCGTTCTCGGCGTAGATCCCGATGTGAGCGATGAGATCTTCTTGAATACAAGCACTTTCACGTTGCCGTCGACGCTCCTGCACGGTGATACGTCTGTGGGTTCGGTATCTCCGATAAAGCAGGCGCCCGAGCAATACGATGCGACGGGTGTCACCGTCGACCAACGCTTCGCGACGTCGGCAGACGGGACGTCGGTGCCGTACTTCGTCGTGCGGCGAGCGGATATCGAATCGGGCCCGACGCTGCTCTACGGCTACGGCGGCTTCGAAAACGCTTTAGTGCCATCCTATTCGTCGGTATCCGGTCGCAACTGGGTCCAGCGCGGCGGAACCTACGTGATCGCCAACATCCGCGGCGGCGGCGAATACGGCCCCGAGTGGCACACCCAGGCAGTGAAAGCCGGGCGGCATAAGGTCTACGAGGACTTCGCGGCGGTGGCCGCAGAACTCGTCCGCGATGGCGTGACGACCGTGGAACAGCTTGGTGCACAAGGTGGTTCGAATGGCGGATTGCTGATGGGCGTGATGTTGACGCGGTATCCAGAGCTGTTCGGTGCCCTGGTGTGCCAGGTGCCACTCATCGACATGCGGCGCTATCACAAGCTGCTCGCGGGTGCCTCGTGGATGGCCGAGTACGGTGACCCCGACAACCCCGACGAATGGGAGTTCATCCGACCATTCTCGCCGTATCAAAACATCTCCGCCGACGTCGACTACCCGGAAATCCTGGTGACCACATCAACCCGGGACGACCGCGTCCACCCGGCCCACGCCCGCAAACTCGTTGCGCGCCTTGAGGAAACGGGTCACAAACCGCACTACTACGAGAATATCGAGGGTGGCCACGGCGGCGCCGCAGACAATAAGCAGGCAGCCTTCATGTCCGCTTTGGCCTACGAATTTCTTTGGGAGACGCTAACTTCCGCCAACTAGACTGAGGCGGTCGGTGTCGAATCATCTCCGACACCGACCGCCTCGACTCAAGCTACAACCAGTTATGCGCCCTTATTCGGCAGCGTGTCGTACTTGTAGACGTCCTTGTTGTAGAAACGGTTCTGCCACCACATCGTGAACTGTCCTTCAGGACGAACCAGAGCGGAGTCGCCCTGGCTGTTGATGTAGAAGGTGTTCGAAGCTCGGCATGCCGAACGGTAACCGGTCTTCTCCACCTTCTGCACACACTTGTGCCAGTAATCGAGATGCGGCTCCTTCTTGACCTCGATACGGGTGGCGCCCCGCTTCTTGGTCTCCTTGATCGCGCGGACGATATGCGCACACGCCGCCTCGATGTAGGAGTGGTAGCTACTCGGGGCATAACCGTACGGGCCGGTTGTCATGAACGCGTTCGGGAAGAACGGTCCCGACACACCCTGGTAGGCCTGCATCCGGTACTTCTCCCAGTACTCGTGCAGCACGACCTCTTCGTCATCGAAGGTGTTCTCGGCGTCGTACCCGACGACGCGGAAGGGAGCGAACGAGCTGGGCTCGGCGACCTGGAAGCCGGTGGCGCAAATGATCGCGTCGAATTCGTGCAGATCCTCCTTGCCGGTGACCAAACCCTTTTTGTCGCCACGCGTGATCGGATCGGTGACCAGTGTGACGTTCGGGCGTTTGAAGGTCGGGAAGTACTTATTCGATACCGAGGGGCGCTTACACCCGATCGGATAGTTCGGAGTCAACCGTTTGGCCAGATCCCAATCGAAACCGACATTCGCCCAGATCCAGGCGCGCTGCACCGGCTTGACGAAGAAGGTGGCAAACGGGAGCATCCACGGCTTCGCCAACTGCACACCACCGCCGACTCCCAGCGAAATCACGCCGCCGGCGACGAACCGGATGATTTTGCGCAGGAAGATGCGGTTCAGCACGAACTGCGTGAACGGCCCGACCTTCCAGTCCGGTTTCGGTGCGGCCCAAATGCCACGACGCTGGAACACGGTCAAGTGGCCCGCGATCTTGGCAACCTCGGGGACGAGCTGCAGTGCCGAAGCACCGGTACCGATCACCGCGACGTTCTTGCCCTCCAACGAGTACTCGTGATCCCACTGCGCCGAGTGCATGACTTTGCCCTCGTATTTTTCGATATCCGGGATATCGGGCAGACGCGGAATCTCCAGACCACCGACAGCCGCGATCACGAAGCGGGCGGTGAACTTGTCACCTTGCTCAGTTTCGACGTGCCAGATGTGGTTGTCCTCGTCCCAGCGACCACCCTTGGCTCCGGTGTTGAGCCGCAGCTTGGAGCCCAGGTCGTTCTTATCGACCAGGCTCTGTGCGTACTTCCGCAGCTCAGATCCCGGCGCGAAGACACGGGACCAGTCGGTGCGCTGGTCAAAGGAGAAGCTGTACACCAATGACGGCACGTCGACGGCCACGCCCGGGTAGGTGTTGGCCCACCAGCAGCCGCCGACACCGTCGTGCTTCTCAAGGATGACAATGTCGGTTACGCCGATGTCTTTGAGTCTGATCGCCGCGCCAAGGCCGCCGAAGCCGGCGCCGACGATCGCCACCTCGTAGTCCGGGGTAATCGGCTTTGATGGCGACTTCGCGGCCGCGGGCGCAGCTGCTGGAGCCTTCGCGTCTGGCTTATTCGCCGCGGGCTTCTTCGCCCCAGGCTTCGCCGCGGCGGCTTTCGCCGGTGCAGCATTCGTTGTGGTCATGCCAGTCCTTCCAAGAAATCGGATGGTTCGATGACCTTGACCATAACCTGTCCCAGACAGATATGGAAAGGGGTGTAATACGTCGCGCGCGTCTACTCTGTAGCGAGATAACAACAAGACTGGGTGAGATGGTGGATGCGACGGTTCTGACAACTAGCGGCACGGTGCGCGGTCACGTTGAAGACACAGTGCTGGTCTTTCGGGACGTGCCTTATGCCACCAGCGCCCGCTTCGGTCCACCTGAGACGGTTGCGGAGTGGGCAGGCGAACGTGCCGTCGCAGACACGCCCATCGCGCCCCAACTCACCTCTCGCTTGGCACCGGTAATGGGTAACGCACCCGAGGGCCATCGCCAATCCGAAGACTGCCAACGTCTCACTATTACGACTCCCGCCGCCGATGGTCAGCGGCGGCCGGTGCTGGTGTGGATTCATGGCGGCGCTTGGGTCACCGGCGCCGGAAGCCTAGGGATATACGGTGGTCACCGCATCGCCAACGAGGGCAACGTCGTTGTTGTCGCCCTCAATTATCGACTCGGGGTACTCGGCTATCTACGGGCCGAAGGTATTTCGGAGGGCAATCACGGTTTGGCCGATCAGCTCGCCGCGCTGCGGTGGGTGCACGACAACATCGCCGCTTTCGGGGGCGACCCGCAGGCGGTAACAGTCGCGGGGCAGTCGGCGGGTGCCCATGCTGTGCAATGTCTTATCGGAATGCCGTTGGCGCGCGGGCTCTTCCGGCGCGCGATTCTCCAGAGTTCGCCGGCCGGGCTAGGTCTGGGCAACACCCGGTCCGCACGCAAGGGTGCCAAGCGTTTTCGCAATGCGCTCGTAGGATCGGCTACAACCGCTCCGACGTCGGCGATTCTGGACGCTCAGTTCATCGCTATGCGGGCCGCCGCGGGCCGACTGGGCCTGGGACTCTCCACCGGAATCGCCCCGGTTCCCGGTGTTGGAGTCTTGCCGAACCTGCCCGAGTGGAAGACCGAAGTCGCGGGCCGCGCACCCGACCTCGACGTCATCATCGGCACCACCGCGCGCGAAGCGGCTGCCTTCTACGTGCCCAACGCCGCCATTGAGCGGCTACGTCGAATCCCAGTACTGGGAGCGATCGCGGCCAACGTGATCGAGCGTGCCGTCAGCACGCTGGTATTCATCCGACCCAGCCGACGACTGGCAGCGCAACTGAGCCATGCCGGTGCGCGCATATGGGTATATCAATTCGACTACGCCGCACCCGATTCGCCATTCGGCGCCTGCCATTGCGCCGAACTCCCGTTCCTTCTCGGCGCCGACAGGGACTGGGCCGAGGCTCCCATGCTCAGGGGTACGCCACCGATGGTCGTCGCCTCTCTTGGCAGCCGGATGCGGACTGCGTGGCTCGACTTCGTCCGAACCGGCGCACCGGACCCTGCCATCGGTTGGGCGAAGTACACACCGAAGACGCCGAATGTGTATCGCTGGACTGCCTGAGACCGCCCAGCTCGACTCCTAGAATCGAAACGCTGCCCGCGCGATCACTCCGACGACGACTACCGCGAGCCCCACGCCTCCCACGACGAGAGCCACCTGGGTCAGATTGTCGACAACGCCGTCGATGGTGATCTCGGCGACCTGGCGGGCACCGCCGTCGGTCGCCGACACCTCCTGCTTGGCCCGATGGGCGAGCAGTGTCGCCAACCCCCACGAGACCGCCGCCGACACAACAGCACCCGCGCCGAGCCAGGCAAGCACGGTCCCGCGCCGGCGAGCTATCAGAAGCGCGAGTAATGCCGCAACGATCGCGACGACCACACTGGTATAGGCGATCCGCGTAATCTGTTGGCTCACATGGTGATAACGGCCCGCTTCGAGGCCATCTCCGGCGCCTCGAGTGATCGGAACCGTGATTGGCCCGGGAATCGTCACCTGCACTCCCGTGGACGCGACGACCCGGTTGACCATATCGGTCAGGTCGAGTTCCATCGCCTTGCCCTGTTGATCGGGCGTCGCCTCGTTGAACAGCCAGGCGTGCTCTTGGCCGGCGATGTCGACGAAGTCCGCCCGGAACTGCGGGCTGGACGTGTAGGCCGAAGCGATCGGTTTGGCGATGGCGCTTGGAACCAGGCCATTGGATCGGTTGCCGACCTGATGGACGATCTCGTCGGCCATATACGACTGCACCTGCGGGTTGGCAGCCATCGTCGCGGCCGTCGAGGAGAAGCCCTCCGGGTCGATCACCCGTTCCTTAATCCACAGCGACGGCAGTGCAACGATGATTGCCGCGATGGCGACCAACGCCGCCAGGCCGCTTACAAAACTACGCACTCCAACTAGGCTACTCACCCACCAGATCGCGGGCACGGCCAACGATCAGCGGGTCGGGCGCGCCGACGAATTCTTCGTTCTTGCCGTCGTAGTCGAAGAGGCTGAGCACATGGCGCATCGCATTGAGACGGGCCCGTTTCTTGTCATTACTCTTGACGATGGTCCACGGTGCGTGATCGGTATCGGTCGCCGCGAACATCTCTTCCTTGGCCGCGGTGTAGCGATCCCATTTGTCCAGCGACGCTAAGTCCATCGGTGACAGTTTCCATTGGCGTACCGGGTCGATCTGGCGGATCGCGAATCGGGTGCGCTGCTCCAGCGGCGTCACCGAGAACCAAAACTTGACCAGATTGACGCCGTCATCGACGAGCATCTTCTCGAACCACGGCACCTGCTGGAGGAAAAGGCTGTGCTGTTCCTCCGTGCAGAAACCCATGACTCGTTCGACGCCGGCCCGGTTGTACCAAGAGCGATCGAAGAACACCATCTCCCCGCTGGCGGGAAGATGCTGCACATAGCGCTGGAAATACCACTCGGTGGCTTCCCGCTCACTCGGCTTCTCAAGTGCGACAACATGTGCACCGCGCGGATTGAGATGCTCGTTGAAGCGTTTGATGGTGCCGCCCTTGCCGGCGGCGTCGCGTCCCTCGAAGACCAGCAAATGCCGCTGCCCGGTCTTCTTGGACCACTTCTGCAGTTTGAGGAGTTCGATCTGTAGACGACGCTTGGTCACTTCGTACTCGCGACGGCTCATCCGCTCGTCGTATGGGTAGTCCTCACGCCACGTGTCTACGACGTTGCGTTCGGGCAGCGTCAACAGGATCGGGTCGTCGTCATCGTCGTCGTTCACCGCGAAACCCGAAGTATCAGCGAGGTCGACGAGTTGCTGTAGCGCCTCGCGCCCGGATACCGCACTGAAGTCGGGTCCGACTAATTTCAACTCATCCAGATCAGTCATCACCCAACGGTAAGCAGCAGCGGCGAACGGGGTATGTCTTCCGGGTAAACACGACCCGACTCAGTTCTGGTAGTAGAACGATCCCGAGCGCACGCACATCTTGCCGGTCGAACTCTCGTACGCCGCGGCGAATCCGCCGATGCAGGCGGTCCCCTTGGGGCTGGCATACGCTTCACCGGCCCAGCCGCCGATAGCCACCGCTGTTGCTCCGCGCTTGGCCTGCGCGACCGATTGCGCCGACGGGCCGGTCGTCACCGAGTAGGCGTTGCCCCGAGTGTTGGCTCCGGCGAGTGCGGTCGACCCCGGCTGGAGGTTGCGCGAATGTGCGTTGCCGCCGTTGTCGGCAACCGAGATAGCGGTTCCACCCGACGACGAGTCCTCGGCACTGGCCTTACTGCCCTTGCCCGCGGTCGCGGCACACGCACTCTTGCCGACGATCTTCTGAACCCGATGGCCGTTTTCGACATTGCACGAAGTTCCGGCATTCGCGGTACCGCCACCCAGCGTCATCAGGAACGCCACCGCGGCGATCGCAATCGCCGCCCCGACGAACCGCGCTGTGCACTTTCCAAAAGCGTTGGTACGCAATGCTTTACACTCCTCACCGAGCCGGCCCCGCTGACCGGTCAACGCTCGCCAGCCTACCTCCACAACCGGCCGTCGGGCCAACTAACGGACTTAACCCGCCGCGCGGCGTTTGACCTCAGCTGACAAACCCTTCTTCGCGGTGTCTACCGCGACCTTTTGGGCTTGTCGCACAAGGAGTCCCGGCAATTTCACCTTGAGTTCAACTTCCAGCTCGAACTGCACGTGCGCGCCGCCACCTTTGCCCTCGGTCACCGTGTAGACCCCGTGCTGCGAACTGAGCTGACTGCCCTCGACGAGATCCCACGTGCACGTATTCTCGGTCCAGGTGTAGTCGAGTAACTGATCGTCGGAAATCGGCCCCAGCGACACCGACACCTGCACCCGCTTCGGCGCACCGTCCTCATGCTCTTCGAGCACGGCTGCCGACTTGTGCGGACCCGACCATTCAGGCAGGGATTCCACATCCATCAGAACTTCCATAACCACCGAAGGTGGTGCATCAACGTCGAATTCGGTTTTCGCGGAAACAGGCATGCAGGCAACCTACCATCGCGACATCCCCGTCGGAGCAAAGCCGACGGAGCCCGCGGATCCCGGTTTCACCTCTCCCGATCGACTAAGTTGACCGGCCAGGCTTCGTCGGGGATGTCGGCAAGTGCGCACGGCTCGTCCACGGCGGTGAACCACCCTCGGTAATGCAGGACTTCGCCGATAACGGGATTGCGCACGATCGCGTCACAACGGAACCGCTGCCGGGTGTCATCCCAGCCCTCGGTGTACTTCATCTCCAGGACGAATGGCCCCTTCATGCCGAGTTTGGGACCGCGCAACCACCGCATCGGGCCACTTTCCAGCAGCAAGTCACCGTGTTCGGTCGATGACGCCGCAATTGGATACAACAGTTCGGGCCCATCGCCGAAGTAGTCGACCAGACCTCCGCGCCCGGACACCAGCACCGAATTGAGTTTCCTTGTGCCAGAGGTGTATTCGAAAGTTCGCAACACCGCGAGACATTCTCGCCCGAGCTCGTCGACGTAGCAATAGTTCTCCTGCGTGAAGGGCACCATGCGACTCGACTTGCTGGGCAACGCATTTCGATTGCCGTAATACCACGTGATGGGCGGTGGCACCGCGGCCGAGATATAGATGGACTCCATGATTCCGGTCATCTTCTGTGCGACCGCCGACGTCGAGTCGATCCCGTAGCGCCACTGCATATTCGGGTGCAGCCGCTCAAAGTCGGAACCCAGTGCGGCGCGATAAACCGGCGTCATGGGGCGGATCTTTCCATACCCAGCGACAGTACCGGGTGTTCAGCCGCCTCCCGCCGAACCGACAATCTTCGCGACGAAATAGATGGGCGACCGGCTCCAGCAGATCAACCCCGGCTGAGAACCTTCCCCGTCAGGTAGCGGCGGCCGATTCGCACAACGCCTGCAATTCGACGATTACGTCGTCGAGCGGAGTCACCCGACGTTGCGTCTGACACAGTCCGACGGCGCCCTCGATCGCGGAGATGATCAAATTCGCCAACGACTGAGCGCGCTCGCGCGGCACACCGTCGTCGGCGAGACGGTTGGTGATCAGCGCGGTCCATTCGGCGAAAATCTCCAGCGCCTCGTCGGCAACCGCTGGCTCGGCGTTACGAGCCAAACCGCCGGCGAGGACCGGGCAGCCGAATTGGAAGTCGCTATCGATGAGCATTCGCCGCCACACCGCTCCGATGTCGGCGACGGTGTCCGCCGGGGAATCACTTCGCCGCCCCGCGATTCGGCGGGCGATGAACTCCCCCGCGTATCGGACCGCCTCGACCATCAGCTCGGATTTGCCCCGGGGAAAGTGATGGTAGATCGACCCGCGGGGCGCCTTACTCGCGGCGAGGACATCACCGATCGACGTAGCACTGACGCCGTCGCGCCCGATCAGATCAGCGGCACTGATAACCATGCGCTCACGAGGACCACGTGCGCTGCCGTTCTCGGCAACCGGAATCTCCGCCATTTCGACCCACTTTCCTCCGCTCGACTATCTATGTCATCATACATAGTCATGCAGACAGATTCACCAACAACACCCGAATCGGCACCATCGCACACCGCCGATCCACTGAGCTTCTCGGGACTCGACCTGATGCGCGCCTGGGCGGCCAACCCGGGCCTCGACCATCCCAGCATCGGACGACTGCTGGGGATGCGTCCGGTCTCGATCGACGAAGGCTCGGTAAGTTTTGCCGTCACCCCCAAACCCGACTTCGCCAACCCGCTCGGCAGCGTGCACGGCGGTATCTGCGCCACCTTGCTCGACTCGGTGATGGGGTGCGCGGTCCACACGACATTGCCGGCCGGCGTGGGCTACACGACTCTCGAACTCAAGGTGAATTACATCCGGACGGTCGCCGTCGACGCCAGTGACCTCACCGGCGTCGGGACCACCATTCATGTCGGTCGCCGCACCGCGACCGCCGAGGGCAAGGTCTTCTCCGCCGACGGCAAGTTGGTTGCCCACGGCACCACGACGTGCATCATCTTGCGCTGAGCGCCTCTCGATGATCGCTGGCGATGCGATATGTTGCTGACAACAAAGTCAACATTCAGTCGTTGAGGAGTTGCCCGTGACATCCGGATTCGCGTCGATCCTTACGTCCGCCGCCGCGCCGACGCACGGACCAGCTGCGGCGGCGCTTGCGCTCGGAGCACCGCTGGCCGTCGAGTTTGGTGTGTACTGGAATAGTCCCGAGCGACCGGGTGCGGCTCCCGGCACGGTCGACGCGACCGTCGAGGAAAAACTTACCCTGGCTCGTCGATGGCAGATCACCAGCGCCGATTCGTGGTTCACCACGACTGATCGAATGATTCGTGGCGAACATATTCGCACCCAGCCCGCCGAGACCGCGCTCGATATTCGCGACGAAGTACTTGAGCGCTCTGGTGACGCTTACCTCGACATCGACGATTGGTTGAGCGCCGTCGACGCTCACGCCACCAAATCCGGCTGGGATCCCGACCGTTCCGATCTGGTGATGCGCCTGGCCGTCAAGGCCTTCTACGCCGAACAACAACTCGCGACCGACGGTTTGCTGCCGGCCGGCCAACACGTGGTGACGATGTTCGCTCATGATCTGACGATCGCCGCGTACCTCACGCAGGCCGGCGCCCGGATGGGTTTCACCAACCCGTCGACGGTCGGGCAGATGACCGCCGCGATCGGCCATAACGCCGCTGGCGTCTTCACCTCATGGGAGACATTCGCGGCGTCGTACGCGATGGCGGCGACGATGCTGTATGGCGGCTATCCGGTCGACGGTCCATACACCGGGGCGGTCGCGATGATGCGACTGCTGACCACAGACCCGCTAAGCCCGTGGACCAATATCCCGTTTCCGACCGGCACGTGACAACGATCTCCGTCGACCCGAATGGACCGCTCTACGACGAGCTCGCCCAGTCGCTGGCCCTCGACGCTCAGTCGGCGGCCATCGGAGAAGTCGCGTGGAACGCGGTCGCTATTCCGGGAATCTCCGCCTATGAGACCCGAATCATCCTGTCCCGCAATGGGATAAATAGCGCTTCGGATTGGGTTACGAACCTCGGCGACACTCTCAAGCCCGATTCGCTCGGCGATATCGCCTTCGTTATGGAGGCCCGCGCGGAGATGATGCGTCGCGACGGGCACCTGGTAAGCACCGACCACTGGCTCGATGAACTTCACCGGTATCTGACCGAAACCGACCAGCCGATCGCCGCACACGACTCGGTGGACCGTATCTGCCCGAACATCGTCGAGGTGGACGGCTGGATCGCCGACGCCGGGCTTCTGCCGTCGGGGACCGTGCTCCGATCGGTCACCGGCATGCAGATCGCTCGCGCGGTGACCGTCGTGCGATGGGGCGCACAGTCGGGCTACGGCGACCGGTCTGCGGTGCGACAGGGACTGCTTGCCGCACGGGATCTGGCGGGCAAGCATTTCGCGGACTGGGCGGAGTTTGGCACATCGGTACTCGCTGGACTGATTCTCCATACCTCGCCGGCAGATCAGAAATCTCGCTGGGATGCCGAATTACCCACCCTGACAACACTATTGACCGCCTCGGATAGTCCGTGGCGCAATCTCGATTTTCCGCTGACCCACGATTTCACCGGTTTGGCCGACTGGTGAGCTGAGAGGACGACAGATGGCACTGTTCGGCAAATCCCGTAAAGACACTTCCGCAGCCGACACTGACGACGAAAAATGGGACTGGGGGAAAGACGACAGTCCCGAGAAACTCGCCGAAGTCATGGCGCGCGACTTCACCTCGGCGCCGCTGCCAGTCGAAGTGGATGGCTACCTGTATGGCCCTGTCGCACAGGGGCTTGCCATGTCGGGGCCGATGGTCGCCTCGACCGATGGCATCTGGAATTCGTTGACCGACGTAGGCACTCTGTCCGCCGACAACGTGCGCTACATCCTCAACGATATGTGGGGCATCAACGACGCCGAAGTGTGGATGGACCGGCTGAACCGCCTCGTGTCATCCGGGTACGGCAAATGGATCGCGTATCACGCTGCCGATATTCGGCGCGACGCCAAGCGCGTCCGCGACCTACCTACTCTCGACGACCTCACCTGGGAGCGGGCGATACGCGAGGAGGCCGCGCGAAACGAAACGTGGTCGGAATACGCCGACGCAACCGTCGAAGCAATTCCGGGCATCCGCGCCGCGGAAGACACTTTGCGCCGCGCACGTCTGCTGGCCGCCGATGAGGAGGTGGAAGCGCTCGACGCATATGACTACGTTCGCGCGGGCAACCTCGCGCGGTGGGGTGTCCTGCAGGGCTGGGGCGAACCGCAGATCGTGCTCAATGTCGCGCTCGCGACCCGCGACGCGGCACTCGAGCGCTACTCCTCGTGGCGTGCCTACGGCCTTGGTATGAGTGCGGGCCGCATCGTGACGTATCCCGAAACGTGGGGCAAGGATGTGGTCGACACGATCGAATGGGTCCGTCCGTTCCTCGACTCGGTCCACTCCCCGTGGAACCACTTGCCGTTCCCAACCGAGCCACTGTCCAGGCCTGAGGAATAGCGCCGAAAGCCACTGGCCGGCCACTCGATGTGAGTGACCGGCCAGTGTGAAACGCGTTGTGCGCGTTAGGTTTCTGATCAGATCAGAAGCCCATACCGCCCATCTCGTCGCCACCCGGCATTGCCGGTGCGGCAGCCTTCTCCGGCTTGTCGGCGACGACAGCCTCGGTGGTGAGGAACAGAGCGGCGATCGAAGCAGCGTTCTGCAGCGCCGAACGGGTGACCTTGACCGGGTCGTTGATGCCGGCGGCCAGCAGGTCCTCGTAGGTGTTGGTGCCGGCGTTCAGGCCGGTGCCAACGGGCGAGTTGCGGACCTTGTCGGCGACAACACCGGGCTCGAGGCCCGCGTTGATGGCGATCTGCTTGGCCGGAGCCTCCAGTGCGACGCGAACGATATTCGCACCGGTTGCCTCGTCACCTTCCAGCGACAGACCGTCGATGGCCGACTCGGACTGCAGAAGAGCGACGCCACCACCGGCGACGATGCCCTCTTCGACAGCAGCCTTGGCGTTACGCACGGCATCTTCGATGCGGTGCTTGCGCTCCTTGAGCTCGACCTCGGTCGCGGCGCCGGCCTTGATGACCGCAACACCGCCGGCCAGCTTGGCCAGACGTTCCTGCAGCTTCTCGCGGTCGTAATCCGAGTCGCTCTTCTCGATCTCGGCACGGATCTGCGCAACGCGACCGGCGATGGCGTCGGCGTCGCCGGCACCCTCGACGATGGTGGTCTCATCCTTGGTGATGACGACCTTGCGAGCGGTGCCCAGCAGCTCCAGACCAGCGGTCTCCAGCGAGAGGCCGACCTCTTCGCTGATGACCTCGCCACCGGTGAGGATGGCGATGTCGGCCAGCATGGCCTTGCGGCGGTCACCGAAGCCCGGTGCCTTGACGGCGACGGACTTGAAGGTGCCCTTGAGCTTATTGACGATGAGGGTCGACAGAGCCTCGCCCTCGACATCCTCGGCGATGATGACCAGCGGCTTGCCGGCCTGGATGACCTTCTCCAGCAGCGGCAGCAGGTCCTTGATGGTCGACACCTTGCTCGAGACGAGCAGGATGTACGCGTCTTCGAGGACGGCTTCCTGGCGCTCGGCGTCGGTCACGAAGTAGGCCGAGATGTAGCCCTTGTCGAACCGCATGCCCTCGGTGAGCTCGAGCTGCAGGCCGAAGGTGTTCGACTCCTCGACGGTGATGACACCCTCGTTGCCGACCTTGTCCATCGCCTCGGCGATCAAATCGCCGATCGACTGGTCACCGGCGGAGATACCCGCGGTGGCAGCGATCTGCTCTTTGGTCTCGATTTCGGTTGCGCTCTTGAGCAGCGACTCGGTGACGGCCTCGACGGCCTTCTCAATGCCGCGCTTCAGGCCGAGCGGGTTGGCGCCGGCAGCGACGTTGCGCAGACCTTCGCGAACCAGAGCCTGAGCCAGAACGGTGGCGGTGGTGGTGCCGTCGCCCGCGACATCGTCAGTCTTCTTGGCGACTTCCTTGACCAGCTCAGCGCCGATCTTCTCGTAAGGCTCCTCCAGCTCGATCTCCTTGGCGATGGAAACACCATCGTTGGTGATCGTGGGGGCGCCCCACTTCTTTTCCAGTACGACGTTGCGACCCTTGGGGCCCAACGTCACCTTGACAGCGTCGGCGAGGGCATTGAGGCCCCGCTCGAGGCCACGGCGTGCCTCTTCGTCGAACGCAATGATCTTGGCCATTGGTAAGTGATCCTCCGGATACGGGGTGACACTAGGTTTGTTATGGCCGGAACATCGGTGCCCGCGACGGACGACCGGCGTGTCAAACGGACCGGTCTCACCGTCCCGACCTGGCACTCACGGTAGTAGAGTGCCAGTACCGTTTTTAGCACTCGAGTGCCGAGAGTGCAAGGCGATGGCAGTCATTCATGCGTACTCATCACCAGCCATTCGGTCGACCAGGCTCATTCCGGACATATAGGGTCGTCGGCGTGGATATCGCCATAATCCTTATCGTCGCGCTGCTCGCGGTCATCGCCGTATTCGTGATTTTCAATTTCCTCGGAAATCGCAAGTTACGGCAGGCGGAGGAGGAGGCCCTCCGCAACCGCACCTACCGTCCTGGCGACCCGTTCTCCTCCGCCGATGACGACGCGGTGCACGGCAATCCGCGCGACCTCAAACCCGGCGATCTCATCGAGATTCGCGGACAGACCTTCGCGGTCCGCGGAACAGTGCGCCTCACCCAAGACGGCTATGTCTGGACCGAGAATTTCATCGACACCGGCACCGGCCGCAAAGCGTGGATTTCCGTCGAAGACGATCCCGATCTCGAAGTCGTTCTCTGGACTGAACTCACCGGCGTCGTCGTGGCACCGGGACCACCGACGATCGACGTCGAAGGCCGCCGATATGCTTTCGACGAAGAAGGCCGTGCGCGCTTCACTTCGGTGGGGACCACCGGTGTGTCTGGCACGGGCAATATGGCCTATCACGATTATCAGGCGGGGAATGATCGGTTGTCGTTCGAGGATTACGGTTCGGGCTGGGAATGCGCCCGCGGCGAAGTGCTCTCCCACGCCGAGTACCGGATCTACCCGTCCAACCCCGCACCCGAGGCGTGAGGCCTGCGAGATGACGATGCACACCCTGACGGTCCCCTATGTCGACACGCGCTCGGAGCAGCTGACACTTGCCATCGGCGAACCAGCGTTGCCCGCGCTCGCTCGGCGCGAATGGCTATTCGCCGACATCACCCTTGATCTGCGACTGCTGGGTGCTAGTCATCAGGTCGTCGTGTCAGGTCGCGTGGCATTCTCCGAAACCGTCGCCTGTCTCCCCGACCGGCCGGATACCTTGCCGACCGAGTTTCGCAGCGGCCCATACCGATTCGACGCCCAGACCATTACGGCGTCCGGCCGCGTATTGAACGACACCGTCGAAGATCTCACCGCCCGTTCTGAGATCGCGGACGCGGCGGGCGACCCCGTGCTCATCGCCCAGTTTCCCCGGTATCCGCTCGCGGTGACGGCTGTATTCGCTCAGTTCGATGACGACGTGCTGACCTGGCAGAGTTGGCACGTATACCCGCAATCCGGTGAGATCGTTCGCACCCGCTCTCAATTGGATTGCGCCGCATGACTACTCCGGATCCCAGACGCAAGCTCTTCATCGTCCGCAACATCATCGTGGGCGTCATCGTCTTGATCGCGGGTCTATTGGTGATCGGCTCCTGCGGCAGCGGATCCACCAGTGCGCGCAACTATATCTCCGGCCACTATCAGCGCGACGCGTCACTCGACGAGGCGAACCAAACCGCCTATATCGCCGACGGCACACCGGATTCGGTTGCGTCGGCGATTTCCAACGCGGAGCGGCCGACCGATAATCGAAGCGGAGCAACCACCGCCGGCAATATCAGCGGCACCCGATTCCTGCAGTATCCGGACTACCTCGTCGCCCTCTTTCCTTATGCCGCAGGCAAATCCAAGGTGATGTTGAGTAAGGACTACACCTCGGGCTATCACCACTACCACAACTATGTCGGCGGCTACTGGGTCCCGACGCCGCATTATTCGGGCTCCGGCTCCGGAAACCGTGGCGGCGGAAGTGGCAGCGGCAAATGACACTAACTATTCCCACCGCATCGACACCTCAACCTGCTAGGAGCGCATCGTGTTGACTCGAATCATTGAGAATTCTTATGCCGCAGCGGCTTACAGTGCCTCGGGCATTGCCTTGATGGTCGCGTCCTTCGCGGTCGTCGATCTCCTAACCCCGGGAAACCTGCGCCATCAGCTGTGGTTCGACCGCAATCGCAACGCGGGAATTCTCGTCGGATCCAACCTGGCCGCTATCGCGCTGATCATCGTCGCCGCGATCACGGCAAGCGAAGGCCGTCTCGGTGAAGGGCTGTTGTACACGGTCATCTACACCGCGATCGGGATTGTGCTGATGGCGATTACCTTCTTGCTCATCGATTTGGTGACCCCGGGCAAGCTCGGCGAGTTGTTGGTCGACGTGAATCCGCATCCGGCGGTGTGGGTACAGGCGGTGGCACACATCGGAATCGCGCTGATCATCAGCGCGTCCATCCTGTGACGGTCGAGCCTCCCTCAATTCCGAATGCGCGGTTTGCCCGCGCCGCGCTACTCGGTGTGGTCTTCGTTTGCGCCGCGTGCGGTCTTGCCTACGAACTCGCACTCATCTCACTTGGCTCCTTCCTGATCGGCAATACCGCAACCCAAGCGTCAATCGTGTTGGCGGTCATGGTGTTTGCGATGGGAATTGGGTCGCTTGCGGCCAAACCTCTTCAGCGCCACGCCGCAACCGCGTTCGCGGTCATCGAACTAGCGCTAGCCCTCCTTGGCGGACTGTC
>NZ_BAEH01000034.1 GCF_000241305.1 Gordonia effusa NBRC 100432
ACCGCGGCCATCGACGACCGCGGTGCGCGCAGCACGGTCCACGCAACTGGTGTGGGCGCTCCCTTCTCCGAAAGCACGGTAACTACTGCTTCACCGGTGCCGAGCGACGTCAGAGCCGAATCCAGCTTGTATACGTCGGAGACCGGGTAGGTCTTCACCGTCTTCGACAATGCCTTCTGATCCTCGGGGGTGAAGGCGCGCAGCGCGTGCTGGATACGGGCGCCCAATTGGGACAGCACCTCGTTGGGGATGTCGGTGGGCAACTGCGAGCAGAAGAAGACGCCGACCCCCTTGGAACGGATCAGCTTAACGGTCTGCACAACCTGCTCCTTGAACGCCTTGGAGGCGTCGTTGAACAGCAAATGCGACTCGTCGAAGATGAAGACCACCTTGGGCTTGTCCAGGTCGCCGACCTCGGGCAGGTACTGGAACAGATCTGCCAGAATCCACATCAGGAAGGTCGAGAAGAGCGCCGGCCGAGCGGCTTGATCGCCAAGTTCGAAGAGGGTGACGATGCCACGCCCGTCCGCGGCGACACGCAACAGATCCGCCGGGTCGATCTCCGGTTCGCCGAAGAAGGTATCGCCGCCGTCTGCTTCGAGATTCGACAGTGCACGCAGGATTACACCGGCCGTGGCCGATGAGACGCCGCCGATACCCTTTAGGTCCGCTTTACCTTCATCACTCGTCAGATGGGTGATGACCTGACGCAAGTCTTTGAGGTCGAGGAGCGCGAGTCCCTTTTGGTCCGCCCAGTGGAAGATCAGACCGAGCGTCGACTCTTGAGTGTCGTTGAGCCCCAACACTTTAGCTAGCAAAATGGGACCGAAAGAGGTGATCGTCGCGCGGATCGGCACGCCGATTCCCTTGTCTCCCAATGACACGAACTCGGCCGGGAATGAATTGGCTTGCCAGTCATCACCAGTCTGACCGGAGCGCTCGACAATTTTCTCATTCGACTCCCCGGGTTTGCTCAAGCCCGAAAGATCTCCCTTGATGTCGGCCATGATGACCGGCACCCCATTTGCCGACAATTGTTCGGCGATCAATTGCAGAGTTTTGGTCTTTCCGGCGCCCGTGGCGCCAGCTACCAGGCCGTGCCGGTTCATCATCGACAGCGGAATGCGCACTTTGGCGTCGGCGTGTGCCGTCCCGTCGATCGATACCGTGCCGAGTTCCAGTGCGGTCCCGGTGAAGTTGTATCCGGCAGCGATCGTTTGTGCGGCCCCAGCGGCATCGGTCACGGCGCGTCCTCTCGTAGTGGGTGAAATCGTAGTGCGGAGATCGTGTGCGGAGATCTCAGTCGCGGACCTCGCGGAGTCATTCGGCATGGTCTATTCAGAAAGAACAATAGCGATCATCTTCCGTCTGCATGCGATGGGACGTGCACCATACGCGGTTCTGGCTTGACCGTGTCTGTGGCAGATCCGACTCGATCACGTCTGTGTCAGTTCTGAGTTGACCCGTGTCCGCAGCAGATCCGACTCGACCACGTCTGTGTCAGATCCGACTCGACCACGTCTGCGGCTCTGTTTCTCGCGGCTTGGCGGTGCGGGCGTGACACCTAACCTCTAGCGGCGTCAGAAGGGCGGTTCGCCCCGGGACGCATCTGCGAGGTCAGCAGCGATGATCCGCTGCACGACTTTGGGATTCAGACGCTTGTCGGCCTCGCGCGCAGCGCGGTTCCGCTCTCGTTCGGCCGCACGGCGGGCATGTTTGTCCGCCGTACGTGTTCGGTACTTTGTCGGCGTGCGCTCCTCGGGCGGTTTTCGCCGTACGGCGGCTTCTGGTGACACGAACCTGTAGCGCCGCAAGCCCGGAAACAAATCCAGACCTGGACCGGCACGGCCCTCGATTACGACTCCGTCGGACGTGATGAAGATGGGGCGCACGTGGCCATCGGGCTCGACGATCAGGTCATCGACCCAGTCGCCGTGGGTCTTTCGATTGTGCGCGAACCGATCCTTGGCGCCGAGATTTCCCGGGTCGGTTTGCCCGCCCGCTGAGGTATCAGCGTGATCGAACTCGATCCAGTGATCAAGATCGCATC
>NZ_BAEH01000033.1 GCF_000241305.1 Gordonia effusa NBRC 100432
GTAGAAATCGTAGATCGCGGTACAGAAGTCAACCTCGCCCAACGCCTCGTCACGCGGCTTTCCCATCTCCCGCACAATGATGTCCGCGAGCTGTTCGCGACGTTCATGGTGCAGTGCGCCGACCTTTCGGATCAACTCGGCGCGGTCTGCGACTGACGTCGAGCGAACCCAGGACGCGGCATCGGACGCCGCGGTGATCGCGTCGGCGATTTCGGTGTCGGTGGCCGTCGGGTAAGTGGCGACGATTTCGCCGGTCGCCGGATCGGTGACTGCGTAGGTTGACATGGGATCTCCTGTCGGTGCGGTCCATCGAGATGACTGAATGATGGTCATCTACAGGCTAACCTTGCGGCCGTCTTCGGGCGGTGGATTGCCGGTCGAATTCTCGCGCCAGCTGGCGAGGCGGCGAAAGTCGAAGTGGAACAGTCGAATTCGCGGGCGGTCCAGTTGGTCGACGTCGAGTTGCCGCGTTGGTCGGCGGACTGGGCTCCGGACTCGACTAAGCACTCGCGACATCGCACCGACCGTAGTTGTAACACGTTCACCCTGCGGGCGGTACGGTGGCCGATGTGAACTTGTGGACATTATCGATGGGTCTTGGGTTGATCGCGGCGACCGTCGCGATCATCGCCTTTGTGCGGTACCGCGCACAAGAATCAACGCGATTGCTCGCCGATCTGGGCCTGTCGGAGCGCTTGCGGACCGTGGCCGGAGCCGATGCGGTACGGCTCGCCGCGGTAGATGAGTTCGAGACGGGCGTCTACCGGCGACTCTTCTATGCCGGCGTGGTCGGGCCGCGGGTGCGTAGTGCGGCCTGGTCGTTGCTCGGCCTGATCTTGGCTGTCGCCGCGGCGTTGGCGATCGGACCGCTCGATGGCGGGTCGGCGACCGCCGCATATGTGCTGGCCGGAATTTTCGCCGTCGGGTTTGGTGTAGCGGCCGCTGTCAATGCCGGCCTCGCGATTTACCACACCGCGGCCACTCCGCGAGTTTCATTCGATGAGTCGTCCGACGGTGCGGGTGAGGTGGCCACGGATGTGAGCGATGAACAGCCAGCCGACGATTTCGAACCCGTTGACAGCGCGAGCGACGACGACAAGAACGAGTAGCCGGTTTCAATGATCGCGAATGCCGTTGGCGCGGAGCGGCTTTAGCGTCCGGTGAATCGCTGACGGTAACTGCCCGGCGACACGCCGACCATTGCGCTGAAATGGTGGCGCAGCAAAGTCGCGGACCCGAAGCCGCATCGCGCCGCGACGTCGTCGACGGTGATCGTGGTCGACTCTAATAGCCGCTGCGCGTGCAGAATTCGCTGCTCGGTAAGCCAGCGATGCGGTGGCACACCAACTTCGTCAACGAATCGTCGCGCGAAGGTGCGCGGGGACAGATGAGCGCGTTTGGCAAGGTCGTTAACCGCGATGTCGGAATCGAGGTTCTCGATCATCCAAGTCAAAGTTTCGCCGAATCCGTCGGAGTCACAGGCCGGTATCGGGGCTTCGACGTACTGCCGTTGTCCGCCGTCTCGATGGGGTGCGACAACCATTCGGCGGGCGATGCGATTAGCGATATCGGGTCCGAATTCCTGCCGCACGATATGCAGCGCGGCGTCGATGCCGGCCGCCGTGCCGGCGCTGCTGGTGACCGGCCCATCGTCGACGAACAGGACATCGGTGTCTACGGTGACGTTAGGGAACTGCCGCGCCAGCTTTTCGCCATACATCCAGTGGGTGGCGGCTCGTCGGCCGTCGAGGATTCCCGCGTGCGCGGCGAGAAAAGATCCCGAGCAAACCGTGAGCACCCGTGCACCGCGAGCGACTGCTGCCCGCAGTACTTCGAGCGATTCTTCGGTGTAGTCGCTGCCGCTGGTGCTGCCGGCCGGGATTGCGACGAGATCGGCTCTCGCACAGACCGAGAAGTCGTAGGGCGGGGTGACTTGAGCGCCGTTACCGGCATCGATCGGCACGCCCGCCTCGGGGCCGCACACCAACATCTCGAAGGATGGCACGCCATCGCCGGTGCGGTCGATACCGAATACCTCGTTGATCACGCCATATTCGAACAGTGCGACCCGCTTTTGCAGGAGTACGGCGATGGTCCGAAGCATACCGACCAGTATGGCAGATTATTTACGAACAATGTCAATCCAGCCACTGGTGGCAGGATCTTCGCATGGACATAGTTAATGCCATGACCTCCGTAATCATTTTCAGCATTCTTGTCCCACTCGTAGTAGTCACGGTGGTGATCGTGTATCGCGTCGAGCGGCGAACCGAACGAATCTCACGGGTGCCGCTATCCCGGTTGGCCGGACCCGACTCCGTGCGGGTGGCGGCAGAACTTGACGCCCTCCTAACGATGCGTCGAGATGGCGGATAGTCCACCGGGCATTCGACGTAGTGGAAGCTGATACCTTGTTGGCGTCGAAGGTTGCGCTTGGCCACGACACGAGCTGATAGAAGCCGGGTGATTTCCGGCAGTCGAGATGCGGAGGTCGGTCCAACGATATGGAGGGGCATCGGAGGCTGACACGGTTTCGAATGATCGCCGCTGTGGTCGGCGTGGTCGTAGTGGTCATCGCTGTGGCGGTGGCCGCGACCGTGGCTAGCCGAAGTGTTCAGGAGCCCAGTGCCGAGTTATCCGACGAGTCGACACGAGTGGTGTACGGCGACCCCAACGTGCCGACGTCGGTGTTAGCGAGCCGGGAACTCTTTTCGAGTGCGCCCACGGTAGTCATCGTCGGTCCGCGAGCAGACGATGCCGCTAGTCGGGCGGCCGGGGAAACGGCGGAAAAACTGCGGATCCCGGTGTTTGCCTACGACGCCGGCAGTACCGACGCGGTGCGCGGCGAATTGGCCCGGCTCAACGCACGCAGCGCCGTGCTGGTTGGCGATGCGACTGATTCTTTTGGTCTGGCAGCGGTCGCGGAATCGTCTGCGAAGAAAGCTGTTTCGGTAGTGCCGGATGGACGTCGGGTGGTGGTGCTGATCGCTGCTCCGGAACAAGACGCACTTGCGACGATCGCCGCCGCGGGCGCGGTCGGCGCCGACGCGAGCGGCGGGGACCCGCGGTCGAGTAGTTCGGCCGTCGAGGTGCTCAAGGCTGACCCCGCCGCACAAGTCGTGGGTATCGGCGGCGAATTCGGTACCGCCGCACTACTTTCCGATCGAGTCGTAGCATCTCGACGGGCACTCGAACTGCCGGGCGGTGGACTTACCGTCTTCCCGGGACGGCGCATGATCGCGCTGTACGGCTCGCCGAACTCTCCATCGCTCGGGCCGCTTGGTCGACAAGACTTGCCGGCAACGATCGCCAGAGCCAAACGTGTTGCTGCGCAATATGACTCGGTGAGCAAGGAGAAGGTGATTCCGGCCTTCGAAATCATCGTGACCGTGGCGTCGGCGTCGCCGGGGCCAGGCAATAACTACACCTCGATCATTGATCCCGCGGTCATTAAGCCGTGGGTGGAAGCGGCGGGCAAGGCCGGCATCTACGTGACGCTGGATTTGCAGCCCGGCCGGATGGACTTTCTGCGTCAGGCCAAGATGTACGAATCGCTGCTCAAGTTGCCCCACGTTGGGCTCGCATTGGATTCGGAGTGGCGTCTCAAGCCCAACCAAGTGCATCTGACGCAGATCGGTTCGGTAGAGGCGGCCGAGGTAAACCGAACCTCCGCCTGGCTCGCAGCGCTGGTGCGCGACAACGGATTACCGCAAAAGGTGCTCATCTTGCACGAGTTTGATTCGGATATGTTGGCCAACCGGCGTGCGATCAATACCGCACATCCAGAGTTGGCGATGGTGATCCATGCTGACGGGCACGGGACGCCGCCGGTCAAAATGGGTACTTGGAACCGATTGATTACCGATTTGCCGCCGAATGTGTGGATGGGGTGGAAGAATTTCTATACGGAAGACCACCCGACGTTCACCCCGGCACAGACGATGCGTGTCGCGCCCGCCCCGTGGTTCGTTTCATACCAGTAGGTCACCGAAAGCGGTGTCCGGCTAGGAGATTTCGATGGCCACGCAACTCACCGACCTCGCACTCGTGCCACAGTTGGCCGATCGTCGTAGCGCGGTCGATATCCTGACCGAACAAGCCGCCAGCCGAGTTCGGGAGCTCGTGCCGGTGCGGTATGCGCGAATGGTGGCCACACCGTTCACTTTCTATCGCGGCGCGGCGGCGGTGATGGCGGCCGACCTTGCGGCAACACCGAATTCGGGAATCCGCACCCAACTGTGCGGGGACGCGCACCTGTCGAACTTCGGCCTGTTCTTTACACCGGAACGGCGAATGGCCTTTGATCTCAACGACTTTGATGAGACGTACCCGGGCCCGTTCGAATGGGACGTGAAGCGGCTCGCCGCGAGTTTCGTTATCGCCGCGCAGGCCAACGGGCTCGACGACAAGGACGCACGGGCCGTAGCCTGCCGATCGGCACGTTCCTATCGAAAGTCGATGTCGCGCAGCGTCGCCGAGTCAACCCTGGAATGTTGGTACGCACACGTGAATGCCGACGAAGTCATCGCGGATATGGGAGAGAAGCTCGACACCGCGGCCGTCGAGCGGACGCGCAAGTTTCTGAAGAAGGCTCGGCACCGGGACAGTGTGCAGGCGTTGTCCAAACTATGTGTCGTGACCGACGGCGTCGCGCATATCCGCAGCGATCCGCCGCTGCTGGTCCCGATTCACGAACTGTTCGGCGAGCAGGACGCGCAGATGCTGGCCCGTGAGCTGACGCGTCGGCTGGGAGAGTATCGAGCCACTCTGGCGCCGGAAATCGCACAGTTGCTTGATCAGTTCACCTACGAGGAGGCGGCCCGCAAGGTGGTGGGTGTCGGCAGCGTCGGAACTCGGGCGTGGATCGCCCTCCTGGTGGGCCGTGACTTGTCAGATCCACTGTTTCTGCAGATGAAAGAGGCTCAGGAGTCGGTCCTGGCCAGATATGTGCCCGACGGGCCGTCGTTCGATAATCAAGGTCGGCGCGTCGTCGACGGTCAGCGACTGATGCAGGCGGCCAGCGACGCGTTCTTGGGTTGGCAGTCGGGTCTGGACCCCGAGGGAATTCCGCGCGACTTCTACGTCCGGCAACTGCGCGATGGGAAAGGTTCGGTTGTCATCGAAGCGCTGGAACCGCGGGGCCTCATGCTGTACGCCAAGTTGTGCGGTCGGGCGCTCGCACAGGCCCACGCGCGCACTGCCAGCAGGTACGCGATCGCCGAATTCATCGGTCGCGGAAGGGCTTTCGAAGATGCGATCGCGGACTTCGCGGTCGCTTATGCGGCGATCAACGTCGCCGACCACTCCGAGCTGGAGAAGGCTATCGCTGACGGTCGGGTTCAAGCGGCGCAACTGCCAGTGGGGTGAGCCACCGAAAAGGGCCGGTCCATCGACGTCGATGGACCGGCCTTTTTCGGTTGTTATAGCGTCTCGGTGCGCCAGGTCGAGACAGCCCAGATCACCAGGATGTCGACGGCGATGACCAGGATGGCCCACAGCGGGTAGTACGGCAGCCAGAGGAACTGCGCGATGATCGATAGCGACGCGATGATAATCGCGGCGACTCGTGCCCATGCCGATCCTAGTGCCAGTCCGAATGAGACGGCGATGCCGATGATGCCGAGAATCAGATGTATCCAGCCCCATGCGGTGAGGTCGAAGGAATAGATGTATTCGGGTCCGGCGATGAATACGTCGTCATTCGCGATCGCGGAGATTCCTTGAAAGACCGCGAGAAGACTGGCCACGAAAAGGAGTGCCGCCGCACCGATGGTGATACCGGCGGCGAAGCCATTCTTGACGGGGGAGGGTGAGGTTGTCATTGTTCTTACCTTTCGAATGGGTGACCTGGAATCAGTATCGGACTTTTCGGGCTGCTGGGGTGATTAATCAATCATTCGTAATCCTTGGTGTAGCAGTGTTTGTTTCAGGGATTCGTATCACGTTGAATGGAAGTATCCGACACGCTGCCTGATGCGGAGTTGACGGGCGGTCGCCTTTCGACGTTTTCACTGTCGACCTGTTCGGCAGTCTTCACCGAATCGGCGAGAAGGATATCGGCCCACCGTGTAGCGGGATCGATATCGATCAGTAGGCCCTTGGTGAGGAGAGTGAGCGGGACGGCCAGGATTGCACCGAGGGGTCCGATGATCCACGACCAGATAATCAAGGAGAGGAAAGTCAGCGTCGTCGATAGGCCCACCGCGTCGCCGACGAATTTGGGTTGGATCACCGATTGAAGTAGCACGTTAATCGCGCTGTACACCACGATGACCAGGATCATCTTGCTCACGCCACCGTCGAGCAGACCGAGTAGGGCAGGTGGGATGACGCCGATAATGAATCCGATATTCGGAATGTAGTTGGTTATGAACGAAAGCAAACCCCAAAGTATTGGAAGCGGAATTCCTAATGCCCACAGGGCGCCCGAATCGAGTACCGCAACGATAAATCCGAATACCGTGGTTACGATCAGATACTTGCGCGTGCCCGCTGCGAAATTGTTAAACGCGGAGGCGATGTCGGGCCGTGAGCGGGCGAGTATGTTCATACGTTCGGAAACGCCGATGGCGTCGACCGCCATGAATAGTGCCACCACTATGACGAGAATCAATGCCGAGGTAATCGATGCGACGCTGCCGAGGATGTCTTCGACCGCGCCGATGATCTTACTCGAATCGATATTCGACAACATCTTATGTACGTCATCGGAGCTGACGCCGTGATCGACAAGAAAATTGCGAAAGCTGCCTACTAGATCGTCGAACTTATCTGAGTACTCGGGCAGAATGGTGGCGAGTCGGGCGATCGAGAAGACGATCGAGCCGAACAAGGCGATCAGGATCGCGTAGACCGAACTTAGGACGGTCAGGAAAGCGAGCCACCGTGGGCAGCCTTTGCCGCGCAGCCATCGCCCGGCCGGATGCACGGCGATCGTCAACATCAGCGCGAGAAATACCGGTCCGACGATGCCGGCGACCGACTTGATCCCGGCGACGGTGACCACGAGACCGGCGACGCTCACCAGGACGATGAGACCACGCGGTAGTGACCACTGGGGTACCGCGGCCGTCGTCGCCGGACGCTTGCTCATGCAGATGATTATGGTCGGATTAAAGGGGCGCTCAGATCATCCGCAGAGGGTGAATTCGAGGCGATGACCAGCCGATTTAGCCATCCCTGCGGCCTGCGGTAAGCTTTTCCAGGCTACACACGGGGTGTGGCGCAGCTTGGTAGCGCGCTTCGTTCGGGACGAAGAGGTCGTGGGTTCGAATCCCGCCACCCCGACGCTTTGGTTGAGAAGCAGTAGAGGCCCCTGACCAGTGGGAACATTGGTCGGGGGCTTCCTCGTTTGTGAGGTGGGCGGCGATGAGATTCGATGATGTCTATTTCTCCGCAGAGGACCGGTACTCGATTGGCGTAGAAGCTGATTCGGGCCGCTACTACATCTCCATACCGGTCAGCAATGGAATCGTTGACTACGAGGAGTATTACGCGATCGACCCCGAACGGTACCTGCTGTTCGTCGGAGACCGAGAGGCCGCGATCCCGTTCGTCGAAGCGTGTCGTCGGCATGAACACGACGATCTGTTGATTCAGAAGCCAGGCACCAATCGTGGTACGCCGATCTAGGTGGAGGCGTCGGCAGATTAAGTCACCTGCTCAGTTACGCCGAACTTGTCGAGGATCTTATGGAAGGTAACCGCGCTATCTGCTCGTGGGACAAGTGCTGTCCCACAAGTGATGTCGTCACGTATCGCTCGATAAAGGTATGACGGGTTCCGGGCTGCGAGCGGCAGTTCAGTCGGCGGCGCGGTGAACGTTTCGACACCGGCTTTGGTCGTGACCTGCGCCGACCAGTCCGCCATCTGCGGCTGACGCAGACGTAACTCGTCCTCGGCGATGGTGCGAAGTGTCACCCGGCCCGCCGAGCCGACGATGGTGATCTCGGTGCCGGGATCGATGTCTCCATCGGTGAAGGAAACTGTCGCAAGTCCCGGATGAATATTGAGATGGCCGCTGATGACGTCGGGACTGGTGGCCTCGATCAGGCCGCCGTCGGCCGAGACGTGGCTTCTGTGTACGAGTTTGGCCGTTCCCGTGGCGCTCGCCAGCGAATCTGGCATGGATCCCAACGCGGTGAATAGCGCCGAGAGTGTATGCCCGCCAAGGATTTCCAGTGTCCCGGCCCCACTGCGTACGTCGAGTGTGTACGCCGACGACGCCGGAACAGGCTCTTTGCTAGCCCGCGACGCCCTCGCCGTGACGCTTAATACCGTGCCGATTCTGCCTTCGGCAATGAGCCGGCCGGTCTGCGTCAGTACCGGGTTGGCGGCCGCTTGGAGTCCGACGAACGCGGTGATGTGATTCTCCGCGAACACTTTTGCGAGCTGGATCGCCTCTGCGGTTGATACGCCCATCGGCCATTCGCACAGAACAGGCTTGTGGGCCGACACGATCTGTTCGATGACGGCCCGGTGTAGGGGAGCTTTCACCGAGACGGTGATCAGGTCCACCTCCGGGTCGGACGCAAGATCGGCCGCATCGGTGTACCAGCGGTCGATGCCCCACTTCTCAGCGGTCTGCTTGGCCGACTCGCTTCTGGAGGTGGCGACTGCTCCGAGGCGAAGCCCCGGCGTTTTGGTCAATGCGGGGAGGTGTGCGACATCTGCCCAACCGGAGGCGCCAATTACGCCGACTGATAGTTCCCGGCCTTGTGGGTTCGAATATTCTGGAACCATGGCTAAGAGCGTACCGGATGGTTCGAGAAATTTGGAACCAGTTTCCCGGCCCGATCCCGAGTGGGTCGCTAAGGTCCTGCAGGCACTCTCCGACCCGGTGCGGCTGGAGATGGTGCGTCGACTGCGCGACGGCGGTCCGAACCAGGGATGTAGCGACCTTTACGACAATCTGCCGAAATCAACTGCCTCCTATCATTTTTCGATTCTTCGGAGCTGTGGACTCATCGAGCAGCACGATGTAGCGGGTCGCCGGCTCAACACTCTGTGTGACGATTTCGTAGAGCAGTCCGCACCAGGGTTGCTCGCCGCCGTTTACGGATCGTCGGTTGAAAGCGAATCCGAATGAGTCAGACTCTCGGTGACTTTGCCGCCCCGAGCGCCTTCGTCGGATAGGCGTGCAGCACCAACGATGTGGTGACCGGCCCGTAGCGCGCGAGAGAATCGACCACGGTCTCTAGCCTCCCGCGTCGCTGCAATGGGTATCGAAGATCAGGCAGTCCTCGCCGGTAACTCTCAGCGTCGAGGCGAGTTCCGGTGTCCGCGAAGCGAGCTCAAGCGCTTTCGACAGCTGAGCGTGCGTGGTCCGCAGGCGAATGACCGCGTGGATATTGAGGCCCAGTGCCAGCGGGTCGACGACGGCGCGGCAGCCGGTGATGATCCCAGCTTTCTCCAGTCGGGTGATGCGCGCGCTGGCAGCGGGCTGGGACAATCCAACCTGGCGTCCCACCTCCGCGCCGGTAAGTCGCCCGTCGTGTTGGAGAAGTTCGAGGATGTCGCGGTCGATTCGATCGAGTGATTTCATCTTCTTCTCCGAACATCACGTTGGTTTCATTCGCAAGGATTTGTTAGCAGAACTGATTCCAGCACACTTTGAGCACGATGGCGGCTCGCGCGTCGAATCATACGAATGAGACGGTGGGAATAGTGGTCGCATACGTTGTCATACCCGGTATCGACGGATCGGACGAGAAGCCCTGGCAGACCATGTGGGGGACGAGTGGGACCGGCCGCGGTACGCATCTCGCCGACGTCGTGGTCTGCGCCCGACTTGACGAATTGGGTTGACTCCGTTCAGGTTGCCTATGACCGCGCCGTGGAACGAGACCCCGATGTCGTCCTCGTTGCTCACAGTCTCGGTTGCTGGGCCGCATCCGGTTGGCTAGCCGCGAACCCAGGTCGATCGGCGCGAGGTGTATTCATGGCGGCGCCGCCAGACCTGAACGGTCAGAACTTTCCGCGGGAGGCAGCTTCGACCTTCCTTGATGCACCGGCAGATCCGTTGTCGTGCGCCAGCGTGGTAGTCGCTAGCGCGAATGATCCTTATTGCACTGTCGATGTCGCCGCGACGATAGCCGCGGATTGGGGCTCGCCGGTACATGTGGCGGGCAGTCTGGGGCATATCAACTCGGCCAGTGATACGGCTGGTGGCATGACGGCAGGACATTGCTGGACGCGTTCGTAACGCGCCGACGGTAGCGTCTCGAAATCTGTTGAACGCGCAGGAACGGTCTGGGTGGTTGTTAGATTTCGATCGAGCTTGGCGGCGCCGTAACCGCCAATGACGTTGGCTAGGAGACCTTGACGAAGTCGCCGAGCTTGTACTTGTGATCGAAGAACTCCTGCTTTGGCCCGTAAAAGCGAAACAGGCTAAACCATCCACGACCGGGAACAGTTCGAAGCCAGTTCCGGGCGCCTGTGGGAGGCGTCGGTCCGACCGTGAGGGTGATGGATCCGTCATCGTTGAGATCGAGATCATTCATTCCGTTCAGCGACGGATACTCCTGTCCGTCAGCGTCGACACCCGCGGCGGTTTCGGCGTCGTACACGGTGACTGACCAAAATAACCCGGCCGGCGGGTTCGGTGGCAACGTAATCGTATAGGTATTCTCGCCGCGTAAGTATTCGCCGTCGCTGTCTTTGTAGGCGTCGCCGTACTTCGCTCCCATCCCAACGACCGACGACATCATCCCGGTACTGATCGAGTAGTGGTTGACGAACATATGGAGCTTCGCATCGACGTCGGTATGTTTTGTCGTCCGGTCGCGCCACTCCTCATCGAGGACAGTGTGCATGAAGTCGTCGGGGTCCGTCTTCACGTGCGCCACCCAATGCCGATCTGACCACCAACGCGCGCGATCCTCCTCGTCGTAGCTGGCGGCGACGGTTTTCGCCATGTTCCACGCAGTGCGGGCCGCGTGGTCGAGCAGAGTGCGTTGCCGGTCCGACGGCGCAAACACCGTGCCCTTGCTGATCCCCAACGCCGCTAGGACGCCATGCATATAGGGATCGGTTCGATCGACTCGCTCGCTCTGAACGAAGTCGGCGAGTGCATCGAAGTAGCTGGCGTTCCGCGTAAACAAGGCATCGACCGGTACTTCGGAGACATGTTGATACGTCATCGGTTTCGCATCACCGTTGTACGGCCGAACGATGATCCCCTCCACCGACTCCACGCCCGGTGAGAGGTCGTCGACAGACTGGAAGAATCCCCGCGCGAAGATAAACACACCGTTCGTGCGGCTGGTGAACACGAAGTACTCGTCCTGGTCGATGAGGCCGTCGTAGTCGTCTGGGATGATCAGGTACTTGCCGCCACGGCCTCGGTCCGGTCCTGGTATGCCGACGTCACCGAGGTATTGGAAGCCGTCGATGAGCGGCCCCGTCAACGGCCGATGCCAGAAGTCGTCGAGCAAGGCCTGGAGCTTCGGTGGCGCCTCAATGACCAGCGGTCCGGTCACACTCAGATCCGCGAAGGTAAGGCCATAGATTAAATCCGAGTTTGGAGTGGTGATCAGCGTCGTGGGCTTCAGGCGCTGCTCGGGAACTGACATTACGTTGTAGCCGGACCCCGATACCGTCTCTAGCCCCCGCTTCATTGCCCACATATTCATCGCCGGCAGTGCCCACAGATACGCTTGCACCGCGCGCTGGAAGAACAGCTCATCCTCGAGTTGCTCCCGCGCATCGGGTGCCGGATAGCCGCCGTCGATCGTCGCCGCGGCCAAGTCGGCGAACCGGCCGAAATTCTCGGACATGAAACAGAACCCTCTCGTCGCACCTAGCCGCCCTGACCCGCACCTGTGACGATGCTCGCTAGGCTGACAAATCACCTCACCCCGACCGGATGAAAACGGTCTGCTCGACGGGCTGACTACCCATGGAATTGCCGGGTCCGTGCGACCTAATTCGAGGCGCCTCATACTTCATGGGTGATTCGTCGGTCGGCCAACAGAGATAATCTCGGTTGGTACGGCCGAGACAGGAGTGACGATGGGCACTGTGATTGGGGACCTGTTGCCACTGGCGATCGGCGTTGCGGTCTCGCCCGTTCCAATCATCGCGGCGATACTTATGTTGCTGGGCACGCACGCCCGAACCACCAGTATTGGTTTCGCTATCGGTTGGATCATCGGAATCGTCTCTGCCACAGTCATATTCGTCCTAGTGGGTGCGGCCATCGATACCTCGTCAGGGCCGTCCCGCGCGTCTTCGTGGATCAAATTGGTGCTCGGCTTGCTGCTGCTGCTTCTCGGAGTTCGTGACTGGCGTGTTCGTTCTGCGGTTGCGGCGTCGCCAAAATGGATGGCGGCGATCGACGATATGAAGCCCCCTGCTGGATTCGGAATTGGCTTTGTATTGGCCGCGGTGAACCCGAAGAACCTAATGCTCTGTGCCGCAGCCGGAGTCGACATCGGTACTGGCGGACTGTCGGGCAGGGCCGTCCTAACTGCCATTGCGTTGTTCGGTGTGATTGCCGCGTCGTCGGTGGCCGGACCGGTGATTGCCTATCAGGTTGCCGCAGACAGTCTGGCAGGCGCCCTCGATGCGCTGAAGGAATGGCTGCGGGCCAACAACCAGGCGGTCATGGCGGTATTATTCCTCGTTCTTGGAATATCGTTGTTGGGCAAGGGGATCGGTGGACTGACTTAGCATCCGGTCCTCAACTCTCGCGCCGATCGCTGAGCTCGATCGCATTGTCGGCAGCGGATATTGCCGACATCGGTGCGACTATGACGTCGTGTCGCCGTACCAGCGCGACGAAACTTCGAGCGGAGCTATAGAAGCGGGGTCTCGCTTCACCCGCTTTGGGTGATGTGGCCCCGCGCGCCCGGTGCGACGTTGTATCTGGCGGTCACACCCATCGGCGGAGCAGAGTAAGGGGCCGGATATGGCTGAGGACACGGTAACTCGCGACGGTTCTTCAGTCGGAACAGTGCGTCCCGCAACGAATTACATAACCTGGACCGCGTTGGCATTGATGACCGTGTCGTCAGTCGCCAGCTTGCGACCGGCCCCGACGATGGCGGTCTACGGCCTCGCCTGCGTATTCCTCTATGTACTACCGGCCATCGTGTTTCTCGTACCGACCGCGCTGGTGTCCGCCGAACTCGCATCTGGATGGTCCGGCGGTGTCTATCGCTGGGTGACAGAAGGTATTTCGCCAATATGGGCTTCGCCGCTGCCTAGCATCAATTCGCGATGACGATCTTCTACTACCCGACGCTGTTGTCTTTCGTCGCGAGCACCCTTGCCTACGTTATCGACCCATCGCTCGCGTCTAGTGGCGTGTTCACCGCGGTCGTGATCATCGTCGTCTATTGGGCGGGCGTGCTCCTCGCACTGCGCGGCGGCATCGGAGTTATCGCGAAGCTGGCATCTAGCGGAGTGCTGGTTGGCACACTAATTCCTGGCGTGCTTCTGGTGATGCTGGGAATTGTCTTTCTGCTGCAAGGCAATCCGTCCGCGGCACCGATGGGTGGTAGTCACATTTTCCCGGCCTGGACCGGGATCGTCAGCATTGTGCTGATCGTCAGCAACTTCGGCGCCTACTCCGGCATGGAGATGAACGCCGTGCATGTCAACGAACTTGAGAAGCCGGAAAGGCAGTTCCCGCGGGCAATGTTCTTGGCCGGCGGGATGGTCGAGTCCATTGGTCATCTCGCTCTTCGTCGGCGCGGCGGTGCTCGCGGTCGCATGGGTAGTCATCGAACTCAAAGTCAGATCACCGCTGGTGGACCTGTCGCTATTTCGACTACGTACCTACGACGGCGCGCTCACCGCAAATCTGACGATGAACCTGGCCTACGCGGGGCTGAGCTACGTCCTGGTGCTCTGGTTGCAAAGCGCCCGCGGGTACAGTGCCGTCACTGCGGGAATCCTGATGCTGCCAGCGGTAATCGGAATCTTTGGCTTCATCCCGCTGGGTGGCCGGATGGATAGCAGACTCGGCGGCCGGACACCGGTTCTCATCGGGTTGGTGGTGCTCGCGTTCGGGATGGCAATGTTGGGCGCGCTACACGGCGACAGCACGATGTGGTTGATCTCTGGCGCGCTTGTCGTCATCGGTGCCGGCCTTGGGCTGCTGTCGACTCCGGTATCGAATACGGCGGTTGGAGATGTCCCCGGCCGACTTTCAGGTGCCGCGGCTGGCGTATTCAAGATGTCGAGCATGGTCGGGGGTGCGCTGGGAGTCGCGTTGGTGAGCGCCATCGCTCGTGCCTTGACGATCTCTGATTCTCAACGCGCGGTTGCTGATTCGGGACTGACGCCGGGCGAGACCGACCGGGCGCGGGCCGCGCTGGTCAATTCGACTTCGTTCGCCGACGCGTTAGGCCGACTACCCGCCGAGTTGCAGAAGAAGGTGACCGACGCGGTCGTCATCGCGTTCACTCACGGAATCGCGGTCACTACGATCGTCACAGCGGTATTCATCGCACTCGCCACTGTGGCAGTGTGGTTCCTGTGGCCGAGTAAGCGTGAATCCTCAAGTACGACAACATAGATAGAGGTGTCCGATGACTGACGACGCGTTGCGTGCGCGAGTACGCGACCTAATGCCGCGGGCGAAGGCGGATCTAACCGAGATGGTTGCCTGCCGGTCGGTTCACAATCCCGAGCAGTCGCCGCCGGCGGAGTGCGAGAAGATGGTCGACTGGTTGCGGAAGGCATTCGGCGACTTGGGATTTGCCGACGTCGAAGCGCACGAGACGAGCGATGGCAGCAAGGCGGTTACCGGCCTTCTGGCGGGACATGACGATGCGCCTACCGTGCTGCTCTACTTCCATCACGACGTGCAACCTCCGCTCGGCGACGACGAATGGGAGTCTCCGGTATGGGAACTCACCGAACGCGATGGCCGCTGGTATGGGCGCGGCACGGCTGACTGCAAGGGCAATGTCGCGATGCACCTCACCGCCCTCCGGGCGCTCGATGGCGAGATACCGCTGAATATCAAGATCGCCGGTGAAGGTTCCGAAGAACAAGGAACTGGCGGTATGGAGAATTTTGTCGCTAACAATCCGGAGATATGCGCTGCCGATGTGATCCTGGTGTGCGACTCGGGCAACTTCGCGGTTGGCCGACCGAGTCTGACAACCACCCTGCGGGGGATGGTCAACGTCGTTGTGACAGTCGAAACCCTTTCCTCGGCAATGCATTCCGGCATGTTCGGGGGAGCGGCGCCGGACGCATTGGCCGCGCTGATCGCGATGTTGTCGACGCTGCACGATGCACAGGGCAATACGACAATTGCAGGCCTGGACAATACCGCGACGTGGCCGGGTGTGGACTATCCGATTGACGCGTTCCGCGCAGATGCGAATGTGCTCGACGGTGTCGATCTACTCGGTTCCGGTCGGGTGTCGGATATGGTGTGGGCTCGCCCGGCGTTGACGGTGTTGGGTATCGACTGCCCCTCGGTCCTCGGGTCGTCGGCCGCCATTGTGCCGAAATCGCGCGCGCGCCTTAATCTCCGAGTGCCACCGGGGATGGATGTCAACCGTGCGCAGGATGCGTTGATCGCTCAGCTCACCGATGTGGCGCCGTGGAATGTTCGCGTCTCTATCGAACCCGAGGCGGCCGGTGCCCCGTTTGCCGGCGCGACGTCGGGGCTCGGGTACGACACCATGGTCGACGCGATGAAGGATGTCTACGCGGTTGACGATGTGCTGCTGATGGGGCAGGGCGGTTCGATTCCGCTGTGCAACGTCTTCGCCGATACCTTCCCGGACGCCCGAGATCATGCTTATCGGCGTCGAGGAGCCACGGTGTCTCATACACGCGCCAAATGAGAGTGTTGACCCGACTGAGATCGAGAATATGGCGCTCGTCGAGGCGACCTTCTTGCGCGAGTACGCCAAGCGTTGGGCGGCTAATCGGGGTTGACGGGCGGCTGAGCGGTGCTGATTGATTTGGGCGACTTGGTATTTCGGCCGGCGGGGGTCTCGATACACGCGCGTCTCGCTGCGCTCGGCGAGCGCACTCGACCATCGGAGGCGGGCCGGCGAGCGCACTCGACCATCGGAAGGTGGGCCGGCGAGCGCACTCGACCATCGGAGGTGGGCCGGCGGAGGTCTCGATACACGCGCGTCTCGCTGCGCTCGGCGAGCGCACTCGACCATCGGAAGTGGGCCGGCGAGCGCACTCGACCATCGGAAGGTTGGCCGGCGGAGGTGCCGGCGGGGTCCTCGATAATCGGAAGGGTGGCCAAAAGCCTTACGGTTGAACCGCTTTCGCGACTGTAATGCACTGAGTGATCCAGTCGTGGTCGTCGGTATCGAGAGCTCGGTTGACACGCTGTGCGTCCTCGACGGCCCAGTGCGCGTTGAGGATCATCCGAACCACAACCCAGTCGCGGGCGCGGCTCTCGTCGAGACCGGCGGCGTCGACGACGGTGAAGAATCGTCGTGCGATGCCCGCGCGTGCGTCGTCGGCAATCTCGTCCCATCGGTTCCACAGCAGTGGTGCCAACTCGTAATGCCGATCGCCCGACATCGGATTGGGATCGATGGCCAGCCACGGTTCCCGTTGCGCGGCAAGGACATTCTCGTAGTGCAGGTCGCCGTGAATGAGCGTGCCGACGGACTCGGGGTCGTCAACGAACTCCTGCCCGCGACGAAGCGTTTGATCGATAAGTCGTCGCGGTACCGGTACGCCAGACGCATCGTGTTTCAGCGCGTCGAGCCACCGTTCAAGATATCCGGTCAGCGGTCGAAATTGCGGCGTCGCGGGGCGGTGTAGCCGCGCGTATAGGCCCGCGGTGATCGCGCATGCCTCTACGTCGGGTCGACTCGATAGGTCCGCCTCATCGAGCCGCTCGATCAATAATGCACGACGCTGCGGTTCAGCGCGGAATAGCCGCACGGCGCCGTTACCGGCCCACTGTTGTAATGCGAGCCCTTCGAATTCTGATTCGTCGTCGCCGTCGAAGCCGACTTTCAGCACAGCGTCCGTGCCGTCCTCGGTCACGACGGGTGCGACGACCGACGCGAAACCGTGCATCGACTCGCCGACGACGCGCAGCCGCCACTGCGCGAGCAGATCGTCGCACAGTCGAGGTAGGCGGTCGAGCCAGTCTGACCAATCGGGGCCCAGGCGACGCTGAGACTGTAGGCCGGCGGGGATGTCCACGCCGCCAGCCTAGCCGGGAACTACTCCGGTCCCTCTTGCAGTGCGCGCACCTCGATCTTGGATTGGCATGCGGCAGAAGCCTGTTCGGCCCATTTCACGGCAGTCGCTTGGTCGGTCGCCTCGATGATCCAAAACCCGCCGACGTATTCCGTCGCTTCGACAAATGGCCCCGGAGTATGCGCGATGCTGTCACCGGTGGCATCGACGGTGATAGCTGTTGACGGTGGGTGGAGGCCACCCGCTGTGACGAAAGCGCCCGCGGCCATCATGTCGTCGTTCACTTTGCCGACCGCGGCCATCACCGCTTCCAACTCAGTCGGATCCATCGTCGCCATCGTCGGTTCTTCGGCGGTGTCGTGCGGAACGGTCAAGAAATACTGGGTCATTGTCTGCTCCCTGGTGAGTGGTCGTGAATGTTCACAAAGACAGACAAAACGTGCGCCGAAAACTCACCGGTCCCGCTGAACCCCGCAGGCTACGTGAGTTCCGACGCTAACTGCGGTAGCGATTGTTCGGCGTCGAAGTCGGCGTCGCCGTGACTCACCGCGGTCAGTGTCAGCAGGGTCACCTCGGGGCGGCAGCAGAATCGTGCCGGCGCATATGGTGAGGTGCCCAACCCGGCGCTGACGTGTAGCTTCATCGACGCGCCCCAGTTGGACACGCCTTTGACGCGGGAGCGGTCGATCTCGCAGTTGGTGACGAGTGCGCCGTAGAACGGTAGGCACAACTGGCCACCGTGAGTATGACCGGCCATCACAAGGTCGTAGCCATCGTCGGCGAACCGATCGAGAACGCGCGGTTCGGGTGAGTGGGTAAGGCCGAGCCGCAGATGTGCGAGCGGGTTGGGCCGGCCAGCGACGGTCTCGTAGCGGTCGCGGTTGATATGCGGATCGTCGACGCCGGCGGCGGCGATTCGGACCCCGTTGACCTCCAACTCGCGAACCGTGTGGGTGGCGTCGAGCCAACCACGCTCGGTGAAGGCCGCCCGCAAATCTTGCCAGGGAAGCGGATCTCCGTGGATCCGCTCATGGTCTGACTTGAAGTACTTGAATGGATTCTTCGGCTTTGGGCCGAAGTAGTCATTCGACCCGAAGACGAATAGTCCGGGCTGCGACAGGAGGCCGCCGAGCGCCTGAATGACAGACGGAACGGCTGCCGGATGGGACAGATTGTCGCCGGTGTTGACCACCAGGTCTGGTTCGAGTGCTTCGAGTTCGGACAGCCAAGCTTGCTTGAGATGTTGCCGCGGCAACATGTGCAAATCCGACAGGTGTAGGACTCGCAGCGGCGAGGCGCCTGGTTCCAAGACGGCAAGAGTGTTGTGCCGCAACGCAAATGCGTTGCGCTCGATCACCGTCGAGTAAACGAGCCCGGCCGTCGCGAGCCCAGCTGTACCGACGGCGAGACGTGCGCCAGCGGAAGTGGGCGCCAGCAATTTGGTCAGTGCATCCGAGTGCATCTCACTAGGATACTGAACGACGTCAAACCTGGTCGGATATGACGATCCGCGTTACCTGGCAATTACACCCAGGTGGACGTGGTTATCCAGGTATCTGGATAACCACCGGACCGACTCCGGGCACCTGCACGGTGGTCTTGGTCGGCCCGGTTCCGCCGTCCGCGGCTTTGCGACCGTTGCTCACGTAGATCGTGATCGTCGAACCGGGCATCGCCGAGTCCGATGGGGCTGTGAACACGACCGTTCCCTGTACCTGCCCACTATCGACGTCGAGCTGGGTCACCTTGAAGCCGGCTTCCTGCAGTCGGGAGGTCGCCTGACTGGCGTTGAGTCCGGTCACCGACGGTATTCGCCCACTGTTGGACCCGGCTACGAATCGTGGGTCGTTCGGTGGGAGCCGGGTGGGGCCGAACTTGTTGGCTACCGGCAACATCGCGGAATACCAGGTTCGAGCGGGCTCCATGCCGCCGTAGAGCGTGCCGTCGTAGCACTGGCGCAGTGGGCCGCTGCAGATCCCCGACGGATTCGGGCCGTCGTTGTAGGCATAGGTTGCCGCCGCGAGACGGTTGGTGAAACCGAGGAATGCTGCCGAGCGGTGTGCTTCGGTAGTACCGGTCTTTGCCGACACCGGCAATGACCACCCGGTTGATCCGGCGGCCGCCGCCGATGTGCCGCCGCCCTTGTCGTCGAAACTCATGGCGTTGGCCAGCGCATTGGCCAGCCCCGGCTCGACAACCTGTTCGCACTTGGGAGCGTTGAATGGAACCGTCGCCAGTGCCGGACGGTTGTCGGCGCCCATCACCACGTTGCCGTATCGATCGCGTTTGACCTTGCTGATCGATGCGATGGGGTTCGGCGGGCACCAGGTACCGCCGGAGGCGAGGGTGGCTGCCACGTTGGACAGCTCTAACCCGTTGATCGGCACCGGACCGAGTGTGAACGAACCGAGATTGCCGTCCTTCACGTACTGCGCGACGCTCTTTTCGCCGAACCCCGAGGTGCCTGGCGAGTTATAGGACCGCATGCCCAGTCGTACCGCCATGTCGACCGTCGGCTTGACGCCGATCTGCTGAAGCAATTTGACGAAGGCGGTGTTGGGGGACTGTGCCAACGCCTGGCTGATTGACATCGTCGCGGGGTACTTGCCGTCATTCTTGACGCAGTAGGAGTTCGCCGGACAGCCATTGGAACCACCGCTGTTACCCATGCCTTCGACAGCCACGAAGCCGGGGACCGGAATCGACGACCCGGTGCCCAGCCCCTTCTCCATCGCGGCGGCAACGGTGAACACCTTGAAGACCGATCCCGCGCCGTCGCCGACCATCGAGAATGGCTGTGGTTGCATCGTCTGCCCGGCCTTGATGTTGAGGCCGTAGTCGCGGCTAGAGCCCATCGCGAGGACGTCGTGGGACTGTTTGCCCGGACGGACCACGCTCATCACCTCGGCGACGCCGTCGGCGCTTGGGCTGGCGTTGGCCTGCAGTGAACGGACCGTCGAGCGCTGGACTTCGGGGTCAAGCGTGGTGCGGATGATGTAGCCGCCCCGCAGCACCGAGTTTCGGGAGAGCCCGTTCTCGGCGAGGAATTGCAATGCGTAGTCACAGAAGAAGCCGTTGTTACCGGCGGCGATACAACCCTGCTTGGCGCCCCTCGGCGTGGGCAGCACACCGAGCGGGGTGGCTTTTGCCGCCACCAGCTCGGCACGACGTGACGGGAAGTTTTCAATCATGGTGTCGAGCACGGTGTTTCGACGTTCGAGCGTTGCCTTGGGGTTGTTGTAGGGGTTCAACGCCGAACTCGACTGCACCATCCCGGCGAGCATCGCGGCCTGCTCAACTTTGAGATCCTTCGCCGGAATCCCGAAGTAGGTTTGCGCGGCTGCCTCGATGCCGTAGGCGTTGCTGCCAAACGGCACGACGTTCAGGTAGCGCGTGACCACCTGCTTCTTAGCCTCTTGTTTGGCGGCGGCGTCGGATAGCCCGCGGTCGCGCTTGGCCTGATCGGCCAGCGTCTGCTCCAGCGTCAACGCCATTCGGACCTCACGCAGCTTGCGCGCGGGAGTGGTCTCGATGGCGGCGTTCTTGTCTGCCTCGGTGCGGGCGAGCACCAGCAGCTGATAGTTCTTGATGTACTGCTGGTCGAGCGTCGACGCTCCCTGCTGCACTTCGCCCGACGACGAGTTCTTCAGCGCGGCGCGAATGGTTCCCTTCCAGTCGACGCCATCGTGCTCGAGGAAACGTCGGTCCTCGATGGAGATGATCGCGCGGATCATGTCAGGCGAAATGTCGTTGTAGCCAACCTGTAGGCGGTACTGGTCATAGAGCAGCGCAATCGGCTTGCCAGCGGCGTCCGTCATCGTGGTGACCTCGGGAACGGTGCCGTTCAACAGCTCCGACGACACGTTCTCCACCGCACTGGCCGCGCGATTAGACGCGACGCTCAGACCGCTGACGACGGGAAACAGGAGACCGGCAACCAAGACACCGGCCAGTAAACAACACCCGGCAATCGGTGCGAGTTTCTTCACAAACGACACGTCCCACAGGATACGTTGCGTGGCTGACGTTCCGCGGGAGCGTAGCCCAATGTGTGACCGCTTAGTGCCCTGGCCTGCACTGATTGCAGAAGTTCGCACGGTCGTGCCATTTTCTTCCGCTCAGGGCTTGCAAATTTGAGTGATCCATACCTAGATTGTCTGCAGAGTGTGACTCACATAACACTTCAAAAGCGGGATGTGGGCGTGTGTGTACAACTAGAGAGTAGGGGTCTAAGGATGACGTCAGCGACAGTGACGACCGGAGAAACCGAGGCTCGGCTAGCGTGGGTTTCCAACGCCAAATGCCGGGGCGCCGATCCAGATCAACTTTTTGTCCGCGGTGCGGCGCAGCGCAAGGCGGCCACTATCTGCCGGCACTGCCCAGTTCAACTCGAATGCGGAGCCGATGCCCTCGACAATCGTGTCGAGTTCGGCGTTTGGGGCGGCATGACCGAGCGTCAGCGCCGCGCTCTGCTCCGGCAACATCCAGAAGTAACTTCCTGGGCCTCCTTCTTCGAGGCTCAACGTCGGCGGCACCGCACGGCCTAGCTGGTTCGGCTTCCGTCGAGAGTGGGTGCCCGCGGGACGTGATTGGTGCGTGGCCAAACTGGTTGGCGCACATCCCGATTCGACGACGTCCTAGCTTGCTCTGGGCGCAGAAGTTGCGGCGACTGTGCTAGTATTAGCAGTGCAGACCCCCCCACACCTGTGGATAAGGGGGTCTCGCTGTTTCTGGGACTAGATCCATGATGTCGGCGCGGTATGACAAGTTCAGGCTGGAGGCCGACACCCGAGGTATCTGGGTCCCTACCCTCTGCTGGTTATCTGCTGCGCGACGGCCCGCAGCGCATCCTGATCGGCGACCTCGAACGGCAGAGCCGGAACCCCGACGATCGGCACGCCGGGATGCGCCGAGGTAAACCGTTGCAGCACACGCAGTTCGCGTTTGCCGGTGGCCGAGCGGTCCAGGTGTATCTGCAGGGCACCACGCGCGAGTTCGTCGGTCACCGACTCCAGAGTCGACGCTGCCGCAGCATCGGAAATACCGGTCAACGATGGATGGGTGCGGTTGAGGATCAAGCCGGCCAGCGGCATGCTTTCGCTCGACAGCCGGTCGACGAAGAACGCGGCCTCCCGCAGTGCATCCGGCTCAGCTGCTGCTACGACGGCGAACTGGGTACCGGCCTGATTGAGCAATTCGTAGGTCTTGGTGGCCCGCTCCTGGAAACCGCCGAACATCGAATCCAGTGACTGGACAAATGTCGCGACGTCGCGCAGGGTATCGCCGCCGATGATGGTGGAGACGCCGCGCATCGCGATACTCACCGCGCCGGTCACCACCCGCCCGACGCCGCGTCCGCCGCCGATGAGTACCTTCATCAACCGGCCGGACAGGAATGATCCCAGGCGTGCGGGGGCATCGAGGAAGTCCAGCGCGTTTCGTGACGGCGGGGTATCGACGACGATCAAATCCCAGCGGTCCTCTTCCAGGAGTTTGCCGAGTTTCTCCATCGCCATGTATTCCTGCGTGCCGGAGAACGACGACGCCACCGTCTGATAGAAACTGTTCTCCATGATCGAGGCCGCGCGCTCGGGGGTGGAGTACTCGATGACCATGTCGTCGAAGGTGCGGCGCATGTCGAGCATCATCGCGTCGAGACTGCCCGCGCCGTCACCTTCCAGGTCGACCGGCTGCGGCTCGTTGGTCAGCGACGTCATCCCCAGCGACTGCGCGAGTCGCCGCGCCGGGTCGATGGTCAGTACGGCTACTTTGCGTCCACGCTCGGCCGCGTAGAGTGCCATCGCGGCAGCCGTCGTCGTTTTACCGACTCCGCCTGCGCCGCAACAGATTACGACACGGGTTTGGGGTGACATCAGGATCGACGCCATCTTCAGATCGAGGGGCATCACGCACCAGCCTTCCGCAGCGTCTCGGCGAGTTCATAGACCGAACCGAGATCGCCTTCTTCCAGATTCGGCAATTCCAGCGTCGGAACTTCGACGTCGTCGAGCTGAGCCCGAGCCACCTGCTGGGCCTGCAGACGGGTGGCATGCTCGATGGTTTCGGTGAGCAGACCGGCGAAGTCCTCGTCGGATAGTTCCAGGCCGGCCGCGGCGAGGTTTTCTCTGATGCGCGCGGCGTCGACTGTGCCGGCGGCGATCTCGTCGACGTCGTCGGTCGGCAGATGAGTTGGTGCTACTCGGTTGATGATCAACGATCCCAGCCGGAGTTCTTTGGCCCGGAGTTCCTCGACTGCTTCGACCGTCTCCTGGATCGGCATCGCCTCGAGCAACGTCACCAGGTGCACCACGGTTTCGTCGGAGTGCAGCAACCGCACCACGCCGTCGCTCTGATTGCGGATGGGGCCGGTCTTGGTCAGCTCGGCCATCGCGGCGGTGACGTCGAGGAAGTTGCCGATACGTCCGGTCGGCGGCGAGTCCACCACGACGGCGTCGTAGAGGAGCTTGCCAGGTTTACGCGCGGTGCCCTCGGTGGCGATGATCCGTTCCTTGATCTTGCCAGTGAGGATCACGTCGCGTAGGCCGGGAGCCACCGTCGTGACGAAGTCGATGGCGCCGATCTTGCGCATCGCCCGCCCGGCGAAGCCGAGGTTGTAGAACATGTCGAGGTATTCCAGCAACGCGAACTCGATGTCGATCGCCAGCCCCCACACTTCGCCGCCGCCCTGCGCCGTCGCGATCTTCTGATCGGTCGGCGGCAGTGGTGCGGTATCGAAGAGTTGGGCGATGCCTTGCCGGCCTTCGCACTCGACGAGCAGGACCTTCTTGCCCGACGATGCGAGGGCGAGAGCTATCGCCGCGGCGACTGTCGTCTTCCCCGTGCCTCCCTTGCCCGACACGAAGTGCAGCTTGGCGCGCACGGCCGCATCTGGCCAGGAATTATCCTGCGTTGTCGTCTGCTCGGCGGATGTTGCGCCTTCCGCATTGTCGTTGACCACGGGTCAACCCTATATATACCTCTCATACCGATACTCTGGAGACCATGACAACACCTTCAGTGACGGCCTGGGAGTACGTGACCGTCCCGCTCCTTACTCATGCGACCAAGCAAATTCTCGACCAGTGGGGTGCCGACGGCTGGGAGTTGGTGAGCGTGCTTGCCGGACCAACCGGTGAGCAGCATGTGGCCTACCTCAAACGGCCGAAGGGCTGATCGCGATGGGTCAGTGGTCGCAGCGCCTGGCAGATTTGAATATCACCTTGCCGCCGGTGGTACCACCGCTGGCCAGCTATGTACCCGCGGTGCGGACCGGCAATCTCGTCTATACCTCGGGGCAGGTGCCGATCCACGACGGCGAGCTAATCGCGCACGGCAAGGTCGCCGACGGAGCCGAAGGAGTGGTCAAGCCCGACGAAGCGGCTCTTGCCGCGAGGCAGTGCGCGCTCAACGCGTTGGCCGCGATCGACTCGCTGGTTGGCATCGACTCGATCGTTCGGGTCGTCAAAGTCGTCGGCTATGTGGCATCGGCCCATGGCTTCTCCGGTCAGCCCGGCGTCATCAACGGCGCCTCGGACGTGATCGGCGAGATCTTCGGCGACGCGGGTATACACGCGCGGTCGGCGGTCGGGGTCAGCGAGCTTCCGCTCGGTGCGCCGGTCGAGGTCGAACTCATCGTGGAGGTCAGCTAGCGCACGGCAGTTGGCGATAGGCCGAATGGGGTGAGCCGGTGATCTCCTTAGTTGGTGCGACGGGGGATGTCACTATCGCGATCGGCGGCGGTACCTCGCTCGGTGAGGTCGAGTTATTCGTCGGTGGGGGAAGCGAACGTTTTCTCGCCCAGTGCCCATATCCGCTCGACGTTGGCGAGTCCGTACTCGTCATCGGGGTGGAGCCGGGGCGAGTGGTGGATGTCGAGCGGTGGACGGTGCCCGGAATCTGAGCCCGGGGCGGCATCGCGGTAGTTACGTTATGACGTTGTAAACAAAGGAGATTCAATGCTCGGCTATCACGTTCCAGAACCTGACGAGGCGATGATCATTTCAGGTAAAAAGGGTGGCGATGACGGCGCCCCGTTCGATGTCGTTGTGGGACACGGCAAGTGGGTCATGCCCGTATTCCGCAAAGTCCGCTACCTGTCGATGGCGTTGCACGAAGCGCAGATTCGTGAAGTTTGCGTGACCACTCAAGGTATTCAGCTCAACGTGCGCGCGGTGATCGCCCACAAGGTTGGCGGCGACATCGCATCGATCGTCAACGCTGGCCAGCGCTTCATCTCCGAAGACGAGACC
>NZ_BAEH01000032.1 GCF_000241305.1 Gordonia effusa NBRC 100432
CGTGATTCGCCACAGTCGTCAGGGTACGCCCGAGAGTCGAAGCCGGGGAGCCGTCACTCACCGAGCAATTCCGGATGTGCATCGGCCAATATCTCCACGCGATCAGCTTCCAGCACAAAGCCTTCCGCAATTGATCTATCGACCGCGGCGGTATACGCGTCGAGATAGCCTTCGTGGCTGCCATAGCGCGCGATCAGATCGGTCGGTGGTATCGCGCCGGTTGCACCGAACAGTAAGCAGATTCTCGACACCGGGTCTTTCACTATCCCGGTCAGTACCTGTGTCGGGGCATCGACCGACGGTGTGCGGACGCCGCCTCGGACGTTTCCCACGTCGTCGGTGCGGAATGTCGGTTCGTCGCCGGTAAGTTCGAGCGGGCTAGCAAGGGGCGGCGCCGTGCCGTCGGCGACCCAGCCGCACAAGTGAGATAGGGCCGCTCGCAGCACAAACCGCTGCTGTCCGCGGTTGACCGGGTCAGGGCACCCCAGATACTCCTCATACGGCCCGATCTGAAAGTGATCGGCATGCGCGCTTCCGGCTATCTCCCACGTGCGTACCCGTTCGGTGTTGGCCTGACGTGCGCGATGAAATTGGAAATTGGTCAGGACATCCGTTTCGGTTTGGACGATAAATACTGGCGCTGTGACATCCCCGGGGATCGTGACCGGGTCGCCCAAAAACGTTGCATCCACATCGATTCCGGCGCCGATCGCGCCGAGCGGCAATTGCGCCGCCGCACGACTGTGAATGAGAAAGCCGTCGAATGTGGTGCTGCGAAAAGTCGTCACGAACGTCGTCAGCGCCATCGCCGACTGCGACTCACCGACGGCGAGCACCTTGTCGACAGTGAGCCCGCCGAGCGGATGAGACGGAGTATCGGTGGCGCGAAGGTGGCGCCCGACGAGGTCGAAGATGTTGTAACAGTAGGCATCGCCGGGGTGGTGCAGAGTTCCGTAGCGCTCCGGGTCCTTGCCTGCCAACGATTTCGGTCCGGGCCGACTCAAACCAACCGAACCCGTGCTCCCTTCCACACCGTCGTACTGAGCCGATACTCCGACCCATGCGTACCCTCCGCGCACCAATTCCGCTGCGAGGTAGGTGTATTCGGGTGCGCCATCGGCACCGCTGCTGACGTTGAGCCATTCAGTGACGACGGTCCCGTTGAAGTCGGTTGCCGCCTGTGGTCGACGCACTACTATCCGCGTGGTAAAGCCCGCCTCGTCGACCCCGCCGTCGGCGGTCAGCCCGTGGGCCGTACCGCTCACCGCGAACTCGGTGTCGGTATAACCCGCCAACTCAAGATTAGGGGCGGGTGCTGCGGACAGCAGCGAGCACCCGTCACCGCCGAATAGCGGTGTGAACACTACCTTCGCAGCCATCTCTCACGACTCCTTGTCTTGTTCCGCCCGATACTTCTTGCTTACACCTCCGAACATCATCGTCAGTTTGCTGCCCAGCGGCCAGCCGATGTAATAGCACAGAAATAGGCCGATCTCGTCGAGTTCTTCCGGGGTCAGTTCGCCATTACCCAGGGCTGCGCCCGCCTGGATCTCGGCGACATCGACTTGATTGGTCGCTGCTAGCGCGCCAAGCAGGAGTAAACGGCGATCTCGGATGGACAGGCCGTCTCGGCTCCACACCTCACCGAAAACCTGGTCGGCGGTATGCGCGAAGAAGTCGCCGGGTCCATCTGCCATCTCCCAGCCGTAGACCTTCGACATCATTTCCAGACCCTTGCGACGCTGCGGTGTCATCTCTTCGGTCATCGCACAATTCCTTCCTCGCTATGTGGAACCCCAAGCCATTCCCCGAGATTCGCCAGCGCGAGATCGCCGAGTGGTGTGTCGATTCCGAGTTGGGTGGCCAACGACGTAGCCAGTAGTAGGTCCTTCTCTCCCAGATCACGTACATGTGTGAAAACGCCGTACCAGAAGTCATTCGGTTCGATGGGGGCGGTGTTCTCGCGCAACATAATCGCGCCCGCGCCCCCGGTTATCGCGTCGGTATGCCGAATTACCCGGCCAAGCTTGCCGAGGTCGATTCCCGCAGCTTCGGCGAGCCGAGCGGCTTCGGTGGTAGCGGCGAAGGAAATGAAATGTAATAGATTGCGTGCCAGCTTCATTCGGGTGCCCGCACCAACGTCGGGACCGGCATGTACCAGCATGTTCGATACCGGTTCGTAGGCGGGCTTTATCCGCTCGTACGCGTCGCGTGGGCCACCGACCATGATCGCGAGCCGTCCCTCCGACGCGCCTTGTGCCCCGCCGGAAATCGGCGCATCGAGCACTATCACTCCGCTGGCGGACGCTGTCGTCGCCAATTCCACCGCGGTGTCGGGACTGATCGTCGAGTGGATCGCGATGATGGTCCCCGGCGGTGCGGCCGTTAGCAATCCGTCGACGACGGTCCGCACCTGGGCGTCGTTGACCACACAGACGGAGATGATGTCGGTGTTCGCGCCGAGGTTGGCGAGCGATGTCGCCGCGGACGCGCCCGCCTCGACAACTGTGGACACGGCGGCCTCGTCCAGATCGAAGACAGTCAGCGGGGTGTTGCCGGTGGCTAGTTTCTGGGCCATCGGCCCGCCGATATTGCCCAGCCCGACGTAACCGAGACGAACGACTGAAGTCACGACCGGATCACTTGTCCGCCATCGACATTGAAGATCTGACCGGTGATCCACTGTGCCTCGTCGGACAGTAGAAACAGGCACATGCCGACTAAATCCTCGGTCGTGCCCATTCGCTTGAGGGCGAGTCCGTTGACAATGTCTTTGACCATATTCGACGGCGTGGTGGTACGTGTAGCCTCGGTGTCGATCGGCCCCGGAGCAATGGCGTTGACCCGGATATTCTGCCCACCCAATTCGACGGCGAGCTGTTGGGTAAGACCGTTGATACCCACCTTGGCCAGACCATAGAATCCGCTGTATAGCCAAGCGGCGGTGGAGGATTGGTTGACGATAGCGCCACCAGTGTTCATCTCGCCGTAGGCCGCGCGCGTAACGTTGAGTGCGCCATCGAGATTGACGCTCATGAACTTCTTGTAGTAGTCCCACGGGACGGTGATGAGGAAGTCGAGTTTCATCCCGCCGTAAATGGCGGCGTTGTTGACCAAATAGTCGATCTTGCCGTACGCCTCAACTGTTTGTGCGACGAGGTTTTTTGCCGACTCTTCGTCCGCGACATCGGTGTGCACATACGTGCCGCCGATGTCGGCCGCAACTTTTTCGCCGAGATCGTCATTGACGTCGGCGATGACCACGCGCGCGCCCTCGGCGGCGAGCGCTCGTGCGTAGGCTTCGCCGATCCCACCGGCGGCGCCGGTCACAATGGCTGTTTTGTCTTCGAATCGCATTGGGGGAGTTTCCTTCTCGTGTCGGTGGGGTTATGCGGGGTAGGCGATGGCTTTGATTTCCAGATACTCTTCGAAGCCGGCCACGCCCATCTCGCGACCGATTCCGGATGCCTTGTATCCGCCGAAGGGAACGTCCGCGGAATACCAGATGCCACCGTTGACGCCCAACGTTCCGGTGCGGATCCCGTTGACCACCTTGTCGATTCGCGCCTCGTCGGTGCCGTACACCGCACCGGAGAGCCCGTAGGGCGAATCGTTGGCGATTCGGATCGCGTCGTCGTCGCCATCGTAAGGAATGATGACCAGAACGGGACCGAATACTTCTTCTTGGGCGATGCGTGCGGAGTTGTCGACACCGGAGATTAGCGTCGGTTCGACGAAGAATCCGTTGCCGGCCGGCGTGCCGCCACCGGTTTCAATTACCGCGCCCGCCGCGCGAGCATCGTTGATATAGCTGAGAACCCGGTCACGTTGGCGGGCCGAAGCGACTGGGCCGCAGATGGTTCCGGGCTTGGTGGGGTCGTCGGCGCGGAAGCCGGCCATCGCGTCCCGGGTTAAGGCCACGGCCTCGTCGTACTGGTCTCGTGATACGAGCAGCCGCGTGGTGATCGCGCAACCCTGGCCGGCATGGGTAACGACGGTGAACGCTGCCATCGAGCAAGCGCCAGCTAAGTCCGCATCGTCGAGAACCACGAACGCCGACTTTCCGCCCAACTCCAGAAATACCTTCTTCAAGGATTGCGATGCCGCGGACATGACCGCGCGTCCCGTTGCCGTGGAGCCGGTGAACGACACCAAATCGACGCGTGGGTCGGTAGTCAACTGGGTGCCGAGTGTGTGGTCGGTGGACGTGACGATATTGATCACACCGGGCGGGATATCAGTCTTATCGGCAATTACCTTGCCTACCAACGCCGCACACCACGGCGTGTCCGGCGCGGGTTTGAGTACGACGGTGCATCCTGCCGCCAAGGCCGGGCCGATTTTGGCGAAATTTATCTGATGCGGAAAGTTCCACGGGGTGATGGCTCCGACGACACCGATGGCCTCCGCTCGCAGTTCTCGCCGAGTCTTGATGCCCATCGGTGCGGCTTCACCGAGATCAGTTGTCCATGAATAGGATTCGGCAAGATCGGCGAAGTAGCCGAGATCGTTGACCGGCCCCTCTAGTTGCGGGCCGTGGGTAAGGAAGACCGGGCAACCAACTTCGGCGACGGTCAGCTCACGCATCTCGTCGGTATGAGATTGCAGGGCATCGCGCAGCTGCCGCAAGCACCTTGCTCGAAAGGCGTGATCACGCGACCAGTCGGTGCTGTCGAATGCGACGCGAGCGGCGGTGATGGCCGCGTCCATATCGGCAGCCGTGGCATTCGCCGCGGACCCGATGACCTCCTCGGTCGCCGGGTTGATCACATCGAATACGCCGCCCGACCCGGGTAAGAGCTTGCCGTCGATCAGTAGTTCGGAACTATCGGTTGGACGCAGAACGCTCACTGGACCTCCATCTGGACAGGTGTCTGGACTCAGGTTCAAACGTAGTGTAGCGTCGCTCACATGTCCAGCACGGAACAGGCGGCGCTCGCCTCGGTATCGCAGGAATCGACTCGTCGTCGCCTCTCGGCGCAGCAGGCCGAAACGGTCGCCAAGCTGACTGAGGCCGCGGTCGATGTCCTCAACGAAGACGGCTTCGACGGGTTGACCGTACGTACCGTCGCGAAACGCGCTGGCGTCGCGCCAGCTACCGCGTACACCTACTTCTCTTCCAAGAGTCACCTTGTCGCCGAGGTCTTTTGGCGGCGGCTGGCGGACGGTGTCGCCGAACCCGATCCGGCGAATCCACCGGCCGAGCGCGTCGCCCAGGTGTTGCGGTCGGTGTCGCTTGTGGTTGCCGGAGAAGGGCAACTCGGTGGCGCGGTCACCGTCGCATTGCTCGGCACAGATCCCGATGTGGAACACCTGCGGCTACGAATCGGCGGCTTTATCCGCGTACGCCTGGCGCAAGCCCTCGATGTCGATCCGGAGAGCCCCGGGCCCATTGTCGACACTCTCGAACTTCTCTATGCGGGAGCGCTCGTGCACGCCGGCATGGGGCACCTGAGCTACGAAGCGACCTCGGAGCGTCTGGTGGCCGCCGCGCTTCGGGTACTCGACAGCTAACCAATCCCGCCGCGGCAACAGTCCAGATCTGTGAAGGAGTACGGCGTGTCTGACACCGCCATCGCTAACGGTATGGAACACCTCGTTCCATTCGACCCGTATGCCTATGATTTCCACGAGGATCCGTATCCGACCTATCGCCGGTTGCGCGCACAGGCACCGGTCTACCGCAATGCGGAAATGGACTTTTGGGCGCTGTCTCGCCACGAGGATGTGCGGACCGCATTCCGGGACGCCACACGGCTTTCCAACAGCTGGGGCGTTTCGTTGGACCCAGCTTCGTATACGCCCGACGCACACCGATCTATGTCGTTCCTAGCTCTCGACGACCCCAAACATCTGCGTATTCGCAAGCTGGTGTCGAAGGGGTTCACGCCTCGTCGGGTAAACGAATTATCCGGTCGCATAAGGGCTTTGACTCATGAGCACTGGAGCAAATGTCTCGATGCCGGCGAATTCGACTTCGTCGCCGATTTCGCGGGTCTATTGCCGATGGACGTCGTGAGTGAACTGCTCGGCGTACCGACGTCGGATCGCGCGTTCTTGCGTGAACAATCCGATCTCCTTATTCATCGCGAAGAAGGAGTACTCGACGTTCCCGAAGCCGCAGTACATGCGTATATCGCTCTGTTTCAGTACTATTCGAGTTTGCTCGGCGGCCGTCGCAAGCAGCCCGGCCAGGATCTGGTATCGGCACTGATCGACGCCGAGATCCACGATGACGCGTCCGGCGAGCTGATGCGGCTCACCGACGACGAAATCATCGGTTTCATGATGCTGATGGTCGTCGCGGGGAATGAAACGACGACCAAACTCCTTGCCAATGCGATCTATTGGGGCTGGCGCCATCCCGATCAACTGGCAAAACCACTCGCCGACGTCGACGCTGTGCCCGACTGGACCGAGGAGACGCTGCGTTACGACAATTCGACGCAAATGCTCCTGCGTCGGGTACTGGCGGACGTCGAGTACGGCGGACTGACCATTCCAGCCGGTGATCGGGTATTGCTGCTCGTCGGCTCGGCCAACCGCGACGAAGCGGCCTTCGGACCCGATGCCGAGGAATATATCGTCGGACGTTCGAGTAGTGACGGCTCAGTTGGACAGGCATTGACGAGTTTCGGTCTGGGAACACACTTTTGCCTCGGTGCTCATCTCGCACGACTCGAAGCCAACGTCGGCCTGACCGAGGTAGCCCGCTCGATCCGCGACATAGAGATCGATATCCACAAGGCCGAGCGCGTTCATTCGGTCAACGTGCGTGGATTCGCCACCCTCCCGGTGAAAGTGACGGTGCGCTGATGCCGCGCTTTTCCGCACACCCTGACCGCCGGCCGGTTCTGATAGCCGGCGCATCATCGGGGATCGGCGCGGCCACCGCGCAATTACTCGGCGCCGCAGGCTATCCCGTTGCCCTAGCGGCCCGTCGAGTCGAGAAGTGTCAGGAGACGGCTGACCAGATCATCGCCGCGGGTGGCGAGGCCGTCGCGGTGCCACTCGATGTCACCGACGATGCCTCGGTCGCCGAAGCTGTCGCGAAATCGCAAGCGGCACTTGGTGCATTGGAAGTCGTCATCTCCGGCGCCGGCGATCTCGCCGTTGGCCGTGCGCACGAGATGGCCTCGGAGGCGTGGGCCGAACAAATCGACATCCACCTCGTCGGCGCGCATCGACTCTACCGAGCGGTGGTGCCGGATATGATCACTCGCCGTAGAGGAGACTTCATTTTCATCGGCTCCGACGTTGCGATTCGCCCGCGCCCGTGGTCGTCGGCGTATGTGGCCGCGAAAACCGGCATCGAAGGTTTGGTGGCGACCGTCCAGATGGAGCTGGAAGGAACGGGCGTGCGTGCCAGCGTGATTCGTCCCGGTCAGACACTCACCGGGATGGGGATGAACCTTGACCCGGCAGACACCGAAGCGATGCTCAACGACTGGATCAGATTCGGTCTGGCTCGGCACGGCAACTTTATGACACCCGACAACGTTGCTCAGGCGGTCAGCTCGGTTATCGCGATGCCGCCGGGGTCTCATATCCGAGTTCTCGAAGTCGAAGCCGAAGGCACACTGACCACACCGCGGGAAGGTGAGTACCAATGACATCTACAGCCGCAGAACAACTTTCGACACCGCGCCGAGTATCGGGTGGTGAAGCTGAACACGGTCACCTCGATGAACTGGCCACCGACCCGATCGGACTATTCACGCGGGTTCGTGAAGAATGTGGTGACGTCGGACAGTTCCAGCTCGCCGATCGGCAGGTGGTACTCGTTTCCGGGGCCGCGGCCAACGAAGAGTTCTTTCGTGCGCCGGACGAGATTCTCGATCAGGCGGCCGCGTATCCGTTTATGACACCGATCTTTGGGGAAGGCGTCGTCTTCGACACCAGTCCCGAGCGTCGTTCGGAAATGTTGCATAACCAGGCGCTCAAGGGCGCGCATATGAAACAGCATGCGGTCACCATCCCCAACGAGGTGGAGCGGATGATCGCTGACTGGGGGGACGCCGGCGAGATCGACTTGTTGGAGTTCTTCGGCGAGCTGACGCTCTACACATCCTCGGCCTGTCTGATCGGACGCAAATTCCGAGAAGAACTGTCCAAACACATCTCCGAGCTCTATCACGATCTGGAGAAGGGGACTGATCCGCTCGCCTACGTTGATTACAACGCCGACATCGAGAGTTTTCGGCGCCGAGACTCCGCGCGGGCCGAGCTAGTCGAGTTCATCGGGGGAGTTCTGGGTCAACGAGTCGCGAATCCTCCTGAAAACAAGGAAGATCGGGACTTGCTCGACGTTCTCGTCTCACTCAAGAACGACGACGGCAGCCCGATGTTCAGTGCTGATACGGTGACCGGGATCTTTATTTCGATGATGTTCGCGGGTCATCACACGACGCAGGGCACGGCGGCGTGGACGTTGCTCGAGTTGTTGCGCAATCCCGACTACCTAGACCAGGTCGTCGCCGAACTCGACGAGATCTATCGCCCCGGTGAGGATGCCGGGCCGGAGGCCGTCGCCGGTGGGCGCGTGCCCTATAGCTTTGCGGCGATGCGGCAGATTCCCAAGCTGGAGTCGTCGCTGAAAGAGGCCTTGCGCCTGCATCCGCCTCTCATCATCTTGATGCGAGTTGTGCAGGAGGACTTTCACATTCACGGTGAGGGACCTGATGGTTCATCCACTGAGTATGTGGTGAAAGCCGGACAGTCGATTGCGGTATCGCCGGCGGTGTCCAACCGGCTGCCCAACGACTTTCCGGACCCGGACGTCTTCAACCCCGACCGCTACTTCGAGCCACGTCAAGAGGATCTGGTCAATCGCTGGACGTGGATTCCGTTCGGAGCCGGCCGACATCGTTGCGTGGGAGCACAATTCGCGATCATGCAATTGAAGGCCATCTTCTCGGTCCTCTTGCAGAACTACGAGTTCGAGATGGCGCAGCCCGCTGACTCGTATCACAACGACCATTCGAAAATGGTGGTGCAACTGGCACAACCGTGCCGCGTGCGCTATCGACGGCGTACCACTGCCGATGCGAATTCTGGCGACACGGAGGTGTGACTCATGCGCGTCGAAGTCGACTTGGACCTGTGTCAGGGGCATGGCATGTGTGAACTCGAGGCGTCCGACGTGTTTGCCGCCGACCGCGACCACGTGGATATTCTCGATGACCACCCTGACGAGAGTCATCGATCCGAAGTCGTTGCCGCCGTGCGATATTGCCCCACTCAAGCCCTCAAGATCGTCGAAGACTGACGGTCGAGAACCTCTCTAGGAGCCGAAATGTCTTTTGACCGTGCCGAATTGGAAGAAATGAAGCAGCGCTGGCTAGCAGCCAACATCGAGTGCGAGAAGGCTGGCGACTGGAAACCGCTGGCGCAGTTCTACACCGAGGACGCTACCTACGGCTGGAACTATGGGCCGATGAAGGATTTCATGGCCGTGGGACGTGATGAGATTCGTGAACTCGCGCTCGGTCAGGAGATGGAAGGGCTCGAAGGCTGGACCTATCCATACCAGCAGTGGGTGATCGACGAGAAGACCGGTGACATGCTCGGCCTGTGGAAGCAGGTCTACGAGCGGACCCGTCCGGACGGTTCGCACTATGCCCTCGACGGTATCCAGGGGAGTTGGTTCAAATACCGCGGAGATTTCCAATTCTCTTGGCAGCGTGACTTCTTCGACTATGGAAATGTGTCGGCACTGTTTCTGGAAATGTTGACCGACAGGGTATGCAGTGACGGAATGCTTAAGCGCATCGAGAAGTCGGCGCCGGGCAATTTGCCCGGCTGGTACCCCTATGGCAAAGCCCCGGTGGAGATCTGGTGAGCACCGCCCCATCTGGCGTCGCGGCGGTGTCCGGGCCCGAATCGTACTCGGGCCTCACACAGGATCAGCTGGCGACGATCCTCCCGGAGCTGCTGTTGTCGGGCCAGTTGATCGATCGTAGCGGTATGGCCCATCTCATCAGTGCCTTCGGTCGAGATGTGATGGCGCAGATCGCGATTGAGGAATGGATGGCGGCCAGCCCGGTGTACACCCACCGGATGCGTGTGGCGTTGGGAATCGACGGTGACGGCGTCGAAGACATGTTCAAGTGTCTGCAGCTCGATATCGGTGCTCCTCCGCAATTCATGGACTTCCGGTACGAGATCATCGACAAGTATCACGGCTCGTTCGTCTTGGCGCATTGTGGAGCGTTGATGGACGTCGAGCCGATGGGCGATGACTACGTCACCGCGATGTGCCACGACATCGAGGATCCCACTTTCGACGCCACTGCGATCGCGACGAATCGTCGGGCTCGGATCAGGCCGGTGCACCGTCCGCCACGCCGACCGGTGGATCGGTCGCCTCATTGCGAGTGGATGGTGACGATTGAACCGGATCGGGACGAATTGCCGCTGCCACCCGATGCCGAGTGGATGTTCGGAATGAATGTTGCCACAACCGAATTGACGCCAATCGATACGTCAGCGGCTGATGGTCATGTCGACTATCGCGGACCGCTATTCAACGATCTGCGGTTTAGCGATTGGTCGCGATCCGCGTTGATCCGCATTGCCCAGGAAGTGGCGCTACAACATCAGTTGCTGGCACTCGGTTTCGAACGTGCGCTTGCGCGTCGCGCGGTCAATGACGCACAGCGCGACGAGGTGTTTCGCAAGCAGCTCACCGGGATCGCGGGTATGACCGCAGAACGGTTGGCCGCCGCGCTCGACCTCCCCGGCGATGCCGAAGGGCTGGCGGCCGTCCTCAATCTGCATCCGGTGCTCGGGCCGGTGCAATACACCGGTGTGATTGCCGAAGTAGTGGAAGATCAAGTGCGGGTCCGCATTCCGCAGGATTCGGCGGCGATTCGCGACGGTGGATGGATGACGCTGTTGACGGCCGAACACCTTGAGCCGCTACAGGCGGCGGCTACCGCCGTCGAACCGCACTGGACGGTCGGCACGGCGACAGTACGCGACAAAGCATTGGAAGTATTTATCGTGCAAGGGAACTCGCGCCCGGAGTCGGGTGAGGTCGCAATAGTGCGTTTCAGTTCCGGCGCCACCTTCGAGTTCGTCAATCGAGGTATACCGTTGTCGATCACACCGGTAGACAGGTAGCACGGCTGGGGCGGCAACCCTGGATGGTCGAGTGCGCTCGACGAGCGTAGCGAGACGCGCGTGTATCGAGACCGGGTGAGTCGTACTCGGAGCGTGACAACTGTTGCAGCGCTGAGGCTTTCGGAGATCATTTACGTGGTCTTGATACACCCGGCCATCGGCGGGAGAAGCTCGGATGGGGCGGTAACCTCGGATGGTCGAGTGCGCTCGCCGAGCGGAGCGAGACGGGCGTGTATCGAGACCCGGCGAGATGTACGCGGGACGTGACAACTGTTGTTAGACAACAGTTTACGAAACAAGGTCACCTGGTCTCGATACACCCGGCTCGGCTTGCGCCTCGCCGGGCACTCGACCATCGAAGTAGATGCAAGCGCCTTACCGGGCACTCGACCATCGAGGTAGATGCTTGCGCCTCGCCAGGCACTCGACCATTGGGAACCTCAGCTCTACTCTTTCCGCACGATCACGAATGCCTGCCGTGTCCGCTCATTGTCGGCGGCGCGAACGGTCGTCGCAAACTCGATGAATCCGGCCTCCGATAGGAGAGCGAGTACCTGCTCTGGCTGCCGACGTCGAAACACCAAGTGCATCGAGACCCCGAATGCCTTATCGAGGATGAATGGCTCATCACCGACTTGAAAGCCCAGTAGCGCAACACCATTCGGCCTTAGGACGCGGTAGAATTCAGCGAACGCGGTTGGTAGGTCGGCGTCGTCGACATGGATGGTCGAATACCACGCGAGGACGCCGCCCAACGACTCGTCGGGGATGTCCAGCGCCAGCATCGATCCGGTTCGGAAGTCGATATCGGGACGGCGAGTTCGCGCCCTCTCGACCAACTCCGGCGACAAGTCGATCCCGACCACCTCGGCTCCGGTGTCGTGGAGCATTGCGGTGACTACTCCGGAGCCACAACCGACGTCGGCGATTGGGCCAATTGACAGTTCGCCGAATGCGGTGATCAGGGCGCGATCGAGTGGTCGGGTATCGAAGACCGACTCGAAGAGTTCGGCGAATCCGGCCGCGCCGGCGTCATATCCGCTGCGGGTCAGTTCCTCATTGGATGGCACCCGATGAGGCTACCGCGGCATGAATCGGACGTCCGCCGTGGCGCGCGCGAGCAGGGTTCGATCGTCGGTACGCATGCTCGCTTCGAAGGAACCGATCCGGCGGCCGACCTTGACCGGCGTGACATCAACGTGCACCGGGCTGCCGTCGACGGCGGGTGATCGGTAGAAGCCGATGTCGAAGTCGAGGATCTGATATTCCGTGCCCGGCTGCGTATGTGCCTGCGCGCCAAAGGAACAGGCAAGCGCTCCGATGGCGCCGATCACGCCGCCGTGCATCGTGCCCATCATGTTGGCCATCCACGGCGCGGTGACCGATGTGAAGCGGGTGGCGCCATCGAGTACGGCGATGGAGCCGTCGACCAGTTCGCCGATCGGTCCGATCGGATGGTCCCCGTGCGCGATTGCCTCAATTATCTTGTGGCCGGACAGGTTTCGGTCGGTGCTTGGGAGCGGTCGCGGCTCTGGATCGGCCAAAGCGCCGATCTGGTCACGGCTGGTACTGGACCGGCCGACGCGAACATTGCGGGTTAGACCTGTCGTGACCAGTACGCCGGCGGAGGTGGTGATGTCCGCTGTCGTTGTACCGTAGCCGTCGTCGTTCATGCGGATCTGGCCTGAACTCACTAGGCGATCGGTAACCGCGGGGCGGTGCAATGCGGACATGATCACTCGAGCCTGCAGAGACGAGGTCGACTCGTCGAGTTCGTAGAAGGGTCGGCCGCCGATGGTGTCGAAGAGCACGGCGAGAGCGGAGAGTTCGATGAGTCCGCGGTGGTCGGCGAGCGAGGCGCTGAGCTGCTGACCCAACTGTGCACTGTCGTCGACGACGCCGATTCCAAACGCGTCGAATGGATTGCGCGGATTGTCCATACATCCGTCCTATCAGGCAGGATGCACCGGGAGCGAATTGGTTCGGGGAGGATGAGACCAATGCCACTGGGTTGCGCGATTGGGTGATTGACAGGCGTCGGTTGAGATTCGAGTTCGTCTCGCCAGATCTCGATACACCGGCGAGCTCGCAAGCTCGCACGGCGGCACTCGATCATCGGAGGTGGGTTAGTTCGCAGGCTCGCACGACGGCACTCGATCGTCGGAGGTGGGCGAGTTCGCAGGCTCGCGCGACGGCACGCGATCATCGGAGGTGGGCGAGATCGCTGCACTGTCCACAGATGCGGCGCGATCCACAGTTGTCGGACTCGGCGGCGGCGTAGCCACGATTGGTCGAAGCAACGCGGACCATCATTGGGGATATGAATCATCCGGCCGATTTCTGCGGAGTATTTTCGCTGCGGGAACTACGTGACCAGGATTCCCATGGCCGCGACTTGGAAGAGATCTTGGCAGGTCGCAGGCTGACGCGGGTGCGGCGCGGTTGGTTCGCGACTTTGGGTGCCGATCCCGTGGTGGTTGGGGCGATACGCGCCGGCGGCGTGGTCTCCTGCCTCACCGCGTTGAAGATGTACGGCATCTGGGTGCCGGAGCATCCGCTTAGAGTGCACGTGCGAGCATGCGCGTCGACGATGCGGTCCGCGCCGCCGCGGAAATTCTGTACCGCTGTTGGCGGGGCAACCCCCGAGGGGCGCGCGATAGATGACCTATCAACCGCGTTGTTACACGCGGTGAAGTGTGTTGACGACGAAGGAGCAGTCGCGGTCTTCGACTCAGTGCTCAATCAGAAACTGATGACCGAGTGGGACCTCGCGAGTCTGTTCGCCCGCTCCAAGCGTGTCCAGCGGTTGCTGCCGAAATGCGACGGCCGCGCGCAATCGGGGATCGAGACTTTCGCCAGGGTGCGGTTACGAGCCAAACACGTGAAATTGGATGTGCAGGTGTTCTTGCCATGTGTCGCCGGGTGGGTCGACATCCTTATCGGCAGACGACTCGTTTTGGAACTCGATGGCAAACAGACGCCTCCGCGGAGCAGTTCGCGAAGGACCGAGAGCGCGACCTTGCCGCTGCTGAAAGCGGATACGAGGTGATGCGGTTGTCGTATCGCCAGGTCGTCGATTCCTGGGATCGATGCGAGGCGGGGATTCTCGCGAAGATTCGCCGACGCGAGCATCAGCGAAAACTACCCCACGGCTGAACTGGACTACGCGACAATAATTGTCGCGTACCTCGGTTTAGCTGTGGGTTAGTTGGAGCACTGCGCTCCGCCGAACACCAGATCAGCGGAAACATCGGGCCGCCAGACGGCGCGTCACGTTACAGCGCGATACATCCGAGACCGTGGCTCTCGTCGCCACAATGTCGGGCCCGTGACGCCCTGTGCCTTCAATTCCCTCTTGAGGATCTTGTTGGTGGCTGTCGACGGTAGATCCTCGTCGATCCGGACATAACTGGGCCATGCCTTCGGCGAGAGGTCCGCCTGCCCCTCGAGGAATGCGACGAGATCGTCGCGAGTGAGAACCTCGTTGTCACGCAAGACAATCGCCGCCATTAGGGCGTCGCCGACGTGGTCATCGGGTACGCCATACACCGCGACACGGCTTATCTTGGGTTCGCGCATGAGGATTCGTTCGATCGGCCCGGCGGCGATATTCTCGCCGTCGACGCGCATCCAATCGCCGGCCCGGCCAGCGAGGTAGATCCACTCGTCGGCGTCGCGATAGCCAAGATCGCCCGACCAGTACTTGCCGTCACGAACCCGTTCGGCGGTGGCATCGACGTCGTTGTAGTAGCCGACGAAGAGTCCGGCGCCCTGAGTGTTGACGATTTCGCCAATCGCCTCGTCGGGATTAGCCAAGGCCCCGTTCTCATCGAATTCCGCTGGGGCGCATTCCCTCCCGGTCGTCGAGTTGAAAATGGCCACTCCCGGGTAGCCCTTGCCGATCGATCCGGCCGGTGTACCCGACTCGCGAGTGATGATGATGGCGAGTTCGGTCGACCCGAAGGCGTCGTTGACCGTACAGCCGAAACGCCGGCCGAAGTCGTCTATGTCGCGGTCGGTCGCTTCGTTCCCGAATGCGACGCGGAGTGGATTGTCAGCGTCGTCGGGTTGCTCCGGTGTGGCGAGAATGTAGGACAGCGGCCTGCCTACGTAGTTCATATAGGTGACCCCGTAGCGCCGAACGTCGTCGAGGAATCGCGTCGCGGAGAACGTGGCCGGCGCCATCGACGCGCCGCTGCACAATGCGACGCAGTAGCCACCCAAGATCGCCGCGGAGTGGAACAGCGGCATTGACAGGTAACAGACGTCGTCACTGGTGATCTCGTATTTCTCCACCAGTACCGGCCCGGCAAACGGAACCATCATATGCGCCAACTGAACTGGTTTCGGGTTGCCACTTGTGCCCGAAGTAAAGATAAGCATGAATGTATCCATCGCGGTCGGAACACTGTGCGGCACAAGCTCTCCCGAGGTCACCAGAAGTTCTCGCCATTCGTCCGATTCGACGTCGATGACGCGGACTCCTGGCAAGTCGAGGCCGTGGATCAGCGGCATCTGCGTCGGGTCGGCGAGCAAGAGCTGGCAATCGGCCCGGTTGATATCCGCGGCGAGAGCCTCACCGCGTCGGGTGTTGTTGATGCCTACCGTGACATATCCGCCGAGGGCACTGGCCGCCAGGGACGTCAGCATCGCCGGCGTATTTGGCAACAACACCCCGACATGCATGGCGCGGGAAGGATCAGCGAGTCCGATGACGGTGGCGGCCTGCCGCTTCGCGGATGCGATGTACTCACGCCAGGTCCAAGTCTCGCCGTCGAATCTGATCGCGGTGGTGTCGTCATCAGCGCGGGCTTGGAGAAGCTGGGTCACGGTGTCGGCCATGCTCAGATTTTAGAACGCGTTGTAGTTATGCGGACCTATTTAAAAAATGCGTTGTTACCTCGCAGCTAAACCGAGGTGCACGACAACTATTGTCGCGTAGGCCATTTCAGCTGTGGGGTAGCCACGGCATCGGTCATCACAGCTGAAACAATCATGCATGCTTGCTTTTTACGACGCCTTGTGTGACGCTGGGGCAATGGCGGTAGTCGACGATCTAGTGACAGACCTGGCGGCCGAATCCGACGCTCTCGATGACGTCGTGGCGACACTTGACGATGCCGCGTGGGCGACGCCTACGCCCGCGCCGGGGTGGACGGTGGCGCATCAGATCGGGCACCTGCTGTGGACCGACCGGGTTTCGCTAATCGCTGTCACCGATCCAGAGGGCTTCAACCGCGTGGTCGAGGAGGCCGCGCAGAACCCCCTCGGCTTCGTCGACGAAGGCGCCGAACTGGAAGCGAAACGACCACCCGTCGAACTCCTCGCCGATTGGCGTGCCACCCGCGCCAAGCTTGGCGGCGCATTGATCGCCGTTCCGCAGGGCACCAAACTCAACTGGTTCGGGCCGCCGATGTCGGCGGCGTCGATGGCCAGCGCCCGGATGATGGAGACCTGGGCGCATGGCCTCGACGTCTTCGATGCGCTCGGCGCGGCTCGCGTAGAGGGCGATCGGATCAAGGCGGTCGTCAACATCGGTGTGCGCACCCGAGACTTCTCGTACATGATCAACGGGAAAACCGCACCGGCACAGCCATTTCGGTACGAGATCACCGCGCCGTCGGGTGAGTTATGGACCTGGGGTCCCGAAGAGGCGACGAATATCGTCCGGGGCCCCGCCGTCGACTTCGCCGAACTAGTCACTCAACGTCGCAACCTCGTCGATCTGGCGGTCGAGTTGATCGGCGATGACGCTGTCGAATGGTCCACCATCGCACAGGCTTTCGCCGGTGCGCCGGGCGTGGGACGCGAACCGAAAGAGAACTGATGTCAAGCAACAAATCCGTCGTCCGAATCGGAAACGCATCCGGCTTCTACGGCGATCGCTTCACCGCCGTGCAAGAAATGCTCGACGGTGGCGAACTCGACTATCTCACTGGCGATTATCTCGCCGAACTCACCATGCTCATCTTGGGTCGGGACCGGCTCAAGGATCCAAATTTGGGTTATGCCAAGACATTCCTGCGCCAGATGGAGGGCAGCCTCGGCTCGGCGATGGACAAGGGAGTGAAGATTGTCGTCAACGCCGGCGGTCTCAACCCCCATGGTCTGGCCGTCGCGCTGCGCGAACTCGCGGAAAAGCTCGGCCTCGACACTCAGATCGCGTTCGTCAACGGCGACGACTTAGTCTCGCGCGCAGACGAACTCGGCCTCGGCAGCCCGCTGACCGCCAACGCGTATCTCGGCGCATTCGGAATCAAATCCGCCCTCGATCGTGGTGCCGACGTCGTGGTCACCGGCCGTGTCACCGACGCTTCGCTCACCGTCGGCCCGGCGGCATCTGCCTTCGATTGGTGTCATCGTGACCTCGATTCGTTGGCCGGTGCGGTGGTTGCCGGCCACATCATCGAATGTGGCGCGCAGGCCACCGGAGGCAACTATTCGTTCTTCACCGAGCTGAAATCGATGGGGCACTTGGGTTTTCCGATCGCGGAGATCAGCGCCGACGGCTCGTCGGTCATCACCAAACATGACGGGACCGGCGGTGCGGTGAGCGTGGGTACCGTAACGGCACAACTGCTCTACGAGATCGGCGGACCGCGTTACCTCGGCCCCGACGTCACGACTCGAATCGACAGCATCAAACTAGCGCAGGTCGGCGATGACCGCGTCGCGGTGACCGGTGTGCGTGGCGAGAATCCACCGTCGACGCTGAAGGTATCGCTCAATCATCTCGCTGGCATCCGTAACGAAATCGACGTGGTACTCACCGGGCTCGATATCGAGGCGAAAGCTGCTCTCTTCCAGGAACAATTCACCGCCGCACTGCCAACCAAGCCTGAGCAATTGGACTGGGAACTTGCTCGACTCGATCGCCCCGATGCCGACACCGAGGAGGGTGCCAGCGCGCTATTGCGCTGCATAGCCCGCGACACCGACCCGAAGAAGGTCGGCCGCCCATTCTCGGCAACCGCTGTCGAACTGGCGTTGGCAACCTATCCCGGCTTCACGCTCACGGCACCGCCGGGGAACGGTACCCCGTTCGGTGTATTCGAGCCGGGCTACGTCGATGCGGCCCTCGTTGAGCACCGCGTCACTCAGCCCGACGGTGTTTCGGTGCGGATCGATCCCTCGCCTCTGCGCGGCGAGGTAGAACCCGATGTCAGCGAACCGGGATCGTCGCGCCAAACAGATTGGGGCCCAACTCGAATCGCACCGCTGGGAGAGATCGCGGGTGCCCGCAGTGGAGACAAGGGCGGCACTGCGAATATCGGGGTGTGGGTCCGGTCAGATGACGAATTCGCCTGGCTCGACGAGACTCTCACTGTCGAGCGGGTCAAAGAACTCCTCCCCGAAGTCGCCGACCTCACCGTTCACCGCTACCGGCTGCCTAACCTACGCGCCGTCAATTTCGTGGTCGAAGAGGTGCTTGGCCGCGGCGTAGCCGACAACGTCCGTTTCGATCCACAGGCCAAAGGCATGGGCGAGTGGTTGCGCTCGCGTCATGTCGCCATTCCAACCCGCTTCGACCGCCGAACGAACTGACTTCTCACAGGAAGGTCCTACCAGTGCCGATCGCCAGCCCCGTCTGGGACTCACCCGAACGCACCGAATTGCGTTCCACCATCCAAGGATTCGTCAAGCGGCATATCCTTCCGTATCAGGATCAGTGGGAGGCCGATGGACTGATTCCACGCGAGCTTCACAAAGAAGCCGCGCAGCTGGGACTGTTCGGCCTAGGCGTCGACGAATCGATCGGCGGCAGCGGCGGCGACCTCATCGACGCGTCGATCCTCGGCGAAGAGCTGCACTACAGCGGCGCCGCCGGCGGGATCTTCGCATCATTGTTCACTCACGGAATCGCGTTGCCGCATATGATCGCGGCTGGTGATCCGGCGCAGATCGATCGGTGGGCACGTCCGACCCTGGCCGGCGAGAAGATCGGTTCGCTGGCGATCACCGAACCGGGCGGTGGTAGCGACGTCGGACATCTGCGGACCACGGCGGTTCGCGACGGTGACGAATATGTGGTCAACGGGTCTAAGACGTTCATCACCTCTGCCTATCGTGCCGACTTCGTCGTAACCGCGGTGCGCACCGGTGGCCCGGGCGCCGCGGGTGTCTCACTGCTGGTAATCGAAAAGGACACACCGGGATTCACTGTCGCACGCAAACTCGACAAGATGGGGTGGCTCTGCTCCGACACCGCCGAACTGTCCTTCGTCGATGCTCGCGTGCCGGTTACCAACCTTGTCGGTCCCGAGAACTCCGGATTCGCTCAGATCGCCGCCGCATTCGTCACCGAGCGGTCGTCGCTTGCCATCCAGGCGTATGCCAGTGCACAGCGCTGTCTGGACCTCACCCTCGACTGGGTGCGTGAGCGGGAGACGTTCGGAAAGCCGCTGATTGCTCGACAGTCGGTGCAGGACACCGTAACCGAGATGGCGCGTCGCATCGACGTGGCACGTACCTACACACGATCGGTGGTCGAGCGGAAGGTCGACAGCGGCGATGACCTGATCGCCGAAGTCTGCTTCGCGAAGAACACCGCGGTGGAAGCCGGAGAGTGGGTGGCTAACAAGGCCGTTCAGCTGTTCGGTGGAATGGGTTATATGCGCGGAACCGAGGTGGAGCGGCAGTATCGTGACATGCGCATCATCGGTATTGGCGGCGGAACGAACGAGATTCTGCTCGGGCTCGCCGCAAAACGATTGGGGTACCAGGCATGACCGCGTTGCGTTCCATCATCGACACCTCCAGTGAGGACTTCGTCGCGAACGCTGAGGCGATGAATGCGAAACTCGATGAACTGCAGGCAGAATTCGACAAGGCATTGGCCGGCGGCGGTGAAGCCAAGGTCGAACGACATCGCAAGCGTGGCAAGCTGACCGCCCGCGAACGTATCGAATTGCTCATCGACCGCGACAGTCCATTTCTGGAGCTGTGTCCGCTGGCCGCGTACGGCTCGGCCTTTCAGGTCGGTGCCTCGGCGGTCATCGGTATCGGTGTCGTGGAAGGCGTCGAGTGCATGATCGTCGCCAACGACCCCACGGTGAAGGGCGGAACTTCCAATCCGTGGACGCTGAAGAAATCGTTGCGCGCCAACGCGATAGCGATGCAGAACCGGCTGCCGTGTATCGCCCTCGTCGAGTCGGGCGGCGCCGATCTGCCGACGCAGAAGGACGTATTCGTGCCCGGCGGGCAGATGTTCCGGGATATCACTCGACTGTCGGCAGCCGGAATCCCTACTATCGCACTGGTTTTCGGTAACTCGACTGCGGGTGGAGCGTATATCCCGGGGATGAGCGACCACACGGTGATGATCGAAAATCAATCCAAGGTGTTCCTGGGTGGTCCGCCGCTGGTGAAGATGGCCACCGGTGAAGAGAGCGACGACGAGTCGCTGGGCGGGGCCTCGATGCACGCACGGCAGTCCGGGCTGGCCGACTACTACGCTCAGGACGAGCAGGACGCGGTGCGGATCGGTCGTCGTATCGTCGCGCGGCTCAATTGGCGCAAAGACGGTCCCGGTCCGGTCGCGAAATCTGTTCCGCCGCGCTATGACCCGGAAGAGTTGCTGGGGATTGTGCCGCCGGATTTGAAGATTCCGTTCAACCCGCGCGATGTGATCGCACGCGTCGTCGACGACAGTGACTTCGATGAGTTCAAACCGGAATACGGTAACTCGCTGTGCACTGGGTGGGCTCGAATCAACGGCTATCCGATCGGCATCCTCGCCAACGCGCAAGGCGTGCTGTTCAGCGCGGAGTCGCAGAAGGCAACCCAGTTCATTCAATTGGCAAACCGTTCCAACACGCCATTGCTCTTTTTGCACAACACAACCGGCTACATGGTCGGCAAGGAGTACGAGCAGAACGGCATCATCAAACACGGTTCGATGATGATTAATGCCGTGTCAAACTCCAAGGTCCCGCATATCTCGGTGCTCGTAGGTGCGAGCTACGGCGCCGGACACTACGGAATGTGCGGTCGTGCCTACGACCCGCGTTTCCTATTCGCCTGGCCGAGTGCGAAATCCGCCGTGATGGGCGGTGCTCAGCTGGCCGGCGTGATCTCGATTGTGTCCCGCGCGGCAACCGAGGCGCGCGGCGGCACCGTTGACGAAGAGGCCGACGCCGGGATGCGGGCGATGATCGAGGCCCAAATCGAAAAGGAGTCGCTGCCGGCATTCATGAGCGGCATGCTCTACGACGACGGCGTAATCGACCCACGCGACACTAGAACCGTTCTGGGACTGTGTCTTTCGGCAATCGACAACGGCGTGGTCGAAGGCACCGACAGCTTCGGCGTCTTCCGGATGTGATTGATATGACCACAGCGATTCACACCGATGGGAACGAACAAACAGTGATCACCTCTGTGCTGGTGGCGAACCGCGGCGAGATCGCCTGCCGGGTTTTCCGGACCTGCGAAGACCTGGGAATCTCCACCGTCGCGGTCTACTCCGACCCCGATGCGGACGCCCCGCATGTTCGGGCGGCCGACGCGGCCGTTCGGTTGCCCGGCTCCTCGTCGGCGCAAACCTATTTGCGCGGTGACCTGGTGATCGCGGCGGCGCTCTCGGCGGGCGCCGACGCCATTCACCCGGGTTACGGATTCCTTTCGGAGAATGCGGAATTCGCGCAAGCGGTCGTCGATGCCGGGCTGACCTGGATCGGTCCGCCGCCGGCCGCGATCACCGCGATGGGTTCCAAGATCAATGCAAAGGAGCTGATGTCCGCCGCCGGGGTGCCGGTACTTGGCGATATCGACCCGGAGTCGGTGACAGCCAGCGATCTGCCGCTGCTGATCAAGGCGTCAGCGGGCGGCGGCGGTCGTGGAATGCGTATTGTCCGAGATCTCGCCGATCTTGCCGATCAGGTGGCCGGTGCGAAACGCGAAGCCGAGTCGGCATTCGGCGATCCGACGATCTTTTGCGAACCGTACGTCGAACGGGGCCATCACATCGAAGTGCAGGTGATGGCGGACCAGCACGGTGCGATATGGGCTGTGGGAGAACGAGAATGCTCGATCCAACGTCGGCACCAGAAGGTCATCGAAGAGGCGCCGGCACCACTTGTCGAATCCCTCGGCGGCGACTTGCGCGAGCGACTGTTCGATGCCGCGCGAAAGGCCGTGGCCGCCATCGGCTATACCGGCGCGGGAACGGTGGAGTTCCTGGCCGACGGCAAGGGTCGTTTCTACTTCCTGGAAACCAATACCCGGCTGCAAGTGGAGCATCCGGTTACCGAGGAGACCACCGGGCTCGACCTCGTCGAATGGCAGCTCAGGGTCGCGATGGGGGAGCATCTCGACGCCGAAACGCCGGTAACCACAGGTCATTCCATCGAGGTTCGGCTGTACGCGGAAGATCCGGCTGCCGACTGGCAGCCGCAGTCGGGCACTGTCCACCGTTTCGAGATTGCCGAACGCTCCGGCATTCGCGTGGACTCGGGTATCACCGACGGTTCGGAGATCACGACGTTCTACGATCCAATGCTGGCGAAGGTCATCGGGACCGCACCGACACGTACCCGGGCGGCTCGTCTGTTAGCTGCCGCATTGGCGGATGCACGACTGCATGGGCCCGTCACCAACCGCGACATGTTGGTAAACACGTTGCGCAGCAAGCAATTCCTATCGGGAGATACCGATACCGGGTTCATCGACGAAATTGGCCTGGACGTTCTTGGTGCGCCGGTGGCAGACGATGCGGACATTCGGTTGGCGGCAGTCGCCGCGACATTGTCCGACGCGGCTAAGCAGCGGACACTGGCCACCGCATTGGCCGATCTGCCGTCGGGCTGGCGAAATCTCGCATCGGGATATTCGACCCGCAGCTTCTTGCCGGGGCTAGTGACAGGATCGCCAACCGACGATGCCGGCCAGATAGAAGTCCGTTACCGGCACAGTCGGCACGGCGTCGAATTGCCGGATGACGCAACGATTTCGGTGATCACGGCAACGCCGTCGGAGCTGATCGCCGAAGTCGACGGTGTGCGTCGGACGTTAAGCGTCAGCCGGTACGGCGCCAGTGTGTTCGTTGACTGGCCCGGCAAGTCTGTTGTGTTGACCGACGTTCCGCGATTTATCGATCCGTCGTCCGTGCAGCGGCCGGGATCACTATTGGCCCCGATGCCGGGCGCGGTTATCCGCGTGGCGGTGGCCGAGGGCGACCAGGTGACCGCTGGTCAGCCACTCCTATGGCTGGAGGCGATGAAGATGGAACACACCATCGCCGCACCTGCCGACGGCGTAGTGGCGACGTTGTCGGTCGTCGCCGGGCAACAGCTCGCCGTGGGAGAAGTGCTCGCCGTGATCGTCGGCGAAGATACCGAAGAACCCGCGGGTTCTGAGAACTGAAGAAGGACAACGCATGACCTACCTACCCGAAACCCCCGAACGCGTCGCTCTGCGCGAGGCAGTCGCGGCGTTCGCCAAAAAATACGGCCACGAATACTTCGCCGAATGTGCTCGTAGCGGCCGCAAGACCGATGAGATGTGGCTGGAAGCAGGCAAACTCGGCTTCATCGGGGTGAATCTCCCGGAAGAATACGGTGGCGGTGGCGCCGGCATGTACGAGTTGTCGATCGTGATGGAAGAGATCGCGGCCGCTGGGACCGGCCTGTTGATGCTGGTGGTTTCTCCGGCGATCTGCGGCAATGTCATCGCGCGGTTCGGCACCGACGAACAGAAGCAGACGTGGCTTCCCGGGCTCGCCGATGGAACTAAGACAATGGCTTTCGGTATCACCGAACCCGACGCTGGCTCCAATTCGCACCAGATAACGACCACTGCTCGCCGCGATGGTTCGGATTGGATCCTCAACGGCCGCAAGGTGTTCATCTCCGGCGTTGACCAGGCCGACGCGGTACTCATCGTCGGGCGGACCGAAGACTCGAAGACCGGACGACTCAAACCGGCGCTGTTCATGGTGCCGACCGACGCGCCGAATTTCGAATACACGCAAATCGAGATGGAACTGGTGAATCCGGAGAAGCAGTTCCAGCTTTTCCTCGACGATGTGCGATTGCCGGCCGATGCCCTCGTCGGATCGGAAGACGCTGCGCTGTCACAACTTTTCGCCGGACTTAACCCCGAACGCATCATGGCGGCCGCTTCGGCTATCGGGATGGGACGCTACGCATTGGCGAAGGGCGTCGCCTACGCATCGGACCGGACTGTCTGGAAGGTGCCTATCGGCGGACATCAAGCTATTGCACATCCCTTCGCGCAGGGCAAGATTCAGTTGGAAATGGCCAAACTGATGATGCAGAAGGCGGCGTCGTTGTACGACGCGGGTGACGACTGGGGCGCGGCCGAGCCTGCGAATATGGCGAAGTACGCGGCCGCGGAGGCTGCCGTCGCGCTGGTCGATCACGCCGTGCATTCGTTGGGCGGCAACGGATTGACTACCGAGTACGGCCTGGCGCCGATGCTCAGCCTGGCGCGCATCGCTCGGGTGGCACCGGTAAGCCGCGAGATGGTCCTCAACTTCGTGTCGCAGACTAGTCTCGGCCTGCCCAAGTCGTACTGAGGCGGCGGTCATGACTGAACAACTCGTTCAGCTCGCGGTCGAAGCGGGCGTTGCGACCATCACCCTCGACTCGCCGTCGAATCGCAATGCGTTGAGCGCGACCCTTGTCGGGCAACTTACCGAAGCATTGGCGAGCGTGCGTGACGACGCACAGGTCCGGGCGGTGAAGCTGACGCACACCGGCGGAACCTTCTGTGCTGGAGCCGATCTCAGTGAGGCGCTGAAACGCGGTCTATCGCCTGAGCAAGCAACAGCCGAGGGGACGTCGGCGATGAGCGGGCTCATGCGGACGATTCTCGTCTTGCCCAAACCGGTGGTCGCGGTGATCGACGGTCACGTGCGTGCCGGTGGATTGGGTATCCTCGGCGCCGCCGACATGGTGGTGGCTGGCCCGTCGTCGACTTTTGCGCTGACCGAAGTGAGACTGGGGTTGGCTCCGTCTATGATTTCGGTCGTGTTGTTGCCGAAGATGACCGCGCGATCAGCGGGCCGCTATTTTCTCACCGGTGAGAAGTTCGATCAACGTGTCGCCGAACAGACCGGACTCGTCACCGTTGGCGCGGATTCGTCAGAAGATCTTGTTGCCCAGTCGGATTCGATCTTCGACGCTATCCGAAAAGCATCGCCGCAAGGATTGGCGGTCTCGAAGTCATTGACGACCGCAGGAGTGCTCGCTGATTTCGACGCTCGGGCGTCGGCTCGTGCGGAAGAGTCGGCCGGGCTATTCCGCAGCGACGAGGCGCGTGAAGGTATGACCGCCTTCTTCGCAAAACGCAAACCGAGTTGGGATGTCAGCGGGTGACGAGATGACGTCGGTGCGTGAACCGCAGCAGGACCGCTCGCGCGCGACGCGCGAGCGATTGCTGGTGTCGACCATCGAGATGTTGGCGGCGAACGGGTGGGCGGCAACCACTGTCGCGGCTGTCGCCGAGTCCGCAGGTGTGTCTCGCGGTGCGGCGCAACACCATTTCCCGACGCGGGAATCGCTGATCACCGCGACACTCGATGCGATGTTCGAGCAACTGACGGTCAGCATCGCAGAGCCGATGGCGCAATTGCCGTCGGGCGCCGACCGGGTCGACGCGGTGGTGGGCCGCGCGGTGGAGATTTACACCGGCGTGCCATTCAAGGCAGCGCTGCAGGTATGGGCCGCGGCGGCTTCGGATGCTGTTCTGCGCGAACAGATCTTGCCCCGTGAGGAGAAGTTCGCGCGCGCCGCGCATCGAATCACGGTGGCTGGACTAGATCCGACCGGTGAGAATCCGAATGCGCATCGGCTGGCGCAGGCCACCCTCGACCTTGCCCGTGGGCTGGGACTGGCCGACACTTTGTCTGACGATTCGCGTCGTCGGGCCCAGGTGGTCGCGACATGGTGTGCGCAGCTGAAGTTGGGCCTGGGAGTCGGGTAGCAAGTCAGGCGGCCGGTAAAGAGCCGCCACTGTGACCGCTCGCGGTCAACCGCAAACCCGCTGCTAGAATTAGCCGCGCCAGCCAACCCGTGGGGTAGGGAACCCGGTGTGATTCCGGGGCTGACGCGCAGCGGTGTGGGCGAGGACGTGCACAGTGAGCCACTGGACCAATGTCTGGGAAGGCGTGTACGCCCGGTGACCCCGAGTCCGAAGACCTGCTGGCGCTCTGGGCGATTACAGCCGCAGAGGTACATCGCGGACTTCGCGTAACAAGTCCCGGCCTCGAAGGATCGTCATGTTTCGTCGAAAGATGTTGACCTGTTTGCCGCTCGCAGTTGTTGCGCTGCTGGGAGTCGGCTGCGGAGCTGAGACCGCGGACACCTCAACCGGAGGAGAGGCGGCAGGGTATCCGATCACTCTTGCCAACTGCGGCCGCGACGTCACCGTCAAGTCCCCGCCGCAACGAATCGCTTCGCTTAATCAGTCGTCGACCGAGATCCTTCTTTCGTTGGGCCTGGCCGATCGAATCGCTGGAACGGCAACGTGGACCGATCCGGTATTGCCTACACTCGCCGATGCCAACGCGAAAGTGAAACGGATCGCTGACAACTGGCCGTCGTTGGAAGCGGTGTTGAACGTCGAGCCGGATTTCGTTACCAGCTCGTTCACGTCCACGGTTGGTCCCGCCGGGACGGTCACCACCCCAGAACGCCTGCAGGACTTCGGGATCGCTTCATACACGTCTCCGTCGGACTGTGAGAACAAGATCGCCGACGACGGCGACGGCAGCCGCAGTGAACCCATGACGCTCGACATCGTCTATCGGGAGATCACCGAGCTGGCCAAACTAACCGGTGTGCCCGATGCCGGGGTGAAGCTCATCGCATCTTTGAAGGACCGGGCGGCGAAGGCTTCACGCACAACGACATCCGGTAAGTCGGCGCTATTCTGGTTCGCGAACTCAGAGTCGCCGTATATGGCTGGCTGCTGCGGGGCGCCCGGCGTCATCGCGACGGCGCTGGGCCTGCGGAATGTCTTCGCTGACACCAAACAGGAATGGCCGCAGATCAATTGGGAGGAAGTCGCTAGCCGGAACCCGGACGTGCTGATTCTGGGCGACCTGACTCGCCGCGATCAGTCTGCCGAGACCGCTGCGGCGAAGATCAAATTCCTCGAATCGCACCCGGTCACTCAGAAGATGGATGCGGTCCGCAATAAGCGCTACATCACGGTGACGGGCGCCGAACTCAACCCGTCGCTGCGAACGGTGTACGGCATCGAAAGTGTCGCCGCTGGCCTGAAACGGCTCGGCTTCACAAAGTGAATGCTGTTCTTGTCCGGCGGATTCCGTCGGTACTCGCACTGTGGAGTGTTGGCATAGCGATACTGGCGATCTCGATTGCGGTCGCGGTGACTATCGGTTCGTCGTCGGTTGGCGCACGGGATGTGTGGCAACTTGTGTGGTCCGAAATTGGTTTCGGTACAACCGATCTCTCTCCCATACAGCAGGGAATCATCTGGGATCTGAGACTCCCACGGTCGGTATTGGCCGCTGTCTGCGGCGCGGGACTCGCGTTGTGCGGAGCGGTTCTGCAGTCCTTGCTACGAAATCCGTTGGCTGACCCGTTCGTCCTGGGTGTCTCTTCCGGCGCGTCCACCGGAGCGGTAACCGTTGTCGTCCTTGGCGTCGGCGCGGGTGCTATTGGCATGGCCGGAGGCGCCTTCGTCGGCGCGATGGCGGCGTTCGGTTTGGTTCTACTGCTGGTACGGCTGACCGGGTCCCGAGCGGCGGACACCGTGATTCTGGCCGGAGTGGCTGCTACACAGCTCTTCTCGGCGCTCACTTCGTTCATCGTCTACACCTCGGCTGACCCTGAGCAGACACGCGGCGTGCTGTTCTGGTTGCTCGGGTCGTTGGCGTCGGCGCAGTGGTCGCAGGTGGTGATATGTGCGGTGGTTGTGGGATTCGGATTGCTGGTCTGCGTATTGCATGCGGGCAACCTTGACGCCCTGACTTTCGGCAATGACGCCGCCGCAGCATTGGGGGTGCATGTGACTCGCACGCGCACAATTCTGTTGCTGGCGACCGCCTTGATGACCGCGGTAATTGTAAGTACTTCGGGTGCAATTGGTTTCGTCGGCTTGGTGCTGCCGCATATCGCGCGTGCCGTTGTCGGAATGGGGCATCGACTTCTGTTGCCGACCGTCGCTCTGCTGGGCGCGGTGTTCCTAGTCTGGGTTGACACCGCGGCGCGTGTTGTCATCGCGCCGCAAGAACTACCTGTCGGAGTAGCCACCGCATTGGTAGGCGTCCCAGTATTCATAGCGATCTTCGCGATGCGCGGCCGGTCGATGGGGCGGGAGCGATGAGGCAGCGAAATCGCAGTGCGACAGCGCATTCCGGATCGGCATCGGGGATTCAGGTAACCGACGTGTCCCTTCAGGCCGCCGGCATACGGATACTCGACGGAATTTCGATGGAGGCGCGACCGGGTCGCGTGACGGGCATCATCGGCCCCAACGGAGCTGGCAAGTCTTCGCTCATGCGCATCCTCGCCGGCATCAGCCAACCGTCCTCGGGCGAGGTAGTCTTCGAGGGCCAGTCTGTCGCGACGATCGGACGGCGTGTGATGGCGCAGCGGGTTTCCTTTGTGGCACAAGAAGAGTCGACCGAGTTGAATCCGACGGTGCGTGAAGTGATCGACCTTGGCCGGCTACCGCATCGACGGTCGTGGTCGGGAGCGTCATCCACCGATATCGAAGCGGTCGCGCGTGCCGCGTCGATTACCGGTCTCGCCGACCGCCTGGATCAGCGGTATTCGAGTCTGTCCGGCGGAGAGCGTCGTCGTGTGCAGATCGCCCGCGCGTTCGCCTCGCGACCGGAAGTACTGATTCTCGACGAGCCGACGAATCATCTCGATGTGCAGTACCAATACGAAGTGCTTCGACTGTCGACGTCGTTGGCGGCGACGACCATCGTCTCGCTCCACGATCTGAATCTGGCCGCCGCATTTTGTGACGACGTTGTGCTCATGGCAGACGGTCGTATTCGTGCCACCGGTTCGGCGTCGGATGTGCTTACCGAGTCGTTAATCGATGAGGTGTATGGGATGCGCGCGCAGGTCAATCGGGACGAGCACGGACTGTGGGTGAGGATCGTGCACGGCGAGGCCAATCAGTCCCACCAGAATGCCCAGCCTTCCCAGTCGGGCAGGAATTCGGCGTAGTCCTCGGCTTCCATGCCTTGGTCGATATTGTCCGGGCAGAACGCGTAGTGCTCGGCAACCAGCCGTTCCACCTGCTCGCCCGACTGAGGTGCGCGCGGGACCTGAAGGGTAATGGTGTCGTAGGACATTGCCACCAGCGTCGCGCCGAAGCGATCCTCCCAGGAACGCAGCACCGTGGAGACGGGCTCTCCGACGAGGTCGAGATTGGTCGCGCCGAACCAGCCGAGAACCTTGGGGACGTTGGCAGGACGATCAACCGGAACCAGCAGTAGTGCCGCGGGCTGATCCACAACGATGTCCGCTGCGGTCAGATCGGCACCATCGACTGCGTCGGCCATGGTGTGAAACGGTGCGGGGGAAAGGGATTCGTCGTCGGCGCTGAAGTCAAGGTCGGGGTAGAGGGCGGCGCGCCATGAGCCGTCGAAGATGGATACCGCATCGATAGTGCGGTCGTCCGGGCCGCGGAATTCACCGTCGAGCCAGGGACGCTCCAGGCCGCCGCTGAGCCCGACGACTTGCACCGGCCACAACCCAGTCCGCTCGAACGCCTCCACGAAACGGTGAATCAGTTCGGTTAGCTGCGCGACGGGCAGGATGGAGGTGGTCACCCACGCGCTCGCGACCTCGGCCCCGTCGGCGGTGATCTGGCGCCCAGTCGGGAGATCAATGCCACCGATCTCAGTGGCGGCGTCGAGGGGGAGTTCTCCCGGTGTGGCGCGGAACATGAGGTCAGTCTATGCAGGAATACCCGCGGGAAGGCTGTTTACCCCACAGCAGAAACGGGGTACGCGACAATAATTGTCGCGTACCCCGAAATAGCTGTGGGGTAGCCCGGAGCTACCCGGCGCTTCACGCGTGTATGGGAGCAGAATTCACCTGCGTCGCAACATGATCAAGCTGTCGGTTCGGTCGATCTCCTGACCGTCGGGGCGGCCGATGGTTATCGGGAGCAGCTCGCGTCGCGCTATTGTCCACTCGTCGTCGAGATCCAATTCGGAGAGGACGTCGTCGACCGAGGGAAAGTTGAAGTCGTCCGGGGCGTCGGCGTTCCAGTGCGGAACGCCGTCGTGGCCGATGATGATCAGCACGCCACCGGGGTTCACCGCGGCGGCGGCTTTGCGCAGGATCTGCGATCGACCGAGCTCCACTGGTGAATGCAAGTAGCTAGTGGTGACGAGATCCCAACTGCCGGAGGGGAAGTCATGGTCGAGGTCGATCTGCTGCCAGTGGACCTGATCGTCGACGCCTGCCGTGCACGCGGCCTCGCGCCCGTGCTGCAAAGCGGCGGCGGAGATATCGACCGCGGTCACCCGCAAGCCTTGCTGGGCGAGATAGACGGCGTCGGCGCCCGAGCCGCAGCCGAGATCGGTGGCAGTGGTGCCGGCGAAGTCGTCAAGTGAGGTGACGGCATCGACCAGTACTTGGTTGGGATTGCCGGTCCAGGGGCGAATGTCCGTCGAATAGAACTCTTCCCAGAATTCCGACGGCGTCGCGTCGCTGGCGTCGTGAGTGTGGTGATGCGTTGATGACGACACGGTGATGGCACTCCTGAGTTGTGGAACTGGACTGCTTCCATTTAACGGTCGACTCGCGTCGCGCGCAATGTCACTTGCGATATTGGCAAGATCAGTCGACGGGCCGGTTCCAGGTGCCAACCCAGTACACGCCGGCGGACAGCCCAATCATCCCGACGAAGACGACGATCAACGAGATGGTCATTGAGGCGTATCCCGGTGAGCGCGGATCGATGAACGGATACGGATACCAATCGACGAACGGTCCACGCGTCAGTGTGTACACGCCATAGATGAGCGGAGCGAGGAGCCAAGTCAACCAACTGCGCTTGGGAAGATTGCGAGGACGGACAAAGATCCAGTCGAGCAGGACCAGCAGCGGCAAGTATCGGTGCATGGTGTCGTTGATCCATTGCGTCTGGAGCTGGACGTCGATATTCGCCAGCAAGAGCGCGTAGACAATGCCGGTAATGATCATGCAGGTGGTTGTCAGGCCGCGGATCCATTGGAACCAGCCAGCTTTCGGCGCGAACAGCGCGCCGACGGCGAAGACCGTGACCGTCAATACGTTGCTCAGCACGGTGAAGTAGCTGAAGAAGTTCGCGAGCGAGAAGGTGTCGCCGGCTTGGACGATGGTTGCGGTGAGCGCGGCGAGACCTAGTGCGGCAGCCGCCAACCGCAATAGTCGGACCCACCGTGACCGGTCGAGTGAATGGGTGCCAGCGTGCTCGGCGTCGACGATCATGGCGCCCAGTCTGCCCGCCGACGGCCGCACGGGTGTCGGAATTGTCGTGGTCTGTCCCGCGCCAGGCAACTTCGCGATTCGGGCATTGGTGGTGTGCGCTGCACAAACGGCATCGGCAAGCCGTTAGACTTTCGTCGCTCAAACTGGCGAAGGAGTGCTCAGACCATGTTTCCGAAAATCGGCCCGCCCGACGGTGCAGACACCGCGTGGATGCTTGTCGCATTCGCATTGGTATTGCTGATGACACCCGCGCTGGGACTGTTCTACGGCGGTATGGTGCGCTCGAAGAGCGTGCTGAACATGATGATGATGTGTTTGTCCGCGATTCCGATTGTCTGGATCGTCTGGGTAGTCTTCGGATACTCCCTGGCCTTCGGCGCCGACGAGGGCGGGGTCATCGGTAATCCATTGACCTTTGCCGGGTTGCGGGGACTATTCGGCGACTACGGACCAGCTGGTGCTGACACCGTCCATATGCCGCTGGTCGGGGACATTCCCGCCGTCCTATTCGTCGCCTTCCAAGCCGGATTCGCAATGGTCACCGTCGCGCTGATCGCCGGTGCGGTGGCCGACCGGATGCGATTCGTCTCGTGGCTGATCTTCGCCGGGTTGTGGGCAACCCTGGTGTACATCCCCGTCGCGCACTGGGTCTTCAGCGCTCCCGGAATGACGAGTCAAAACGGCGGTTGGATTGTGTCGCATCTCAAGGCAATCGACTTCGCCGGCGGCACTGTCGTCGAAATCAATTCGGGTGCTTCGGCTTTGGTGATCGCTCTGCTGTTAGGGCGTCGTGCCGGCTGGCCAAAGGACCCGATGCGCCCGCACAACCTACCGTTTGTCATGCTCGGCGCCGGTCTGTTGTGGTTCGGGTGGTTCGGATTTAACGCCGGGTCGACACTGGCCGCCAACGGCTCGGCCGCGCTGATCGCGGTGAATACCCTTGGCGCGGGCGCGATGTCGATGGTCAGCTGGCTTGTCGTCGAGAAGTATCGGCACGGTCGGCCGACGTCATTTGGTGCGGCATCGGGTGTGGTTGCCGGGTTGGTCGCGATTACGCCGTCGTGTTCGGCGGTGACGCCGATTGGAGCACTTATCGTCGGCGCCGTCGCGGGCGCGGTGAGTTCTTATGCGATTGAACTCAAATACCGTTGGCGCTACGACGATTCGCTCGACGTGGTGGGTGTGCACTTCGTCAGTGGCGTGGTCGGCACATTGATGATCGGTCTGGTTGCCAGCTCCTCGGCTCCGGCAGGAGTGGATGGCCTCTTCTACGGAGGTGGGTTCGACCAACTGTGGCGACAGGCGGTAGCAGTGATCGTGGTGTGCGCCTACGCAGCTGGGGTTACCGCGATCATCGGTCTGGCGTTGAAGTACACAATCGGACTGCGCGCGGAACGCCAGCATGAGATGGACGGCATCGACGACGGTCAGCATGCGGAGACGGCCTACGACTTCCACAGCCCGCGCGGCGGTCGGGTGGACTTGCCGGGGTAGATCTGGCAACGCCCAGCGATGAGTTTTCTTGGCGTGGTTGGTCAGTATCGGTGACAACAGTTCGCTCGGAAGGAATTCCATGTCTCGCAAAGTGTCCGCACACCTGTTCAACTCGATAAACGGCGTCGTCGAATCACCCGACCAATGGCAGTTCGACCAGTTCGGTGCCGAGGAGGGGGAGCTGATGGGCGCGTCGATCGGCGGCGTTACCGATGTAGTCATCGGACACAAGTTGTGGGATGAGTGGTCGCAGTACTGGCCCGGCAACGACGACCCCTTCGCCAACTTCATCAATCCGGTACGCAAACATGTGGCGTCGTCGACGTTGAGTGGGGAACTCGATTGGAATAGCGTCGCGATCGACGGTGACCCGGTGGAGTATGTGAAAGCATTGCGCGAGAATGGATCCGACGGGGAGATTTCGGTTGCCGGCGGCATTGACACCGTCCGCAGCCTGTTCATCGGTGGTGCGATCGACGTATTGACGCTTACGACGCATCCGGTCGTCGGTGTCGGTCGGCGGCTCTTTGACGAGACTGTGCCGATCACGCGACTGAAGCTGGTTGATTCGACGGTGACGTCGTTGGGCAACGCGGTGCTGACGTATTCGTTACGGGACTGAGTCAGGCTAGTTTCGACGTCGGTTTGCGGGGGTCTCGGTACACCGACTCGCAGGCTCGTCGGCACTCGACCACCGGGGGTGGTGGCCGTTCCGATGGTCGAGTGAAGGCGACTCCCTTCGTTGGTCGAGAGCCGGTGGCCGAGCTTGCGAGGCTGCCGGTGTATCGAGACCCGGTGAGATTATTCACGGTCGTAACCATGTTGCGGTGCAACGGTTTTCGACGTTGGGTTGCGGGGTCTCGATACACCGACTCGCAGGCTCGTCGGCACTCGACCATCGGGGGTGGGGCGGCACTCGACCAGCGGGTGGCCGGCACTCGACCATCGGGGGTGGGGCGGCACTCGACCAGCGGGTGGCCGGCACTCGACCATCGGGTAGGTCAGCACCCGCTACTCAGCTGTGGATCAGCACTCCTCGAATGTTGTTGCCATCACGCAGATCTTGGTAACCCTGGTTGACCTGCTCCAGCGAATACTCCTGCGTCACCAGCTCGTCGAGTTTGAGTTGCCCGGCATCGTAAAGGCGTAGCAGTCGGACGATGTCGTACTGCGGGTTGGACGATCCGAACAGCGCGCCCTTGATGGTTTTCTCGTTGAGAGTTAGATCGGTGCCCGAGACGTGGACGGTCAGTTTGGTCGGGTCGGCCAGGCCGGTGATGACCACTGTTCCGCCCTTGCCAATGACCGCGGTGGCCGCCGAGACGACTTCTTCGTCGACCGTGCCGACCAGGATCAGCGCGGCGTCGGCGCCCTGCCCCCAGGTCAGTTCGGTAACCTTCTCCTGAGCTTCGGCCGCGGTCGCAAATGCATGTGTCGCACCGAATTTCAGGGCCGTGTCGCGTTTGAGCGCAACCGGATCGACGACGACGACATACTTGCAACCCGCCGACACCGCGCCCTGTACGGCGTTGATGCCCAGGCCGCCGATGCCGTAGATGACCGCGGTGTCGCCGGCGCGCAGGTTACCCGAATTCACCGCCGTACCCCAGCCCGACGGAACACCGCAACCGACCAGAACTGCCTTCTCCAATGGCAACCAGTCGTCGACCTTGACTACCGAGTGCTGACTGATGGTGGCCCGCTCGGAGAAGGTTCCGAGCATGCACATCGCGCCGAAATCCATTCCGTTGCCGTGGAATCGGAACGAACCGTCGGGCATCGAGCCCTCCAGGATGGTCGCTCCCATGTCGCACAGGTTCTGACGTCCCGTCGAACAGTAGCGGCAGGTTCCACAGTTTGGGATGAAACTACACACGACGTGGTCGCCCGGCTTTACCTTGGTGACGCCGGGGCCGACCTCTTCGATGATTCCCGAGCCTTCGTGACCGCCGACGATGGGATATCGAGGCGGAAGATCACCGTCCGTCAGATGGAGGTCTGAATGGCACAGGCCCGCCGCGGTGTATTTGATCAACACTTCACCGGCACCGGGGCCGTCGAGCTCGAGTTCCATGATTTCGAATGGCTTGCCGGCCTCGAGAAGTACTGCTGCTTTGGTTTTCACTGGGTTCTCCTTAGTTGACGTTGTGGAAGTGGTTGTCAGAGAGCGATATTGACGGCTTTGACCTGCGTGTAGAGATCGACGGCCGAGCTGCCGAGTTCACGTCCCCAACCGGATTGCTTGAATCCGCCGAAGGGGAGTGCGGTGTCGAAGCCGTTGTATTGGTTGACCCACACCGAACCGGCCTTCACCGCGCGTGCCGTGCGGTGCGCCTTGGAGATGTCCTTGGTCCAAATGCCAGCTGCCAGACCGTAAATGGAGTTGTTGGCGGCCTTGGTGACATCCTCCTCGCCGTCGAACGGCAGAGCCGCGACGACCGGTCCGAAGATCTCTTCCTCGACGATGGAGAACTCGGGCTTGACGTCGACGAACACGGTCGGCTCGACGAAATATCCCTCACTGCCCCAACGGCTTCCGCCAGTGAGGGCGCGAGCGCCGTCGGCGAGACCCTGTTGGATATAGCTGTTGACCCGATCGAATTGTTCTTGGGAGACAAGGGGTCCCAGTTCGGTCGTGGGGTCGAGGCCGGGGCCGATCTTCGCCTTCGACGCGGCGTCGGCGACGGCAGCGGTGAACTCGTCGAAGATCGGGCGCTCGACGAACAGGCGAGTGCCGGCTACGCAGCACTGGCCGTGGTTGAACATCCAGGCGGCGACC
>NZ_BAEH01000031.1 GCF_000241305.1 Gordonia effusa NBRC 100432
GAGATGAATCAGCTGACCGGACAGGTCTTTTCGGGCCATTTGCGATCCATCGTCGGGTCGATGACGATCGAGCAGATCATCCGTGAGCGAGATACGTTGTCGCGCCAGGTGCTCGAGGCCTCCAAGCGTGAGATGGGGTCGATCGGACTGGTGGTTGACTCGTTCCAGATCCAGTCGATCGACGACATGGAATCGGGATACATCAACGCCCTTGCCGCGCCGAATATCGCGAAGGTGCAGCGGGAAGCGGCCGTTGCGCGTGCCCTGGCCGATCAGGAAGCCGCGAAGGCGCAGCAGGAGTCGTTGCGAAACCAGGCCGACTACGAACGTGAGACCGCCATCAAGCGGGCCGGCATCAAATCGGAGACCGATAAGGCGAATGCTGAAGCAGCACAGGCCGGTCCGCTCGCCGAAGCGCGGGTGAACCAGGAGATCGCGCGCGAGCAATCGCGTCTGGCCGAAGCCAACGCGGAGTTGCGCGAGCAGCAGTTGCTGTCCGAGGTCATCAAACCGGCCGAGGCTGAGGCCCGACGTCGGGAGATTACCGCGCAGGCGGAGGCGAAAGCGGTCGAAATACAGTCCGCCGCAATGGCTATGAACAACCGGATCGCGTTGGATCAGCAGCTGATCGAGCAATTGCCGGCGCTGGTTGGTGAAGCCGCGAAGGGTCTCGGGTCGTCGAATCTCACCGTGTTCAACGGGGCCGAAGGCGTCAACGAGATTCTTACTGGCATCGTCACCCAGGGGGTGCAGATGCTGAAGGCCGTGCAGGGCCAGGTGAATCAGGTCGATATCCCGGCGTCCCCGGAAAATCAGTAAATAAAGTGGCGACCGAGGGCAATATGCCCTCGGTCACCGACTATTCGGACGATTTTCCCGACGACGCCGACCGGTGCAGCAACTCGACGGTGCGCACCACCGCGGGGTCGTACGACCGGGAATCCTTGACGTAGACGCAGATGGTTCGCTCCGGAGTCGGGTTGGTCAGCGGTACCGAGACCGTCCCGACGGGTAGCTCGGCCGCGCCCAGTTGAGGGACCACCGTCAGCCCGACGTCGCGTGCGACGAATCTCAACGCTGCTGGATAGTCGCTCGTCTCGACGGCGAAGCTTGGCGTGAAACCCGCTGCGGCGCAAGCGGTTAGCATGTTCTGTCGGCACGGACCGTCGGAGGTGTCACTGTCGATCCAGCGGTAGGCGGCCAATTCTGCCATGTCGATAGCTGACCGGCCGGCGAGTTCGTGGTTCTCGTTGAGCACCGCGACATATGGTTCGACGAGGAGTTCGTGGCTGGCGTAGCCGGGTATCGGCGGCGTGCGCCCGAGGCCGACGAGGATCGCGATATCGGGGCGCACTTCCCGGACTGCTTCACGGTCCTCCTCGATCCGCACCAGCACCCGCGTGTCGGGAAAATCGGCGGTGAGTGCGGCCACGACGTCGGGCATCCACCCGGTGACCGCCGATGAGAATCCGCTGACCACGATGCGGCCGGTGGTACCGGCGCGAAGGTCTTCGACGGTCGCGGCCAGTTCATCGACCTGCTGCATGAGTTTGGTCGCGGCGTCGGCGAGGACTCGTCCAGCGGGCGTCGGCTCAATGCCTCGACCCGATCGCTCCACGAGCGTGAGCCCGGTTTCTCGCTGCAATGCGGTGACATGCTGGGATATCGCCGACGACGTGTAGCCCAAAGTTGCCGCGGCGCCGCCGACCGATCCGGTTGCGACGACCGACCGGAAGATCATCAAGCGATGGGTGTCGATCACGAAACCTCCTACAGTTCAGTCCTACTGAAGAATAGATCAATAATAATCGCTTGTGCTGATTTGTTCTCGGCTGGACACTAGCCCCATGGGAAATCGAGTTTCGCCACCGACGGTTGCTCTGGTCGCGGTGATGGTGATGTGGTCATCGTCGTTCGTGGTGATCCGCAGCATTGGCGAAGACGTCTCACCAGCGGCGATGGCGGAGGGGCGACTCCTCGCCGCGTCGGTCGTGCTGCTGGGTTGCTGGGTGTGGCGGTACCGGGGACGGCTCCTCGCGACCATTCCGCGCGGAATGACTCTCGCGCTGCTCGTCGGCTACGGCGCGATGTGGTTCGCGATTTACACGGTCCTGGTGAACGCCGCTGAACAGCACCTCGACGCCGGGACGACCGCGCTGCTGGTCAATATCGCGCCGATCGTCGTCGCGGTTCTCGCCGGCATCTTTCTGCGCGAAGGCTTCCCGCCGCTGCTGATGGTCGGAATAGCGGTGAGTTTCGCCGGCGCCGCGATCATCGCTTTCTCCGGTCCGGGCCGTCATGATCGGATCGGAGTAGCACTGGCTATCGCAGCGGCATTGCTCTACGGAGTCAGTGTCGTCGCCCAGAAATTGGTCTTGGCGAAGACCGATCCGCTGACCGCGACGGCGTTGGGCTGTGCGGTCGGCACGCTCGTCCTGGCACCGTACGCGCCAACGTTGATCAGCGAACTGGCGTCGGCTCCGGTGAGTAGTACCGCAGGCGTTGTCTACCTCGGCCTCGCTCCGACCGCGGCCGGGTTCTTGCTCTGGGCCTACGCATTGGCGCATACGCCGGCCGGGCTCACCATCTCCGCGAGCTATGCGGTACCCGCGTTGTCGATCGTCGGATCGTGGATCTTTCTATCGGAGGGACCCGGCATCGCCGGCCTGGTCGGCGGGGTGCTCTGCCTGGCCGGCGTGGCCATCGCGCGAATCAACTACGTGCGTCCGGAGAAGCCTTCCGAGAAGCCACCGCGCCGCACCCGCGACCGGTTGGTGACCTCGCGCCAGCCGGTGGGCTCGAGCGGATTGCTCCGGTTCTAAGCGATCACCAGCCTCCGACGCTGAGTTAGGCTCGGTGGCATGGACAACAGCCCCGACGACAACGATTCTGCGGCAACGGATTCCGCGCCCCTCACGCACCCGGCCTACGAAACCGTTCGCGAAGTAACGCCCTTCGCGTCGGTACTGCTGTGTCATAACCCCGGGGTGATGGAACTCGACGGCACTAATACCTGGATTCTGCGGGCGCCCGGTCACCCCGACTGCGTCGTCGTAGACCCGGGGCCGCCGAAACACCGTTCGCATGTGGAGAACGTCGTAGCCCAGGGCAACGTCGTGCTCACGTTGATCACTCACCGGCATTTCGACCACACCGGCGCAATCAAGCGGATCCGCAAACTGACTGACGCGCCCGTCCGCGCTCGACTCGACGAGCATTGCCGGGGCGCCAAGCCACTGGCCGATCGTGAGGTCATCGAAGCTGCCGGGCTCACGATCACCGTCTTGTTTACCCCGGGGCATTCCGGAGATTCGGTGAGCTTTCTGGTCGAGTACGACGGGCAGCGCGCGATGCTCACCGGCGACACGATCCTCGGCAGTGGAACCACCGTGCTGGATCCGCGCGACGGCGGACTGCGGGACTATCTCAATTCGCTGAACCGACTCATCGTCGAGGGCGAAGGCTGCGCGCTCTTGCCCGGCCACGGCCCCGACCACGCCGACCTGATTCCGGTTGCGCGTTACTACAAGTCGCACCGGGAAGAACGAATCGACCAGATCCGCGCAACATTGGACGAACTCGGTGTCAGCGCGAGGAAGGCTAAGCCGATGAAGATCGTCCGCAAGGTCTACGCCGACGTCGACAAGAAGGTGTGGCCAGCCGCGCGGATGTCAGTCAAGGCGCAGCTGGAGTACTTGCGCGACGAATAACCACTTCGGTGGTCAGTCGGGCAGTTGTCTCGCGTGATCTCGATACACCGGTGGGCTCGCAAGCTCGCCCACCGGCACTCGATCATCGAAAGGGTGACACCGTCGGGCACTCGATCATCGAAAGGGTCGTCAGCGTGCGCGACGAGCCAGTCGCTCGGAATCGGCGATGAGGACGCTCTTGCCCTCCAGTCGGATCCAACCGCGCTGAGCGAAGTCGGCGAGCGCCTTGTTCACCGTCTCGCGCGAAGCGCCGACCAGCTGGGCGATCTCTTCCTGAGTCAGGTCGTGCGTCACGCGCAATGCGCCGGCCTCTTGCGTGCCGAAGCGCTGGGCGAGCTGTAGTAGCTGCTTGGCGACGCGTCCCGGGACGTCGGTGAAGATCAAGTCGGCCAGGTTGTTGTTGGTTCGACGAAGGCGTCGGGCCAACACGCGCAGCAACTGCTCAGCGATTTCGGGGCGATCCTTGATCCAGGCCTTGAGCGCGTCGCGATCCATCGACACCGTCTGTACTTCGGTGACCGTCGTCGCCGACGACGTACGCGGGCCCGGGTCGAAGATCGACAACTCGCCGAACATATCCGACGGTCCCATGATGGTCAGCAGGTTCTCACGGCCATCGGGTGAGCGTCGGCCAACCTTCACCTTGCCCGACAGGATGATGTACAGCCGATCACCGGGTTCGCCCTCGTGAAAGATCACGTGACCGCGGGGGAAATCTACCGGCTGAAGTTGCTTGGTCAGCGCTGCAACCGCTGTGGGTTCGACACCTTGGAATATGCCGGCCCGCGCTAGTACTTCCTCCACCTGGAACCTTTCTGATGTGGGCGCACTCCTCCGGCCGAAATGGTCGGTGAGTTGAATACCGTGCAAGAGTACTCTCGTCAAAGCATAAATGTTGAATAGGTCACTACGTGGCAATCACACTCGAACGCGGCGCGCCAATATTGCTGACTGGGCGTCAGCTCGCGCGGCGGCTGCGCAGATCGTCGAGGGTCGACGGTGCGGCATCGTCGAAAGCGGGAGCTTGTGATTGCGCGGCCGCGAGGATTTCGTCGACCTGATCGTCGGACACGGTCTCGGTGGTCTGGTCGATGCGGGTTTGCAGCTTCTCCATCGTCAGCGCGAAGAGCATCAGCATGGCTGGGAAGAGCACCGCGGCAAGACCTTGCATGGGGAACAGTAAACACAACCTCGTGCCTCGATGCCTACCTGGCATAGGCGTCGTCACAGCATTGTTACCTACCCGGTGTCGAGGCCTTGCCGGTTTGCCCGACGTCGGGATTTCGCCCTTGGCCTGGAGTGGATAGCTCACGTCAGTACTCTGGACAGGTGAGTCCGAGCCGTACTGCCGCCACCAACCGTCGTAGCGATGCTGATGCGGGCGCCGCTCGCGCTGGCCGGTCCCGCGCCGATGAAACGCGGCTGGGTCTTGTGCGTCGAGCTCGCCGGATGGACCGCGCACTCAAGGTGGCATTTCCCAACGTCTACTGCGAACTCGATTTCACGACGCCGCTGGATCTCTCGGTCGCGACGATTCTGTCCGCCCAGTGCACCGACGTGCGCGTCAATCAGGTGACTCCGGCGTTGTTCGCGCGGTATCCCACCGCTGCCGACTACGCGGGTGCCAATCGCGCCGAGTTGGAGGAAATGATCCGGCCGACGGGGTTCTATCGGAACAAGACGTCGTCGATCATCGGGCTGGGCCAGGCGCTGGTCGAACGTTTCGACGGTGAGGTGCCGGGCACCCTCAAGGAATTGGTCACCCTGCCGGGATTCGGTCGCAAGACCGCAAATGTGGTGTTGGGCAATGCTTTTGGTGTGCCGGGGCTGACGGTCGACACGCATTTTGGCCGCCTCGTCCGACGGTGGGGATGGACCGAAGAAACTGATCCGGTGAAGGTGGAACGCGCCGTCGGGGAACTGATCGAGCGCAAAGACTGGACCGACGCCTCGCATCGGATCATCTTTCACGGTCGACGCGTATGCCATGCCCGCAAGCCGGCATGCGGGGTGTGCGTGTTGGCCAAAGACTGCCCGTCGGCCGGCGAGGGGCCGCTGGACAAGCTTGACGCGGCAAAGCTCGTCAAGGGACCGGAGACCGCGCATCTGCTGGAGTTGGCGGGGGTCCCGGCGTAGTGACCGAAACTCAGAATCAGCGCTGGTGGTCGGCGCCGGCGTTGCGCTGGACGATTGTGTTCATCGTGGCGGTAATCGCGCTGATCGTCGCTATTTGGCCGCGGTCGGATGACCCGATGCGAACGGCCACACCGACGTCGTCGGACACCTCGGCGGTGAAACTCACCGACGCACCCGTCGCCGACGCCGAGGTGGCGGCGGCGCGAGAGCAAGCGAAACTGGCTGACTGTCCGGTCACCGGATCGCCCATCGGCCCGACGTCGGAATTGGCGGGAGTCAGTGCTCCCTGCCTGGCATCTGGATCTACATACGACGTCGGGGCTGGTACCGCGGGCAAACCGGTGCTGATCAACATGTGGGCGACGTGGTGTCTACCGTGCGGGCGTGAGTTGCCGGTGCTGCAGGACTACGCCAAGCGTGCCGGCAACGCCATCACGGTATTGACCGTGCACTCGGTCGACGGTTCACGTAGCCCATTCCTCGTGCTGAAATTCCTTGCGGACAACGGAGTGCGATTGCCAACCGTCCTAGATACAAAATCCCAGATCGCCGCGGCATTGTCGGCGCCGAAGGTATTCCCGTCGACGATCCTGGTCCGCGCCGACGGCACTGTCGCCAAAGTACTGCCGGAGGTTTTTGAAAGCACCGACGCCATCGCTGCCGCTGTCGAAACCAACCTGGGTGTGCGGACGTGACCGGGCGACCCGAGGCGCCCGAGGTCACACCCGGTCCACTTGTCGACGACGCTGAAATCCCGCCGTGGCTGCGACCATTGACCGGCAACGTCACCGCCGTCAGTGACAGCGTCAATAATCGCGGCGGAAACCGGACCCGCATCGCCATGATGTTGCAGGGCGGCCGTCGACGCTCGGCGGCGGTCCTGATCCTGTTCGCCGGTAGCTGGGACCTCGACCCCACCTATCCCGGTGGACTGCCCGCCGACGCCGAGGTGCTCCTACTGCAGCGAGCGAGTTCGCTACGCCAGCACAGCGGGCAGGTCGCTTTCCCTGGCGGAGCACATGACGAAGGCGAGTCCTTCCCGGTTCAGACCGCGCTGCGTGAGGCCACCGAGGAGACCGCTCTCGACCCGACCACCGTCCGGGTGCTGGCCACTCTCCCCAGCTTTCCGGTGCCGCCATCGGGTTTCGACGTTGTGCCGGTGATCGGTTTTTGGCACAGTCCCGGCGAGGTCTACGCGGTCGACGCGGCCGAGACCGCGCTGGTTGCTCGCGTCAACCTGCGCGAACTGTTGTCAGCGGATAACCGATTCCAGGTCCAACGCAAGGTGATGGGCGGAAACGTGTACAAGGGCCCGGCGTTTATGGTCGACGGTCTGCTGGTGTGGGGTTTCACCGGTGGCCTGCTGGATGCGATCAGCGACGCCGCGGGCTGGGATGTCCCCTGGGATCACTCCGACGTCCGGCCGCTCGACGCCGCGATCGCATCGGCGGCACGGTCAGCCGACGTCGAAGGCCGGCCGCGGTGAGCGGGGGAATGTGGGTCGACATCGTCGTAATCGCGTTGGCGTTGATCGCAGCGGCGTCGGGCTACCGGCAGGGGGCGGTTGCCTCGGCGCTGGCCTTCGTCGGCGTGGTTCTCGGTGCCCTCGCCGGGATCCTCCTTGCCCCACACCTCATCTCGCAGTTCGAGGGGCGTACCGCACGGTTAGTGGCCGGACTAGGTCTTCTGCTGCTTCTCGTGGTGATCGGCGAGGTCGCCGGGATGGTGCTGGGCCGAGCGGCACGAGGAACGTTGCGATTGCCGGCGTTACGTCATCTCGACAGTGTCGTCGGTGCGGTTCTGCAGGCGGTCGCGGTATGCGCCGCGGCCTGGCTGTTATCGATTCCGATCAGTCATTCCGCGCAGCCCGCACTGGTTGACGCGGTCGACGAGTCCAAGACACTCAGTTTCGTCGATGACGTTGCGCCGCAATGGCTCCGGAATGTTCCGAGTGAATTCTCCAATTTGCTGGAAAGTTCCGGCTTACCCGAAGTTATCGGTCCATTCGGGACCGCGCCGGTCGCCTCGGTCGATCCGCCCGACGCAGCATTGACCAGGTTGCCGGCGGTGAGCCAGGCCCGACGCAGCGTGGTAAAGATTCGTGGTGAAGCGCCGAGTTGTCAACGCTCCCTTGAGGGCAGCGGATTCGTCATCTCGCCCGAACGGGTTATGACCAACGCGCATGTGATCGCGGGAACCCGCAGCCTTGCCGTGATCAGCTCGACCAATGTGCGACGTCCGGCGACAGTCGTCTACTTCGACCCCAACAACGACATCGCCGTTCTCGACGTCCCCGGGTTACGTGCTCCGGCAATGCGATTCGCCGATTCCCCCGCGAAGGGGGGCGACGACGCGATTGCTCTCGGCTACCCGGAGGATGGTCCGTTCACCGCGAGCCCATTGCGGATTCGAGGGACCATCAATCTTGCCGGGCCGGACATCTATCAGACCGGCCGAGTTACCCGTGAGGTTTACACCGCGCGCGGTGAGATTCGGCAGGGCAATTCGGGTGGACCGATGATCAACGCCGACGGCGATGTGCTCGGCTTAGTCTTTGGTGCGTCGGAGAATCCCACCGACGAAACCGGATTCATCCTCACCGCTAAGCAGGTGCAGAGTGCGGTCAGTCAGGGGAGCGATTCGACGACGGAGATGAGCACCGGAATGTGTGTGAACGGCTGACTCGGGCTACTCGGCGAGCCACGTCAGGATCATGTCGTTGGCGCGGTTGGGCTGCTCTTGATGTGCGAAATGGCCGGCGGCTGGCACCTGCGAGTAGTCCATCAGTGGCGCCCACCGCTTACTGGCGGCCATCAGCCCATCCATCACAAACGAATCGTCGCGTCCGCGTAAGGCGAGCACCGGGATCGATAATTTTTGGTCCATCAACTCCATGAACCGAAAACCGTCCGGGCGGAACTGGGAGCGGAATGCCCAGCGCCGATATTCCAGGCTGCAGTAGGCGACGCCGGGTATCTGTACCGCTGAGCGATTACGCCCGACGACGTCGGAGAATTCGGCCGTGTGTTTCCAACGATCCGAAGCCCGCTCGTCGAAATATTGCGCGATGTAGGCGCCGTTGGCGCGGGTGAGTCGCCGTTCGCCGAGCCGCGGCAACTGATTGTGCAGAAATCCGCCGAGAAAGGCGCTCCGCTGTTCGGGGTCGAAGAGAACCGAACGTCGCAGCGCGCGTGGATGCGGTGACGCGATTACCCCGATGCGGCTGACCACGCGAGGGTGCAGGATCGCGGTCGCCCAACTGACCAACCCGCCGTCGGCGTGGCCGATCAGCGCCGCCTCGGTATGGCCGAGTGAGCGGATCAGGCCGTTCGCGTCGCCGGCCAGTGTCCAACCGTCGTAGCCGCGTGGGGGTTTGTCGGAGTCGCCATACCCCCGCAAGTCGACGGCAACCGCGCGATATCCGGCCTCGGTGAGGCTGGCTAGTTGATGGCGCCAGCTCCACCAGAATTCACCGAATCCGTGTAGCAGTAGAACCAGTGGCCGGTCGGCCACCTGGCGCCCGTCGATCTCGACAGCGTGAAATCGGATGCCGTTCGCGCGGACGTCGAAATGATGCCACGGCCCGTCGAACCGGACCGTCGAGGGATCGGGCGCGGGCACCGGCGTCAGTCGCGCTTATGTAGATCGCGCGCGGGCGGAATACCTGGGTGCGAAAGTGCCGGCTTCTCATCTGGAGTCGTGGAGTGGCCTAACCCCGACGGCACGACCGATCGGACCTCTTTTACCGACTCAATGGTCTTACGCGGCGGATGCATCCGGCGGAAGACGAGGTACCCGATCAACGCGGCACCGATGGACGCCCCGATCAGCAGGAGGAAGACGACGCCGAAGGCCGCCCAGCGCCACATGAACTCGGACAGAACCTCGCCGAGGAAGAAGAAGAAGAAGAAACTCGAGTACAGCACCATCACCGCTGCGACGACCAACAGGCCAACGCCGATACCGGCCTTCTTGGCCTCGCCGACTAATTCGGCTTTGGCCAGTGCGATCTCCGACCGAAACAGCGTCGATGCGTTTGCGGTCGCCTCTTTGACGAGGTTGCCGATCGTTGGTTCGCCGTTCGCGCCAGCGTTGGCGTCGGTCAGCGGAATCGACGGTACCGAATAGGGCTGCCGACCGACTTCGTTCCCCTGGCCGGCCGAGTTGCTGGGGTTCACAGAATCCTCCGTTGCTCGGGTATTGGGGTTTATGTTGCCATGCCACGGCGCGGTGGTGGGGGCAGGGTTTGATCTATGTCGTGCTCCGCGTCGCAGTGGGTCATCGGGAAGTGGCGTCACACAGGCGGGTAACGATCGTGATGGTTTCGCTGTATTCGAGATAGCCGGACGGAAACGTGTTGGTAGTAGCGAGTCGTGTAGGCGAGCACTCGCCCGGTTTGTCTGGAGCGAAGGGAGAGTGCTCGTACTCACGTGACCACAGGGGGTCGTACTGGGTAGAGATAATCTGACGCAGTGTCGGCACGTCGAGTGCCCTGCGGTCGAGGGCGGTTTTCGGGCCGCGACCTACGATTACATAGTCGGGCGACGTCGACGTCGATGTCTCTTCGACTGCGGAGTTGAGATCGTCGTTGCGGT
>NZ_BAEH01000030.1 GCF_000241305.1 Gordonia effusa NBRC 100432
CCAAATTGATTCCGGCGTCGCGTGCGGTGCCGATACAACGTCGGACCCGCCAATCGGATTCGGCCCGCGGCTGCGCGATCGGCTCGTCCGGATCAACGCCGCACGCTCGACCGTCGATATGGCGAAGCAGGCGCTGCGGATCCCACTCTCGCTCGACTTCGACATTCCCAGTCCGGCCGAACGGCGCACCAACTTGACCCCCGGTGCGGCACAGGCGATTACCGGTGCTGCATGGGGTATCGACCGCGTCGAGCAGGACAACATCGCGCTCGACTCGCATCGAAACCTGGCCGCCGCCTATGACAACGGATTCTTCGACGATCTGGTCACCCCATTCGCCGGCCTCGCAGAGGACAACAACCTCCGTCGGGATATCTCCGCGGAACGACTAGCGAAGCTCAAACCATGCTTCGGCGGGGCCGAGGGAACCATGACCGCCGCCAATTCGACGACGCTGACCGACGGCGCGTCGTCGGTGCTGCTGGGCACCGAGGCGTGGGCATCGAAGCGGGGCCTAACCCCGCTGGCCCGTATTGTCGACGCCCAGAGCTGGGGCGTCGACTATGTCGATGGCGACCCCAAGACTCAGGGGGTATTGATGGCGCCGGTATATGCGGTCAACGAACTGCTGAGCCGTAATGAGTTGACACTGCAAGACTTCGACTTCTACGAGATCCACGAAGCCTTTGCCTCGCAGGTTCTTTCGACGTTGGCCGCATGGAATGACGGCGAATTCTGTCGAGACCACCTGAACCTCGACGCGCCGCTGGGTGTCATCGACCGTACTCGACTCAACGTCGTCGGCGGGTCGTTGGCCACTGGGCATCCGTTTGGCGCGACCGGTGGTCGCATTGTGGCGACAGTGGCAAAGTTGTTGGCGCAGAAGGGAAGCGGTCGCGCGCTGGTGTCGATTTGTGCTGGCAGTGGTATGTCAGTGGCGATGATTGTCGAGGCTGCCTGAGTTCGAGCCGGTGAGGCAGTTCGGCAACGCCGGATTCTCAGGCTGGCACGATAGGTTGGAAACTACGGCCGCCGAACATGATTGGGTCCGAAATGACTGATAGCGCCAACCCTCGCCAAAACGTCACCTTCGACAGCGCGGGAACCCAAGCCCACGGCTACCTCGCGGCGCCGACATCGGGGGACGGCCCCGGTGTGATTCTGATTCAGGAGTGGTGGGGGCTCGACGATCACATGGTCGACGTAGCGGACCGCCTCGCTAGCGAGGGGTTCGTCGTACTGGCACCTGATCTGTACGGCGGTCGCGTCGCCCACGAGGCGCAGAACGCGATGGAATTGATGCGCGAACTTCCGGCGGAACGGGGTGTCGAACTGCTCGCGGGCGCTGTCGACTATTTGTTGGGACGTTCAGAGGTGACGTCGTCGTCGCTCGGTGCCGTCGGCTTCTGTATGGGCGGTGGATTTGTGCTTCGACTGGCCGCGCGTGACCAGCGGATCACCGCTGCTGTTCCGTTCTACGGTGCTGCGCCGGATGTCGACTACACAGGGCTGGTCGCGGAGATCCTTGGGCATTTCGGCGCCGACGATGCCAGCATCCCGGTGTCGACGTTGGATCCGTTGCGCGAGAAGATCGCCGCGCAGTCGGGGGTGGAAGCCGATCTGCGGGTCTATCCGGCGGGGCATGCGTTCTACAACTCGACTCGGCCGAGCTATCACGCGGAGTCGGCCGAAAAGGCATGGGCGGCAACGGTCGAGTTCTTGCGTGCTCACGTGAGTTGACGGACAGGCGGTGTCGGTGAAAGTTGTTGGCTAGCTGTCGAACTCGGCTCACCAAGG
>NZ_BAEH01000029.1 GCF_000241305.1 Gordonia effusa NBRC 100432
ACGGGACGCGACTGCCTGGCCGCGCCCCAACCACAATTATCGTCCCCGTGAGTGAGATCCGAGGGCAATATGCCCTTCGATGCCCCTGAGGGGGACGACAATTCACGTGGCCCGGTACCAGCTGCGAATCGACCCGTCGACTAGCCGAGTGTTGGGAAACCTCACAGCGACCGGTCACCACTGCTCCCACGCATCGCCGAGCACAGTCGACCAGCGGTGGCATTTGCCGATCGAGTGGGCACGCCGAGCGCCAGCCAACCAGTCACCTCCGATGGTCGAGTGGGCACGCCGACCGCCAGCCAACCAGTCACCTCCGATGGTCGAGTGGGCACGCCGAGCGCCAGCCAACCACTCCACCTCCGATGGTCGAGTGGGCACGCCGAGCGCCAGCGAGACGCGCCCGTATCGAGACCCGGCGAGCCGAACACCG
>NZ_BAEH01000028.1 GCF_000241305.1 Gordonia effusa NBRC 100432
CGGTAGAAACCTTCGCGACAGTGGTCGGCGGTAGTTTCTCGCGTGTCCAGTTCACTCCCGACCTGGTTCCCACTGACCTCATCGGCACTCGTATCTATCGACAGGGCAAGGAGGAGTTCGACACCGAGCTGGGCCCGGTGGTCGCGAACTTCCTGCTGGCCGACGAGATCAACCGCGCGCCGGCCAAAGTGCAGTCCGCCCTGCTTGAGGTGATGGCTGAGCGACATGTGTCGATCGGCGGCACCACCTACCCGATGCCCGATCCGTTCCTGGTCATGGCCACCCAGAACCCGATCGAAAATGAGGGCGTTTACCCGCTGCCCGAGGCGCAACGCGACCGGTTCCTGTTCAAGGTGCATGTCGACTATCCGTCGGTCGAAGAAGAGCGCGAAATCGTCTATCGGATGGGTAACAAGCCTCCGACGGCGTCGCGGGTTCTCGATCCAGCGGCAATGCTGAGGTTGCAGGAGACCGCGGCGAATGTCTTCGTTCATCACGCGTTGGTCGACTACGTGGTTCGTGTCATCAACGCGACGCGACGTCCGCACGAGGTCGGCTTGTCCGATGTCGCGTCGTGGTTGTCGTACGGTGCGTCTCCGCGTGCGACGTTGGGTATTGTCGCCGCGGCTCGCGCGCTCGCTCTAGTTCGCGGTCGCGACTATGTCATCCCGCAGGACGTGGTGGAAATTGTGCCCGACGTGCTGCGTCATCGACTGGTGTTGAGCTATGACGCACTCGCGGACAGCGTCGACGCCGACCAGGTCATCACCCGGGTGTTGCAGACGATCGGGTTGCCGCAGGTCAGTGCGCAACCGGTGACTCCGGGGTATCCCGCCCCGCAGGGGCAGCCGCCGTCGGCAGGCGTCACACCGGCTGGTGGGCAGCGGCCACCGGCCGTGTCGCCGTCGGCGAATAATGTCGGGGCGCCCGTGACCGGGCAACCATCCGGCTTCACCGCACCGGGAAACAATGCCGGACGCTAAGGACGCGAACAGCCAGCTTCCGTCGTTCGGCACGGGACTGCTCGAAGACCCGAAGCTGAGCGCCGCGCTGCGGACCCTTGAGCTGTCGGTCCGCCGCAAGCTCGACGGCGTCTTGCAGGGTGAGCACTTGGGCTTGATTCCCGGTCCGGGGTCGGAACCGGGGGAGGCTCGCGTCTATCAGCCCGGCGACGATATTCGGCGGATGGAATGGTCAGTGACCGCGCGCACGACACAACCTCATGTGCGTCAGATGATTGCCGATCGTGAGTTGGAGACGTGGCTGCTCGTCGACGTTTCGGCGAGCCTTGATTTCGGCACGGTGAATTGCACTAAACGAGACCTCGCAGTCGCCGCGTCCGCGGCGATGGTGCATCTGACCGCAGGTGGCGGCAATCGGATTGGCGCGGTCATCATCACCGGCGACAAGGTAGTCCGCGTGCCGGCCCGAGGCGGGCGCGCTCACGCTCAGAACTTGCTGAAAACCATTGCGACGACACGACGTTCAGGTGCGAACGTCCGTGGCGACTTGCGCGAGGGACTCGAGGCATTGCGTCGTCCGGAACGACGACGTGGGCTGGTTGTGGTGATCAGCGATTTCCTCGGGCCGATCACGTGGGACCGTCCACTACGGGCGCTCGGCGGGCATCACGAGTTGCTGGCGGTCGAGGTGCTCGATCCGCGCGACCTGGATTTGCCCGACGTCGGAGAGATTCGACTTGCCGACGCCGAGTCCGGCGACGTGCGTGACATCGTTATCACCGACACCGTCCGCCGGGATTTCGCAGCCGCCGCGCATGAACATTCTCAGCAGGTGCAGCGGGAGTTTCGCAGTTGTGGCGGGCCGACGTTGAGACTGCGCACCGATCGTGACTGGATCACCGACACCGTTCGTTTCGTCGCGCAGCGTCGTCGCGGGCTGGCTGCCGGGGTGGGGTGATCTGGGTGTTCTCCAACGCGTGGTACCTGCTGTTTTTGCTCGTAATCGTCGCGCTCGCGGTGTTTTACGTCTACATCATCCGACGTCGCAAGCAGCGAGCGTATCGCTTCGCGAATCTCGATCTGCTCAATAAGGTTGCGCCGCAACAGCGCAACCGGTTCGAGCATGTTCCGATCGCGGTCTTGCTGGTGTCGTTGATCCTGCTGACGATCGCCATGGCGGGTCCGCAGAGCGATCGCAAAGTTCCTCGCGACAAGGCGACCGTGGTGCTGGTGATCGACGTTTCTCGGTCGATGAACTCGACGGACGTCGCGCCCTCACGGATAAAGGCCGCGCAGTCGGCGGCGAAGAAATTCGCGGACGATCTCACCGATGGAATCAACCTCGGATTAATTTCCTTCGCCGGCACCGCGTCGACGCTGGTGTCGCCGACGCCGGATCACAACGCCACCAAGGTCGCGGTAGACAAACTTCAACTCGCCGACAAGACCGCAACCGGTGAAGGCATCTTCGCCGCGCTCCAGCAGATAAAAACCCTCAATGCTGTTCTCGGGGGTGACAACGCGGCACCGCCAGCGCATATCGTGTTGCTCTCCGACGGTAAGCAGACTGTCCCGGACCGTCCCGATGATCCGCGCGGCGGTTTCACCGCGGCTCGAAAAGCCGCGGAAGATCGGGTTCCGGTGTCGACGATTTCGTTCGGCACTAAGACCGGCACATTAATGCTTGATGGCGAGCTGATCGATGTTCCCGTCGATGACCCGTCGCTGAAGAAGATCGCCAATCTGGCGCATGGCACCTTCTTCACCGCGTCGAGCCTTGACGAACTGAATAAGGTCTACGAATCGTTGCAACGCCAGATCGGCTACGAAATGAGACGCGGCGATAATTCGAGGCCGTGGTTGATTTGGGGTAGCCTGCTTGCCGTTCTCTCCGCCGCACTCGCGCTGACGATTAATCGTCGTCTCCCGTAACTCGCGGTGACCCGTTACGTGCGCCCTGCCGTCGGCGCCCACTACCTCTACCGATAGGTTCTTCCACTATGGCTGACACAACCGACACCCCGACTCAGAAGTCCCGATCGGTGCTCGTCACCGGCGGTAACCGCGGCATCGGACTGGCCGTTGCGCGCAAGCTCGCGCAGGACGGTCATAAGGTCGCGGTGACGCACCGTGGTTCGGGTGCCCCGGACGGCCTCTTCGGCGTGCAATGCGATGTCACCGACAACGACTCGGTGACGCGGGCGTTCAAAGAGGTTGCCGAACATCAAGGGCCGGTTGAGGTTTTGGTGTCCAACGCGGGTATCACCGACGACACTCTGGTGATGCGGATGGATGTCGAGCAGTTCGAGACGGTGGTCAACGCCAACCTGACCGGCGCGTTCCGGGTCACCAAAGCGGCAACCCGCGACATGTTGAAGAATCGATGGGGGCGGTTCATCTACCTGGGCTCGGTGGTTGCGCTGATGGGCACACCGGGACAGGCCAACTATGCGTCGTCGAAGGCCGGTGTCATCGGTTTGGCCCGCTCGGTGACCCGTGAACTCGGCAGCCGCAACATCACCGCGAATGTCGTCGCACCGGGACTCATCGATACCGACATGACGCGCGCATTGCCGGCCGAATACACCGAGACCGCCGTCAAGCAGGCCATCCCGGCCAAGCGGATGGGGCAACCGGAGGACGTCGCGGCCGTCGTCTCATTCCTGGCTTCCGACGCCGCCGGTTACGTGACTGGCAACGTGATCAACGTCGACGGCGGACTGGGCATGGGTCACTAGACCCCGCACTCTCGCCAGATATTCTGACCCCCGATTTCAGGAGCACCCATGACCGGCATTCTCGACGGCAAGACAGTACTTATCACGGGCATCATCACTGACGCTTCGATCGCCTTTCACACCGCGAAGGTCGCCCAGGAACAGGGCGCCAAGGTGATCATCACCGGCATCCCGGATCGGCTGCGGTTGATCGACCGTATCGCCAAGCGTTTGCCGAGCGAAGTGCCGCCGGCCATTCCCCTCGACGCGACCGACGAGGAGTATTTGGGCGCGCTCGCTGACAAGGTTCGTGAGTTGGCGCCGGAAGGCCTCGACGGTGTGGTGCACTCGATCGCGTTCGCGCCGCGCACCCTGATGGGACCAGAAGCCCTGCCGTTCCTGGACGGCCCGGGACCCGACGTCGCTAAGTCGTTCGAGATCTCCGCATGGAGTTATGCCTCGCTGGCTCGCGCCGTGCTGCCCGTGATGAACGAGCATGGCTCGATCGTCGGAATGGATTTCGACCCCCGCACCGCCCTGCCGGATTACAACTGGATGGGTGTGGCCAAGGCGGCGCTGGAGTCGGTCAACCGGTACGTCGCGCGCGAAGTGGGTTACGCGAAGAAGATCCGCTCCAACCTCGTCGCCGCCGGACCGATCAAAACGCTTGCCGCGAAGGCGATTTCGGGTACGGCCACCGATGATGCCAAGAAGCTGAATATGCTCAACACCTACTGGGACGGTGCGTCGCCGATCGGCTGGGACGTCAACGATCCGGGCAAGGTCGGCACCAGCGTGGTGACCCTCCTGTCGGACTTCCTGCCGGCGACCACCGGGTCGATCGTCTACGTCGACGGCGGTGCGAGCCACAACACCTGGTTCCCGGAGAACTTCCTGGACCAGGCCTGACGTCTGCCGCGATGTCTGTCGACTTCGACTCGATCCTGTTCCTGTCCTTCGGTGGACCGGATAAGCCCGACGATGTGCGTCCGTTCCTGGAGAACGTGACGCGAGGCCGCGGCGTGCCACCGGAGCGACTGGACGAGGTGGCGCAGCACTATCTGCATTTCGGTGGAGTCTCGCCGATCAATGAGCTGAACTTGGCCATGATCGAGTCGCTTCGAGCCGAATTGGCTTCGCGCGCAATCGATCTGCCGGTGTATTTCGGCAATCGCAACTGGCATCCGATGGTCGAGGACACCGTCGCGCAGATGTACGACGCGGGTCATCGTCGGGTGCTGGTCTTTCCGACGTCGGCGTGGGGCGGCTATTCCGGCTGCGCGCAGTATCACGAGGATATCGGCCGGGCATTAGCCGCGCTCGGCGATCGGGCGGCCGGCATGGTGTTACGCAAACTACCGCAGTACTGGTTCGAGTCGCTCTTCGTCGATGCCGCGGCCGACTCCGTACGTCGGGCGGCTGCGTCGCTATCGGGGGAGTTCACGCCCCGGCTGGTGTTCACCGCGCATTCGATTCCTGATGCGGCAGACCGTAATTCGGGTCCATCCGGCGCCGATTGGGCACTCACGGGGTTGCCAGCGTCGGAGGATGGCGGTCGCCTTTACAGCGGGCAGGTGCTAGCGACAGCGCAGCGCGTGGCCGCTGCCGCGAGTTTCGGCGACTTCGATCAGGTGTGGCAGTCGAGGTCGGGGCCACCGCAGATCCCGTGGCTTGAGCCCGACATCGTCGATCATTTGGAAGCGATTGCCGCACAAGGAGTTCGGTCGGTGATCGTGAGTCCGATCGGATTCGTCTCCGACCACCTCGAGGTGGTGTGGGATCTCGACAACGAAGCGCGGGAGAAGGCCGCTGAGTTGGGGCTGGAATACGTGCGGGCCGACAGCGTCGGAACAGACCCCCGATTTGTCGCGATGGCGGTCGATCTGATCGAGAACTATCGGAGCGGTGAACTGCCGTCCGAGGTCCCGCTTGGCGTGGGGGATAACGGAACTTACTGCGCCGGCGGAAAATGCTGTCAGGCGCCGGCGCGACGGCCTAATCCTGTTCGGTCCGCGAGTAGTAGCTAAGGATTTCGGCGGCCGACTGATTTCTGCGGGGATAGCCCCGGCGAGGGAGATGCTCCCTCGGCGTCGATGACGCTGCAGGTTTGAGTCGTGCCTGTTGCCGACCAGTTTCTGCACCGGCAGCCCCGCCAAGGCGATATCCCCTCGGCGGACGCCAGACAGCAGACTTCAGCCCGTATCCTTTTGCGAGCCAATGTAACTACTCGCCGGGTGCGCCCAGCAGTTCGATGATCAGCGCGTTCACGCCGACAGTCACGGCGCGACGCGTGATCGCACGCAGCTCGCGGATCTGTGCGTCGCCACCATCGCCCTGACGCGCGGTCAATCCGAAGGTGGCACCGCGAGCGGAGGCGACATCGAGGATGGCGTCGATGCGTCCGGCCTGGGCGAGTAGATTGTCGATCCGCGAACTGTCATGTGGCGGAAGCGTTACGGTACGACGTTCGACGGCTGCGGCGAGTTCGAGTCGCAGCGTGTCCTTGCTGCCCGACGACATCGACGGTAGATCGCTCAGGACGTCGGCGGCTGTTCGAGTGGCTTCTTTGAGATCGCGGGCGGCGGTGCCCACCTGGAAGTCGGTGAGCGCGGTGGCAGGTTCCTCGAATTGTGCTACGTGCCAACTTAACTGGTCGCCCAACTGCCGACCGGGAAATAGGAGAGTCGGTGCGACGTCGTCGGGAGTGGTGAGCAGCAGTACTTCGCCAGCGCGCATGACCTGCCGCGCGATCACGCCCGGAGGTAGTCCGTGTGGGTCGCCGGGCGCAGGCAGGCGAAGTTCGACGAAGGTCGCTGACTGCAGGAGCGTAAGGATCTCGGTGGTGCCGGTGTCACCGGCGGCCAGCGGATCGGTCGCATCATCGTCGATGTCGGTGATTAAACGATGCCGCGGGGCGATCGCCGTGAGGGTGTCGAGGACGGCATCGGCGGAGCATTCGCCGGCCAGCCATGCGGCTGCCCAGGCGCCCAGCGTGGCCGTCGGGCGGAGCAGTGATAAAGATTCAGAAGCGTTGGCGCGAGTCATCGTTGGTCTACTTTACTCCGGCCATTAGTGTGATCCAGCGTGCCCGATCAATCATCCCGGCGTCGACTCGATGACCGTTACGGACGCGACGTCTTGTCGTCGTCGAGCCCTAGTTCCAGCGCCCAACGTCGTCAGCGTGCCGATCCGCCGATGCTCGTCGCCGAACGCGGAGTCGTCGTTGAGGATGCGGCTTCGGGATACTGCGGTGCCGTCGTTGGATTCGAGAAGTCGTACGACGGATTATTCGTGCGACTGGAGGATAGACACGGCGGTACCCGAATCTTTGCGATGCGGAAGGGAGCTTTCCTCGTCGATGGCGAGCCGGTGACGCTTAAACGTCCTGCGGCGCAGGCAAGTCAACCGGTTCCGACGCGAACCGCGTCGGGGTCGCGAGTGGTTCCGGCTCAACGGGCGCGGACGGCGCGGGCCAGCCGCCTGTTCGTCGAGGGGGTGCACGATGCCACGCTCGTGGAACGGGTGTGGGGCGACGACCTGCGTGCGGAAGGCGTTGTCGTGGTCAGTCTCGACGGTTTGGATAATCTCGACGCCGCCCTCGTCGAGTTCGGTCCGGCGCCGCATCGTCGGGCGGGAGTGTTGGTAGACCACCTCGTGGCCGGGTCGAAAGAGGAGCGGTTGACCCAACGTCTACCCGACAACGTGCTGGTTACCGGACATCCCTATATCGATGTGTGGGAGGCGGTGAAGCCAGCGTCGGTAAAGATCGCGGCGTGGCCGACGATCCCGCGCGGCATCGACTGGAAGACTGGAATCTGTAACGAATTGGGCTGGGGCACACCGCAAGACGGTTGGCGGCGGGTCCTGGCGGGAGTATCGAGTTTCAAAGACATCGAGGTCCCGTTACTGCGCTGCGTCGAAGAACTCATTGACTATGTGACCGCCGCACCGGGAGATGAATAGGTGCCCGACGGTGCGTCTGCGCAGATCCTGCTGACCTAGATTCTCGCTCAGGACTACCCCACAGGATTTTCGAGGGACACGACAATTATTGACGTCTACGCGACTCCACGGCGGGGCTACCTCGGGTACGGACCGCGATGTCGACGAAATCTGTGATCGGCTTCACGCTCATTAGTGGCAAACTGGACGCATGAGTGCGCTCGTGTGGTTGGTTATGGGCATCGTTCTGGTCATCGCTGAGATGTTCGGTGGTGAGCTAGTGCTGCTCATGCTGGCTGGCGGTGCTTTCGCCGCTGCTGGAGTCGAGGTTGCCGTCGACCCGCCGCTATGGGTCGATCTCGTTGTCTTCTCGGCGGTTTCCGTACTTCTGCTGGCGGCGGTGCGGCCGATAGCTAGGCGTCACCTATTGACCCGGCCGCACGTGCTCACGAACACCGAGGCATTACCGGGGCAAGAGGCGCTAGTTCTCGAGCGAGTGGATTACCGCGACGGTCGGGTGAAAATTGGTGGCGAGATCTGGTCAGCGCGCGCCGATCGACCCGCGGAGGTGTTCGAAGCGGGGGCCCATGTACTGGTAGTGGAGATTGACGGTGCGACCGCGGTAGTCGCGGGTAATTGATTTCAGACGATGTTCGACTAAGGAGAGACCCGTGGACATTGCCATACTCGTTGTGGTCGGCCTGATTGTGTTACTGGTGGCGGTCGCGCTGCTCAAATCGGTTGCCCTCATCCCGCAAGCCGAGGCAGCCGTCATCGAACGACTGGGGCGCTATACGCGAACCGTCTCGGGGCAGCTGACCTTGCTGTTGCCGTTCATCGACCGGATCCGAGCACGGGTCGACATCCGTGAACGCGTCGTGTCATTCCCGCCGCAACCGGTGATCACCGAAGACAACTTGACCCTCGGCATCGACACCGTCGTATATTTCCAAGTCACCAATCCGCAGGCGGCGGTCTACGAAATCAACGACTACATCATCGGCGTCGAACAGCTGACGATCACGACGCTGCGAAACGTCGTCGGCGGCATGACTCTCGAAGAAACACTGACGAGCCGTGACTCGATCAATGCCCAACTCCGCGGCGTACTCGATGAGGCGACCGGCCGCTGGGGGCTGCGCGTCGCACGTGTTGAGTTGAAGTCGATCATGCCGCCGCCATCGATCCAGGAATCGATGGAAAAGCAGATGAAGGCCGATCGTGAGAAGCGCGCGATCATCCTGACCGCCGAAGGACAGCGCGAGGCGGTCATTAAGACCGCCGAGGGCAGCAAGCAGAGTCAGATTCTCGCTGCCGAAGGCGCCAAACAAGCTGCGATTCTCGCCGCCGAGGCCGATCGTCAGTCCCGCATCCTGCGAGCACAGGGTGACCGCGGCGCCCAGTACCTGCGTGCCCAGGGCGAAGCCAAGGCGATCGAGAAGACATTCGCGGCGATCAAAGCAGCCAAACCCACGCCCGAGTTGCTGGCCTACCAGTATCTACAGCAGCTGCCGGAAATGGCGAAAGGGGAGGCCAGCAAGGTGTGGGTGGTGCCGTCCGACTTTGGCTCGGCACTTCAGGGATTTGCGAAATCCTTTGGGGCACAAGGGGAGGACGGCGTCTTCCGATACGAAGCACCGGCCTTTGAAGCGCAGCCGGTCGACGACTCGGAGACCGACGATTGGTTTTCCCTCACCTCAGATCCCGCAGTCGCGAAAGCGGTCGCCGAAGCGGAGGCCGTCGCACGCACACCAGTGGACGGTCCGCCGCTCACCCCGTCGATCTCACCGTCGGGGCAAGCTGCCCCACCGGCAGCGGCGAATATCCCACCCGCACCGCAGGTTCCCATCGGCGACTATGCTGCTGGTCCGCAGCAGCCGGTGTATCCCGTCAGCCCGCCGCAACAGGGCTACTTCCAGGGTGGCGCGAGTGAGGGAGCGCCGGGCGAGGGAACCGCTCGCCATTCGGCAGACCCGTCGGGCTGGCCATCACAAGGGCAGTCATAACTGCGGACCCTCAACGCGTACTCGCCGAAGCAGAATCGGATCGGGCACCCACATCGCGTTAGCGTCCGACGTGAACTCGCACTGTAGTGCCTGCTTTACATTCTCTGTCGAGAGTGAGTACCAGTTCGCGCACCAGATGGGATTTGCTTCGATGATCGTTAGGTCGCCGGTCGTCGTGATGCCGACATCGAGCATGTACGACGCCGGCAGATGGCCGGGATCGGACTGTGCTGCGGCAGAAGCGAATTCCTCGATGTCGCGGAACGTCGGCAGCTTCGTCTCGATACTGCGAGATGCGCGCACATACTGACTCGAGTCGATCGCGGTGCCGTCGACTATCAGCACTCGCCATTCTTCGACGAGGTCGATCAACTCGGACACGATAGTCCACGAATCGAGCGCGTCAAGGGCCACAAGCGACTGTCGAAGGCCGTCCTCGGTGCCCGATCCGGCGGGCAATTCGGCGACCTTCGCATCGGCGAGCTTGACGAAGGCGGGCGTATCCGTCGATGTGAGGTCACGACCTCGACACAAGCGCACGGTTCGTTTCAAGAACTGATCCCCGAACGCTAGGGGCCAGTGAAGAGTAGAGGTCAGCGGATACGGCCGCCCGGCGGCGTAAGCTCGGGCCACATAGTGCTCGGGAATCCACATGAAAGTATCGGGCGGCAACGGGTGGGGAAGGTCGGCGGCGGTCTTCTGCTTCGCTCCAAGCGCTTGCGCGATCCAGGGTTTGTTAGTTACTGCGAGGTAGTTCGTCATAGCGCTAGGTGGCGTCCACCGACAACTGCTCCCGCTTGTCCTTGGGGACCGGCAGAATCGCATCGACGATCAGGCCGAAAATGCCCAGTCCGAAGAACACCACCGTCGAGGCCATCAACCAAAAGTTGACATTGCCTGCCAGGGCGTCGCCGAGAAATACGACGGCGGCGGTGCCGGGTGCCATTCCCACGACGGTCGCGAGCGTGAAAGGCAGCAGTCGAACCGAAGACAAGGCCGAGCAGTAATTGGCTAGCGCGAATGGGCAGGCAGCGATAAGCCGAAGCGAGCCGACGGCGAGCCAACCGCGACGGCTTAGTCGTGCTTCAACGGCACGGGCCACTGGCCTACGGAGGTACGGCTGCACCCGGTTCCGGCCAATGGCGCGCACCAGCAAGAATGACGTGACCGCCGCGACTGTCGAGGCGGTTATCGCCCCGATGAATCCAATGGCCGGTCCAAAGAGCAAGCCGGACATCACCGTAAACGCGGACCGCGGGATGGGGAAGATCGTGATCACCGCGTACAGCGTGAAAAACACGTATGGGAACCAGGCACCAAGACCCTCGCCCCACTCACGGACCCCGTCCGCCGACGGCATCAATATCGCGTAGGGACCAATGAAAATCAATATGACGATCACACCCACGAGAACCCGACGCTTCACCGTCGAACGGATGTCGGCGGCCAGCACAGCATCGCTGCCCGTCGGGTGTTGCTGCTGTGATGTCACCGGGACGACTTTACTAGTCAGTACCTGGGAGACCTCATCTGTCGGGGGCGCCGCACGAGACCTGAGTCACCAGCCGAGCGTTCGATCGGCTATCGTTCACAGCGAGCGCGAAGCCATAGTCGGCCGGGCGTGACAGACCAACAGGTAGTGGACCCGCCGCCCGGGTCGGCGAGGACGAGGTGCGAGCTAATGAGCGAACCGCTAGACGCGCTCTACGAGAAGTGGTCGGCATCGGCCGCGCAAGTACTGGCCAAAAGCAAACGCGTCGACGTCGAGCAATTGGCCGGAACGCCCGCTGAACTGCTGGCTGTGCGCACTCGCGATGACTTAGTCATCGATCCGCTCTATACGAGGCGCGACGAGACGCCCGAGCCAGGCCTGCCGGGCAGTTTCCCGTTCGTTCGTGGCGCCGACGCCACGCGTGACGTTGTGCAAGGATGGCGCGTTACCGAGCGGCATGGCGATGACGCACAGGGTGCGTCCGAGGTCAACGAAGCGATTTTGGACGCCTTCAACAGCGGGGCGAGTGGATTATGGCTCCATGTTGGCAACGGTGTCACATCCGACAACCTCGCCGATGTTTTCACCGGGGTATACCTTGACCTGATTCCGGTCACTCTCGATGCTGGCGCCGATGGTGTTGTCGCCGCCCAGGCATTCCTCGACGTCAAGGCAGCGTCGGCCGACGCGCCGAGGAGTGTCACGCCGACCGTCGCAACCATTGCGTCCCTTGGATTTTCACCGCTAACGGCGGCCTACTCGGGGCGTATCGATGTTGACGACGTCGAAGCTACGGCGTTCGCAGCCAAGACGGTCAGCGCGCTTAATGGGGTCCGGGCGTTCCGTCTCGACGGCACTGACTTCGCCACCGCTGGAGCCACTGACGCGCAGGAGCTGGGTTATCTCGTCGCGGCAGGCCTGGCGCATGTCCGCGACCTCGTCGGTGCCGGGTTGACCGAGTCAGAAGCGTTGCGGCAGATCACCTTTGCGGTGTCGATCGATGACGATCAGTTCGGGGTAACAGCGAAATTGCGTGCGATGCGCAAGGTATGGTCGCGTGTCGCGCAGGTGATCGGCGCTCCCGACGATGGTGCCGCGGTAATCCACGCCGTTACTGATTTGTCGATGCTGACTCAGCGTGATCCGTGGGTAAATATGTTGCGTACCACCGTCGCCGCCTTCGGTGCCGGTGTCGGTGGGGCCGACCAGGTGACCGTTCTCGGCTATGACGCTGCTATTCCGATCGCTCAGCGCACTTCAAAGGCAAGCTTTTCCCGGCGCATCGCCCGCAATACCCAACTGCTTCTGCTTGAGGAGTCGAATATCGGGCGGGTGCTCGACCCGGCGGGCGGTTCGTGGTTCGTCGAATCGCTTACCGCCGACCTTGCGCAGGCGGCGTGGTCGGTACTGCAGAATGTCGAACGCGCGGGCGGATATCGAAAGGCGCTGGCAGACAATATCATCGCTGACGCTATCGCTGCGGCTCGTGCCACCCGCGACGAGGACGTCGCTCACCGCAGGACGTCGGTGACGGGTGTCAACGAGTTCCCGAACCTCGGCGAGCGGCCGCTGGACCGTGCCGCCGTGACCACCGACTTGGAACTCGCCACGCCCAGATTGGCCCGGGTAGCCCAGGCTTTCGAGGAATTGCGCGACCGTTCCGACGCTGTCCTCGCGACCACCGGTGTACGGCCGTCGATTGAGCTAGTGCCGCTTGGCACGGTTGCCGAACATAACGGCCGCACTACATTCGTGGCCAATTTGCTGGCGGCAGGCGGGATTGCGGCGATAAACCCGGGGCCCGTGACGGCGCAGAGTGTGGCAGTCCAAACTCCGATCGCGGTGATTTGCGGAACCAAGGCACGATACGCCGAGGAAGGCCCAGCGGTACTCGCGGCGTTGCGCGCCAACGGGATACAGAAAGTTCTGCTCGCGGGGCCGCTCAAGGAATGGCCCGAGTCCGAATCAGATAAGCCCGACGGCTCACTGCGCGTCGGCATCGACGCCGTATCGACTTTGACAGACCTTCTCGACCAGCTAACCGGTTCGCACGGTGCCGATCCGGCCGAGTCCAATGTCGCGGGAGCGAGCGCATGACAGACACAACGAGCCCGACCACCGATATCGCCAGCTTTGCCGATGTCCCCCTTGAGGATTCGTCCGCGAATGGTGACCCTGCGGGTGATACCGCAGCGCTACTGAGTGGACTGAGCAGCACCCACGGATACACAGCCGAGCAAATCACCTGGCACACGCCCGAACAGATTGACGTCAGCCCGGTCTATACCCGTGCGGAGCGCGATGCCGTCACCACTGGGGACAATCCGTACCCCCTCGACTCCATCCCCGGTGCGGCGCCGTTCATCCGCGGCCCCTACCCGACGATGTATGTCAACCAGCCGTGGACAATTCGCCAATACGCCGGATTCTCAACTGCCGCTGAGTCGAACGCTTTCTACCGCCGCAACCTGGCAGCAGGACAGAAGGGTCTGTCGGTCGCCTTCGACCTCGCGACACACCGCGGCTACGACTCGGATCATCCGCGAGTCGGCGGCGACGTCGGTATGGCAGGTGTCGCTATCGACTCGATCCTGGATATGCGGCAGCTATTCGACGGCATCGATCTGAGCAGCGTGTCGGTCTCGATGACGATGAATGGCGCGGTACTACCGATTCTCGCGCTGTATGTTGTCGCCGCGGAGGAACAAGGCGTGCCGCCGGAGAAACTGGCGGGGACCATTCAGAACGACATCCTCAAAGAGTTCATGGTCCGCAATACCTATATCTATCCACCCGAACCGTCGATGCGGATCATCTCTGACATCTTCGGCTACACCTCGGCCCGGATGCCGAAGTTCAACTCAATCTCAATCTCCGGTTACCACATCCAAGAGGCAGGCGCCACAGCCGATTTGGAACTCGCGTACACGCTCGCCGACGGCGTCGAGTACATCCGAGCCGGCCTTGCCGCCGGACTCGACATTGACAAGTTCGCGCCTCGGCTCTCCTTCTTCTGGGGCATCGGCATGAACTTCTTCATGGAAGTGGCCAAGCTACGAGCAGCCCGCTTGCTGTGGAGCGAATTGGTTGCCCAGTTTGAACCCACGAGCAGCAAATCGCTCTCGTTGCGAACGCACTCGCAGACCTCGGGCTGGTCACTCACCGCGCAGGACGTATTCAACAATGTCGCCCGCACCTGCGTTGAGGCGATGGCAGCGACACAAGGCCACACCCAGTCGTTGCACACCAACGCACTCGACGAGGCGATTGCGTTGCCAACCGATTTCTCGGCACGTATCGCGCGTAACACCCAGCTCCTCTTGCAGCAGGAGTCGGGCACCACGCGGCCGATCGACCCGTGGGCCGGGTCGAATTACGTCGAATGGTTGACCGCGCAACTCGCGGAAAAGGCGCGCAAGCATATTGCCGAGGTGGAAGAGACCGGCGGGATGGCCCAGGCGATCAACGAAGGTCTGCCCAAGCTTCGCATCGAAGAGGCCGCGGCGCGCACACAAGCTCGCATCGACTCGGGCCAGCAGCCGCTGGTCGGCGTCAACAAGTATCAAGTCGACGAGGACGAGGAGATCGAGGTCCTCAAAGTCGAGAACTCGCAGGTTCGATCCGAGCAGTTGGCAAAGCTGAAGAAGCTTCGCGCTGAACGTGATTCAGACGCCGTCCAGACAGCACTCGCGGACCTGACGCGAGCCGCGGGCGCCACCGGCGGTGGCATGGAGAACAACCTGATGGCGCTGGCCATCGAGGCCGCTCGCCACGGTGCCACCGTCGGCGAGATTTCCGACGCGATGGAGAAGGAATTCGGCAGGCATCAGGCAGAAATCCGTACCATCAGCGGTGTGTATCGACATGAGGCTGGCAACGTGAGCAATATCGACGCGGCCACCGCCATCGTCGCGGAATTCGCGCGGGCCGAGGGGCGTCGACCGCGTGTCCTCGTCGCCAAGATGGGACAGGACGGTCACGACCGCGGACAGAAGGTAATTTCGACGGCCTTTGCCGATTTGGGCTTCGACGTCGACGTTGGCCCGTTGTTCTCCACACCCGACGAAGTGGCTAGCCAAGCAGCCGACAACGACGTACACGTGGTCGGCGTATCGTCGCTGGCCGCCGGTCACCTGACGCTAGTGCCCGCGCTGCGCGATGCACTGAAAGATGTTGGGCGAGAAGACATTATGATCGTGGTCGGCGGAGTGATCCCGCCCGGCGATTTCGATGAACTGTACGAAGCGGGTGCCGCCGCGATCTTCCCACCCGGCACCGTCATCGCTGACTCGGCCGTCGAGTTGGTCACCAAACTCGCGACCAGTCTCGGGCACGACTTGTCCGGCGACTCTGATGGCGGCTCCGGCAGCGACTCTGACGGCGGCTCCGCCGCGGCGGGGGAGTAGTTGGCGCGCGTCGTCGACCCGCAGGCACTCGCCGAAGGGGTGCTTGCTGATCGACGTGCCGACCTGGCGCGGGCAATCACCCTGGTGGAATCGTCGCGAGCCGACCACCGCGCGGCCGCGCAAGAAATGCTGCTGACCCTAACTCCCCACGCGGGCAAGTCTTTTCGTGTTGGCATCACCGGTGTGCCGGGGGTCGGAAAGTCCACGACGATCGAGGCGCTCGGCATGCGACTGATCGAACTCGGCCACAAGGTAGCTGTCCTGGCGGTTGACCCGTCCTCGAGTCGTACCGGCGGCTCCATCCTCGGCGACAAGACCAGGATGGGTCGACTGGCCGTCAATCCGAATGCCTATATCCGGCCCTCACCGACGTCGGGAACGCTGGGTGGGGTGGCCAAAGCGACCCGCGAGTCGATCGTCATCGTTGAAGCGGCTGGCTTTGATGTTGTGCTCGTGGAGACGGTCGGTGTTGGGCAGTCAGAGGTGACCGTTGCAAATATGGTGGATACCTTTTCCTTTTTGACCCTCGCACGGACCGGTGACTCATTACAGGGAATCAAAAAGGGTGTACTGGAACTCGCCGATGTCGTCGTGGTCAATAAAGCCGATGGAAAACATCAGCTCGAAGCGCGCTCGGCGGCAAGAGAATTACGCGGTGCGCTGTCGCTGATTTATCCGCATGATGCGTGCTGGCGGCCTCCGGTACTAACTATGAGTGCGTTAGAGAATACCGGCGTCGACGAGTATTGGGATGCCGTGCAGGCACACCGTCAGGCGATGGTCGACGATGGACGTTTCGACTCGCATCGCAGCGGCCAGGAGGTCCGCTGGATGTGGGCGATGGTGCACGACATCGTGCTGGCGCGGCTGGGTGAGAGCGCCGCGGTGGAGCAGGTTAGGTCGCGGGTCGAGACCGCGGTCGCAACCGGCGATCTCACGCCGGCCCTGGCCGCGCAGGAAATTCTGAACGCGTTCGACCGGCGATAGCGTCGACCGCCAACGCGGTCGGAGGCTGTGGTCCGGTGGGCACTGCAACCCGAAATCAACCTTCGCGAACTGGACTATCGAGGTCTCTACCTGCACTGATTCGGAGCCGCCTATGGCAAAGATCACAGTAGTTGGCCTCTTCGTGACGCCCCTGTTACTTTCCTAAGGATTACCTAAATTAGGTTATCCTTCTGTCGGATTTGTCGAGTGACTTAAACCGCTGGGAGTCAGGGTTGGCAGGAGGCAAACCGGGTGTTGCGCCGGATTTTGATTGTGGTGCTATCGGTGCTGGTTTCAGTGGCCGCTGTTGGCGGCAGTACATCGATGTCATCGATCGTCAACGCCGCGCCGACGGCGCCGAGTACTCAGCCGGCGTCGGATCTCCCGAAGGAATGCGTGGGCTCCGATTTCGCGACGTTGGGCAAGATCTACGACTCGGTATTCGACTCGGTTGTTCCGTACCTCCCGGCGAATATCAAGAAGAACAAGGACAGCATCAAGGCCCAAACCCATCGGGATATGAATAAGCTTCGTATCTCGAACATGCTGGTATCCAACAACCCCAAGCAGATGGGTGCCCAGCGCGACGATCCGGTGATGAAATACCGCGACCCAATCTCGCTCTATGTCATCTCGCAACTCCTGAATGTGCGTCACGGCAAGCAATTCCAGGCGATCACCGTCGAGAACCTGACACTTGCCCAGGCGGTGGAGACGGTGTGGATGTTCATTCACATCACGGTCATCATTCCGCTCACCGTGGTACTGAGCACCATTCCGAATATCGCGGTGCTCTGGGGGCCAATAACGGTGCGCTTCTTGATAACCATGCCGTTCTACATCGCTATCTACGGTGCCGGGTACGCCTACCGCTCTATCTCGGGCTACCTGCTCAACTCCTGTCTCGTGTCGATGACCAAGGCGGAGAAGGATCAGGCTGGTAAACCGATTAAGGATCTGCGCTTCGCCGGGAAGGTGCCCGGATGGATCGAACAGATCGCTCACGATGTGGACTTGGCCGACACCACCGATTGCAAGCCGATCGGCGACCAGTCGATGTCGCGCATCGTTGATCGCACCACGAAATATCTGACCGACACCAACAAGGACGCAGCCACCAAGGCGAAGGTTCTCGCAGTCAGCAAGGACGTCGAGAACCGGATGCGAAACATCTGGGTGCCGGTCAACCTGATTCCCGCCGACCCCGCGGACTTCAACCAGATCGAGTCGTTGATCTCGTTGCTCGGCGGCTACCTCTCGCCGGATATTCCGGTCGGCGATATTTCGCTCGGCACTTCGGGTGCTCCGCTGGATATCCTCATCGGACTCATCCACAACTTCAACAAGGGCGACAACATGGGCAAGACGGTTCGCCTGTGGGATCTGTCGGTCACCAAATCGATGACAGCGGCGTTTTACACGATGTACTTCACCATCTATCTCGCCCAAGTTGTGTGGAGTAACGGACTGTCGATGCTGCTGCCGGGCGTCGGGCAATACATCCCCCGACCGTTTGGCTTCTTTTACGCGCCGTTGAACTTCGGATTCAACGCGTACCACAATGTGCTTCGATCGATGTGTTTCGCCGAGGACCGCAAGGTTCGCGACGCGGTCGTCGGGTAGGAGACGTAACATGAAGGGTGAGAAGACAATTCGTAGTCGAATCGCAATAGCACTCGCGGCCGCGGTACCCCTTGTCGGTCTCGCGATCGCGACCCCGGCCAGTGCGCTGGCGGCACCGCAACAAGCGGGCACGGTCTTGTCGTCGAAGGACATCACGGGCAACGTTGATGCCAAGATAGCCGGTGCACAGACCGTGATCTCGATGACCTATTTGTCACCGGGGTCGGACGGAAAGCTCGTTCCTGTTCGCGGGACGGTGATGATCCCCAAGCAGAGCACTCGACCGAACGGACTGCGCTACGTCGGTTACGCTCATGGCACCGCCGGACTGGGCGATGGCTGCACGGTCACCGATCGGATGGGCCACGGCGGCCGGTATGACGATTGGCTGGGACCATGGCTGAAGGATGGCTACGTCATCACCGCGACTGAATACGCGGGAATCGGTGGTCCAGGGCAACACGCCTACCTCGACGGGCCGACCGCGGGAAAGAACGTACTGGACTCGGTGCGGGCGGCGCGTACGATCGTCGCGCAGCGAAACCTCAAGTCGTCCAACGGGTTTATCGCCAGCGGCGGATCGCAGGGTGGTCACGCATCGCTGTGGGCGTCGAATGAGGCGCAGGCATATGCGCCTGAAATCCAGAATGTCGGCGCAGCCGTGAGTTCACCGCCGGTCGATATCGCCGACTACTTCAAGCTGATTCGCCCAGGCGTGCCGCCGGTCGCGGTGCCCGACTACGTCACGTACTTCTCGTATGTTCTCGCCGGACTCAAGTCGGTCCGGCCTGACGCTCAGGTTGACTCGTACCTGACCCCGTTGGGACGCAAGGTGATTGCCGACGCGAAGACGCTGTGCTATCCGAATCAAGGTCGTGCGACCAAAGGAATGACCGTGGGCCAGTTGGTTTCTCGGCCGTTCGATCAGGGACCGCTCATTCCGGCGTTGCGGGCGGTGACCAGGGTGCCGGTCGCGGGCTACCGTGCTCCGATTCTGATTCAGCAGGGCAATCTGGATCCAGTCGCGTTCGCGCCGCTGACGAAAAACTTCGTCGATGCCGCACGCAAGGACGGGGCGACGATCGACTTCCGGCAATCAAACGCCGGTCACGGATTGGGCCCCTGGTCGGAGACCGCGGCGCTGAAATGGAGCAATCAGCAGCGCTGGCCGAGGTAGCTAGGTATCGCAAAGGGCCCCAATCGATTTCGTCGGGTGGGGTACTTCGCGATCTGGCGTCGACAGTTAGGTCTGCGGAGGCAGCGCGATAGAGTTCCAGTTTTCGGGATTCCGACTTATGCTGATCCGGGTTACCTGCCCAGTTCTGGTGCCTACGTCGATGATGGCGAAGGGGTGACCGCCCGGCGCGATGACATGCACGAGCCGGCCCCCGACGACCAGTGCTGTGCTCGCACGGATTCGGTCGGCAAATGATGTCGTCTCGCGTGCGATCTCGGAAGCGCCGGTGACGGTGGTCGGCGTGCCGGGTGGGACCAGAGCAGCATCGACGATGCGCACACAATCGTCAGTCATCAAATCGATCATCCGGCCGAAGTCACCGCCGGCTGCCGCGTCGAGAAACGCAGTGACGATCGCCTCGTCACCGCATTCGATATCGGTCGCCGGCGCAACACCCGCGATTCGCTTTCGTGCGCGACTCGCATGCTGCTTAGCGCTATCGGCACTGATGTCGAGCGTTCGTGCGATCTCTTGGAACGGAACATCGAACAAATCGTGAAGCACGTAGGCGACACGTTGCGATGGCGACAACACCCCGAGTACCACCATCAGAGCGCGAGAGACACTTTCCCGTCGCAGATAGTGCTCATCAGCAGCTAGCTGCTCCGCTCCGATCAGTTCGGCTGGTAGAGGTTCCTCTCGTCGACGGTGGCGCAGTCGCAGCTGATCGAGGCATACGCGGGTGAGTACGGTGGTCAGCCACGCGGCCGGGTTGTATAGGTCACCAGCTTGGGCAGTCGCCGATTTGATCCAGGCGCCTTGCACCGCGTCTTCCGCATCATGAAGAGATCCGAGTAGTCGGAATGCCAATGCGGTTAGTCCCGGCCGGGCTGCTTCGAACTCGTGCGCAGTTATCACTTGATGTCACCTTTCCGGTGCCGAAAACGTCGGAACAGATGAGACCACCAATCTCGCGTCCAACAAGTTCAACTGACTCAGAGGAGACATCAATCAATGAGCGTACAGATGGACCAATCTCGCACGTCCCACGAACGGACCACAGCGGCGTACGCGCGAACCGCCGCGACCAGTGCTGGCACGCATCGGGCTGCTTCTCATCGGGGGACGCTGCATCGTTGCCGACATTCGCCCCCCGCGGAAGGCGACGTTGGGAGTAGGTGGAGCGCATGACGATCTTGCTTGTCGTCACGATCGTCTGCATAGTGTCGACCGCACTCATTGCGCTTCCCGACTATATGCCAGCGAAATTCGTGTTGAAGAACTCTTCCGAAGTGGGGGTCCCGGCCGCCGCGTTGCCCTACCTTGCGACGTTGAAACTACTTGGAGCGGCCGGCCTGCTAGTCGGCCTGACCGTTGAACCGTGGATCGGCGTCGCCGCTGGTTGCGGGTTGACGCTGTATTTCATTGGCGCCGTCGGCATTCATGTACGGGCGCGTGTCCTGTACAACATTGCCTTCCCGGCGGCATACCTGCTCTTGGCCTTGCTGTCGACCGCCTATTTCATTGGGCCCGTGGCTGATTCGTGAGTCGGAACACTCGGGTGACGATTTCGACAAAGGGCTAAAAATCCCGGGTCCCGCACTTGCGGGACCCGGGACTGAAGAATCGCTCCGCCTAGGCCAGTTTCTGCGCTACTGGCGTCAGCAGATCGATGACGTACGAAACTGACGGCGCGCTGGGCACGCCGAAGGCAGGAACGTTGTCATTGGATACTTCCAAGACGGTCCCGTTGCGGACCGCGGTGAGGTTGTTCCAGCCGGGAATCTTGTTGAAGTCGAAGTTCGCTGCCAATGGCCAAGCGATCAACAGATCCGAATTCAACAGGTCGACACGTTCGCTGGAGATGATGCTGCGTGTGGGCCCGCCCTTGTTCTGAGCGGCTAGCGGTGGGTACAGCTTGAACCCGAGTTGCGTGAGAAGGCCGGCCGAGGGGTCCTTCTCGGCGTTGTTCACCGCGCCGATACCGCCGGTGGGCTGGAATTGTGCGAAGACGAAGGTCTTGCCCATCGCTGCGGCGTTATCCTTCTTGAACTTCTCGATCTTGGCGTTGGTATCCGAGACGAGTTTCGTGGCCTGCTCCTGCTCACCGAAGATCTTTCCGGTGGTGGTGGCGATGTCTTCCCAGGTGTCGACCGTCGCGCCCTTCTTCATCACCGGAATCGTCGGTGCCAACTTGGAAAGCCGGTCGTAGGTTTCCTTTTGACCGACATACCCGGCGAGAATCAGATCGGGGTTGAGCTGGGCCAACTTGGTGATATCCATATCGGCCATCGACTTGACGATGATGGTTTCGCCGCCGTGCGCCGGGGTCCACGGGAATTTGTTGTCCTTACCCGAGTAACCCTGTTCGCCGAACTGCGCGGTAATCGGAATATCAAGCGCGGCAAGTGTATCGGTCCAACTAGTCGACAAGGTGACGACGCGCGTCGGACGTTGGGTGATCTGCGTTGACCCGAATTCGTGGTTTACGGTCACCGGTGTGTACGGAGCTGAGGATTGGGCTTCGTCATCTGGTGTGGAGCATCCGGCCAAGAACCCGAAGAGGGTGACGGCCAACGCTATTCCGACGAGTTTGGTCAGTCTTGATTTCACGGAATGCCTATCTGTTGAAGGGATCGGGAGGGGTTACATATCGAGCGTTGCGCCGCCGTCGACGCGCAGGTCGTGCAGCGTCACGTGGCGCGCGGCATCGGAGGCCAAGAAAGCGACCGTTTCGGCAATATCGGCGGGTGTAGCAATACGTCCGAGGGGGATACCGAGGCGGAACTGGTCAGGGGTGCCGGCCACTACGGCGTCGCGATCGGAAGAATCACGCCACATACCGCGGAGCATCGCCGTGTCAGTCGATCCAGGGGAGACGATATTTACGCGAATTCCGTTGGGTGCCAACCTAAGTCCGATGCTGCGTGCGTATGAGGTAGCAGCGGCCTTCGACGCGCCATAAGCGGCTAGGCCGGTGCGCGGTGTAGCTCCGGCATTGCTGGATACCAGTACGATTGTTCCGCGACGACGTGGTCCCATCGCCGCCGCGGCGACGTCGATGAGGTTGCGGACTCCGCCCGCGTTGACTGACATACAGCGATCCCAGTCGTCGGACAGCACTCCGGCCGCGCTGACGACGATGTCGATGGGGCCCTCGGATTCCGAATCGCGCCAGGCGTGTTCGACAGCGCTGCGGTCGGTGACGTCGACTGCGCGGATGGCATTGGTGCCGGCGATATCCCACTGATGCACCTTCGCGCCAGCGGTGCACAATGCTGTCACCACCGCCGAGCCAATACCGCCCGCTGCTCCGGTGACTACAGCGCGGCGACCGGTGATACCGGCGACGTCAACCATCGAGATCAACGAGTGCCGGACGCGACCGCGACGCGTGCGGACAATGCGGCGACGACGTCGGCGGCGCGTAGGACGCGACCGGCTCGTTTGCCGACGTAGGTGCCCGCCATCTCGTGTTCTTCGGCGGAGAAGTCGCCCATCGCATCGATAACGAAGAAGGGGGCTACGTCGCTCATAAAGGCTTCGGTGGCACTGATCATGCAACCCATGTGGGCGTATACACCGACGACGATCAACTGGTCTCGACCGTGGTGACCAAGAAGTTGGCGCAGGTCAGTGCGCTGAAAACCGGAGTATCGCCATTTGGTGACAGTGATATTTCCATCGCGAGGTGCCAGTGGATCGACAATCTCCTCATCGCGGCCGGATTCGAGTCCCTTACCCCAGAAATCGGCCAGAATGCCGCGGCGGGATGGATGCTGGTCGCCCGGCTGAACTGTGTAGACAACCGGGACGCCCGCCTTCTCGCACGCCTCGCGAATCGCGACCATATTCGGTAACGCGGTCGCCATCGGCTCGAGGTCGGTGTCGTAGGCATCGGTAAAGTAGCGCTGCATATCGTGTATGAGCAGTGCGGTTCGACTGGGCTCGAGAGTCCAGTCGACGCGATTGGGAAATGCGCCCGAGGGGATGTCGTAGGGGGCGATCGACGGGATACTCATTCCTTTAGGCTAACCTAACTTAGGTGAAGGTAACTCCTTGGCCCCCGGAATTCGCACAACAGTATCGGCGAGCTGGGCTTTGGCGCGGCGAGACATTCGACGACATGCTGCGGGCACGAGCACGTGATCCTCAGATCTCTGACCGCGCAGCGGCCGTCGACCTCGAACGTCGGCTGACCTATCGACAACTCGACGACCGCGTGGAGCGCCTGGCGGCCGGACTCGTCGCCCGTGATATCGGCCCGGAAGATCGAGTTCTCCTGCAGGTGCCCAACCGCGTGGCCTACGTCGAGATCGTCTTCGCACTGTTTCGTGTGGGAGCGATTCCGGTGTTCGGCCTGCCGGCCCATCGCGAATCCGAGTTGGTGGGAATCGCGCGCTCCGCTAGTGCCGTCGCGATCGTCTCCCCGCATGCCGACTCCTCGTATGACTATCTCCGTCTCGCGGATTCCATTGCGGCACAGGTCGATTCGGTTCAGCAATTGATCGACGTCGACAACCTGGAAGCTCTTTGGGCTGAGCCCGTGGACCACCCGCGTGCCGATCCGGCGCAGCTGGCTTTTCTGCAACTGTCGGGCGGTAGCACGGGAATTCCCAAGTTGATCCCGCGGACCCACGACGACTATCTATATTCCGTCATTCGTAGCAACGAGTTGTGCGGCGTTGATGCCGACACTGTCTATCTCGCCACTTTGCCCGTCTCCCATAACTTTCCGATGTCGTCGCCGGGAATTCTCGGTGCCCTGTACGCGGGTGGGACGGTCGCATTGACCGCATCTCCGACCCCGTCGGTCGCGTGGCAGATTGTCGAGCGCGAGAAGGTGACGATGACTGGGCTGGTACCTCCGCTGGCCCGAGTGTGGACCGAATCTGCCGAGCGCGGAACCGAATTCGACATATCCTCGCTAGAGACCATCCAGGTCGGCGGCGCGCGCTGTCCCGACGAGTTGGCGCGTCGCGTTGGCCCGGCGTTGGGTGTGAGATTGCAGCAGGTCTTCGGAATGGCAGAGGGGTTGGTGTGTTACACCCGCCTTGACGATCCGATCGACGTTGTGACGACGACGCAGGGCCGTCCAATGTCCGACGATGACCAAGTCCGTCTGGTCGACGAGAATGGCGACGTCGTGACTGACGGTCCCGGATTCTTGGAAACCCAAGGGCCATACACGATTCGAGGCTACTGGGCAGGTGCTGGCGCCGCGTCATTCGCACCCGACGGCTGGTATCGGACCGGCGACGTCGTGGAACTCACCGCCGACGGCAATTTCATCGTGCGCGGTCGGGGAGGTGATCGCGTCAACCGAGGCGGGGAGAAAGTTTCCGCGGAGCAACTGGAAGAGCAGCTACTCGAGCATCCCGCCGTGCGTGACGCCATCGTCGTCGCTCAGGCGGACGAATACCTGGGCGAGCGAACAGTCGCGTATCTGCTTGCCGCCGATCCCGACGAACCGCCGACGCTTCCGCTGATTCGCAAGTTCGTCCGTGACTCAGGGCTCGCGGAGTGGAAGTTGCCCGACACGGTGAAGATCCTCGACGCCTTTCCGGAAACCGGCGTCGGCAAGGTGAGCCGGCGAAAGTTGCGTGAGTTGCTGGCGACACCAGCCACTGGCTGAGTAGAGCCGGGCCCGGCCGCGACATCGACCGAACCCTGCGTCTTGAGCCCCGGCGAGGGGATAATCCCCTCGCCGGGTCCGACGTCGCAGATTTCAGGCTCGCTAGCTGGCCCAATACTGCTTGCGCAGTTCGCCTTTCACTAGTTTCCCGGTAGGCGTTCGTGGTAGATCGACGAGAAAGTCGATGCTGCGTGGGGCCTTGTAGTGAGCCAGTCGGTCTCTGGTGAACGAGATCAGTTCAGCCGCAAGATCTTCGGAACCGTCGAACCCCTCCGCCAGCTGAACACACGCCTTGACCTGTTCACCCATCTCGGGATCGGGTACGCCTATCACCGCGACGTCGTATACGGCCGGATGATTGACCAGGACATTCTCGGCCTCCTGCGGATAGATATTCACACCGCCGGAGATGATCATAAAAGCTTTGCGGTCGGTCAGATAGAGATAACCGTCTTCATCGAGATAACCCATGTCGCCGGTGGTTGCCCAGTTAGGGTGATTAGGATGTTGTGACGCAACAGTTTTCGCCGGATCATTGTGATAGCGGAACGGTACGTCGTCACGTTCGAAATAGATGACGCCCACCTCGCCGGCCGGTAGGTCAGCGCCATCGTCGTCGACGACGTGCGCGATGCCGAGCAGCGGTTTGCCGACCGAACCGGGACGCTCGAGAGCTTCCTGCGGTCCGATGAAGGTAGCGCCGGCGGCCTCGGTTGACGCGTAGTACTCGTGGATAACCGGACCCCACCACTCGATCATCGCCCGCTTGACTTCGATGGGGCACGGTGCGGCGGCGTGAACCGCGATCTTGAGGCTGCTGACGTCGTAGGAGTCGCGAATCGCTCTGGGAAGCTTCAACATTCGGATGAACATGGTGGGCACCCACTGACTGTGGGTCACCCGGTATGACTGAATATTCGCCAGCGCCAGTTCAGGGTCGAAGTGATCCATCATCACCACGGTGCCGCCGACCGAGTTGACAACGCCGCAATAGCGAAGTGGCGCTGCGTGATACACCGGCGCGGGCGAGAGGTAGACGGTGTCCTCGTTAAATCCGTACAGCGGACCGAAGGTGGCCGTATAAGGGTCGGGGACTTCGTCAACCTGTCCTTCGGGTGGAGCGATCTTGATTCCCTTCGGGCGGCCGGTCGTGCCCGAGGAGTACAACATGTCGGTTCCCCGCGGCTGTGATGACAATGGAGCGAGTGATCCCGCCGCCAGCACGTCGGCGTAGTCTTCGAATCCGGGAAGCTTTCCGCCCCAAGCGATTTGGTGACCATCGGCTTTGAGTGCATCAATCTCGGCGGCCTTGCCCACAGCGTCAGCGACCTCGGCACTGGCGAAGAGTACGCGCGCACCGCAGTCGGTCAGAATGTACTCAACCTCATCTGCGGTCAAATGATTGTTGATGACAGTCACGTAGAGGCCACTACGTACCGCAGCCCAGTAGACGTCGAATATGCGAAGGTCATTGACGGAGACGACGGCTATCGAGTCTCCCGCCTCGATGCCCAGGGTGCGCAGGTGGTTCGCCACTTTGAGGGAATTCTCGTCGAGCTGACGATAGGTGACTTGTTCGCCAGTGGTGGGACGAATGACGGCGGGCTTGTCGGGCGTAGTGGCAACGAAAGTTCCGGGAAACACTCTGGACGGCTCCTCACAGCGATGGGGTGACGGATCGACATTACCCCGACCGTGCGCTCGGTAGGTGCGTACCGCGCGAACGGCTTGGCACGCAGATCTTCCTACCTCGGGACCCTTAGTTAACCGGCGACGGGTTACTCAGGCGCTGCCACTGATAGCGGCCGGAATTTAGGTAGACGCAGACGACGCGGGTGCCGTCGGAGGTCTGTCGAGCCGACGACGCCTCACTCTTGGTGCATGGTCCACCGACCCGGGGAGTGCTGGCCGCGGCGGGTGCCGGGAGCGCGATCGCGACAGCGGCCGCCAAGGATGCGGCTACCACCAGCAACGTGGAACGAAAGTTCACACATCTAACGATACGACCTTGTCCAGGCAGATTGCTACCGGTGCGCGATGAAAACATCATTATCGGTCCCTAATTCGTCAGAATGGCTAACCTAACAGGCCGCGTACGTCGTCGGCGGTGATTCCGGTACTAAACGCATCGCCATCATCGACCACGGCGGTAAAGAGTTCACGCTTTCGGTCTTGTAACTCGACGACCTTCTCCTCGATCGTCGCCCCCGATACCAGGCGATATACGTTGACGGGTCGCTGTTGACCAATCCGGTGCACGCGGTCGACGGCCTGCGCTTCGGCTGCCGGATTCCACCACGGGTCACAGACAAAGCAATAGTCGGCCTGCGTGAGATTGAGCCCAAACCCGCCTGCCTTGAGGCTGATGAGAAATACTGACACTCGACCGGCGGTGAAGTCGTCGACGGCGGCCTTACGCTGCTTTGCCGACATCGAGCCATCGAGATACGCATACGCGATACCGGCGGCGTCGAATGTCTCCCGCAGGAGCCGCAGGAAGCCGGTAAATGTGGAGAAAATCAGCGCGCTGTGCCCTTCGGCGAGTAGCTCGGGAACTTGCTCGGCGAGATACTCCACCTTCGCCGACGAGACGTCGCGCTGTTCAGCATCGACGAGTCCCGGATGCAGGCTGAGTTGGCGCAATCGGGTAAGTGCCGAGAGAATCAAGAACTGGTTGGATTCCCAGTCGTCGAGTAATCCGAGTACTTTCTGGCGCTCGCGAGCCAGCTGCGTGTCATAGATCTTGCGATGTTTGCTGCCCAGCGGCAGCGTGAGCACTTGCTCCTGCTTGGGCGGCAGATCCGTGACAACCTCAGTTTTCTTGCGGCGCAACATTAATGGTCTGATACGCCGTCGAAGAACCTCGAGTTGTTCCGGTGCCTGGCCGGCTTCGATGGGTTTAGCGAAATGCTCGCGGAACGTGACCGGCGAGCGGAAGAGACCGGGCGCGCTTACCGACAGGAGCGACCACAACTCCATCAGATTGTTCTCCATGGGAGTGCCGGTGATGGCTAGTTTGAACGATGCGCGGATTCGTCGTGCGGACTTGTGTGTTTTCCCGTTGTGGTTCTTGATGAACTGGGCCTCGTCAAAAATCGCGCCCGACCACTCGATGGTGTCGAAGGCGTCAAAGTCCAGTCGTAGCAACGTATATGAGGTCACGACGATATTCGCCGAGCCGATCTGGTCAGTCAAACTCTGGCGCGCTCGCCCGCGAGTCGACACCACCTCACACACGCCGAGACCCGGGGTGAATCGGCGTACTTCGGCTGCCCAGTTCGCGATGACGCTGGTCGGCGCGACGACCAAGAAGCGCGCAGTAGGATCGGCAGCCACGGCCCGGCTGATCAGGGCAAGAGTCTGCAGCGTCTTACCGAGGCCCATATCGTCGGCCAGAATGCCGCCAAGCTGGTTGTCCCACAGGAAACTCAACCAATCGAGGCCATCGCGCTGATAGTGCCGCAGTTGTGCGTTCAGGCCGGCGGGCGGCTCGACCGGTTGTGGTGGCCGCGCGGCCGACAACCGCTTACATCGCTCCTGCCAGGCCAGGATCTGTTCGTCGACGACGCCAAGTTCGAGTAGCTCCTCCCACAGAGTCACGTTGAGAGTTCCGGTGCTTACCTTCTCGCGATCGAATTCACCCAATGCCCGAGCCTCGGCCAGGAGGTCGCCGAGCCTACTGAGCTCTGGCGTCTCCAGCGAGAAGTAGGTTCCATCGCCGAGCACCATATGTGTTGCGCCACTAGCCAATTCCGCGATGACGTCGGATATGGGCAGCACGTGGTCATCGACGTTGAGATTGATCGAGAGGTCGAGCCAATCGTTGTCGGGTGTTCGATCGTCCTCACCGGCGCTGAAACTGATTTGCGGTGGGGCCTGGGGCGGTCGATAGTCAACATCGATGCCTCGCCACTGCACGCGCAGGGTGTCGTCGGTTTCGATCTTCGGCACAGTCTCGTTGCGGAGGACCGCGGTCTCGGCCGAGCCGATGCGCAGTGGGGCACGCAACATCTGTAGGGGAGCAAGCGCCAGCGCCTCGTCGATCGACGGTGCCGTCGAAATCGCGGAGAGGACCGAAAACGCCTCGGTTGCCCGCATTAGGCCAGGATGTGTGTGGATATAGTCGATCGCCTGGTGTCGCCACGTGGCGCAACCCGCCGCGACCCTCTCGATATGCGGGCGAACCGACTGCCACGCGGCGGACTCGGCGGTCCCATCGCGAGTCCGGTCACTTCGGGCGGGCGCCCCGGCGTCGAAAATGCTTGTGTTGCCGTCGATTTCGTATGAGACGTGCCAGGAGAGGTTGGCGCCGTGCTCGTCGGCGGTGACCATGAGCGTCGGTGTCGGCGCACTGATCACCGGTGGTTGCCACACCGCGTCGGGCATGTGAACTTCTCGATGGCGCCGCAGTGTAGGGAGCGCATCGGCGAATTCGAGAACATCGTCGTCGGGGATCGGAATACTTTGCCGATTGGCGAACAGCGATGTTTCGGTTGCGGTCAGCGGCGACGCGAATGGACCGATCCACAGTGTCGTGTCGTCGGCGATGAACGCACCCGACGCCCTTGGCCGTCCGATCGTCAGCAGCTGATGTGAATCCAGCACGCGGTCATCAAGCTGCGCCTTCGGGAGCAGTCGCAGTCCGGTGTTCTCGCGAACAACGTCGAGGGTCAGCGTGAATTCGTCGGCCAGTGCGACGGTCGAGGTGTCGAAACCTTCACTCGCCAGCACGACGCCAGCTTTGACAGCGTCGCTCAGCGCCCGCCAGAAATCGGGCGGAGCGGTGGTCAGAGTGAGTGTGTCGCGATTGAAGTATCCGGTGGTACCGGTCAGTGATCGAAGTATGTCGTGCAGCGCCATGACCTGTCGGGAATCGTACTGACGATGGCTGGCGGTTGACAGTGACTTCCAGGTGGCTTTGGTCTTGATCCACTTTCCCCGTGGACCGAGGGTGACGGGTCGAAACTCTACGATCGCCACGGCGTCGCGAATAGCGCGCTTGGTGAACATCAGCCCGAGAGGCAGAGCAGACGCGTCGACGTCTGCGGGAGCGCCGTCCGCTTGTATTTCGGCCAGATACTGCCGCCACATCGCCCCGTCGTCCTCGCCGAGGATCTTCGCGCCTTCGACGACGATCAAGGCGACCGCATGTTTGCAGTCGTATCCGACCGGGCAGCTGCAGCGGGCATTGACGACCGTCGGTGGCGTTGTGTGAAGTGCGAAGTCGATGACTGTGCGATAGCCGTGGCCACCGGAGCCGCGGCAATTGGCGACTAACCGGTGCTTGTCGGGCGACCACTCCGCGCCCGAAATCCGGTTCTGTCGGGCGTATTCGGTTCCCCGTTCGATAGCGCCAGCCGAGAACGACCGCAAGAGGTCGTTGACGGTGTATCCGGAGGCCGTTGGCATGCGACCAACCTACGGGTAGCCACAGACAACTCTCGGGACCGTGGGCGCGAGTTGTGGACAACGACACAGATGTGGCGCATGTGGATAATTCGCCGATTACCCCTCGCGGCGCATACCCTCATCGATTGTGGATTCATTGGTGGAAGGTCTGAGCTACGCGATCGACGACGTTGTGGTCGATCCCGAACACGTAGCCGAGTTCTCGGCGATACTCGGCGCGCCCGACGACGTCGTCCCGCCGAGCTACTTCAATGTGGTCTTGATGGGTGTCGTTCGTGAATTCGTCATGAGTGGTGCGGTGCCCCACCACGGCGTCGTGCATACCGCGGAAGCGGCAACCTACAAGCGAACGCTGCGGCTCGGCGAGGTCGTTTCGACAACGCTCGAGGTGACCACTGTACGACGTCGCGCGGGTGCGGTTCAGGTCGTGACCACGACCACGGTCAGCGCACCGGACGAGCCGGAGATCGCCGTCGTCACGACCACTATCGCTTTTGAGGAAGAAGGGGCCGCGGCCGATGAGTGAACAGACCGACGTGGTGTGGACAGCCGAAGAGATCGTCGACACTGAACGAGTGCGTCGCTATGGACTGGTCGGCGGCGACTCGAATGCCATCCATACCGATCCGGAAGCCGCCAAGGCCGCAGGTCTGCCCGCGCCGGTTGCTCACGGCATGCTGACCGCCGGCATCGCGCTCGGTCACGCGACGCGCTGGGCGAGCGAGAACGACCTTGAAATGACCGGTTACGACACCCGCTTTGTCGCACCGGTATATGTCATACCGGGTGAACCGGCCACTCTTCAGCTTTCCGCGAAGCGGTCTAAGCCGGATCGGCTCGATATCAGCGTCGCCGTGGTCACCGATGAAGGTGCCAAGGCCGTCTTGCGGCCATTGCGCGTCTACCTCGCACCCCGCGGCGAGCAGTAGTCACTCAGTAAGAAGGGCGCGCTAGGTTGTACACATGCAACCTGGAGATCTTGCCCCCGATTTTGAACTGCCCGACCAGACCGGCCAACCGCAACGACTGTCGACGCTGCTGGCCAACGGACCAGTCGTGTTGTTCTTCTATCCAGCCGCCGGCACCCCCGGCTGCACGCTGGAAGCCTGCCATTTCCGTGATCTGGCAAGTGTTTTCGCGCAAGCCGGCGTGCAACGCGTAGGGATCAGTCGCGACAAAGTGGAAAAGCAGCAGGCGTGGACATCGAAGCACTCCTTCGACTATCCGCTGCTCGCCGACGTAGACGGCTCGGTCGCGAAAAGCTACGACGTCGCTCGCGGTGCCTTGCTTGGCAAACTTATGCCGACCAAGCGCACCACCTTCGCGATCCGCGCCGACGGCACCATCGCCGAAGTGATTGCCTCCGAGTTCAACATGGATGCTCACGCTGACCAGGCGTTGGCCGCGCTAGCTCGGTAAGCTCGACGGCCGCGGCGAAGGCCGTCACTCGGTGGCGGCCGACGTCGTAGCCCTGCCGCGCCAGTAGGGTGTCCCGCACTTGTGGATGTATGCGCGCCGCCAGCGGTGTCCACCACGGTTTGTGACTGCGCGGCAGATCGGCGAGAAGCCGATTTGATGCCGAGCTGAAGATCGGCGTCAACCGCAAGTAATCAGGTCGAAACTCGCGGATGTCGCGGTCGGCGTAGGACTGTTGATGTACTGCCGCTAGTGCGCGCGGGAGATCTGCGTCGATATGTGCCGACACTCCGGCCAGCAGCCCAGTCATCACCGGTAGGTACGGTTTCGCTGGATTCGACCGCTCGCAGGTCGACCACGCTCTCTGCCAGGCGGGTTCGGTCTCCTCGCCGCGTTCGTACGAGGTGAGATTGCGGGTGAAGTACTCGTGAAACTCGGGAATCAATGCGAGCACCCAATCGGGGTTGTCGAGCGTCAGGGTATTGCTGCCCGAGGTGGCCGCCTCGATCATCTCCTCGGTCACATACTGGTAGACGCGTGCGAACCATCGCTTGGGGTCGTTCGTCGCCGCGAGACGATCGGCGATCGCCCGCTGTTCGGCCAACGCACCAAATGCGTTGGCGCGTAACCGATTCAACTCATCGACGGTAGCCGATACACGGGCAGACGTCGCGGTTGTCTCCTCGGTGTCAGTATCTTGCTCTGGTGCCACGGCGAGGGCGGCGCAGCGGTCGAGAGATTCGGCTACCTGACGGCTGACGGTTTTCGCCAGCACCCGCGATGCCACGGCGGAGATCAATCGCATCTCGACGGTCCAGGTAACCCGGCACCCGTCATCGGTCGCGTCGATGCACTGTTGGCCGTGATGTTCGAGAAGAAAGGGGCCGCCGTCGTAGACGCGATAGCGAAACAGATGCGGAAACTCGGTGTATTCCACCACTTCTCGGAGTTTGGTGCCTCGGCCACCGAGTGTCACCACGCGCAATGCGCCGACGGCGTCGGGCCGTTCGCCCACGCCCGGATATGCCAACCGGATGGGTGCGGTGGACCAGCGATTCATCTCGTCGGGATTGGTGAGAAGCCGCCACGCGACCTCTGGCGGACACGACAGTTCGCGCGTCAGGGTGAAGCCGGCTGGGGACCTGTAGCTCATGCGACGGTATCCAGTTGTCCGCTGTCGGCGTTGCTATAGCGGTTCCCGAATGTTGACAGGTTACTCAGATCCAGACCGAGCCGATTGGTAACCAGTCGCAACTCTCGTTGGGCCACTTGACGTTCCGAGCCGAACAACCCGAGGGTGCGGGCCATTTCGCGGGACCGGACCACGGGGCGGGCGAGGTCGACCAGGTGGTGTAGGGGGGTGGTCCGCAACCCCATCCCTTTGGCGACTTCGGGTTCAACCCAGCGGGTCGACACCGCGGCGAAAACCTGCCGGAGGACAGGGCGGGTGAGCATATCCACGGCAGAATTTAGCGGGCGAGGGAGTCCGAGGTCGGCGCGGAATCCGTCGTCGAGCAGTGCCTTAACGAGGATTCGGGATTCGGCGTCGGGACGCAGTTCGAATCGTTTGCTGATCCGGTGTGTCAGGGTCGCATCGCTGAAACTCGTTGGCAGCAAGGCATCTTCGACGCCCATGCACCAGCCGATCCACCGCCACAGGTGGGTGATCGCCTCCAGGTCGGCCCGGGAATAGCGGACCCCGAAGTCTTTGGCGATGTGTACCGGCAAGGCGAGGAATCCCGCGGTAATGGTCAGCTGGCAATAGGTCTGGTTGATCGGAACGCCGAACTGCTCGACGTCCCAAGTGTCGCCCTGCAGCAGATGATGGCGAACCATCGCGTGGACAAGGCGAATGCGCAATGTCTCGACCCAACCGGGTGCACGTGCGGCCATAAGGCCAGGTGCGGTCGCGAGCGCGACCCAGCGCGCCGTCGCTTGTACGCGGTCGAATGTCCCGGTGGTCAGGCGGCCGGTCTCCACCAACGGGCGGGTGAAGCCGCGGGCTTGGTATCCGTAGATCAGCGACTGGTACAGCGTGCTTGATTGCAGCGACCCAAATCGCCACCAGGCATCGGCCCCCGCGCGTGCCAGTTCAGGTTCGAACCACGTCGGTGGGGTACTAGTCGCGTCAACAAAGTCCGCCAATGCCGGTGGCAACGTTGAGCTGGGCTGTTCGAGCGCTGCCACCGTCGCGCGCCATCCGATTCCCACCGGTGAGAACAATTCGTCGATGACCGCGTCGGCCAACACGTCACCGACCAGCAGACCAGCAGCCATCGCGTCAACGCGGTCGGGAAATTCGGCTCGTACCGCAGCCCAGTTTTGCGCACCGGTGATCGCTTGCGCCTCGGGCGTCGTTGGTATCCGTTTCATAAAAGACAGTCTGTCTTTTAAACCTCACGTCGTCAAGAAACGATTGGCGTGTCGCCAGCTCCGGCGAAACCTCCCCAGACAAGAGCGGTGAGATGGTCGACGACCTCTGTGCGGCTGACGGTCTGTTCTTCGGCCCACCAGATAATCGTCGCGGACACCGCGCCGATGACTCCGTGGGCCCAGGTGGCCGCGGGAGCGGGATCGAGACCGCGTGCGGTGAACCCGTTGGCGAGAATTGATACGAGTGACGAAATGACGAATGACGGCTGGTCGCCACGCGCGGCGTTGAGTCGGGCGAATAACAGGCGCGCCACCGTCGGCTGGTCCTCGAACCACCGGGCGAGGATGTCGATACTCGCGCGGATTTGCGCGCGAGGGTCGGTCGGGTCGGCCAGAATCTGGGTCATCCGTTCAACGATGATCGACGAATGTCGTTGTGCCAGTGCGGTTAACAGCGCTTCGCGATCGTCGAACGCCGCATAGACGGCTGATCTCGTCAGGCCCGCTGCCGCAGCTATCTCCGCGAGTCCGACGTCGGGGCCGGTATTCGCGATCGCGGTTTCGGCGGCGTCTAGCAACGTTTCTCGCCGCGCGTCAACGTCGACGGGCGGTCCGGGCGGACGGCCGCGTCCTCGGCGCGCGGACTGTTCAGGCGAGGACATCTTGTTAGCGCCGGCCATGTCACCTCCTGCGGATCGAACGGGTAGTCGGAGTATGCCACCGGCGGCAGCTCGGCCGTCGAGCTGACCCGGTCGGGAATAACGCCACGGGTCTAGCCGTTGATCAACGCAGTGAACTAAAAGATCGAATGTCGAGGTGGCGGCTGGTGGAATTGGCGAAGTCGAGGATGTTTGCCTCGCTTGCCATCCCCAATTACCGTACCTATTTCATCGGCGCGGTCGTCTCGAATATCGGGACCTGGATTCAGCGGGTAGCCCAGGACTGGCTGGTCCTGCAACTCTCGGGTGGCTCGGCAGTCGCGGTCGGCATCACCACCGCTCTTCAATTCCTTCCCGCACTTGTTCTTTCACCAGTAGGTGGCCTGCTGGCCGACCGGATGGACAAGCGCATTCTGCTGGCCATCACCCAGACCTGGATGGCGTTATCGGCGCTGGTACTCGGCGTCCTTGCGGTTACTGGTGTCGCCACGACATGGCATGTGTACGCCGTCGCGCTGATCTTCGGTATCGGTTCGGCACTCGACGTTCCAGCCCGTCAGTCGTTCGTGACCGAAGTCGCCGGTCGTAAGCATCTGACCAATGCCATCGGTCTGAACAGCACGTCGTTTAATGTCGCTCGACTTATTGGCCCCGGGCTGGCTGGGTTGATCATCGCGGTGTGGGGAAGCGGCTGGGCGATCCTGACCAACGCGCTGAGTTATGTCGCGATGCTGATCGCGCTCGCCTTGTTGGATGCGTCGAAGCTGGAACGCTCGGCGCCGACCGCACGTGCGAAAGGTCAACTACGCGAGGGCTTTCGGTACGTCGCTGATCGGCCGGAGCTGTTGATCGCACTCGGGGTCGGCTTTTCCGTCGGTACCTTCGCCCTCAACTTTCAGCTCACCAACGCGGTGATGGTGCAGCAGGAATTTCACCTTGGTGCACAGTCCTACGGCATTCTCGGGTCGGTGATGGGTATTGGCTCACTGCTTGGCGCGTTGCTCGCTGCCCGACGGCAGTCCGCGCCTCGGTTGAGATTCGTACTCGGTACCGCCGTGATCTTCGGGCTGATCCTCGCGGTGAGCGGTTTGACCCCGACCTATCTCACCTATGCGCTGAGCCTGCCGATCGTCGGACTCGCCGGCCTGTTGACGATGACCGCCACCAACATGTTCGTGCAGACCAATGCCGACGATCACGTTCGCGGACGAGTGATGGCGCTCTATACGATGGTCATGATGGGTGGCACACCGCTCGGTTCACCGATGATGGGCTGGCTCGCCGAAGCCTTCGGGCCACGTGCACCACTTATCGGTGGTGCCGTGTTGCAGCTCGCGACAATCGCGCTCGTAGTCGCCGCTGTCGGCTGGTACAGCAGGCGCAGGGGTTTGGCGCAGCCAACAGATCTCGATGAACAACCGGTTGGTGCCCCTGCTCGTCGGGCACCCGACAGCGATGACGTGGCGACGTTGTAGGTGGCGCGACCTTGTGGGTGATCGAGGTGTATCGAGCGGTGATGACGTGAGATGCGAAAGGTAGCTCCTGTGGATGGTCGAGTGCCGTCGTGCGAGCTTGCGAGCCCGCCGGTGTATCGAGACCGGGTGAAGCAATGCGAAAACTGTTGTGTGGCAATGTTTTTGCGGTGTGAGTGGTCTCGATACACCCGGCTCGGCTAGCGCCTCGCCGGGCACTCGACCATCGGCGGGGGCTCGACCTGGAGTGGGGGACTCGACCAGCGGTGGGAACTCGACCTGCGATGGGGGCACTCGACCAGCGGCGGGGACTCGACCAGCGGCCAATCTACAGCAGGTCACTCCCGCCGGGGACGAGATCTCGTCGCTGGAAAGATTCCACGCCCATCAATTGCTCCAGTGCCGCGGGTTCCAATGCGGCCATCGACTTGAGCGTGCGGCTGCGGTTGAACTCCGACTGGTGTGCTTGGATCGCGCTCCATTTGACGGCTAGCCAGTCGCGGACATCGGCGACGACGTCGATGCGATCCGCCGGAGTGCCCGGAAGGGTCGACGGGTCGGTTGTCTTGGCGACGAGATCGCCCCAACCGCCGGCCATCTGATCTTGGCCGATTGTCACGAAATAGAGCGATTTGACCTGCCACGGCGATCCACGGCCGGGAAACAAGTGGGAGTCGGCTGCCGCTTCGATCGCGGCCAGCGCCACCCGGTGCGCGTGAATGTGGTCCGGATGGCCGTATACACCGTAGGCGTCGTAGGTAACGACGATGTCGGGCTGTAGGCGTCGGAGTAATTCGACGACTGAGCCGACGGCGTCGTCGAAAGGCGCATCGACAAATCGGGGTTGATCGGGTGCCGACTCAGGTACGCCGCCGTCGGCGTAGCCGAGCATCTCTGGCAGACGCTCGACACCGAGCCGTCCCAGCGCGGTGATCAGTTCGCCGTGCCGATGAGTCCCAGCCGCCCAGGTACACGTAATCGTGTCGGCGATCCCGCCACGTGCCACGTGCCGGGCCAAGATGCCGCCGGTCCAGATTGACTCGTCGTCGGGATGCGCGTGCACCCCGACGATGCGCGGCGGTTGCCCGTCGAACGTCACCAATGCTCCTCGTCGTTCGCCCAAGATCTCAGGTGGCTCCACCATAGCCGCCCGGCGAGGTTGTCCGAGCAGGTCGCTAGACTAATGCCGCCCCCACAACCGATTTCACGGGTGGGCGCAGGCGTATGTGGGCACCGCGTACTCGGTGCCAGATGCGTGCACAAAATTGGCAGTCGAATATTCGCGGAGGGTCAGTCGATGAGTTCCCAGTCCGAAACCTACGAGTTTCAGGCCCAGACACAGCAACTGTTGGACCTGATGGTCCATTCGGTCTATTCCAATAAGGACAGCTTTCTGCGCGAGTTGATCTCCAACTCGTCTGACGCGCTGGACAAACTTCGCATCGAATCCCTGCAGAACAAAGAACTCGACGTCGACACCTCCGATCTGCACATCATGCTCGACACCGATGACGAACTGCGCACGCTTACCGTCGCCGACAACGGCATCGGTATGAGTCGCGATGACGTCATCGGACTCATCGGAACTTTGGCTCGCTCGGGAACCGGCGAACTCCGCGAAAAACTTGCGCAGGCGAAAGACGCGGCGGCATCGGAAGAATTGATCGGTCAATTCGGTATCGGGTTTTATTCGACATTTATGGTCGCCGACACCGTCACACTGGTCACCAAACGCGCGGGTGAACCGGTGGGCACCAGGTGGCAGTCGACCGGTGGGGGCACTTACACCATTGAAGAAGCGCCCGACGCCCCTCAGGGCACTTCGGTCACCCTGCATCTCAAGCCGGCTGACGACGAGAACCATCTGTACGACTACACCAACGAACACAAATTGCGCGAGTTGGTGAAGCGGTACAGCGACTTCATCAGCTGGCCTATCCGCATCGAGGTCGAAAAGCCCGCTCCCAAGCCGGAATCCGACGACAGTTCCGGCGATTCCGATACCGACACTCCGGCCGAGATGATCACCGAGATCGAAACGATCAATTCGCGCAAGGCCCTGTGGGCCAAATCGCGCGACGAGGTATCCGACGAGGAGTACGCGGACTTCTACCGGCATGTGAGTCACGCCTGGGACACCCCGCTCGAGATCATCACGCTGAAGGCCGAAGGCACCTTCGAATATCAAGCACTGCTGTTCATTCCGAGCCAGGCCCCATTCGACCTGTTCATGCGTGAGCGCAGCGGCGGGATCCACCTGTACGTCAAGCGCGTATTCATCATGGAAGACGACGACAACCTGCTGCCGGAGTACCTGCGCTTCGTCAAGGGCGTCGTCGACGCCGCCGATCTGTCGCTCAACGTCTCGCGCGAGATCCTTCAGCAAGACCGCCAGATTCGCGCGATCCGCCGTCGATTGACCAAAAAGGTCATCTCGACAGTGACCGATTTGCAGTCATCGCGTCCCGATGACTACCAGACTTTCTGGACGCAATTTGGGCGAGTGTTCAAAGAAGGTCTCGTCAACGACCCTGATAACAAGGAAGCAATCCTCAAAGCGGCGTCATTTGAGTCAACGACAACAGATGAGGGCTTCACCACACTCGACGACTACCTTTCCCGGTTGAAATCCGGCCAGGATGTCATCTACTACATGACTGGCGAATCGCGCACCCAAATCGAAAGTTCGCCTCATATGGAAGCGTTGCGCGCCAAGGGATTTGAGGTGCTACTGCTGTCCGACCCGGTCGACGAGATGTGGGTCGATGGTGTGGGGGAGTACAGCGGACACCGCTTTCAGTCGATCGCGAAAGGTGCCGTTGACCTCGACGCCGGCGACACCGACGAGGAGAAAAAGGCAGCCGACGAAGCCCAGGCAAAACGGAACGAAGAGTTCGCTGACCTGCTGACATGGCTGGGTGAAGTGCTCTCCGACGATATTTCCGAGGCCAGGGTGTCGACCCGTCTGACCGAGTCCGCGGCGGTATTGGTGGGCGATGCCTTCAGCATGTCGCCGCAGTTGGAGAAGCTCTATCGGGCCTCTGGCCAGCCAATTCCACGTTCCAAGCGGGCGCTGGAACTCAATCCCGGGCATCCGTTGGTGGTAGCACTGAAGTCGGCGCACACTGCCGACGCCGAGCGTGCCGAACTCGTGAACTCGGCGAAGCTGGTTTACGGTATGGCGTTAATAGCCGAGGGTGGCGAGCTGGAAGATCCAGCGGCGTTCGCGCGGTTATTGGCCGATTCGTTGACCCGGGCACTTGAGCCGGTGGGCGACGCACCTGAACAGGACACAGAGCAATGACAAACCCGCAGGACCCCAACCAGCCGCTGCCGCCCAACGAGCAGTGGGCGCAAACGCAGATCAACGCATCCGGCGGCCAGCAGGTGCCCGGTGCGCCGTTTAGCGACGCCCAGTACTCGGGTGGGCACTATTCGACCGATACCGGTGATCAGTGGTCCACACCGCAGCAACCGCAGCAGGGGGTTTTCGGGCAAGACTCGGGCCCGGTGCCGGGATACGGCACTTCGGGGCCTCAGCAATTCGGTCAGCCCGGAGTTGCTCCCGCCTGGGGGCCGGCTGGCGCTCCGCCGCCGAACAAGAGCAATAAGAAGCTGTTCATAGGCCTCGGGATCGGCGGTGCGTTGCTGGTCATCGTTCTCGTGGTGTCTCTGATCGTGGTCTTCGCCGGTGGCGATGATGCGACGGAAAGCCCGGAGGCCGCGGTCCAGACCTATCTCGACGGGTTGGCCGCGGGCGACGCGAAGAAGGCGCTGGAAGTTACAGTCACTCCCGCATCGGACAAATTGCTCACCGACGAAATAGTCAAGAAGCAACGCGAAGTCGCCCCGATTACCGATATCAAGGTGCGCAAGCCTGATAGCACATTCGGCAGTATCGCGACGGTAAACGCCACCTACAAGCATGGCGATAAGAATGTCGACGAAGACATTCAGGTGCGTAAATCCGGCGATACCTGGCGCGTCGAGAAGGGTGCGCTCGACATCACGCTTTCCAGTAGTAATAAGGCGCCCGGGCTGTCACTATTCGGCGTGGACGTTTCAAACGACACCAAGGTGTACGTCTTTCCTGGTCCGTTGGTGTGGGGATCGTCGAATGTAAATATCGCCGTGGCGGATACGCGCAAAGAGTTTCCGCTCGGCCCGGAGGATTATTTCTCCCCGTCGCTGGAATCTACGCTGAGCACAAAGGGTAAACAGGTCGTCAACTCGGCATTGGACACCTACTTCACCAATTGCGCGACGTCGAAGCAGTCCAAAGCAAGCGTTGACCGCCCCGGATGTGGTCAATATGGGTACAGTACGGCCACCGCCGGAAGTGTCCGCTGGACTAAGCCGACCGACCTCAGCGAGCTAAGTTTCCGCTTCGACTATGACGATCCCAGTAAGGTCAAAATATCGGGCAGTGTGAAGTGGTCTTACTCGTACACCTCGCCCTATCGCGGAGCGCAGACCGATGATTCCAGCGAGTACCTCAGTGGCACAGTCGATCTGACGGCAGCAACACCTACGTTCACGCCAGGCGACTAGTTCGCGACATCGGCCCGGTGCACCTGCTGGCTCAGCGGGTGCCCGGCCGGTGCGTCGAACAGTCTCCCGACGCCGTCCAATGGCTTACCGAGAGGCTCGACGATCTCGGCGTCGGAGATGGTAGCGCGCACTTGCTCGATGAACCGTCCACGGAGTAAATCGTTGGCGGTCAGCACTTTCCCGGTCCAGCTGATTCGCGGCGGAGTTGTCCACTCGGGATGACCTCGCAGTGCCGCGACACTTGCGGTATGCGCGAGTTCGTCGGCGGCGCGGGAAATGATCTGTGTGGCAAGCGCATCGCCTTCGTCGGCGGCCTGCGCCACCACGACCGCGAACGCCGCGACTTTCGACACTCGGTCGGGGTCGGATTGAAGCGACACATACAGTTCGGGCAGCGGGCCGAATCGTTCGACGGTCTTACTCTCCAAAATCGTTGCCGCGCCACGCATATCGAACGCTCGCAGTGCGACGTCGATGCCGGCTCGGCCGATCCAATACGCGCTACCGGCATCGCCGAACATATATCCCCAACCGTCGACGCGGGTGATCTTCTGTGTCGAGACACCAAGTCCGACGATGCCGGTGCCAACCGCGACGACAGCCCCGAACTCCCATCCGTTGCTGCCGAGGTAGGCCGACACCGAATCATGCGCGAGTGCGACACGTACGACATTGAGGTCCGCGCAGCCGGCGAGTAGTTCAGCTGGTTGAGCGTGTGCGGGCGTTAGCCCCGAAACACCAACGGCCAGTTCATATTCGACACCATCGGTGGCTTGGGATAACACCTCGTGCAGGTAGTCGTTCAGCTGGCCGACAATCGGTCGGTCGGTACGGATCGGGCCGACATCGATATCGTCGCGGTCGGGTAGTCGGATTCGAGTGCCGGACTGTCCGCCGTCGATGGAGATTCGCGCTGCCATCTGCTGAAAGTACACTGCTGAACATGAGTTTCTTGACGCCGCTGGCGATCTGGGTTGGCAGTATTAGCTGGTTGCCAAGATTTCTGCCGGTAATCGTGCGCTGCGACAAGGCTATTCAGTGGATCAGCCGCAACCGGGTCGCCCTATTGGACATCGCCGGGCTGCCCAACATCACGTTATTCGTGGTGGGCCGGAAGTCGGGTGTACGTCGATCGACTCGGTTGTTGTGTGCACCGGTTGAGGACGGCTGGTTGATCGCCGGGTCGTATTTCGGAGATCACCGCACGCCGGCTTGGGTATTCAATCTCCGTGCGACCGACCATGCCGAGGTCGGCATTCGAGGCGTGCTCGCCGCCGCCTCGGTCGTCGAACTGACCGGGGCCTCATACGACGACGGCTGGCGAACCCTCGAAGCTGTTTGGCCGAATTTCGCCTTGTATACCCAGCGAACCGATCGAAAGATTCCAGTATTCAAGCTGGGCCGCCTAGCTTGATGCTGTCGTTCATACGGCACGTATCTCAAAACGCGGCGCCGATTGACGCCGCATAAAGCGATCTGTGCCGTAGGAGAACTATTCGCCCTTGTACCGGGGCTGCCGTTTTTCGAATACTGCGGTCATTGCCTCGGTGAGGTCGTTACTCGGTAGGAATGCCGCATTCCACACGGCGACATAGCGAAGGGCGTCGGCGATCTCATTCGCGCGGGAGCGCTCGAGCACACTCTTGATGCCCTGGACCACGAGCGGTGCGTTGTCGGCGATCTCACGAGCAGTCGCACGAGCGGTGTCGAGCGCGACGTCGGGGCTATCGAAAACGTCGTTGACCAGCCCGATGCGTTCAGCGCGTGCGGCGTCGATATCCTTGCCGGTCAGCGCGAGTTCACGGAAATGCCCGTCCCCGATGATTGCGGGCAAGCGTGCCAACGATCCCATGTCGGCAACGATTGCCACGCGTACTTCCCGGATGCTGAATTTCGCGTCCGAACTCGCGTAGCGAATGTCGGCGGCGCTGATCAGATCTACGCCGCCGCCGATGCACCAGCCGCTAATGGCCGCGACAACCGGCTTGCGGCATTCCGCGACCGCGTTGATCCCGGATTGCATATCCAGCAAGTGGTCATGGAAGGCGGTGCGCGGTGCGGCCTTCGAGCCATCGGCGAGGACCGGGGCAAGTGTCCCAGCCATCGCGGGGAGATCCAGGCCGAAGGAGAAATGTTTCCCCGAGCCGGTGATGATTACCGCACGCACTGCGGGATCGGCGTCGAGCTGGCGGAATAGAGGGGGTAGTTCCGACCAAAAGTCCGGGCCCATCGCGTTGCCTTTACCCGGCCCGATCAGGGTGACTTCAGCGATATCGTCGGCGATGACGACGGTGAAGGCTTTCCAGTCCAAGGACGTTGTGGGGGCGACGGCGTGGGTTTCGGTCATGGTCGCAAACGGTACTCCGCGACTCGTCGCTCGGTGTAACTGTAACGTGTTCCACCAGTAGTCAGCGTAAGGAGAGCCTCGAATGTTCGGACATGTGATGGATGACTTGAGTCCAGCGGAGGTTGAGGCCGCCGCGAAGTTATATGGACCGCTGGCAGATCGCGTGCGGGAATTGGTGGCGGCGACCGTACTGACCGAGGTCGACGGACCCGACGTGGCGAAAGCGATTGAGCTTATTCGGGAGGCGACCGCGCTACTCGGTAGTGCGGCGATCGAAGGATCATTCGGCGTCCGGTGGACGATCGACGGTAAGCGTCGAACGTGGGGTAATGCCGTTGTGGGACTGCGCAATCCGGTTGCCCCTCCACTCGACATCAGGCATGACGAGGAGCAAACCTATGCCGACGTCGTGCTCGGCCCGCAATACGAAGGGCCGCCAACGCTGGTGCACGGCGGCATCATCGCCGCGATGCTTGACCAGGTCCTCGGCGACGCCGCGGTCAATGCCGGCGCACCCGGAATGACCGGCACGCTGAATATTCGCTACCGCAAGGGGACGCCGTTGGGGCCGGTACGAATTCAGGCGGCAGTCGACCGCGTCGAAGGTGTCAAGACCTACGTCACCGGCCAGGTGGTCGTCGATGATGTGGTCCGTGCCGAGGCCGAGGGCATTTTCATTCTCCCCAAAGAAGTACGCAATCTGGGCGACAACCCTCCACCGGGATTGTTGGCGCCCGGCGATTAGTCCCGCACCGATCCCCGGGCGCCGACGACGTCGTAGCGCGCGACGATGAACGGGCCGTTGCGGTCAACCTCGCGCAATTGAAAGTCGTACGCCCTGGTGAACAGCGGCCGACCGCTGCCAAGCGTCACCGGTGCGATAGAGATCAGTACGTCGTCGAGCATCTCGGCAGCGGCGAATTGGGCCGCCACGTCGCCCCCGCCGACAATCCATACGTCTTTGCCCGCTGCGGCCTCGACGAGGGTCTGCCGGAAGTCGCTGGGCGAACCGGCGACGATCGTCACGTTGTCAGTGACGGGTTCGAGTGCGCGATGGGTGAAAACCCAAGCGGGCTGGGTGTACTGCCAACTCTCGCCCGACGTCGCGTTATGCTCCACGACCCACTGGTAGGTGGTCGCGCCCATCACCAGCGCCCCGACGTCGGCGATGAATTCGGAGTAGTTGAGTGGGCCGGCCTCGTCGATGGGCTGGCTCATCAGCCAGTCGAGGTTGTCGTCGTCGTCGGCCAGGAAACCGTCGAGGGTGGCGGCGGTGAAGTAGCGAAAGCGGGTCATGGCTATCCCTTCGGGGTATCAGGAGTCGGCGTGCCAGATGCGGCGGTGCCACATTATTGGATCGGGATCTGTTGTCGGAGAATCTAATTCGATACCCGCATTGGTGAGCATCCAGCGTAGGAGCTGTCGGCGATGAGCGGCGAAGGTGAGTTCATGGGCGACGATCTGCGACATTAGGAATGACTCCGGCGGATCGCAGAGGGCATCGATGATCATGTCCGACCAGGCATCTCGACGCTCGACATCGCGGATCACCGCGAGCCAGCGCGGGGCGATCCGTTCATGTTCGGCCCGGAGTGTGGCCACGTCGTCGGGACCGTCGAGTACCGGGGCGGCCGCGCCCTCGATTGTCGCGAGCCAGGGCAACTTGGTACGCACCAGACGGCTGGCGACCGCGGCGATCGACTCCTCCGCACCATGCCACGGCAGCACCTGATGACCGGTGAGTCGTTGACGACGGTAGTCATCGGGGCCGACGCCGCCGCACACACGCAGCAGTTCGCGCGTGTCATCGAGATCGTGGCGAATCATCAGCGCGAGAACATCACCCGCGGAATGTTCGGTCGCATGCCCGGCGTCGACATAGAGTACGGTCGGCGAGTGAAAATGCAGGCCGTTGGGCGCGGGCAGCCAATGACCGCGGTCGGTGGCTGGTGGCATAGCGGTCGGCGGATGGCCGAAGGCCCGAGCGAATGCGCGTGAGAAGCCTTCGACCGATTCGTAACCTGAGTCGAAGGCGCAATCGGTGACCGAGGTGCCGCGCTGGATCAGCCAGGCGGCTCGTTCAAGAGTTATCCTGCGCCGCAACGCAACTGGCGGCTCGCCCAACCGCTGGCGAATCTGCCGATTGAAGTGAAACGACGAAGTGTGAGCACCGTCGGCCATATCGTCGAGCGTTTGATTGTCGGCATCGAGTACAGCGTCGAGGAGGCGACGCCACGGGTCCGGGCGGGCCGGCACGTCTGATGGCATGAATCGATTATCGATCACCGCCTCGTTCGGTCGCATGACTGTTCTTGCTCAATTCGGCGGTCGGACCCGTCTCATCGCTACAGTTGCGACATGGGACTCGCCGAAGTGGTGCTCGCCGGCACCGATGAAACGCTGGACGCTTACCGAAAGCTCTTAGGCTCAGACGACGGCGGCGCGTGGTCGTTGCCAAACGCACGGGTACGCGTCGCGGGAGACGATCCAGCGGGGAATTTCGTTCTGTTTGGTGCCGACAGCATCGACTCCGCTGTTCGTTTGCTCGGTCGGCGCGGCCTCACGCTCGATACATCGGAGCATGGCGCACGCGCTCGGGGGCTGCCCATCGGCGTCACCGCGGACTCGACCGCGCCGACTGAAAGTGTCAGTGAGACAGGCATTCTGGCCGTTGACCATCTCGTGTTCTTGGCGGCCGATCGCAATTACGCGGTCGCCCTATTCGGTGCGATCCTCGGACTCGACTTCCGCCTTGCTCAAGTTATCCCCGGGGTTGCTGAACCAGGCGTCGAAGTTAGTCAGCTCTTCTTCCGTGATCGCGACCTCATCGTCGAGGTGGTGGTGAAACCCGATGTCCCCGAGGCCATCGCGTTCTGGGGGATCGCCTGGCGCGTGGGCGATATCGAGGCCAGTCGGAAAGTGCTGCGCGAAAACGGCTTCGATATCAGCGAGATTCATGTCGGCCATAAACCCGGAACGCGTGTATGCACCATGCGCGACCAGTCATTGGTGGTGCCGACGATCTTGATCGAGCAAGGGTCGGCCTGACGCGGAATAGGACCACGGTCCGGTTACGTTGTGCCTGGTGAATTCCCAATGAGAGGGGACAACCGCATGGCAACCAATGGCCAGATCGAACTCGGCCTCGACACTTTCGGCGATATCACCACTGATGAAAGTGGCGTTCGCACGAGCTATCCACAGGTAATCCGAGACGTCATCGCGGAGGCCGTACTCGCCGACCAGGTGGGCGTCGACTTCTTCGGCGTCGGCGAACATCATCGCGACGACTTTTCGATCAGCGCACCCGACGTCGTCCTGGCGGCCATTGCCGGGCAGACGGAACGAATCCGGTTGGGTACCGCGGTTACCGTGCTCAGTTCCGACGATGCGGTACGCGTCTACGAACGCTTTGCGACCCTCGACGCCGCGTCCTCGGGCCGCGCCGAAGTGATTCTCGGGCGCGGATCATTCACAGAGTCGTTCCCACTCTTCGGCTTCGACCTCGACGACTACGAGATGCTCTTTGAAGAGAAGCTCGATCTATTCGCCGAGCTCCGTAAGGAAGGCCCGGTGACCTGGTCGGGCAAGCATCGCGCGCCCTTGGTCGACCAGGACGTTTATCCGAAGACCGACTCAGGGCAGTTGACGGCCTGGATCGGCGTAGGTGGATCGCCCGAATCGGTGGTGCGGTCAGTGCGCTACAACATCCCGATGATGCTCGCGATCATCGGCGGCGACCCGGCACGGTTCGTGCCGTACGTCGATCTGTACAAACGCGCGCAGGAGCAACTTGGCCCCGACGTCGGCCTGACGGCCCCGATGCCTCTCGGCGCGCATTCGCCGGGCCATATCGCCGAGACCGATGAGTTGGCCATCGAGCAAGCATGGCCGCATGTCAAGTTGATGCATGACCGTATCGGCGCCGAACGCGGGTGGCCGGCGATGCAACGGTCACAGTTCATTTCCGAGGTGACATCGGGATCGCAATACGTCGGCTCGCCGGAGACCGTTGCGCGCAAGATCGCGAAAACCGTTCGGACACTTGGTCTTAACCGATTCGACTTCAAATATGCCAGCGGTCCGATGCCACACTCGCAGCTTATGGCGAGCATCGAGCTATATGGCACCCGGGTCATACCTCGCGTGCGCGAGCTGCTCGCGTCGGAATCGACTGTGGCACAGGCATAAACGTCGTTTCACCCCGGATCTATTCGTTACCGATTTCTCAGGAAATTGACGGGATGGGGCGCTTCTTGGCGGATACGCTGCTCGGACCAAAGTCGGCCACTGGGGTTGGCTCGGAGTTCGAAGGCGGTGATTGTGATGTGGATTGTGATCACATTTGTTCTGGCTTTTGCGGTGATCGGTGGGTTGGGAGCGGCCCTGGCGAATACGGGCGGAAATAGTGCCGGAAACACCACACGCCGTCGTCATTCGTGGGATGGCGGAAGCTCCAGCTCAGGCTGGGGCGGCGATTCGAGCAGCAGTTGGGGCGGCGATTCGGGCGGCGGCTGGGGAGGCGGCTGCGATAGCGGTGGCGGCGGAGGAGGAGGTGACAGCGGAGGCGGCTGCTGATTGAAGTAGCGGCTACACGGCGCCGGCGGCGTCCGAATGATTGCTCTTTTGCGAGGGTGATTGATTCGGGTGTCGTCGGCGTTGTCGTGTTATCTGTGCGTCTACGACCTGTGTCCGATTGTGTGATTTCCGGTGGGTAGATGTGACCTGCTCCACGTGGACCCGATAGGTTGTAGCCCGAGTTACGGTCCATTAACCCGTGTAGAAAGAGGTCAGGGTGGCAGATCTCAGTAAGACGCAGGCGCCCGCGGAGATTCCCGAAGGCGACGAAGGCTATCAACGTGGCCTGAACTCGCGCACCGTGCAGATGATCGCGATTGGCGGCGCGATCGGCACCGGCCTGTTCTACGGCGCGGGTGGTGCCATCGAGAAGGCCGGGCCCGCCCTGATCTTGGCTTATGCGCTAGCGGGTCTGGCGATATTCATAGTCATGCGCGCACTCGGCGAACTGTTGATCTATCGCCCGATCTCTGGCGGCATCAGCGAGTATGCCGATGAGTTCATCGGAAGGTTTGCCGGGTTTTCGCAAGGATGGACCTATTGGGCGGTGTGGACCACCACGTGCATGGCCGAGATCACGGTAGCGGGCACCTACGTCAACTACTGGTGGCCGGCGGTTCCGGTATGGGTGACCGCGTTGACCGCGCTGGCGGTACTGTTCGGCGCCAACCTCATTTCGGTCCGTCTTTTCGGCCAGGCCGAGTTTTGGTTCTCCGCCATCAAGGTGACCGCCATCCTCGGAATGATCATCGTGGGCATCGGCGTGCTGTTGCCGATCGCGGGTCTCGGACCTGAAGTTGGGCCGTCGGTGACCAACCTGTGGAACGACGGCGGATTCTTCGCCACCGGCTTCACTAACGCGTTGCTGAGTCTGCAGATCGTCATGTTCGCCTATGTCGGCGTCGAGCTGGTCGGTGTGACCGCGGGTGAGGCGGAGAATCCGAGGGTGACGTTGCGTAAGGCCATTAACTCGGTGCCATTCCGCATCGGCATCTTCTATGTCGGCGCGCTGTTGGTGATCCTGTCGGTACGCGGTTGGCGCAACTTTGAAGAGGGGCAGAGCCCGTTCGTCGCGGTCTTCCAGTACATCGGAATTCCCGGCGCCGCTGGGCTGGTGAACTTCATCTTGCTGACGGCGGCGCTCTCGTCGTGTAATTCAGGTATCTATTCGACCGGCCGGATGCTGCGCAGTCTTTCCCAGCAAGGTGACGCGCCCGCGCAACTCGACCGCCTCTCGTCGCGCAAGGTGCCGGTCGTCGGTATCGTGCTCAGCGCGGCGGTGATGATTATCGGTGTGATCGTCAATGTGGTCGACGAGGAGCACGCGTTCAACTACATTACGTCGGTGTCGACGGTCGGCATCATCGTTGTCTGGGGGACAATCCTGGTGTGTCACATGGTGTATCGACGACGCGTCGCCGCGGGATTGCTTCCCGCGTCGGACTATCGAGTACCCGGCGCACCGTTCACGACATGGGCAGCGCTTGCCTTCCTGGCGATGGTGTTTGTGCTCCTGTTCTTTAGCGAGGGCGGCCGGATTGCGTTGATAGTGGGCGCCGTATGGTTCGCGCTCGTCGGGATCGGCTACTTCATCTGGTCTCGTTCGCAGTCGGCACCGACTGCGGCGTAGTAGTACTCGGCCAACGGTGATTTCTGCTGGTCGAGTGCCGTCGTCCGAGCTTGCGAGGTCGTCGGTGTATCGAGACCTGGTGAGGTGAAATGTCAACGTGGCCAGTAGTTTTCGGGTGTGGGGTGGTCTCGATACACCCGTCTCGGCTAGCGCCTCGTCGGGCACTCGACCAACGGTGGGTGGCTGGCGTCTTGTCGGGCACTCAACCAGCGGTGGGCGCATTGTGGGTGGTCGAGTGCCGTCGTCCGAGCTTGCGACGGTCGTCGGTGTATCGAGACCTGGTGAGGTGAAATGTCAACGTGGCCAGTAGTTTTCGGGTGTGGGGTGGTCTCGATACACCCGTCTCGGCTAGCACCTCGTCGGGCACTCGGCCAACGGTGATTTCTGCTGGTCGAGTGCCGTCGTCGGAGCTTGCGAGGTCGCCGGCGTATCGAGACTCGGCGAGATGCGATCTCAGTCGTCGCGGGTGCTGCTTGTCAGGTGCCAGGAACCGCACTGGCACCGGTAGGTGCGTAGGGACACGGTCCGCCAGGTGCCCGACGACATCGTCGTGATCGCCGCCGCGGCGGCGGACCGGTTCTCGAAAGCGGTCTTCGACGGCGTTGGGCAGCCTACGAGTTCGTCGGCGATCCGTCGATGGAGCCGCCGGGTGGTTGCCTCCTCTTCGCGTGCCGCCGTCCGTCGCTCGACGAGGCGGTAGTACCGCTCGAGTTCGTCGTCGTCGAATGCCGCCACGCTGTCAGATCTTGCCAGACGCCGACCATCCGAGCGAGCGTGCACGACCATCAATACGCAACTGAAGGTTGCGTATGGAGAGTCAAAGAGCTAGCGTTATAGGCAACCAACGGTTGCATAAAAGGAGTCCGCAATGAACGACGACCACGACCCCGAACTGGGAACAATCGCACGTGAGATGTACATAGATGCCACGCCCGACGTTGTATACGAGGTCGTCAGCAATCCGGCTCACATCAGCCAATGGTGGTCTGACGAACTGACTCTCGACGGCGACGCCCCGGGTGCGTCGGGAGTGATCTCGTGGGGCAAATCGGAAGACCCGGATTACCACGCCGAGTCATTCCGCATCGTCGACGCCGTGCCCGGTAAGACGTTCTCCTTCAACTGGTGCTATCCGCCTGGCGATACCGACCTTTCTGGACGCGCGCTACTCGTCACCTTCACCCTCGTTCCGCAGGGTGACGGCACGCTGCTGTCGATGACTGAGACCGGTTTTCGCGAAAAGGGTTGGGAGGCAGCGGTACTGGAGGAAATGTACAACGATCACGTGCGCGGATGGGGGCAGCACCTGCCCGACCTCATCGCCTATGCGGAGCGAACCGCTGCGCGTGCCGTCACGCGAGGGACACGATGACCTCCGACATCGACGATCAATTGTGGTCGGCGGTCGGCGATCCGATGCGCCGTCAGATGATCGACCTTCTCCTCGTCGACGGTGACGGGACCGCGACGGTGCTCGCCGATCGACTGCCGGTTACCCGCCAAGCGGTGACCAAGCACCTTGGTGTGCTCGACCGGGCCGGGCTCGTGCATGGCACCAGCATCGGCCGCGAAGTTCGCTACCGCGTTGATGAAGCCCAATTGGCCCGCGCCGTCGCGCAACTCACCGTAGTCGGTGCGACCTGGGATCGTCGCATGCTGCGGATCAAACGCCTCGCCGAATCAATTCAGCAGGCCAAGAACACCAAAAAGAATCAGCCGAAACAGAACTAGGAGACCCATCATGTTCAGCATCATTCATCGCATCGCCACCACCGAGCCGACCGAGAAGCTACTCGACGCACTCACCACTACCGACGGACTCGCCGGCTGGTGGACGACCGACGTCACCGGCAGTGTCTCGCCGGGCGGGACGACGGCGTTCCGTTTCGGCGAAACAGGTGGCTTCGACATCTCCGTCGTCTCGATCGAACCCGACCACGTCAAATGGCACGTCGTCGACGGTCCCGCCGAGTGGATCGGCACCGACATCGACTGGCGCCTCGCGCGTGATGGCGACTACAACGTGGTTCTGTTCGAGCACAGCGGCTGGCGTGACCAAGTGGAATTCATGTACCACTGCAGCACCAAGTGGGCGGTTTTTCTGCAGAGTTTGAAGTCCTTGGTCGAGACCGGTGCCGGGGCGCCGGCACCCCGTGACGTCCAGATTTCGAACTGGCACTGAGCGTGCGCTACACCCCGATCTTGCCACCCGGCTTCCACACCGCGACCACGCTGGGACGTGGCTGGTTATTTCCACCGTCGGGCCAATGCGAGAACGGACGGTCGGCACTGTAATCGTCTTCTTCGCCGGGATGCTGAACGCAAACGATGACGCGATCTTCGGTGATGATCGGGCCACAGGTCTCGGCACCGCGCGGAACGGTCAGAAACTGTTTGGTCTCACCGCGATTCGCTCCTTCGAGCGCCACCGAGAAGAGTCCGTCGTTGTTCTTCAGAGCATTGCCGTCGGTGGAGATCCATAGATTGCCGTGCGGATCGAAGGCCACGTTGTCGGGGCAGGAGATAGGGGAGACCTTCGTCTTATCGAAGCCGCCGTAGTAGGTGTCGGCGGCTTTAGGGTCACCGCAGACGAGCAATAGTTCCCAGGTGAAGTCGGTCCCGGTGTGATTGTCGGTGATCTCGAGGACTTGTCCGTTCTTGTTTTCGTTGCGCGGATTGGCCTCGTCGGCGGCGGCTTTCCCCTTGGTGCCGCGCTTGTCATTATTGGTGAGCGCGCAATAGACCTTGCCACTTACCGGGTGTGGCTCGATATCCTCGGGGCGGTCCATCTTGGTGGCGCCCGCGCGGTCGGCCGCAATCCGAGTGAATACCGAGACTTCCGCGGCCGACATCCCGGAGATTTTCGACTCGGCTTTGCCATTGTTGTCGACGGCGAGTAGTGGGATCCAGGTACCCGAACCGTGGAATTTCCCATCGTTCGGGAGTTTGCCGGTTCCGTTGATTTCCTTGGGGGTTTCGCCGGTGAACTGCGCGACGTAGAGGGTGCCGTGATCGAGGATCTTCATGTTCTCGTTGGCGGTCGCGGCCGTCGACCCGGTGGTTATCTTCTTGCTGGACACGAATTTATAGATGTATTCGAACTTTTCGTCATCGCCGGTATAGGCGACGACGGTGCCGTCTTTGGTGACAAAGATATTCGCCGACTCGTGTTTGACACGACCGAGCGCTGAGTGCTTGACGGGAGTCGACTTGGGATCATGCGGATTTACCTCGACCACGTAGCCGAACCGGTTGGACTCGTTTGGTTCTTTCGCCAGGTCGAAGCGCGGAACGTAGTGTGCCCAAAGGTTTGTGTCGGCGTCGTCGTCGAAACTGTAGCGCTTGAGATGTTCTGCCGCGGTCTTGTCGGTGACCTTGGACGCGTTGGCGAAGTAGTTGTTGTAGTTCTCTTCGCCGGAGAGCATGGTGCCCCATGGCGTGATACCGCCCGAGCAATTGGCAATGGTGCCAAGCAGTTTGGTGCCCGAGGGGTCTTCTGTGGTCTTGACGAATTGGGAACCCGCAGCGGGCCCGGTCAATGTGAATTCGGTGTCGGCGGTGATCCGACGGTTGCGCTCGCCGATCACCGGTGTCAGCTTGCCACTGCCTGATTCGGTAGCGACCTCGACGATGCTAATTCCATGTGCGGCCATCGAGATGCCGACCTGCTGATCGGTGGGACTGTCCGGGTTGTAGTTGTGGAACATGAGTTCGGGGTTGGTGTATTCGTTGTTGCAGACCAGGTAGAAATGCCCGTCGACCGCTTTTCCGTCACCATCTTCGACCGGGATCAGTCCGGCGAAGTCGTTGTTATAACCGAACTGTTGCGCCTGTGCTCGCGGTGACTGCCGCTCGAAGTCGAATTTCGGTGCACCCGGCAAAATTGGGTCACCCCAACGGATCACGACCGCCTGCTCATATCCGGCGGAGGTAACTAGCGCGTCCTCCTTGTTGGGCGCGACGATTGAGAAGTTCATTCCCTGTGAACCATCACCTGAACCGGTGACCGACGCTGGTCCGGACGTCGTAGGTGAATTGTCATCGCCACACGCGGCCAACAATGATGCTGCTCCGACGCCGATCGCGGCACCCGCCGTGCCGCGCAGCATCGCTCGGCGAGACACCGCGGTTCGTACCACGTCGCCGAAATACGGGTTGTCGCTGGTGTTTCCAGGCTCTCGCCAACATGCGTCGCCACATTTGTAACGACAAGTCAGGTGGGCCCGCTTGGATTGACCGTCGTGGCGGTCATAGGGCGCGAACAATGGCAGGGCGATGCGGACCATGGATCATCCTTGGGCTGAAGGGACCGGGGTTGAGAGCAAACTATGCGGTCCGATCAAACCAATAGGGTTAGCCAGGTTAACGGCACAAGAACGACTATCGCTACAAAACGACCGGGGCGAGCGGCGCGACGGGGGATATGACCGATGGTCGTCCCCCGAGTAGGGGACGACCATCGGTCCATTCAGGTGGAGTGAACCTAGAAGAGGTCGCTCTCGGTTACCTTGGTCCACGCGGCGACGAAGTCCTTCACGAATTTCTCCTTCGCGTCGTCGGCGCCGTAAACCTCGGCAACCGCACGCAACTGGGAATTCGCGCCGAATGCCAGATCGACACGTGAACCGGTCCATCGGACGTCTCCGGTAGCCGAATCGGTGCCGTCGTAGGTGCCGTCATCCTTCGACGACGGCGCCCAGGTGATATCCATATCGGTGATGTTGACAAAGAAGTCGTTGCTCAACACGCCGGGATTATCGGTGAGGACGCCCAGCGAAGAACCGTCGTAATTGGCGCCGAGAGTTCGCAGGCCACCGACGAGGACCGCCATCTGCGGGGTCGAGAGTGTCAGTAGGTTGGCTTTGTCGACGAGCAGGTATTCGGCTGGCAGTTCGGCACCCTTGCCGACGTAGTTGCGGAAACCGTCGGCATCGGGCTCCAGCGCCGCGAACGAGTCCGCGTCCGTCCATTCCTGAGTCGCGTCCGTGCGACCCGGGCGGAACGGCACCGTGATCTCGACACCCCCGTCGCGGGCGGCCTTCTCGATGGCTGCCGCGCCGCCGAGGACTAACACATCGGCGAAGGACACCTTTGTGTTGTCGGTCCGCGCCGCGTTGAACGACTCCGCGACGCCTTCTAGGGTCTTGATGACCTGAGTGAGTTCGTCGGGATTGTTGACCTCCCAGCCGACCTGTGGCTGTAGTCGGATGCGGCCACCGTTGGCACCGCCGCGCTTGTCACTGCCGCGGAACGACGACGCGGCCGCCCATGTAGTCGTAACCAGTTGTGCCACAGTCAAACCGGTGGCGAGAATGTCACTTTTCAATGTGGCGATATCCGCATCACCGATGAGATCGTGATCGACTGCGGGAACCGGGTCCTGCCAGATCAAGATCTCCTCGGGGACCTCGGGGCCAAGGTAGTTCTCGATCGGGCCCATGTCCCGGTGCGTGAGCTTGAACCACGCACGCGCGAACGCATCGGCGAACTGCTTCGGATTGTCGAGGAACCGACGTGAGATGGGTTCGTAGATCGGATCGAATCGCAGCGCTAGGTCGGTGGTCAGCATGACCGGCGGGTGCGACTTCTCGGGATCGTGCGCGTCGCGGACGCTCGTGGCGCCGGCACCATCCTTGGGGATCCATTGTTGAGCGCCGGCCGGGCTCTTGGTGAGTTCCCACTCGTAGCCGAACAGCGTCCAGAAGAAGTTATTGTCCCAGGTGATCGGGGTGCTGTTCCAGGCACCTTCGAGACCGCTGGTGATGGCGTCGCCGCCGACTCCGGAGCCGTAGGTGCTCTTCCAGCCAAGTCCCATCTGCTCGAGCGGCGCCGCTTCTGGCTCCGGGCCGACCAGGTCGGCGTCGCCGGCGCCGTGTGTCTTGCCGAAGGTATGGCCACCGGCGATCAGTGCGACGGTCTCTTCGTCGTTCATCGCCATCCGGGCGAAGGTTTCCCGGATGTCGACGGCTGCCTTAAGCGGGTCCGGATTACCGTTGGGCCCTTCGGGATTCACGTAGATCAGACCCATCTGGACCGCTGCCAGCGGGTTGGATAGATCGCGATCGCCGCTGTAGCGCTCGTCGTCGAGCCAGACGCGCTCGGTGCCCCAGAAGACCTCCTCGGGCTCCCATTTGTCGACGCGACCGCCGCCGAATCCGAAGGTATCGAAGCCCATCGACTCCAGGGCGACGTTGCCGGCCAAGACAATGAGGTCGCCCCAGGAGAGCTTGCGGCCATATTTCTTCTTCACCGGACCGAGCAGGCGTCGGGCCTTGTCCAGGCTGGCGTTGTCGGGCCAGGAGTTGAGCGGTGCGAAGCGCTGCATGCCGTGACCGGCGCCGCCGCGACCATCCTTGATTCGGTACGTGCCCGCGGCGTGCCACGCCATGCGGATGAAGAACGGTCCGTAGTTGCCGAAGTCGGCCGGCCACCACGGTTTGGAGTCGGTGAGCACCGCCTCGATGTCGGCCTTAACGGCAGGCAAATCGAGAGTTTTGAATTCCGCCGCGTAGTCGAAGTCGGGACCCTCTGGGTTGGAGATC
>NZ_BAEH01000027.1 GCF_000241305.1 Gordonia effusa NBRC 100432
GGAATCCCCTCGCTGCGCTCGTGAATTCCTACTCGACCGACGGAAGGGGCGCTCGTGGGTTCCTACTCGACCGACAGAATGGGGGCCTCCGCGTAGCGGAAATTAGTCTGTCTGGCACCGGCCACAGAGCCCGAACACTTCCACCGTGTGGTTAATATCGCTGAACCCGTAACTGGCCGCGACCTTTTCGGCCCACAATTCCACCGGCTCGGCTTGGATTTCCACGGTGGTACCGCAGCGGCGGCACACTAGGTGGTGATGGTGGCCGGTTGAACAGTGCCGGTAACGGGTCTCACCGGAGCCGTCCCACAGTGCGTCGATCTCGCCGGCCTTGGTGAGCGCCTGCAGATTCCGATACACGGTGGTGAGGCCGATCGATTCGCCGCGCGCCTTGAGGTGCTCGTGGAGTTCTTGAGCCGAAAGAAAGTCGTCGGTTTTGCTCAATACCTCAGCGAGCGCTGCCCGCTGCTTGGTTGAGCGGATACCGGTGACGGGAGTTTCAGTCATGGTGGCGTTCGGTTGCGTGCAGCACGGCGTCGTTGACGATGTGTGCGAGGTGGTCATCGACAAGTTCGTACATGATTTCGCGGCCGTTGCGATTGCCGCGCACCACTCCGGCGTCTTTCAGTACTCGCAGATGCTGGCTGACTAAGGGTTGCGAAAAGCCGAACTCGCCAACGAGTTCGTGAACACATTTGCCCTGCTGCTGCAGTGAGAGCACGATCGCGATCCGAGCCGGTGCGGCGAGTGCCCGCAGAAGATCCCCGGCGGCGGCAAGTGAGTCCGCGTCGGTTGGTATCGGCGGCGAGGCGTGACCCAGCGGGCCGGGATCGATCGCGTCGGGGCCGAGGGGATCAACATGGGTTTCACTCATAACCTCTCCCATATTAATGGAAAACATTTTCAAATGTGTGATCAGTCGGGCCGTTTCCACGCCAACAGGCGCGAAGTGGTCTTTTGCCGTATCTCGCCATGCTGGTTAATGGTCTGATGGGACGCGACAACGGTGGCGCGATCGGGGCGTGAACGCGAGAGCGTGATCTCCTCGACGGCGCCCTCCAGGTGAAGGATGTCGCCGGCGACGGCGGGGCTTGGCCAGGTCACGTCGACACCTCCGCCGATGATGCCGGTCGCGAGCGGAAAAGCGTCGGTATATAGACGCATGGTTAATGCCGCGGTGTGCCAACCGCTCGCCACGAGGCCATCGAAGAATGTTCCTTGGGCGGCGTCGGCGTCGAGGTGGAACGGCTGGGGGTCGTACTGGCTGGCGAACTCGATGATCGTGGTGGCAGTGAGCTCGACCTCACCCGAGGTGAACGTTCGCCCGACGAAAAGATCGTCGAGCCATAGGCCATCGGTGCGGGTAGGCATGGGAGCAGTCATTGCAGACTCCTTCGTTGAGTACGTGAATTACCAAGCGTCCGGCGCGAATTCGGCATGTATGTCGCGGCGGGTCAGGTCTGTGTCGCAGTTCTCGCAACGCAGCGACACGTGCGGCTGATGACCGCATGCCGCATGCGTGAGGGTGACCGGTGGGTTATCGACGGCCCACTTGTCTCCCCAATCGATGACTGCGACGAACAGGGGATAGAGCTCCTCGCCCTTGGTGGTGAGGTGGTAGCCGAGGCGGTCGGGGGCTGAGTCGTACTGACGACGCTCGAGGATTCCCTCGTCAACCAGCATGCGTAGCCGGTCGGTCAGAACGCTGCGGCCGAGCCCGAGTTTGCGTGCGATCGGATCGAAGCGATGCTCCCCCCGGAAGAATTCTCGCAAGATCATCATCGTCCACCGCTCTCCGATAATCGCCCACGTGCGGGCTACAGCGCAGTTCTTATCCGCGAGGTCATCGTGACGCATAGGGCGACTGTATGCTGCGTTGAACTGCTAAGTCAATAAAAATGACTAACGCCTATTTTGCAAGGTGCCACTTGATTCCACACAGTTGGACGTGGCGCCGGATGACGGATGCGAGTGGAGAGAGAATTTCCATCCCCGTGGTGGTGGTCGAAGGGCATATTGCCCTTCGACCACACTCACGGGGCCGATATTTCCTACGTCGCAGCGGCAGTCCACCGATGATCGGGTGACCGCAGCTCCCGGTTAGGCTGTAAGGGTTCCAGCCCAACTCGATCAAAGTGGAGTGCAAACACCCGTGGCCAGCTCACCGTCAAACCGTGTCGATGCAGTCGTCAATCTCGCCAAGCGCCGAGGTTTGGTGTTCCCCTGCGGCGAGATCTACGGCGGCACCCGCTCGGCCTGGGATTACGGCCCACTTGGTGTGGAATTAAAAGAGAACATCAAGCGTCAGTGGTGGCGTTCGACGGTCACCAGCCGCGACGACGTCGTCGGTCTGGACAGCTCGGTCATCCTGCCGCGCCAGGTGTGGGAGGCGTCGGGTCACGTCGAGGTGTTCAGCGACCCGCTGGTCGAGTCGCTACATACGCATAAGCGCTATCGCGCAGACCACCTCATCGAGGCGTACGAGGCTAAGCACGGCCATCCGCCGGAGAACGGCCTGGCCGACATCAACGATCCCGAAACCGGCCAGCCAGGCAACTGGACCGAGCCCAAAGCATTCAGCGGTTTGATGAAAACCTTCCTCGGCCCGGTCGATGATGAGGCAGGCCTACATTATCTGCGCCCGGAGACCGCGCAGGGCATCTTCATCAACTTCAAGAATGTGATGACGACCGCTCGCAAGAAACCGCCGTTCGGCATCGCGCAGATCGGCAAGAGCTTCCGCAACGAGATCACGCCCGGCAACTTCATCTTCCGAACGCGCGAATTCGAGCAGATGGAAATGGAATTCTTCGTCAAGCCGGGTGAGGACGAGGAGTGGCAGAAGTACTGGATCGACCAGCGATTCAACTGGTACACCGACCTCGGCATCGATCCGGAGAACCTGCGTCTGTACGACCATCCGAAAGACAAGTTGTCGCACTACTCGAAAAGTACGGTCGATGTCGAATACAAATTCGGTTTCGCGGGCAATCCGTGGGGCGAGCTGGAGGGCATTGCCAACCGGACCGACTTCGACCTGTCGACGCACAGCAAGGCATCAGGCGAGGATTTGTCGTTCTTCGACCAGGCGTCGGGTGAGCGGTACACGCCATTCGTTATCGAGCCGGCGGCCGGCCTGACGCGTTCGCTCATGGCGTTCCTATGCGATGCCTACACCGAGGAAGAGGTGCCGAATGCCAAGGGCGGCACTGACACTCGTACGGTGTTGCGGCTCGACCGGCGGTTGGCGCCGATCAAGGTCGCAGTACTTCCGTTGTCCCGCAACGAAAAGCTCTCGCCCAAGGCGAAAGACCTTGCCGCAGAACTACGCAAACACTGGAATGTCGAGTTCGACGACGCACAGGGTATCGGCAAGCGTTATCGCCGTCAGGACGAGATCGGCACGCCGTTCTGCGTAACCGTTGACTTCGATACCCTCGACGACCAGGCCGTCACCATCCGCGAGCGTGACACCATGAGCCAGGAACGCGTGGCGCTGGACAAGGTCGTGAGCTATCTCGGTGCGCAGTTAGTCGGGGCGTAACCCGACGAGTCGCGAGGTCGGGCTGGCGCAACTGTCGTTGTGCCAGCCTGATTTCTGTCATGATGGACGGGGCGTGCGACGCAGTCCGGGCAAGGGGTCCGTGAATACTGCGCCCGCCGGATGGGAATGGGTAAGTGTCTGTCAGTGGAAAAGTCGTACATTACGACAGCAATCGAGGATTCGGATTCCTGGCGCCGGAAACCGGGGGAGCCGATGTCTTCTTGCATATCAACGATATCGACATCGATGAAAACCTGTTGAAGCCCGGCGCAGTGGTCGACTTCGACGTCGAGGACACTGACCGCGGGTCAAAGGCGGTCAACGTTTCGGTGACCGAAGAGGCACCCGCCGGCAGTGACGACTCAGCCAGTGAGCGCGCCCACCGTCGTGAATCGCATGACCGGGGTGGTCGTGATCATGGCCATGGCCGTGACCGCGGAGATCGCGGAGATCGCGGCCGTCGGCCGCGTGGTGGAGCGGGAGCGCTCGACGCCGCCTCATTCACCGAGGAGATCACCGAGCTTCTCCTCGATTCGTCGGACGATTTGACGGCGGGACAGATCATCGAGATTCGTCAGCGGATCACCGACTTCGCGGTCGGCCGGGGTTGGGTGCTTGACTAACTCTTGGCCGTCGTCTGCCGCGTACGATGCGGCGTCGCTGGAACGATTGGTGCCCGAAGAACCCAAGACCGCTGGTCTCCCGGGGACGCGCAACGATCATCGCAATGATTTCGCGCGTGATCGTGCGCGGGTGCTGCACTGTGCCGCGTTACGTCGACTGGCAGATAAGACGCAGGTCGTCGGGCCGCGCGAAGGTGATACGCCGCGTACTCGGCTGACACATTCGCTGGAGGTCGGGCAGATTGGGCGCGGAATCGCGGTCGGGTTGGGCTGCGATCCCGACCTCGTGGAGTTGGCCGGCCTTGCTCACGACATCGGACATCCGCCCTATGGCCATAACGGCGAGCGGGCGCTCGATGAGGTCGCGTCGGAATACGGTGGATTCGAAGGTAACGCGCAGAATCTGCGGATATTGACGCGGTTGGAGCCGAAGATCTTGGACTCCACTGGTGTCAGCGTCGGGCTTAATCTCACTAGGGCCTCGCTCGACGCGACGTTGAAGTATCCCTGGACACGACGAACTCCGGGATCGAAATTCGGTGCGTACGAAGATGATTCAGCCGTGCTGGAGTGGGTTCGGTCGACAGGTGACAAGGGCGACGTAACGCGACAGTGTTTGGAATCGCAGGTGATGGACTGGTCTGATGACGTCGCGTACTCGGTGCACGACGTTGAGGACGGCATCATTTCGGGCCGTATCGATCTTCGATCGTTGGGTGATCGATCAGATCAGGTGGCACTCGCCGAACTTGGTGTTACCTATTTCCGTGGTCTCGACGCCGACACGCTTGTCGATGCCGCGCAGCGGCTCTCGCGGATGGAACTCGTTGCGGCACTTGGGCAATTCGACGGCACGCTGACATCGTCGGTGGCGCTGAAGCAGCTGACATCGGAGTTGATCGGTCGATTCGCCAACGCCGCTATCTCCGGGACACGGGAAGTTGTTGGGGACCAACCGATTTCCCGCTATGACGCGGATCTTTCGGTGCCACCATTGGTCGCCGCCGAGGTGGCCGTGTTGAAAACTGTTGCGCTGCGTTTCATTTTCTCCAATCAGCGGCATCGAGCACATCAGGATCGGCAGCGGGAGCGGATTCACCGAGTGGCGACGTGGCTGGCCGCCGCGGCGCCGGGCGGGCTTGATCCGCTGTTCGTTCCGGCATGGCATGAGGCCCAAGACGATGCGGCTCGGATGCGGGTTATTGTCGATCAGATCGCCTCGATGACCGAGGGACGCTTGGAGCGAACGGATAAACAGAATTCCGGAGCGCAGGCACATCTCGGCTAGGCGACAGGCCCCGCTTCTCCGCAAACCCGACTCGGGGCGACATTCCCGACCCACTTTTGGGGTCGGGAACGTCCGGGCGAGTCGGGTTTGCGGACGGGCGCCGGGCGTGGCCGTCTGATGTGTTGCAGTAGCAACTAGACTGTTCTACGTGCCAGGCAGAATCCCCGATCGTGATATCACGGCTATCCGTGAGCAGACGCAGATCGAGGATATCGTCGGCGATTATGTGGCGCTTCGACGTGCCGGTGCGGACAGCCTGAAGGGGCTCTGCCCATTCCACGACGAGAAGTCGCCGTCGTTTCACGTGCGGCCCAACCACGGGCATTTTCATTGTTTCGGCTGTGGCGAGGGCGGCGACGTCTACTCGTTCCTGCAGAAGCAGGAACACATCAGTTTCGTCGAAGCCGTCGAGCAACTGGCTGACCGCATCGGCTATCGAATCAACTACGAGGGCGGCGGCACCAGCGTTCAGCGCGACCGCGGGACGCGTGCGCGACTCGTCGCCGCCAACGCGGCCGCGCAGAAGTACTACGCCGAACAACTGCAGACCCCCGCCGCGCAGACGGCCCGTGAATATCTCAAAGAACGCAACTTCGACGCCGCCGCGGCTGCCCAGTTCGGTTGTGGTTACGCGCCCGAGGGCTGGGACACGATGACGAAAGCCCTTCTGTCCCAAGGTTTCGAGTTCGCCGAACTGGAAGCGGCCGGTCTGTCAAAGCAGGGCCGCAAAGGACCGATCGATCGGTTTCATCGTCGACTGCTCTGGCCTATCCGGAACTTGGGCGGCGATGTCATCGGATTCGGTGCGCGCAAACTGTTCGACGACGACAATCTCGGCAAGTACATGAACACGCCAGAAACCATGCTGTACAAGAAGTCTCAGGTGTTGTTCGGCCTCGACCACGCCAAGCGAAACATTGCCAAGGGACATCAAGTGGTGATTGTCGAGGGCTACACCGACGTCATGGCGATGCACCTGTCCGGTGTCACGACCGCGGTTGCCAGCTGTGGCACCGCATTTGGCGAAGATCACCTCGCGCTGATCCGCCGACTCATGATGGATGACTCCTACTTCCGGGGCGAGGTCATTTACACCTTCGACGGTGACGACGCCGGACAAGCGGCCGCGCTCAAGGCATTTGACGGTGAGCAGTCCATCGCCGGGCAGACATTCGTGGCCATCGCACCGGAGGGGATGGACCCGTGCGAACTCCGTCAGCGCGACGGCGAAGTCGCGGTGCGCGACCTCATCGCACGACGGATCCCTATGTTCGAGTTCGCTATTAAGGCGCTGATCTCGAATCATGATCTCGACACCGCCGAAGGACGGGTGCACGCGCTGCGCGACACGGTGCCGGTAGTGGCGCGCATCAAAGATGTCGCGCTGCGGGATGAGTACGCGCGGCAGTTGGCCGGCTGGGTCGGTTGGGAAGATGTGCCGCAAGTACTTTCGCGGGTGCGTGAGGAGGCATCGCGGAACGCCAAACGACGGGGCAAGCCCTCACCCAAGGTCACCAATCTGCGCAGCGGTCGGCCCGAAGCTTCGTCGACGCCGCCGACCGCCAAACCGCTGGCTTCCGATCCGCGGTTGTGGCCACAGCGTGAGGCGCTGAAGTCCGCGCTGCAATATCCGGCGATCGCGGGTACCGTATTCGATTCTCTGCCAGTTGAGTGTTTCACCGAACCGGCGTATGCCAAGATCCGCACGACGATGACCGAACTGGGCGGAACTTCGTCCGGTATGGGCGGCGCCCAGTGGGTTGGGGCGGTCATTAACGGCGTCGACGATCAGGTCGTAGGGCCGTTGGTGACCGAGCTTGCTGTCGAACCGATCCCGGTGTCGGAGAACGCGATTCCGCGCTACATCGGGTCGGTCCTGGCGCGGCTGCAAGAGGTATGGGTCGGTGCGCAGATCGCCGACATCAAGTCGCGACTTCGTCGCATGTCACCGGCCGAGGATTCGGATGCTTACAACGCCGTGTTCGGTGATCTGGTCGCGCTGGAGGCGTACCGTCGAAGCCTGCTGGAACAGGTTGTCGAGTCTGGTGGGGAAGCGGGCTAGCAGTTCATCGGTGAATGCATGGGGGCTACCAGATCCGCCGATGTATCCATGATGCGGCCAGGGTGCCCGAAGGCGGTGTTTGTGATCACGCGAAGGCGTAACGGAAAGTTGCCTGTACCGCTAGCAATCCTCCTTGTGGGACTGTGACTCTTACCGTGAAGGTTCTGAGACCCGGTGGGTACGGCCTCGGTTCAAGGGTGATCCCTATCCACGCGGAACCTCTGATCGGCGATGAGTCGACCGGCGGGGGCGAGCAAGATCCTGACCCGAACCGGGTGCCGTCGAGCGTCGCGAAGAATGATTCCTTGCGCTTTAGAAGATTCGAGTGCGCGGCCGCCGAGAAACATGCCACCCGTATGGCGACTTGCACCATGGGCTTTGAGACTTCCACCGTCATCCTGGCGATCACTTCATCGCGGCCGCTTTGAGTAGTCGTCGCAGAAGCGGTGAAGGGGGCTTCCAATTTGTCTCGGTCACTCGCTTGATCGAGCCAGGAAATTAGTATGGCAGTCGGATTCGCGCGTGGCTGTCCAGCTGTTGGTCGGCCGATAACGGCAATCGCACTGACTAGGATAAGCGTGAACACGACCGCGACGACTGCCAGTTGCACACCCCCGCGTCTGTTCATTGTCGAAGCCTACAACTTGGACTTTGGTATCTGCAATTCATGCTGCGGCTTCGAATGTCGATTCTTTTACCTCGCCGTAATCTTGCCGAATGCGATCTAACGAAAGCGGATCTGAAACTCGGCAGATGACCGCAACAATTGCTGATCCGCCTCCGACCACCGACGTCAGGACGCGCACACGCTGGTACAAATCGATGTTCACCTGGCTGCTGGTCGCCATCGTGGCCGGAATTGTCGTCGGCGCCGTCTGGCCGGGTTTCGGATCAGATCTGAAACCCCTCGCAGACGGTTTCATCAAGTTAATCAAGATGCTGATCGCCCCGATCATCTTCTGCACCGTGGTCCTCGGCATCGCCCATGTCGGTGATATGCGGTCGGTGGGTCGGATCGGCGTCAAAGCGCTGATCTACTTCGAAGCGGTGACTACATTCGCATTGCTCTTCGGCTTGGTGGTCGGCAATATCGTCAAGCCGGGCAACGGTTTTGACATCAACCCGGAAACCCTGGCGACCGGAGCGAAGGCTGTCGCGGATAAGACGCAGGACGCTGAACTCCCGCACACCGTCGACTTTCTGCTGAATATCATTCCGACGTCGGCACTTTCGGCGTTTGCCGAGAACGAGCTGTTGCAGGTGCTGTTCTTCGCGGTGTTGTTCGGACTTGGGCTGGCCAAGGTTGGGGAGAAGGGCCCGCCGATCGTGTTGGAAACCATCGACCAGCTGAGTCACATCTTTTTCACCGTTATCGGGTGGATCATGAAACTCGCACCGCTGGGTGCGTTTGGAGCGATGGCGTATATCGTCGGCGAATATGGGCTCTCGTCACTGAGCAGCTACGGCAAGTTGATCGCCTGCTGCTATTTGGCGGCGGTGTTGTTCATCGTGGTGCTCGGTGTGATTGTGCGGATTTTCGCGGGGGTCAATCTGTGGAAGTTCATCGTCTACATCAAAGATGAACTCTTCGTCGCATTGGGCACAGCGTCTACCGAGGTAGTGCTTCCACGCATCATGACGAAGTTGTCTAATGCCGGATGTTCGCGCACCACAACGGGTTTGGTGGTTCCGACCGGATATTCGTTCAATCTTGACGGCGCGACGCTGTACCTGTCGATCTGCATCCTGTTCCTCGCGCAGGCACTCGGCGTGGAGCTGAGTTTCGGCGAGCAGATCACCGCGGTCTTGGTGTTGATGCTGACGTCGAAGGGGATGGCCGGTGTGCCCGGTTCGTCATTCTTGGCATTGTCGGCGACGGTATCGGCGATTGGCCACGGCAGTATTCCGGTCGCCGCCGTCGCGCTGCTGCTCGGTGCGGACCGCATCATGGATTCGATGAGAGTGTCGGTGAACCTGCTGGGCAACTGCGTTGCGACATTCGTCGTGGCCAACTGGGAAGGGCAACTGGACAAGGAGCGAATGCGCAAAGTGCTTGCGGGAGAGCCGGTTGAACCCCTGACCGACGTCGACCCGATGACTGGCGAAGAAGAGGTCGCGGCGGAGCAGGCGGGAAGCAAGGTGTGATAGTAACCCCTTCTTCTTTATCGTTGACTACTCGCGCGAACAGCGGCTAGCGCGACCTCGACGGCTCGGTCGGCGACTTCGTAGTTCAGTTGCTCACCGGTGACCAGGAACCGATAGTAAATCGGTGCCATGACAAGGCCGACGAGTTCGCGCGCGTCAGTATCGGACGGCAACTGCCCGTGGTCGATCGCGGCGGCGACCATCAACTGTGCATCCTCATGTCGCCGTGCGAAGAACTCGTGTCTTAGTTGCGCAATGGCGGGATGGCCGATGGCCTCGGAGAACAAGGTTCGGACGGCGCCCGCCACCGGGGGAGAATCACTGTCGAGCACGTCAATCAATCCTCGGCTGATTCGACGGAGATCTGCGTCGATCTGCCCGGTTGGCTGGACAGGGAGTATGCGATCAGCGAGATCCCTTACCGCAGCGGCCAATACCGCTTCTTTGGTCTGCCATCGGCGGTAGATCGTGGTTTTGTGGATGCCTGATCGCCGGGCGATTTGCTCGACCGTAAGGGCTGCGTAACCGTGCTCGGCGAGTTCAGCTAGCGCCGCCCCCAGTACCGCGGTTCGTACTCGATGCGTCCGGCCGCCAGTGCGCACGGTGCCAGCTGGGGCCTCGTGATCGGTATCCATAATTGCAACTCCTGGTTGTGTTAACGAAGTCATTATGCCACGCTATTAATGCAACAGAAAGTTGTATTAGTAGTCGGATGGCGACTTGCCCAGCCCGCAACGACACCGCATAGGACCCAGCACATGACGGATAACAGGATCAATCGCCGACTCGAGGCTTTTCCGATCGGGTACCACCACTTTCATTCCGATGTGAGCGTCAACTTCCAGCTCAATCGCTTCTTTGGCTGGGTTGGCGATCCCGACATGCTCAACGAGATGCGCTCCGCGGCCGAGATATCGGACTACCCCGGGCTCGTTCATACGTTCCTTGAGCTGGGGGAGAAGTGCCTTGCGGATGACAGAGTTCTTAGCGGCGCCGCTTACTTTCGAATCGCAGAGTTCTTTCTTCCGGCCTCCGACGAACGCAAGCAATCCACCCGACGACGATTCGTCGGACTCGTGAAGGAGTATTACGACGTCGATGAGCAGGCGCATAGCCTGATCGCGTACGACTCCGGGATGTTGTCGGCTTACCGCTTCACGCCATCGGACCCTCTCGGTACCATCATCGTTTTCGGCGGCTTTGATAGCTACATCGAAGAGTGGTTCCGCGCCGCGTTCGTCCTTGAGGCCGCAGGCTACGACGTGGTGCTTTTTGAGGGGCCGGGCCAAGGAACGCCGCTCGAGGACTATGGCATCACGTTCACACCCGACTGGCATGTGCCAGTCGGTGCAGTACTCGACTACTACGGCATCGATGACGCCACCCTCGTCGGCTTCTCCATGGG
>NZ_BAEH01000026.1 GCF_000241305.1 Gordonia effusa NBRC 100432
AGAACCGCCTGCGGGCCTTCTTCGGGTCCGTCGGACTTGCTGCCCGCGGCCGGTGGTGCCGAAAGTTGGTCGGCGTCAACGAAAGTCAACGCCACGTCACGGTCGAGGTTGATGTCCAGGGCGCGCCAGAACTGAAGCCCACGAGTACCACCGTGCGGATCGAGCAGTCGATAGCGTCCACCCGCGACCGCAGCACCGGGCACCAAGCGCGGACCACGAGGACGAGCTGGCCTCGGTTCATTCGGTGAGTCAACGGTTTGTGTCTCGTTCACGGATTCGACGTCACCGTCGCTCATACCCCGAGCTCCTCTCCTGCGGTACCTCATGTCGGGTGGGCTGTACACGCCGGTGCCGGCAGCTCCACCGCTATGGACGGAGTATGACTGCCACGTCGACGTCCCGCGGTCGAAGCGCCGCAAAACCTGTACTTGTCCAGAATACGGTACCGATTCTTCGACGCCGATCCGTGGAAACTGAATCGTCATCGCCGCGGTGGATTCCGCCTCGGGAACGCTCGTCGGGGCAAGTGCCGGAATGAATCGGCCAACTACTCGGCGCAGACTGACCGTGATCGCGACGACGTCGGGCACCTTCAGAATTGCCAACCCGGCATAGGAGAGTCCCAGCGCGACGATCGCGGTCAAGAAGAGATAGACCAGCGAGCCGAACTTCCCCGCGTCGGTGGCCAGGTGGTGCAGTCCGGACAGGTTGGCGAGCGACCAGGTCAGCCCGGCGGCGGCAACCGATACCACTATTGCCAATACGCTTGTCCGCGTGACATTCGTCATCGCGACATTGCCTAGTCGCTTCTTGAGCAGGAAGTGGCCGACGATCGCCCCGACCAGATATCCGGCACCATTCGACAGTGCCAGCCAGCGCACGACCAGGTCGGGATCGTCGAAGAGCACCGGCCCGAGATAGGACAACGCGACCTTGATGGCGGTGATACCGAGGACCATCAGCGTGGGAGCCCACGCGTCTTCCCGTGCGTAGAACACCCGCAGTTGGACCAGCGTCATCGCGTATGGGATGAGGGTGAACGCACCCCAGGCGAGCACCGAACCGAGTTGGGAGGCGACGTCGGCGTCGAAGTTGCCGAAATTGAAGACCGCGACACCGATCGCCGGACCGAAGAATGTCATAAACGCGACGACCGGGACCAATGCCACCATCGTCAGCCGCGTCGCGAGTGACAGGTCGTCGATCACCGAGTTGGTGTCCTTGGCCGCCGCGTTCCGCGACAGTCGCGGCATGATCGCGGTCAGGATCGTCACGCCGAGGACGCCGTAGGGGAGTTGCAGCAACTGCCAATGCGTCGCGTAGACGCTAATGCCCGAATCAGCCGCCGACGCCGCGATGCGATAGGTAATGATCAGACCGACCTGCAGGATCGCGACGTACACGACAACCGCGAGCGCCATATTGCCGAACCGCCGTAGCCGATCATCGATACCCCATACCCAGCGCAACCGGACACCCGACCGCTTGAGATAGGGCACCAGCACCGACACCTGAACGATCACGCCGATCGTCGTGCCGATACCCAGCACCAGGATCTGCGGGTTGGACATGCGAACCGGATTGAGCGTGATCTCGCCCGGCAGTGCGGCGTAGATGATCAACGTCGCGATCTGCACGACGTTGTTGAGAACCGGCGCCCACGCACCCGGTTTGAAATAGCCCTTGACGTTCAGGATCGCCATGAACAGCGCCGATAGACCGTAGAACAGGATCTCCGGCAGCAATAGATAGGCCAGCGCGGTCGCGAGGTCCCGATTGACGTCGCCATCGCCGACGTTGAGATAGGTCAATACCGGCGCGCCGACCAGCGCGAGCACCGTGGCCACACCCAGCAGCGTCACCGTCAGCGTGAAAATCCGGTTGATGAACGTCGCGCCGCCGTCGTCGTCTTCGGCCTCCGCGCGAACCAGAACCGGAATCACGATCGCGGTGAGGACCGCGCCGAGAACCACTTCGGCGACCATATTGGGCAACACGTAGGCCGCCTGGAACGCCGACGACACCGCGGCTCCCAGCATCGCCAACACCAGCACGGTTCGGACGAACCCGGTGATCCGACTCATCAGCGTCGCTACGGCGATCGATCCGCTGGTCTTCAGGATCGATGAGTCCGATGCCTGCTTTTGCGGTGCTCGCTTGGCCGGCGGGATGCGTTCGGGGGTTGGCCGAGCACCCGCCAACGGAGACCGATCAGCGAGCGGTCCCGACAGCGGCCGAAACCCCGGGCCGGGCTGCGGGCGCGGCGGCGGTTGCCTACGCGGTTGCGGGCCCGGTGGCTGACGGTCAGGCATCAGGCCCTCCTTCCAATTCCTTCTCTTGTTCCTTCTCCTGGGCAAGGCGATGGTCGTAATCCGTCGCGGCTAGCGCGCGGGTCGCCTCATCAGCTTCCGGGCGGTCGGCATCGGCCGGGTCGGGCTGTCCGCGGAATCGATGCCACAGCCGGCGGATCACCAACAAGACCAGCACGACACCGGCGATGAGCGTGACGATGAATAGCGGTTTGCCGTAGGCATTGGAGTTCACCGAGAGGCTGATCGGCGCCCCTACGCTGACCCCGGTGCTGGTCACCAATGCTATCTGCACCGACATCGACTCCGACGTTTCCGCACGCGTCGGCAGTTGCACCTGAAGGGTTCCTCGTGCCGGAACTTCGATAACTCCGATGTCGTCGATATTGAGTTCGTGGGGTGCGATGGTGTCGAGTCGGACTCGGATCGGAACGTCGAGGTCGTTGCGGGCGACGAGAAGCAGTGGACTGCGTTCAGAGACCAGTGTGTAACGACCGCCCGGGTCCAGCAGAGTGACCGACGAGCGCATCCGCTCAAGCGTCTGCCCCACCGCCGCGACGCGGATAACCCGCTCAGCGCGCAACGCGACGCGGTCGGTCGCGGTGTCCTGGGCCGGGCTACTGAGCCCCCGCAACAGATCGGCGCGCAGCGGGGCGAGGTAGGCCTCCGGCGAGATGTCGACGGCGTCGCTGTTGACCAGCGATGCCTGCAGTTGCCAGCTCAGCGCGGCGTGGTCGGAGATATCGCGGCTGACGTCGGACGATGGTAGCCAACCGCGGTTGGTGGCAAGCATTGTTCCGGCCGGCGGGACCAGGCGGGCGTTTCGCAGGGTGTCCGAGTCGAGTCCAGCCACGACCTTCGCCAGTGGCATCGGAGCGGCGACGCCGGATTCGAGGAGTAAGGTCGCCGACGACACCAGGGCCTGCGCGTCGGCAGCGGTTGGCGACCAGAAGTTGGGCGGCACGATGAACTGCGAGCGCCCGACCGTCGGCCCCCGTTGCGACGGAACGTTGATCGACGGGAAGGCCAGCGCCGCGAGCGCTGACTGGCGTCGGCTCAGCGGTGATTCGTCGGCGAGTGTGACCTGCTGGTCGTCGGGGGTCAGCACGGGCGTCAGTGGATGCGTACCGAGGGCACCGAAAGCGGCGGTGATCGGAGCGTCGTAGGACTGGACCCGAAGACCACCGACTCGATACTGGCCGACTTGCGATCCGGAGCCGGCTAACGATGTCGCCGCGGTGACCGCCTTGGTCAGTTTGTTGGCGGCTAACACGCTCGCGCCGTCGGAGGTAATCGCTCCTATCGATGGAATGGTAAGTCCCCGAACGCTTTTCACGTTGAGTATGCCGTCGACGATGTCGGCTGGCGCGGTGAGAGCTGACTCGGCCAGCGACCCATTGTCAACCTGATGCAGCGAATCCAGATCCGCACCCGCGAACGGCAACGCGACGACGCACAGACGCGACGACGCCCGCTGCAGGTCACGTAACCAGGCGGACGCGTCGTCCGATCCTGCTCCGGGACTAGTCGGGGCCTCGGGATTGCGCGGATCGGTAGTGACCACATAGCCGGTAGTCATCGCTCGAACCGTGATCAGCAAATCAGGGTCGACGGCGAGGCAGGTCGACTGTTGCAGATTCGACGGCGTCGTGGGTGTGGGCGCCTTCGACAGCGACGGTGCCGCGGGTTCGTCGCTAACACCGGCTACCGACTCGACGGCATCTACCAGAGTGCGCAGGCGGCCGCCCGGTGCCAGGGATCGCGCCAGATCCTCACTGATCAATCGGGGTTGCGTCCCACCGAGCCGGCCGGGGGCCATCTGGGGTGGCGCGGCGAGTGGCCACAACATCGTCAGCGCCGATGGCGCGCTCAGATTCGCCACGACCGACCCGTCCGGGCCGACATCGCTGGTCGTCGATTCCGGGTCGATATCTCCGGGAGCACCGCCGATGTCCCCGGGAGCCGACTGCGATGCGCGCTGTCGATTCGGCGGCAGTGATAAGACCGGGAGTAACGTCCGCGAGTCGGCGACCCGGGCCATCGCACCGTATTCGGGGACGGCATTGAGGTTGACCAACAACGGATACACGCCGGTCGAATCGATCCTTAGTCCGTCGGGACCCGACAGTGGCAATGACAGGGTGAACGGTTTGCTCTGGCCCGGCGACAACGAGCCGCTGAGCGCAACGAATGGCCCGGCCAGGTCGAAGGTCGCGGCGTCGGCGGCGAGCGCGGTACGCAACCCCGAGGCGTCGGCGACTCGCTCGCCGCGTTGCAGGCGAACGCCGAGCTGACTCAACGTACGGTCGCTGGTGTTGGTGATCTGACCGGTGACGGTCACGGTCGAACGGCTGGTGGTGGTCACCATCGACGGCGAAACTGACTCGATAGCTACCTTCGCGAATCGCGCTGTAGTCTCACCGCCGGGCGCCGCCGACGCGGAGGCCAGCAACGGACCTGCGAACGCCAGTACGGCTACGACGATGAGGCATAGCGTTCTACGCATCGCGCGCCTCGGTGACGCGTCAGCCATCTGTGGACGGGCCGCGACGTCCGCGGCGCCGGCGTCGGCGTGATCGCGCCGGTGGCGGCGGATCATTGCGACGCTGGTTGCGTGCGGCGGCGGCTCGTTCATAGGCATTTGGTTCGGTGCGAATGCTCTCGGCTTCTGACCGTGCCAATCGAAGGGGATCGGCGGTCAGGTCGGCGATGACTCCCTCGGCCATTCGTGCCAAGCGACGCTCGTCAGAGTACGTGAGCCGGCGCGGCAGTTCGGTTAACGGGACCCAGGCGACTTCGGCGACTTCGTAGTCGGCGTCGGAGAGTTCACCGCCGAGACTGCGCAGTAGGTAGTGGTGCACAGTCTTGTGAATGCGCCGACCGTCGCTGACGAACCAGTAGTCGATCTTGCCCAGCGGCGCGACGACCGACCCGGTGATACCGGTCTCTTCGGCGATCTCGCGAATAGCCGTCTGCTCGGCGGTTTCCCCGGTCTCGATATGTCCCTTGGGCAGCGACCACATCATCCGGCCACGTCGATCCACGCGCCCAATCAAAGCAGCCGAAAGCTCGGGATAGGGCTTACCGAAGGTGGAGATGACCAGACCACCGGCCGATGTCTCACGGACGGTACGTAACTTGGGCCCACGGCTCTTACCGTTGGGCTGATCGGAACCGGCCTTGGCCGATTCCGAGTCGGGCCGTTTGGCACGTCGACGCCGATTCTTGTCCTGACCGGGCGTGGTCGGTCCAGGCTTTGGGCGCGGACTCGGTGCCGCTGGTGGAGCCGGTTTGGGGACCGCGAGGTCCGACGGTTTCGGTGCGCGTGCGACGACTTTTTCCGGCATCGGCCCCGGCTTAGGGGCGGTTGGGCGATCCGACGATTCTGCCGGGGTGCTCGCTGTCGGCGAGGCCGGGAGGGCAGGACGACGCCCACGGCGGCGTCGACTCCGGTGCGGCCTATTCGAAGAGGTCTGGCCCGCATCGGCGTCGGCGTCGACGCCTTGATGTGGGCTGGACGGTTCGGCGGACACCCCTTGAATGCTAGTCGTTGGTCACCTGCCGTTCGTCTGGAAGGGTTAGCGAGTGTCGGAACCGCGATTACACGGGTGGCATAAAGTACGTTTCGGGAGCTAGGCGCGGGTCCAGGTAAGGTGTCTGACCGTGACAGAACCCGCACAACGCCGCACCCGGCTGCTTGCCGCCGCCGCGGCGACCCTGCGGGCCGAATCTGACGTCCTTAATTCACTCGGCGCGCTGTTCACCGATGCCGGTCACGACCTCTATCTTGTCGGCGGATCGGTGCGCGACGCCGTGCTGGGACGGCTCAGCAATGATCTGGACTTCACCACCGATGCCCGGCCCGACACCATCAAGGCCCTACTCGACGACTGGGCCGACACCGTATGGGACACCGGAATCGACTTCGGAACGGTCAGCGCTCGCAAAGGCCACGCGCTGATTGAGGTGACGACCTACCGCGCCGACACCTATGACCAGGTATCGCGCAACCCGACAGTCGCGTTCGGCGACACCCTCGACGGCGATCTGGTGCGCCGCGACTTCACTATCAATGCCATGGCGGTCAAGATCACCGCTGACGGCGCCGCCGATTTCGTCGACCCGCTGGACGGAATGACGGCACTCCTCGCCGGAGTGATCGATACCCCCGCGGCACCGCAGCAGTCGTTCGGCGATGACCCGTTGCGCATGCTGCGCGCCGTCCGGTTTGTCGCCCAGCTCGGCTTCCGACTCACCCCGAGGACTTTCGACGCCATCACGGAGATGGTCGGCGAGATCGACCGGATCACGGTCGAACGCATCCGCGTCGAACTCGACAAGATGATCTGCGGCGAACACGCCGTCGAAGGTGTCGATGCACTGGTCGACTCCGGATTGGCCGATCGAATCATTCCCGAAATCCCCGGGATGAAGCTGACCATCGACGAGCATCACCAACACAAGGACGTGTATCAGCATTCGTTGACCGTCCTCCAGCAGGCGATCGACCTGGAGACCGGCGATCCCGACCTCATACTCCGGTGGGCCGCGTTACTGCACGACATCGGCAAACCCGACACCCGACGCCACGAACCGAACGGCGGCGTGAGCTTTCACCACCACGAGGTGGTCGGAGCGAAGATGGTGCGCAAGCGTTTTCGCGCGTTGAAATACCCGAAGGCCGTCACCGACGACGTCGCGCAATTGGTGTTCTTGCACTTGCGATTCCACGGCTACGGCGAAGGTAAGTGGACCGATTCGGCAGTACGCCGCTATGTGACCGACGCCGGCGACCTGTTGGACCGACTTCACAAACTCGTCCGAGCCGACTGCACGACACGCAACAAACGTCGCGCACGCAAGTTGCAGGAGACCTACGACGACCTCGAGCGTCGGATCGCCGTATTGCAGGAAGCCGAAGACCTCGATCGGGTGCGGCCAGATTTGGACGGCAACGCGATCATGGAGCTATTGGGATTGCCGCCGGGCCCCCAGGTCGGCGAAGCGTGGCGTTACCTGAAGGAACTGCGCCTCGACCGCGGCCCGATGGACCGCGACGAAGCCGAGGCGGCACTCAAGCAGTGGTGGGCCGAGCGTTCGTAAGACGCGGAAATCCCTCGATGGTCGAGTGCGCTCGCCGAGCGAAGCCGGGAGGTGCCTATGTGGGTGGTCGAGTGCGCTCGCCGAGCGGAGCGAGACGCGCGTGGATCGAGACCCAGTGAGATAGCGTCGAAAACTATTGCACGGCTTCGTATTTGGGTTGCGGGGTCTCGATACACCCGGCTCGGCTGGCGCCTCGCCGGGCACTCGACCAGCGGTAGGCGGTGGG
>NZ_BAEH01000025.1 GCF_000241305.1 Gordonia effusa NBRC 100432
GGGCTTCTGCGGCACCTGCAAACTACGGGCCACCGCCGGCACCGTCGACCACCGCGACACCATCCTCACCGACACCGAACGCGCCGACGGCTACCTCCTCACCTGCGTCTCCCGCGCCACCACACCACTCACCCTCAACATCTAGGCCAACACCAACGGCCTCGATACACCCGACTCGGCTAACGCCTCGCCGGGCACTCGACCAACGGGAGAAGATCCGAGGGTCGAATGCCGACACCCCACACCGACGATCGAGTGCCGTCGCGCGAGCCTGCGAACACGCACCCAACGCCGATGGTCGAGTGCCGTCGCGCGAGCCCGCGAGCACGACGGTGTATCGAGACCCCGCAACACAACACCGAAAACGCAAGCACAACACCGTAATTCGACTCAGAACACCGGCCCACCTAGGTCTCGATACACCTCGTCGCTAACGCTCCTCGGCACTCGACCAGCGGGAGGAAGTCACGACGACGCCCCCTT
>NZ_BAEH01000024.1 GCF_000241305.1 Gordonia effusa NBRC 100432
TGCTGACACGAATACGGCACGGCCGGTTGGACTCGACGTAGGGCGGTGAGCATGGTTTCGTCTGCGGCGACGGCGATTTCGTCGTCGGTAGACGCCAGTCGGACGGTGAATTCGTGTCCATTCTCCACCGGTGCGGGGGAGAAGCGTTCGTAATGCAATTCGATGTCGGGGCGATGTGCGAGATACTTCCTAAGTCCCTCGAGCATCGGTACCGGACCGCAGGTATAGATCGCGGTGCCGGCTATGGGCCCGTTGTCATCAGCGCCGGTAAGTTCAGCCATGGTGGGTAGGCCGTGGGTGTCGTCGGTGCGGATGGTGATTTTGTTGCCGTATTGGGTGAGTTCGTGGCGGAAGGGTAGGGAGTCGAGGCTGCGTCCGGTGTAGAGCATGGACCAGTTGAGGCCGAGTCGTTGGGCGGTGGCGAGCATGGGCAGGATGGGGGTGATGCCGATGCCGCCGGCGATGAATCGTAGGTGGGTGGCCTCGGAGCCGTAGCCGGGTAGTGCGATGGGGAAGGCGTTGCGGGGGCCTTTGATGGTGAGGGTGTCGCCGATGTTGAGGGTGTCGTGGACTTCGATGGAGCCGCCTCCGCCGTCTGGGATGCGGCGGATGGCGATGCGGTAGTAGTCGCTGGTGGCGGGGTCTCCGCAGAGGGAGTATTCGCGCATGCGGCCGGAGGGGAGGAGGAGGTCGAGGTGGGCTCCGGCGCGCCACATGGGTAGTGGTCCGCCGTTGGCGTCGGCCAGGGTCAGGGCGATGACGTTTTCGTCTTCGGCTACTTGGGTCCGATCAACAATCCGAACCGTTAATGTGCTGTCCTTCTCCGCACCGTCGCGTAGGGGAGACATGCTGCCCCACAACGGAAACCACGTTTTGAGAAGCTTGGTCCCGAAGCGCAGAGCAGGATCGCGCTGCCATCGGCCGTTCAGCGATGGCGGCTCTGTGAACTGAGGGCTGGGTGCGTACCTATCGTTCACGTCAGCTTGCGTTCCGCGCCGCGGGCGACGATGCGAGGTAGGCCACCGCCTGGGCGGTGTCACCTACCTCGGTGGGATCGAAACCGGGACGGAAGTAGGTGAGCGAGTATCGGATGACACCGCTGATTCTGGGAAGTACATTGGCCCGCACACCGCGACGATATTCTCGCCGCCGCTGCAGGAACGAGGTCGAACCGGCAGGGTCGTTTGCCGAAATGTAGCGACCGCCACGGAACACGATCAATAGTAGTGAAGGCATCACGAGGAGCATCACTCGTGCGCGCCGAAGGTAACTGTCTCCGAAATAAACCGCGACTTCGTGTGCGACACAACGGTGTTCGACCTCTTCGGCGCCGTGCCACATGAACAGATCGGTGATCGTCGGGTCACCGCCGGCCTCGCGCCAGGAACTATTCAGGGCGAAATCACCTAAGACCGCCGTGTAGTGCTCGATAGCCGCTATCAACCACAGACGTTCGATCAGATGCTTGCGCTGCTGCTCGGCTGTCCCGTCCGTCTTGGGGGCCAACAGCTTTCGGAATACCCACTCCATTTGGCGGTGATAGGGCAGTGGATCGATCCCGTGAGCCTCGACGTAATCCCAGATGACTTTGTCGTGCGCTGCGGCGTGCATTGCTTCCTGGCCAATGAAGCCGCGCATGGTATTCGCAAGGGCCTCATCCCGTACCAGCGGCAGTGCCTCGTTATAAGTCTGCACAAACCAGCGCTCGCCCTCGGGGAGGATGAGATTCAGTGCGGTAATGAGGTTCGACGCGTAGGGGTGGCCAGGGATCCAGTGCAGTGGCGCTTTCTCGACGTCGAAGGCGACGTTGCGCGCATGGAGCTCGACGGGGCCTGGATCGGTGTCCGGCGTGGAGTTGTCTGTTGAGGTCATGATGGCTCCTCGTGGTTAGAAAGAGTGTGGCAGATTCACGGTCACGATCGGCGGCTAGCTCACCGAAGAATATCGCCGCGAGCCATCAATCGGGCCAGCCACGGCGTAAATCGATACACCCGGTAGCCGATCTTGGCTTCCGGGGTGACCGGAGCAACCGCTTTGTTGGATTCGAGGGCGGCGACGATGTCCCGGGCGACCTTTTCCGGGCCGAAATTACGACGCTGATAGAGCTTGTCGAGTTTGTCGCGGTGTTCTTGCTCGACCGCGGCATCGTCGTATCCGGCCAGCGGGGTGTTCGACACGATGTTGGTGTTGACGATGCCGGGGCAGATGGCGGTCACACCGATGCGATGCTCGGCCAATTCGGCGCGTAGTGACTCGGAAAAGAGCAGCACACCGGCCTTGCTGGCGGCATATATCCCCAGATCGCGTTGCGGAGTGAAAGCGGCGGCAGAAGCGATGTTGACGATGTTGCCGCCGATACCGCGCTCGACCATCTGGCGGCCGAACGCCCGGCTTCCGGTCATCACGCCGCGCAGATTGACCGCCAAGACCCGGTCGAGTTGTTCGTCGGTCGCGGCCAGGGCACTACCGCCCAGGCCAATGCCCGCGTTGTTGACGACGACGTCCGGGACGCCGTGCTTGCGTGCCACGGTGGCTGCGAACTCGTTGAACGCCGCGACGTCCGAGACATCGAGAGCGTACGAATGTGCCTGTACGCCTTTAGCTTTGCATTCGCGGACGGTGTTCTCGGCGGCGGTGAAATCGAGGTCGGCGACGATGATTTCACAGCCGCGCTCGGCCAGGGCGTAGGCGGTCTCGCGACCGATGCCGCTGCCGGCGCCCGTCACCACCGCGAGTTTGCCGGTGAACTTGCTCGGCGCGGCCAGCACACGGGCGCGCTCGAGGCTGTTGGGGCGCGAATCGCTGCTACGTCCTTCGATGGAATCGATGAATTCGACGGCGGTGGACGCGAGGTAGTCGGGTTTGGTGTACGGCAGCCAGTGTCCGGTGGAACTGTTGCGGCGCCACAGTTTTGCGGCATGCGTATAGGTGTAGTCGTAGATCGCCGGCCGCAGTGCGACGTCGCGTTCATTGACCACCTCGAGGACCGGAACCTGTGTCGGACGAGGGTCCGGGGTCGCAAGTTTTTCCCGGATGTTGGCGCGGTAATAACGCAGACCGCTGACCGTGTCCGCGGTGAAAGTGTCGGCCAGAACGATGTTTTCCTTGGGCGTGCCTTCTACCCGGTGCAGAAACTCGCGCCACAGTCCGGGACGTCCGGCGGTGCGCCAGAACAGGTTTGGCAATACCGGTGCTTGGAAGAATCCGGTATACGCCGACGATCCGAGCTGAGAGAACGCTTTGCCGAGGTTGGCCGGTGTCGGATGGCTGAGATTCTTGCGGGCCCATTCCGACAGATAGTCGAGGTTGGGGCCGGAGACCGACACGAACGACTTGATGCGTTTGTCGGCACCCGGCGTCGTTACCGCTTCCCAGGTTTGGACCGATCCCCAGTCATGTGCGACGACGTGCGCGCCGCTGTCGCTGGCGGCTTCGATGACCGCGAAGAGATCGGTAGCGAGTTCGGCGAGGCGGTATGGGTCGTCACCGTCGGGTGCCGACGTTTCGCCATAGCCGCGAGTGTCGTAGGCGACCACGTGATAGCCGGCATCGACGATCGCCGGGGCGACGTGGGTCCACAGGTGATGGGTGTCGGGCCAGCCGTGGACGAGCACGACGGTCGGGTTGTCAGCCTCGCCCTGCTCGAAAACGGCCAGGTCGATGTCACCGTTGGAAACGGTGCGCCGGCGCCACTCTGCCATGGTTCTCCCTCGATTGAACTCTCTCGACGGATTTAGACGTTACCACCGGTTACATCTAGCGGAAAGGCGAGGGATTTGCCGACCGCAACAACGGGCGCGCTATTGCCGATACGACGCCAGAAAGTTGCCGATCCGATCGATCGCATCTTCCAGGTCGCGGGCATACGGCAGTGTGACGATCCGGAAATGGTTGTGATCAGGCATGTTGAAGCCGGTGCCCTGGACGACCAGAATCTTCTCCTTAAGGAGCAGGTCCTGCACGAATAGCTCATCGTTGTGGATCTCGTGCACATTCGGATCGAGGCTGGGGAAGGCATATAACGCGCCCATCGGTTTCACACAACTGACGCCGGGGATCTCGTTGAGCTTCGCCCAGGTGACGTTGCGTTGTTCCAGGAGCCGGCCGCCCGGCTGCACCAGGGCGTCGATGCTCTGATAGCCGCCGAGTGCCACCTGAATAGCGTGCTGGCCTGGGACGTTGGAACAAAGCCGTGTCGACGCCAGGATGTTGAGTCCTTCGATGAACCCCTTGGCATGGTCTTTGGGGCCGGTAATCGCGAGCCAGCCTGCCCGATACCCGCAGACTCGGTATGCCTTGGACAGCCCGTTGAACGTCAGACAGAGCAAGTCAGGGGCCAGCGATGCGATGGAGATGTGCTCGGCGTCGTCGTAGAGGATCTTGTCGTAGATCTCGTCGGCGAGCAGCAGCAGGGAATGTTTACGCGCGATCTCGACGATCTGTTCCAGCACCTCGCGTGAGTAGACGGCACCGGTCGGATTATTCGGATTGATGACCAGCAGTGCCTTGGTCTGCGGTGTGATCTTGGCTTCGATATCGGCGACGTCGGGATTCCAGTCATTGGACTCATCGCAGTTGTAGTACACCGGTGTGCCGCCCGACAGCGTTGTCATGGCTGTCCACAGCGGGTAATCCGGCGCAGGGATAAGGACTTCGTCACCGTCGTTGAGCAGGGCCTGCATGGTCATGGTGATCAACTCGGAGACACCATTGCCCAGCAGTACGTCATCGACGTCGAAGTATGGGAAGTCGATGGTTTCGTAACGGGTGACTACCGCGCGTCGAGCCGAGAGCACACCGGCCGATTCGCTGTAACCCTGCGAATACGGCAGTGCGTGGATCATGTCGCGCATGATGACGTCGGGCGCCTCGAAGCCGAATAGAGCCGGGTTGCCGATATTGAGTTTGAGGATGCGGTGGCCATCGGCCTCGAGCCGGGCCGCGTGCGCATGTACCGGCCCACGGATCTCGTAGCAGACGTTCTGCAGCTTCAGCGACTGCTCCAACGGCTTGAGGTTCTGGTTCAGGTGCGATACATGCGGTCTACTCACGAGTCCAATTGTGACAGCGCGGGCAAATAGATTTGTTCGCGGCGTGGGCGTCAGTGCTCCAGGTTCTTGGTGCGTTCACTCATCGAGCGTCCGAGTGCGGCGACCTCGGCGTCCATCTGCGGCAATAGTTCGGGTGCTGCTTTGCGGATATCGCGTTCGAATGGTGGCGTGGCCACGAAAGGCCGCAGCCAACGCAGTGCCCCGACCCAGCCGGGGCAATAGACGCGCGACTTACGCTTTTCGATGCCGTCGACGAAAGCTTCGCCGCATTTGTTGACCGACGTGGTCTTCGACAGTGGACCGGGCAGCCGGTTCAGCATCTCGCGGAAGGCGGGTAGATCGGCTTTAGCGTCTTGGACGAGAGGAGTGTCGATCCAGCTCATGTGAGCCGACCCAACGTCGACGCCGAGGTGTGCGACCTCCAGGCGCAGAGTATTGGCGAAGTATTCGACGCCGGCTTTGGAGGTGTGATAGGCCGCCAGACCGGGCGCCGAGGTGAAGGCGGCGAGCGAAGACACCACCAGGACATAGCCTTTCGCTTCGATGATCGCGGGCAGCGCGGCGCGCACGGTGTGGAAGACGCCCATCACATTCACGTCGATGAGGCGTTTGAACGCCTCCGGGTCGACCGCCAAAACCGAACCGTACGTTGCGATTCCAGCGTTAGCGACGACGGTGTCGATGCTGCCGAATTTCTCGATTGCCGCGGCGGCGGCCTTCTCCATCGACGCGAGGTCACAGACATCGGCGACGATCGACAGCACGTGAGCATCGCCGCCGAGTTCAGCGGTGATCGCATCGAGCGCTGGCTGGTCAAGGTCGGTGAGTACAAGGTTGGCGCCCTTGGCGCGCAAGCGTTTTGCGACTTCGGCGCCGACGCCGCGCGCTCCGCCGGTGATGAATACGGTTTTGCCGTGCTGTGAGGTCATGCGACCGACGCTACTCGTGGTCGGAGCACGTATCCGGTGTATGCGTAATCGTGGCCGTGCGAGGCGCGGATCGAGATCTCCTGGCCGAGCATGCTGAGGAAATATTCGTCGACGCCGGCCGCGCGGAGTTCGGCGATCCGCTGTGTGAGCGGATCGTAGTACTGGGCCCAGTCGTCGTCGGGCAGGACATAGACAGCTCGTACCTCATAGCCGGATTGCATTGCGGCGGTGACATTTTCGCCGGTAGTTCGCATCGCCGGGTATCCCTCGTCCCAGAAGGTTTTGGCGCCCGTCGATGGTGCCGGGGTAAGCCACTCCGCTTCGGTGAGCACGATGACGCCGTCGTCGGCCAGTAGTCTGCGCCACGATGCCAACGCGGCGTCGAAGCCCATCAGGTAGGCCGAGCCCTCGGCCCAGATCAGGTCGGCGCAGCCGTCGGGCAGCGGGATATCTTCCATCGGGGCGTTGAGTGTGGCGATCGAGTCGCTGACGTCGGCGGTCTTCGCGCGCTCGGTCAGCTCGGCGAGGAAGGGATCGTGGGTGTCGATGGCGGTCACGTGGCCAGTTGTCAACTGTGCCAACAGGATTGACGACGATCCGGGTCCCGAGCCAATGTCGAGGACGCGGGGATTCTCCGGGAGTTGGCCGGCGAGCCGGAGCAGGGTGCGCGTCGTCGATTCCGAGCCGGGAGCCTGTCGGGGGAGTCCCGCGTGGGCGCGGAAGAAGAGTTCTTCGGACATATAAAGCGATAGTGCCAGGTTGTCGGACTTCGTTGTCGTTCTTGCGGTTGTGGTGTGGCGTGTCGTCGCAACAACGTCGAGAAAGTTTCTGGTGGGGTTAGAGAATCAGGTGACTGACGCCGCCCGCGATGCGATCATGCGAAGTTGAGCGATCTGGCTCAAGGCTTCATGTTGAGCAGGCGAGTCGGGTCGCATCGCGTGCGCGACGAGATCGGCCATCCCATCGAGATCCTCGGTAGATAGAACGCTTGCACCATTGACCGCGCCAGTTAGCAATCCGAGAAATTCAAGCAGATTGTCGAGTTGTCGCGGACCGTCCACGCCAGCGTGGCGCAACGTGCTGATCGCGGCAGTGCAATTCATCTCGTTCACCTTACTCCCATTCGCTAAGAAGCCTCAGGTCAAGCGGCAAGGGGTGCGAAGGTGCGCCCAGGGCATCACTGGCCCAAACGTCGTTGCCGTTGACTGGATAGATCGTCCGGGGCTCACCCCAGGAATCGATGGCGATGTCTACGATCATGACGCTCTTGTTGACCGAGATAAGTGCCCGAAATACATACGACCGATGGTGCGCGTCGTATCTGGACAACGAGTAGTTGCGTAGTGCCGCGGATTGCACCTGTCGCAGATCGTCTAGCGAGTCAATCTCGCTAGGAAACTTCGACGCGTACGGGATCCTCGATTGGTAGTGGTGTCCCCCGCCGCCCGTTCCGTCCTCACCCATGAAATGGGCGTAGTCCCATTCGTTGAGGATCGAGACGTCGGACCGTTTGAATGGCACCACGCTTCCGTCCGACATGAGTCCGAACTCATTGCCTTCGGGGCCCAGCGGCCGAGTGTCGGTCATTGAGATTGGACGCAGCGACCCACCGATCGGTTCCCACCAACGACACGACCCCGGACATCGGGTGATGTCCGGGGTCGTGGTCGGATTACGTCAGCGCTGGCCGGGCCGCTTCTTACCGGCTGCCAAGCCGAAGCCCTTGGCCTTGGCCTCGGTCGCTTCGGTGACGGCCTGGTTGGGTGTCTCCGTAGCCGCAGCCGTGTCTGCCGGTGCTTCTTCGGCGGGGGCGTCGGCGACGACGTCGGTGGACTCCGCCTCGGCCGGCTCGTCGTCGGCGGGTGCCGCTTCCTCGCCCGATGCAGCTGCTACAGCCGGGGCTGCAGCGGTCGCCGCAACACCTGGCCGTCGCTTACCCGCAGCCATGCCGAAACCCTTGGCCTTGGACGTCGTAGCCTCGGTAGTCGCAGTTGCCGTCCCCGCAGTTGCCGTCCCCGCTGTAGCTGGCGCCGCCTCGGCTGGGGCCTCTGCGACAGCTTCCTCGACTGGCTCGGCGGCTTCCTCAGCTGGTGCGGCGGCTGGGGCAGGAGCCGGAGCCTTGGCCCCGACGCCGGGTTTCTTGCCTGCGGCCATGCCGAAGCCTTTGGCCTTGGGCGCAGCGGGAGCGGCGGCCTGGGCTTCGTCAGCCGGGGCGGCGTCAGCAGCCGGAGCCTCCGCAGCCGGGGCCGGGGCGGCTGCGCCGGGGGCCTTGGCCCCGACGCCCGGCTTCTTGCCTGCGGCCATGCCGAAGCCCTTGGCCTTAGGTGCAGCGGGGGCTGCGGCCTCAGCGGCGTCAGCGGCTGGAGCTTCGGCCTGAGCCGTGCCCGGAGCCTTGGCTCCCGCAGCGCCGGGCTTCTTGCCCGCTGCCATGCCGAATCCCTTTGCGGCAGGCTTCTTTTCAGCGGGAGCGGCGTCGGCGGCTGGAGTCGAAGCTGCGGCACCAGGGGCGCCGCCGGGCTTCTTGCCTGCAGCCATGCCGAATCCCTTTGCGGCAGGCTTCTTTTCGGCCGGAGCGGCAGCAGGAGCACCAGCAGACGCGGCCGGAGCAGCGCCACCAGGCTTCTTCAGGCCGCCCTTCATCGCCAGCCCGACCTTGGCCTTGGGTGCGCCGCCGGACGCGGCCGGTGCGGCCTTGGCGGGCGCTTCCTTCTCTTCCTTGGCCGGAGCGGGTGCGGCTACCGAAGCGACCGCGACCGACGCGGGGTTGTGCACCTTGCCGCCGCGCTGGATCTCGGTCGGTTGACCGCGCCGCACGCCTTCGAGAAGCATCTGGGCGACGTCGACGACCTCGACCTTGTCTTCCAACTCGGTGCCACTGATACGTGCGGTCACACCGTCGGTGAGCATCACGCGGCAGAAGGGGCAACCGGTCGCGATCTTGGTGCCCGCGGCGGCCTCGCCGGTCGCACCGGCCGGACCGCTTTGAGCGCCAAGGCTATCGAGCGCTTCGTCGACGCGGTCGATGTTGATGCGCTTGCCGATCTGCTCTTCCATCCACATCCGAGCGCCACCGGCACCACAGCACATCGACCGTTCGCCGTGTCGCGGCATCTCGGTCAGCGTCGAACCAGATGCCTCCATCAGTTCGCGTGGGGCGTCGTAGATCTTGTTGTGACGGCCCAGGTAGCAGGGGTCGTGATAGGTGACCTTTTGACCGTCGACCGGCGCGACCGGCACCAGGCGCTTCTCGCGTACCAAGCGGTTGAGCAACTGGGTGTGGTGTACGACCTCGAAGGTGCCGCGTTCGGCGTCGACCTGGGGGTACTCGTTATTCAGCGCGTTGAAGCAATGCGCGCAAGTAACGACGATTTTCTTTCGCTGCTGCGGAGCGGTCGCGAAGAGGTCGTCGAATTGCTCAATGTTCTGCTGCGCCAACATCTGGAACAGGAATTCGTTACCAGCGCGCCGCGCCGAGTCGCCGGTGCAGGTCTCGCCCTGACCGAGGACCAGGAAGTTGACCGCGGCGGTGTCGAGCAATTCAGCAACAGCCTTGGTGGTCTTCTTCGCGCGGTCTTCGTACGCGCCAGCGCAGCCGACCCAGAACAAGTACTCAAAGCCTTCGAAGGACTCGACATCCTGTCCGTAGACCGGAATCTCGATATCCATTTCGTCAATCCACGCGGTGCGGTTCGCTGTCGACTGGCCCCACGGATTGCCTTTGTTCTCAAGGTTTTTGAACAGGCCGGCAAGTTCGGACGGGAAGTCGGACTCGATCAGAACCTGGTAGCGGCGCATGTCGACGATGTGGTCGACGTGTTCGATATCGACCGGGCACTGCTCGACGCAGGCGCCGCAGGTAGTGCAGCTCCAGAGCGTTTCGGTGTCGATGACGGCACCCAGCATGTCGTCGTCGACGGTTCCCGTGCCGGCGCTCTCGCCGACGAGCTTGCGCTCGGCTTCGGCGCGGGCCTTCGCCGGGATGGCATCGAGCTTGTCCGACAAGACGTTTCCGTCGGCATCGACGAGACCGACCTCGTCGCCGCCCATATCCTTGCTGCCGCCGGCTAGCAGGTAAGGCGCTTTGGCGTAGCCGTGGTCGCGTAGCGACATGATCAACAGCTTGGGCGACAACGGCTTTCCGGTGTTCCATGCGGGACACTGACTCTGGCAGCGACCGCATTCGGTACACGTGGTGAAGTCCAGCCAGCCTTTCCAGCTGAAGTCTTCGATCTTGCCGGCGCCGAAGGCGTCGACGTCGGGGTCAGCCGTCTCCATCTCCAAAACTTTGCCGCCGGACATCATCGGCTTGAGTGCGCCCAGCGCGACGCCGCCATCGGCTTCACGCTTGAAATAGATATTGAAGAAGGCCGAGAAGCGGTGCCAGGCAACACCCCAGTTGAGATGGGTGCCGACCAGAAGTAGGAACAGGCTGCCCGACAACAGCTTCACGAGCGCGAATACCGAC
>NZ_BAEH01000023.1 GCF_000241305.1 Gordonia effusa NBRC 100432
CGTCGGGTTCTTCGTCTGGTTGATCTCGGTTGCCGTGTTGTATCTGATTCTGGACGGGATGGGTGTCTGGGATCAGGTCAACAGTTCCTTCGGCACGTTGACGACCGCTGACGGATCGTCGGGCGGCGGGGATATCTTCGGTGCCGGCACCATCTTCGGGTGGGCCGTCGGCTTGGGCGCGATCAATGCGATCCTGCTCACCGCGTTGGCCACGATTGGCGCGTTTATCTACAACCTGTGCGCCGATTTGGTCGGTGGTGCGGAGATCACGCTCGCCGATCTGGACTGATCGGCAAACCGAGGTGTGACCTGCGACGATGGTGCCGTTTTGATTAATGACGGCAGTCTCGGGTAATCTCATTCCTCGGTTCACGGGCCTATAGCTCAGGCGGTTAGAGCGCTTCGCTGATAACGAAGAGGTCGGAGGTTCAAGTCCTCCTAGGCCCACTGCGGACACCGAAATTTCGGTCGACGCACACCCAAGTCCGGCACTCCCGGCACGGGGCCTTAGCTCAGTTGGTAGAGCGCTGCCTTTGCAAGGCAGATGTCAGGAGTTCGAATCTCCTAGGCTCCACAGTTCAGACGTAGTCACATGCCTGACATGGGTTTTGTGGCTTGCCGTGACGGTGAACGGCTCCGTGAGGCGGAGCGTTGCTGTCTCTTCGTCTTCGTCGATTTCGATGCCGTTGGTGAAGGTCTGGTTCGCGAGGCGCTTCCCCTGAGCGTCGGTGGTCTTGTAGAGCCGTTGGCAGTCCAAGAGGAGCCGTAGGGCGCTCGACCATGCGTTGCCCGCGTACCGTCTCGGCTACGCTTCCGGCCGAAACCGGTTCGGCACGAGTGCGGATATCCACCAAGATCAGTCGAGAAACTCCAGCGATCCAGCCTCAAGCAGTGTTAAATGAGATGAGCCGTTAAATGAGATGAGCCCGACATCGACGTCGTAGCGCCTGTCTCAGAGGGAAGGCCTCTCGTGCCGAAAATATATCGACCTTTTCTTCTCGCCCGTGCAGGCGAACTTGCGGGCCTGACTCGTCTTGGTGCGAATGTAAGAACATCGATGTTGCCAGTGTTCCGTATCCCCGAACGTGCTTGGGACTACGAGAATGGCCGTTACTACAAGACGCACGAGGAGCACTTATCTGGGGTGCCCGAGAAGCTAGCATCTGCGTGGACGGGCGGACGCGGATACCTGGATCTGTCGCTTCTCGACAGGAATGATGCGGTGCAAGGTAAGCATCCCCTGACGTATCTGATTGACGAAGCGGGCACTCATTCGTTGGAGTTGACGCCGCTCATTTCCTCCATAAGCACACAGGGTCACCTAGCGGCGACGTCGACTGCGCATCGTACTTTCGGACGGGGAGCAGCTATTCAACTACCCCAAGCCGATTGGACGACGATAAACCCATCCGCACTCAGCACGCTGATGTCGACAGTGTCGTTGACGCCGGGTGAGATCGATGTGATTGTTGATTTCGAGACTTCCGATGGGCCCGTAACCGAGGTTGCAGCTATAGCTGAACTGGCCTCCCTACGCAGCTTGGGCGAATTCCGTTCGGTTACAGTAGGTGGCGCTGGATTCCCTGACCTTGCGGGAGTTCCTCAGGGGACTACGGAGTACCCGCGTAAAGAGTGGAATGTCTACACTTCGATTCAAAACAAACTTTTTCAACAAGGCATCGTAACGCCCGACTTCTTCGACCATGCTATTCAGAATCCGGATCTGATTGAACTGGGCGTTGATCCAAGATTTCTTTCCATCAGCGCTACGCTGCGTTACACGGTTGCTGAGAAGTGGCTGGTTGCCAAGGGCGAGCTATTCAAAGGGAGAGGAACAAGCAGTAAGGGTGGCGCAGCTTTGATACCACCTTTAGAAGCTCTTGTGCGTCATCCTGAATACGCAACTCCGACACGTTCGCTTGCTGATGACTGGATCGATGCTGTAATCGCAAAATCAGAGACGCCGGGAGCTCCGCAGAAGTGGCGCGAATGGGCGACCGTCAGGCATGCAGAGGTGACGGTGTTTCAGCTCTCCAGCCTGCCCTGAACTTCACACGCTCTCGGACGATATCTCGAAGTTCGTCTGGGCTTACCGTCTCAGCAAGACGTTCCCACAGGAATCGGTTAGGCTTGCTGCGCACGCCTGCATCAGTTCCTCGAATTTCGAGTTCTGAAAGTGTCTCTTGCCTCCAAAGCAATGTGCAAAGAGTCATCGGGTCGATGGTGGCGTTTCTCCGTGCCTTCCTAACGCGGCGAAGTTGAACTCCGTCAGATACCGAACTCGCCTCAATGACACCCCACCAACGCGGCAAAAGATCTTTGGCCTTTGCTGCATGATTCTTTGCTACCACAAGCGTGGCGAAGTCGAGGACCTGGGAATAGACCTCTATTTGACGGGGTAATCTCCGGAGCGTGTCGCTTGCGCTTTTGATCTCGAACCCAGCGAAAGACCCATTCAGCACGACGGTGTCGATACGCACTTGTCCCGCAACATCCATCTCGTCGAGGATGCGGGTTGCGTCCAACTCTGCTCGGTGTTCGTCTCGAAGCCAAAGATGGAGGGACTTACGTACGTCGGCGTCTCGCATCGTCTTCCTCCTCCGGGTAGTGCAACTCTAAGGGTCGTAGGTACTTGATGTGGCGTCTGGCTCGCGCATGGACGCAAGATCGCTGCGAGGAGCGGCCTCAACTTCTTGCGATTGCAGTCCAGTCAACAGGGATTCCAGAATGATCAATCTCAGACGCAAGCTTGCCCTTCCATGCCCCACCGCCGTCTAGGGGTATGTACACGAGGCCACTTATATCGCTTGGTAGCTCCACGCCGGAGTCGTAGAGTATTGCAACTTTCGTGCGGCCGATAAGGCCGATAAAGAAACCCATCTCGAAGACCACGTTCTGGCGAGCTCGTGGGAGTTCATCCCTGGAGTCCAGGACCGATGACCGACCGAGATCATCCGCAGTCAACAGCACGACTGCATACCCAACAGAGGAGGCGCTTTCCTCGAATTTTTCTATTAATACGCGACCCCCATTCGGTTGTTGATGAAGAATAATAGGCGGCTCGTCAACAAGTTTCTGAAGATATGATTCCAGTTCATATTTTCTTGCATCGTTTTGTCCATGGACAATAAAAATGCGAGTGGATCGGTCGGGCGGCTCAGAGTCTTCCGCTTCGGAAGCATTTGAGGCGGACTCGGCAGCAAGTTCAAGTTCAAGTTTAGACGCCTCAAGAATGCTAACTACTTCCTGCACGCCTGCTCGACGGTATGGCGCAAAGTCGGTGTTCTCTGTCCAAATTCCGGGATGGTATCGGACCGCGTCAAATTTGCGGTACGTGGCGCTTTGCTCGCCGAACACTGTCCGGATTACTACTTCGGTCTTGTTGTGCCAATCATCGAAGTTCGAAGGAGACCCGTTGTTGGCGTCGTTGATCTGCTTGTCGATCCGATCTGCGGCGCGGCTGGGTTCCATGTGTCAAGGTTAGCCGCCTACGAGGCCGCTTATCTGCTTTGCGCCTTCTCCCACACTGTCATCCGGCTCACCTCAAACCGCCTCGCGATGGACAGGACACTCTCACCACCGTCTCGCGCCGTGTGAATAGCGTCTATCTGGTGAGGCGTCAGAGGCGTTCGACTCCGTCTCGTTGGTTCCATCACCACGCCATCAAGTTCCGGATCGGGCACAGCAGCAGGGCGGTCAACACCCCGTCGCGCCTGTTCCCACATGGCCTCCAACCGCTCGACCCGCTTCAGCGCATGTGATTGGAGTCCGCCTCCGTCCACAAGTATTTTTTCGGAACGACAGCATCTTCACCGACGAGGTGAGGGTGCTGTTTCTGGTTTGTTGGCACGCACTTTTGAGAGCACCCTAAGATGTTCGCAGTGCTGGCTCCGGAAGCGGGTGGCGGCAAGGGGATCCGAAAGACCTGGGGGTTGCAGGGTGGGCTGGGACGAAGTGGACATCGGCGCGGCCCGGAACGAGGTCAAGAAGGAAATTTTTGATGCCCTCGAGCAACTTTGCGCCCAAGGCTTCAAGCTGAGGAAGCAAGGGCATAAGTTCGGACTGTACTGCCCGTGGCTGCCCGGCGATGGGCAGCGCGCGCATTTCATTTCGGTGCCTGGAACTCCGAGAAACCCCAGCGTGGCTGCTCGTCGTCTACTCCAGGCGGCAAAACGCTGTCCTCAGCGGCATGAAGATCAATAGCCATCTCTGACCAGGGAATACTACGACCGCACTCAGGTGTTTCCAGTTGACAACAGACGGAATGATGCGCATGCTGAACCCTATGGAGGGCGCACCGATCTTTGAGTACACGTATGTCATATCGCCGCTCAGCGGCATCGACGATTCGCGGATCATCAAGATTGAAGACAGTTGCGACGCGGTCTTCGAGAACCAGGATGGTTTCGCGCTGGCCACGTTGTCGGTAGCCGCTGTAGATGGGCGCCAGGCGGGGATCGACGGTGCAATCCTGCTGCGGCGAGCCGGATTTGAGGTCGTCCGCACGTATCCGGATTTTGTGACGCGAGGTGATATCGCCGAGCGAGCGGGCAAGACTCGGCAGGCGGTTGGCAATTGGATTCGTGGTGATAGACAGTCAGCGATCGCATTTCCGCGGCCAGTGAATCTGGTTGCCGGTGGGATCTGGTTGTGGGGCACCGTCGTTGATTGGATGAGGAGTGCGGCGGTGGAAGCAGCTGACATTGGTGACAGTCTTCAGTTCCCAAGCATCGAGGATCACTCATTTGTTGATTGCTTTATCGGTTGGGGCGACTCCCAGTGCGCTGATGTCAGCTACGCGGTTCGTCAGTCGGCATCAATCGATGACGTCACAGAAATCAGCTCTACGCCGAGCCAGTTCACCGCGTCGCGGTACACGATGGAGACGCAAGCCAACTGCTGACTCTCAAGGTCCTTACAGACGTGAGGTCCTACGAGGTTCACCCGAAAAGACGTGATGGTGGTGTTTCCTCGTGGCACGAAACGCCTACATGTAGGCGTATCTGATGACGAATCGTGCCGGGCGGTATCTCACCTACTCCGCCAACCACGCCCCATGTAGTCCTGCCGGCACTCGGTGCGGCATCTTGATCTCGGCAACCGGTCCGGCGTCGAGATCCTCTGCTGGAACGATGACGAACCACGACGAGTCGTCGCGCAGGTCGGTGGCGAACGCTCCCCAGTAGTCGTCGTCGGCGCCCGGCAGATAGATCGGCTCGCCGTAGACCATCCCGTCGGACGACACCTGATGCTCGGCTCCAGCTTCCAGATCGAAGAATCGTAGTGCGGTGGTCGGACCGGGGCCTTCGATGACCTTGCCAACAGTCGACACCCAGCGATGTCGCTTGGTGGAGAGCCGATCATCGATCCGCGGGAATTCGATGCTGCGCGTGGACCGTATGTCTCGGGTGATCGTGCGCGAGGTCGGATCAATCGTGGCCCGCACGAGAGACCCGACTGGTGGGGTCGGCTCCTTGGCGAAGCCGGCGGGGTAGGACCACTGCACATAGTCAACGACGACGGACCCACCATCGTCATAGGCGTTGGCGAAATGCCACACCCAGAACGGATCCGTGTCAATCCAGATCACCGGCGAACCGTCGCGCGGAATCAGCGCGATCCGAGTGCCGTCGTCGGGCCGCCAGTCCAGGACCGAGCCGCCGGTCATCGCAGCGGTGATGTCAAATCTCAAGGGGCACAAGAAGATTACGACATACTTCGACGTCAGGGCCATGTCGTGGATCATCAACGACCGCGTCACGCCGTCGACGACGGTCGGTGGCCGCGTGCATTGGCCGTCGGGACCGATGACCGACCACGTCAGATAGGGCGCCTCTAGCAGATAGTTGAACAGCACCAGTTCGCCGGTCTCGGGATCGAGTTTGGGGTGGGCCGTACTTCCGACTGCCATCGCCCCGTCACAGGTTTCGCGGCCCAAGGTGGTCAGATCTCGCGGTTCCAGTCGATAGGGTGGTGCGGCCTCTGCCATCGCGAGTAATCGACCCCCGTGCCGCACGACGTTGATGTCGGGCAGGTCTCGCGTGGTTCCAGCCAGATCGGCCCCGACCTCGTCCGCCTCGGGGGTCCACAGATCGGTGACGCCCGGCCAGATCGCATGGCCGACTCGCTCCTCCTCGACGACCATGGGAGTTCGCACATACCTGTTGAGATACGCGGCCCGCCCGTCGCGCAGCGTGAGTCGATGAACCATGCCGTCACCGTCGAGCGGATAGACATAGTGGCCGATCGGATCGAATCGAGGATTGGGCCCGTTGCGCAGATAGGCACCGTTCAAGTCGGGTGGGATCTGTCCGCGAACCTCGAGTCCGTCGACGTCGATTTCCTCGCGCTGCGGGGCGAAAACACCAGTCAGGTGAGCGTGATGGGCGATGTCGACGGGGCCGGGACGAGCAAACGGGTCAGTAGTTGCGACCATGGGAGACTCCGAATTCGGATGGGGGCTGTCGTTGTCGATGATCCTCGTCTAGGCGCCGTCGTGCCCGCGACTCGAACCAAAAATGTCTGCTTTACGGTGATTGGGTGACCGAAACTCCCGCCGCGCCCACCGACACCCGGCCAGAACCAGCGTTAGTTGCGATCGTCATCGCGTTCGTCGTGATTGTGTCAGTACACCTGGTGGCGTTGGGGTTCGACGACGACAACACCGCGGTTCTCACCAAGATCCTGATTGTCCCGACCGTGATCGGGTATCTATGGGTTGCCTCGAAAGGCGTACGCACACGGCTGTTTTGGCTCATGCTCGCCGGACTCGGGTTCTCGTGGCTTGGTGACACAATTCCGGAATTCCTCGATGATGGGTTCGTCGTGATGGTCGGGCTGTTCGCCTGCGCGCAGATCGCCTACGTCATGGCGTTCTGGCCGTATCGCGCGGAGTCGCTTCTGAATCATCGAATCTGGTTGGCGCCGTATGCAATTGCGGCGATCACGGTCATCGCGCTCTGCGCGCCGAGCGCTGGCGCACTGCTCGTGCCGGTGATCGTCTACGCGGTATTGCTCATGTCGTCGGCGGTGCTGTCGACGGGGTTGGGGGTGGTGGCCGGCATCGGCGGTGCGCTGTTCCTCGTCTCCGACGGAATGATTGCCGTGCGGGAGTTGCCCGATTGGGGTTGGACCAGCCACCTCGCCGTACCGATCATGGCTACCTATGCGCTGGCGCAGGGGGCGCTTGCGGTTGGAGCCAGTCGTCGAGTGCGCGGCGACTGAACGGTCGCGAATCTCAGGCGGGCGACAGTAAGCCTTCGATCGATTCTCGCTGTCGCGCAAGTTCATCGAGCTGGGTGTTGATCCCGGCCAGCACCAGATTCATCTCGGCGGCGACGTCGGGACAAAGGTCGATGACAGGCGGAGTGTCTACGGCGCAGGGAAGGAGCCGCGCGACTGTCTGGCTGGTGAAGCCCGCATCGAGTAGCGCACGGATCTGCTTGACCTTCACCACCGCTGACTCGTGATAGTGGCGATAGCCATTCCCATGACGCTCGGGCAGCAGCAATTGTTGTTCTTCGTAGTAGCGCAACGCGCGTCGGGTGACACCGGTCCGCCCAGCCAACTCACCGATCAGCATCACAGACCTCCAGCAGGTATCCACGCTTGACCTTCACCCCGACGTCAACGCTTACGGTCTCGGCATGATTCCACAGCATATGGTCGAAGAAGTACTCACTGACGTTGACGTCGTCGACGATGGCAACGGCCCTGTCGTCGCGCTGGCACACGGTGCCGGTGGCGGAGTACGCGAGAACTTCGGCTCGCTGATCGACAGTCGGCGAGAACGATTCAGATTCGTCGGACCCTACTATCCCGGTACCGCGTCGACGCCTAATAGCGAAGGGCCACTTGATATTTCGACGCTGGCCGACCAGGTGGTCGCGGCCGGTATTCGTGCCGGCGGCGAGAGCTTCCCGGTCGTCGGACTGTCGCTCGGTGCCGCGGTTGCCGTGACGGCCGCGGCTCGCCACCCGGAGCATGTCAGCGCCCTCGTCCTCACCGTCGGTCTTGCCCATCCCGAAGCGCAGAGCGCGGCATTCACCCAGATCTGGAGAACCCTTGCGGCGCACGAGGAGTGGGAGACGCTGGCCGCCCTGATGATCTATTCCGTAGGCACCGAATCCAGTCTTGCCACGATATCGGCGGCCGACTACGCCGCCACCGTCGAGGCTGTCCGATCCGCCTATCCGGCCGGCGGGTCATGGCAGGCCGAACTCGCCAGTCGGACCGACGTGACCGCCCTCTTCGAGGACATCGATGTGCCCGTGCTGGTAGTCGTCGGCGGCCAGGACCGCATCATCCTGCCCAATACCGCGCGATCGTTCAGTGCCATCAGCGGCGCGCGGGTCATCGAGTATCCCGACGCCGGACACATCTTCACGCCAGCGCAGAGCACCCGGTGGGCAGATGATGTCTTCGATTTCATCGATCAGTTGTGAGGAAGCGGAGAACGGTCTCGACAAAGAGCGCCGGCTGCTCGACGTTGACGAGGTGTACCACCGGAAAGCCAACCAGCGTGGCGTTGGGGACAGTCGCCGCGATGAGCTCGCCGTGACTGGGTAGACACACCTCATCGAAGTCGCCGGTGATCACGAGCGTGGGATTGGGGATCAACGGGCCAAGGCGGCGCAGGTCGGCGTCACGAACCGCCGCGAAGCATCCGGCCAGCCCGCGCGGATCCACGGCCAATAGGTCCTCCCGAAAGGGATCTACCTCGCTGGTATCTCGGAGGGCTTCGGGGAACCAATTGTCCAGAAATCGTCGGGCGGTCGCGGGAATGTCCGGCGACGTTCGCAACGTGGCGATCTGCTCATCCCACTGAGCCGTGGGCCCCAGGTATGCGGAGGTGTTGGCCAGAATCAGATGGTCGACGCGGTGCGGAGCGTGAACGCCGAGCCATTGTCCGATGAACCCGCCCAGCGACAGACCGCAGAAGTGGGCGCGGTCGATTCTTAGCGCGTCGAGCAGTTCTACGACATCCTTGCCGAGGCGATCGACCGAGTAGTCACCGGCGGGCGAGCCGGATAGTCCGTGACCTCGAGTGTCGTACCGCAAGATGCGAAATCGATTCCCAAGGTCGGCGACGACTCCGTCCCACATTCTCATTGTCGTGCCGATGGAATTCGACAGGACCAGTACCGTGCCGTCGGCCAGACCGTCGAAGCGATAGGCAATCTCGACACCATCGCCCACCGTGACGAATGAATGATCAACCATCCTTACTCCTCACTCCGTTCCATATCAGGTACGAAGACGATAGAGTCTCACATCAATGTCAGATTCAACTGCGAAGTGGATTCGGATCGGTGAGCTGTCGCGGCGCACTGGTGTAAGCGTCCGTTCACTCCGGTACTACGAACAACAGATGATGCTCGTCTCCGAACGCACGCCCGGCGGGCACCGGGAGTATCCCGAAGCCGCCGTGGACCGGGTCATTCTTATCCAGCAACTATTCGCCGCGGGGCTGCACAGCACCAAGATCGCGCAACTATTGCCGTGTATGAGAGCGCCCGAGGGTCGCCCCAACGAGCAGGCGACGCCGAGACTGGTCGACGAACTGACCGCGGAGTGCCGGCGTATCGAGTCGATGATCCGCGATCTGAACGCCTCGAAGTCGATCCTCCAACAGGTCATCCAATCCGCGGAAACGGAAAGCACGCGGAGCTGACTATTGATAAGTCGCTTGACTGCCTGAAACCCTCTATTTCGATATCGGATCTTTATCAAATCGGATAACTCGCAACTCGCGGTGGCGGAATACAGATAAATACATTGCGCATACACGCTGCCGCACCCATCAGAGTATGTGCTGGCCATGTACCAATTCGGCGTTTTGAACCTCAATTACCCTGTCCACCAGGGTATTTGGCGAGGTGGGTGTCGGCCACCGGCCCCGGCGGCGATCGCTCGCCCACCCAATAGACAATGACGGCGCGACAAGCCAGATGGACGCGCGCGAATTGTCAACCCGAAAACTAAATGAGACTGCCAGTCTGTAACCCTGAGTTTGTCCCCCAAATTGCTGGGAATTGCTGGGGGATAAGGGAATGCGACACAATCTCCGATAGGCTGGCGAACATGCATTTGGCCCGGCGGGACCGAAATGGCCGCCGCAAATTCGATATAGCCCGCAGTAGTTTCAGCGTTGTACTAGTCGCTGGGCTGCTGCTTGGGCTGAGTGTGCTCGCAACTCCGGCAGTGGCGTCCGCGGCGCCGGTCGGTCCGGCTAACCGTGTACCAGTTGGCGACGGACTCTGGACAGCGGCGCGGATTCCGAGCACCGGCGGAGTGACGCTCTACGCCGATGTCCTGCGACCGCGAAACCTCCCGGCCAACGCGAAGACGCCCGTCGTCATGGCGATCGGACCGTACTTCAACCACTTCGCCAAACCGGGCGAAAAGGGCAACGCGCAGGACGGCATGGGTCGCGGTTTGATACCGGCGAATCGTTACGACGATCTGATCGCCGGAGCCAACCTGCTCAAGCGCGGCTACACCGTTGTGATGGTCGACTTGCGTGGCTACGGCGGAAGTTCGGGTTGTCCCGATGCCGCCGGCCCAAGCGAGCAGTCCGACGTCGCGTCCGCAGTCCGCTGGGCCGCTAATCAGCCCTGGTCGACCGGCAAGGTCGGGTTGTACGGCAAGTCCTACGACGCCGTCACCGCGCTGATGGGCGCCGGTATGGAGGTGCCGGGACTGTCCGCCGCGGTGGCCCAGGAACCGGTCTACGACTGGTACCGCTATCTGTACGGCAACGGAGTGCCGCGAGTGAATCGACTGGGTACACCCCTGTCATTCGTCTATCTCTCGACCGGATTCTCTCCGGTACCCGGTATGGACCTATCGTCGTATTTCGAACGGTCCTTCGCGAACTTCGTCAATCCCTCCTGCCTAACCGGAGGCCTACTCGCGCAATTGAACTCGCGGAAATCGGACGCGTATTGGCGCGCCCGGAATCTACTGCCACGATTGCGGGGTTCGGCGGTCCCCCTGTTTCTCAGCCAGGGATTTATCGATCAGAACACCTCGGCCGATGGCCTCGAGCAGGCATTGGCTGGAATGCGCGGACCGGTGCGCGCGTGGCTCGGTATGTGGGATCACGTCCGGGGCAATGACACCGACATGACCGCGCTGCTCAATTCCGGCACTCCCAAGCGACTGTCGACGGGACGCGCCGGATATCTCCAAGAGGTTGGCAGGTTCTTCGACGCCCACCTGAAGGGTAAACCGGCTTCGACGAGTGACCCGAACTTCGTCATCCAAGACAACACCGGCCGCTGGCGGGCGCAGCAGAACTGGCCGCAGAGCACATCCACGCGGACCGCGACTCTGCGAGCCGGATCGTATATCTACGACGGCCGCCAGACCGCGACAAAGATCTTCTACCAGGGTCGTTACTACGCCACCCAACTCGATTCAGTCGCACCCGGTGGGAACAACTTCCAAGTAGCCAAAACAGCCGACGCGGCGTCGAATGGTGTGTGGACCGTGCTGGCACCCGAAGCATCGAATATTCGGCTGTCGGGCACCATCAAGGTCTCGCTGACCACCACCGCACCCGTACTGACGCCGGTCGCGATCGATGTCTACGACGTCGACGAAACCGGCACCGGCACGCTGATCACCCAGAACGCCGCCATCTTGGGGCCGCGCTCGACGTCGGTGTCCCTGTTCAGCACCGATTGGGTGGTGGCCGCCGGACACCGACTGGCTATCCGCGTCACCGACTCGAACACCGGACGTTGGGGTTATGACACGCCAACTAACGCGCGAGTCGTGGTGAAGGGCGGCACGGTGACGCTGCCGCTCGCTCCGGTCGATACCGGTTCGCCGACCCCGGGCGGGTCGAACTCGAACCTGGAAGGCTATCTCGGGTCGTTCCGGTATCCGGTGCCGTCGCGTCGATGATTGGTCGGGACAGTTACGAGATCATCAGATACACGATGGCGCCGGTAATCGTCACCGCCGCGTAGAAGTAGCCGATCCACAACGCCGCGAGCGCATACGAATCACCGGTTTCGCCGGTACGTGCGATGGCAGATCGCGCCATGTGACCGCAGATCACGCCGGGCAGCCAGGTGACGCCCAAGAAGGACAGCACTAAGGCGACTACCGCCAGGCGGTTGGTGGGTGGCACCGAATTCTCCTGCGAGGTTGACCGCGTGGGCGGTGTTGAGGCGGACTCTTGATTGGCTCGCTTCGCTCCCGGCGCCGGATCAATTTGGCCCGCTCGCTTCGCTCCCGGCGCCTGATCAACTAGGCCCGCTCGCTTCGCTCCCGGCGCCTGATCCTTATCGGCGGAGTCAACCTCCGAGTAGGCGAGCGGCTGTGCGGGCGACGAATTACCTTGCAGCGCTGGGCCTTTCGAAGGTTGCCGGGCTAGCGGGGACGCAGGTGGAGCAGATGGCGTGGGCCCGGGTGGAGTGGACCCGGGTGGATTGGGCCGCGGTGGGGCGGTGCGCTGCGGCGGCGGACCGGATCGGGGAGGGCCGCCAGTGGGAACAGGGCCGGTGCCCCGCGGCGGTCCACCGGGACCAGCTGGCGTCGGAGGACGAGCGGGCCCGCCAGGAGCGCCACTCGACGGACGAGGTTGGCCGGGATTGGGTGTGGGCGTGCTCGGGTTTGGTACCCGACGACCGCCAGGGGGCGGACCATAATGTGGCCGCCAACCGGGTGGGGGAGGTACCCGGCCCGGAACTGAGTTTCCCGGTGCCGGGGTGCCCTGCCGCGGAGGACCTGCTGGCGGTTGCCGTCGGTCTTGCGGACCCCCGTTGTCTGTTGTCATCGGTATCAAATTACCTTCTCGGCGCTGAAGGCGGCGAAATGTCGTCGATACGGGGTGGCGCGGGAGCCACCGGCGGAAATTCCGTCCGGTTGCGTCGGGCGAGAGAGAACGCAGCCGCGCCGGCCGCGAGTAGCGCGGCAACGGCAGCTAGGCGCGCAGATTTCGATTGCATCCCTATACCCTGCCAAATTGACGGGTCCCTCGCCATTTCGTGGTCCGATCCCGGGCCCGACGCACGGCCGTTGCGCCGGGTGGTTGGATAGAGACATGAGTGATAACAAAACTGCGACCATCCGCACCAATCGCGGTGACATCGTCGTCGAACTGTTTCCCAACCACGCTCCCAAGACGGTGGCCAACTTCGTTGGTCTCGCCGACGGCAGCAAGGACTACTCAACTAAAAACGCGTCCGACGGTGACTCGGGCCCCTTCTACGACGGCTCGGTTTTCCACCGCGTCATCAGCGGTTTCATGATCCAGGGCGGCGATCCAACCGGCACCGGACGCGGCGGACCGGGCTACGAGTTCGCCGATGAGTTCCATCCCGAACTGCAGTTCAACAAGCCTTACCTGCTCGCGATGGCCAACGCCGGTCCGGGCACCAATGGTTCGCAGTTCTTCATCACCGTCGGACCGACCCCGCATCTGAACCGCAAGCACACCATCTTCGGTGAAGTCACCGATGCGGCATCGCAGGCCGTCGTCGACGCGATCGCTACCACGTCGGTCGACCGTCAGGACCGTCCGACCGAGGCCGTCGTCATCGAGAAGATCGAAATCAGCTGACCGGCTCACCAGGTAACTATGGCCGGGCGCCGACCACGAATGTGGCCGGCGCCCGGCCATTGGTGACATACACACTTATCGCGCTCAACGTCGCGATCTTCGGAATCTGCGCGATACAAGCGAATTCAACTGATATCGCTGTTTATCTCCCACCATTGTTCGATCGCTGGGCATTGGCCGGAGTTGATCTTGCCGGGGGAGAGTACTGGCGGCTGCTGACCGCGGGATTTTTGCATTTGTCGTTGATCCATCTCGGCGTCAACATGCTCTCGCTCTACGTCCTCGGCGTTTCGCTCGAGCCGGCACTCGGCCCGCGTCAGTACACCGCCGTCTATCTGACGGCGCTATTCGGCGGCAGCGCCGCGGTCTCGATGTTGGGGGAGCCGACAACGATGACGGCCGGGGCGTCGGGCGCGATCTACGGCTTGATGGGGGCGTTGCTGATTCTGGTCTTGCGCGCTCGCATGTCGGTGGCACCGGTGGTCGGCATCATCGCGATCAATGTGGTGCTCTCGTTAACTCTGCCGAATATCTCGATCCTGGCGCACCTGGGTGGGCTGATCTTCGGCGCCGCCAGTGCCGCGGCATTCGTATTCGCGCCGCGCCTCTCGCGTGAGTGGGGAGCGCGAATTGCCTGGGTAATCGTGGGTGTCGTGCTGCTTTTCGCCGTCGCTTTGGGTGTCGCCGGCGGTTACCGTTCCACGTGAAACCCTGCTGCGTCTAGCGCGTCAGCGACTTCGTGAATGTCGGCACCCAGCTCCCAGCGACCCATGACGACGATGCGGGTGTCATCGTCGGTCGCCGCGCCTGCCTGGTCCTGATCGCGCTCGAACTCGAATTCCAGATGACCGATCCGGCGACCCATCCGACGAAAACTCAGGATGCGCAGCCGTGCGACGTCGGCGGCGACATAGGTCTGCGCACCAAATACGGTCCGAACGGTGATCGTCGGCGTACCGCCCGTTGAGACGAGCCGTAGCCTTGGCCGGACTGTCGCCGCGGTACCTCCGAAGCCAAAGAGCAGCAGCGCGGCGATAACCATGAGAATCGAGCCAGCGGGGTCGTCGAGCGTCACGACCGCTGCGACTAACAGTGCCACGCCGCCCGCGATCAGGCCGTAGGCGAACGGTTTGGGCGACGACCAGGACTGGATTTCCGGCTCAGTCACGCGTACCCACAGAGTTATCCACAGGACTTACGCACAATGGGGATGAATTACACACATGTAATTTCCACGGTGGGGATAACTTATGCACAGGGGAGCGAACGCTGTTATCGCTGGTCAACGCCACCGCATCGTCATCAGTAGGCCGGCGACCATGGCCGAAAAGCCGATCAAGAAGTTCCACGACTTAAGTTCGTACATCCAGTTGAGCCATTCGCCTTCGGCCGCGACGCCGGTCCCCGACGATGCCGCGAGGTAGTACACCACCAGCCAGGCCAGACCGAGCAGCATCAGCCCGAACATGATGGACATGTACCACATGCCCGACGGGCCCACATTGACCTTCACCGGCACGCGGCTGGCGGGGTTAATGGTGTAATCGGTCTTCTTCCGGACTTTTGACTTCGGCATAACTTCCTCGATGATTTCGATCGCCAGTTGGCGGTTGGCACGCCGTCGGCGTAGGTAGGTCTTTGTCCCATGGTAGTCAAACGGCGACGGCGGCTGGTCGCCACGTCGAGGTTTGGCAGTATCGTTACGCGAGTGAGCGCCAAGATCCTCGTCATCGACAACTACGACAGTTTTGTCTACAACCTGGTCCAATATCTCGGACAGTTGGGCGTCGTGGCCGAGGTCTGGCGTAATGACGATGATCGGTTGCCGGCCGACATGAACCAACTCGCCGACGTGATCGGTGGCTACGACGGCGTGCTGTTGAGTCCGGGACCGGGTACGCCGGAGCGCGCCGGGGCGTCGATGCCCATCGTCGGGGCCGCGCGGTCAAACCGCACCCCGCTCCTGGGCGTCTGTCTCGGGCATCAAGCGATCGGCGCGAGCTTCGGCGGAACCGTCGATCGCGCGCCAGAACTGTTGCACGGCAAGACATCTCTGGTCAGCCATACCGATCAGGGTGTCCTCGCCGGATTGCCTGATCCGTTTACCGCGACTCGGTATCACTCGCTGACGGTGCTGCCCGAGACCATCCCGGATGAACTCGTCGTGACCGGACGAACCGAGAACGGCATCGTTATGGCGATGATGCACCGCGAGCTGCCGATCCACGGCGTGCAATTCCACCCGGAGAGTGTGCTGACCCAGGGCGGCCATCGCATGCTGGCGAACTGGTTGAAGGTCTGCGGCGTCGACGTCGACGAGGCCCTGGTCGCGACGCTCGAAGCCGAGATGGCCGCGGTTATCTAGGGCCTAGCCACCGGGCAGCAGGCTGATCTGTCCGACGATGATCGTGATCGCGCCACTCTTGCGGATCCGGCTGCCCGCCGCTGGGCTCTGGCCGACGACCTTGCCGTTGTCCGGGCTGCCGATCCCGACGCCACGGGGCTGTTGACTGAGCGTCGTCGCTTCCCAGCCCGCGTCCTTCAGTGCCGCGCGCGCTTGACCCGGGGTGAGTCCGCGCACGTCAGGCACGACGAACATATTGTCGCGGGAGACTACGACGGTCACCGTGGAGCCGCTGTCGACGGTCGTGCCACTCGATGGCGAGGTACGGACCACCTGCCCGGCGGGCAGTTCGGAATCGCCGGGCACGGTGGTCATCTCCAGCCCGGCCTGTTTAAGGGCCTCGCGCGCCTGGCTTTCGGTCTTACCGGTGACATCGGGAATGGTCACCTGCTTGGGGCCGCTGCCGATGTAGATAACGACGGCCGCGTTCACCGCGGTCGAGGTACCGACCGGCGGCGTCGTGCTGACGACTTTGCCCTTCATCTCCACCGTCGAGTCCATTTTGTCGTCTTTGACATTGGTGAAGTTGAGCTTCTTGAGCTCGTCCTTGGCGTCTTGCAGCGTCTTGCCGCGCAGGTCGGGAATGGGAACGCGCGGCGGGCCGGTCGAGATGTACAGGGTGATTTGCGAGCCTTCGTCGGCGCGCACGTTGCCGCCCGGCGCGGTGCGGGTCGCACTGCCGACCGGAACGTCGACGCTGGCTTCGTCGAGCTGTTTGACGTCGTGGAAACCGGCCTTGTCCAAGGCGTTGCGCGCCTCGGTGGAGCTCATCCCCGCGACGACGGGTACCGCGACCTGTCGGACCGGATCGGACGACCACGGCTGCACGACGACGAGTGTGCCTAACAACAGCAGCAGCACAGCGGCAATCGCCATCACCGAGCGCCGTCGGTACCAGCGCGGACCGGCGGGCGGATCGTCGGGCTCGTCGACGGTGCGTCGTCGAACCCGGGGCGTGTTGGGGTCGGTGCGGGAGAGCGCTCGCGGGCCGGTGTCGATAAGGCCGGTGCGCTCGGCGTCGGACATGATCATCGGCGCCGACGGCTTGCCGCCGGTGAGGACCTTGATGCAGTCCGAGCGGAAATCGGCCGCCGACTGATACCGGTTGGCCGGGTTCTTGCTCATCGCCTTGAGGATTACCGAGTCGATCTCGGGCGACAGATCGCCGCGCAACGACGACGGCAGCGGCGGATCCTCATGGACATGCTGATGCGCCACGGCGACCGGCGAGTCGCCGGTGAAAGGTGGTCTGCCAGTGAGCAATTCGAAAAGGACGCAACCCATCGAATAGATGTCACTGCGTGGGTCGACCTTAATTCCGCGGGCCTGTTCGGGCGAGAGATACTGCGCGGTGCCCATCACGGCCGAGGTCTGGGTCATCGTCGACGTGGTGTCATTCATCGCGCGGGCGATACCGAAATCCATTACCTTCACGGCGCCGGATTTGTCGATCATGACGTTGGCCGGCTTCATGTCGCGGTGCACGATTCCGTTGCGATGGGAGAAGTCCATCGCCGCGGCGACGTCGGCCATCCAGGTCAACGCCTGTCGTGGGACAAGCGGGCCGTCGGCGCGCAGGATGTCGCGCAGGGTATCGCCGTCGACGTATTCCATCACGATGAACGGCAGCGGACCTTCTTCGGTTTCTGCCTCGCCGGTGTCGAAAACCTGCACGATCGTCGGGTGATTGAGCTTGGCGGCGTTTTGGGCTTCACGGCGAAACCGCAGGTAAAACGATGGATCTCGGGCCAGGTCGGCGCGCAGCACCTTGATCGCGACGTCGCGATGCAGCCGCAGATCGCGGGCGAAATGCACTTCGGACATGCCGCCGAAGCCGAGGGTTTCGCCGAGTTCGTACCGCCCGGACAGATGATTTGGCGTCGACATCGCTAGCCTCCGCCGGGGAAGGGGATCGTCGGGAAGATCGGCTTTACCGGTGTCGCACCAGGGTCACGCGGTAGGTCTTCCGGATTTGTCGACGGTCGGGTGGTCCGCGGCGTCGACGGAGTCGAGGTGGTGTCGTCGGTCGTTTCTTCTTCGGTGGTTGTCGTCGGCGTGGTGGTTCGTGGCGTCGACCGAGTTGTCGTTGTTTCTTCGGTTGGCTCGTCGGTGGTCGAATCGAGTGTTGTCCCGATTGTCGTGGTCGACGATGGGGCTGGCGTGGACGTGTCGCCCTGATTTCGCAGCCAGTAGCCGATGAGTACGACGGCCGCCAGTAGGAGCAGTACGGCCACCGCGGCGAGGGCCTTCTGTCCACCGGTCCAGCCATTGTCGGGTTCGGGGGTCGGCCGCGAGATTGGGCGGTTCGTCGTCGGGGGCCGGGTGACGGGCGGACGCGTCGGCGGGTTCTGTGCGCCGGTCATCGCTCGAGTCGACGATGCCGCTGCGAGTCCGGCTCCGGCGGCGGCGCCCGCTGCCGCGGCCCCGGCTACACCGCCCGCGGCAAGCGGACGCGGCGGACGTCGACCAGCTCGAACAGCGGCCACCGCGTTGGCGAATTCGCCGCCGTCGGCGTAACGCCGCTTCGGATCCTTCGCGAGGGTGATCTCGATGAGTTCGCGCACACCCGACGGCAGATTCGTCGGCAGCGGCGGCGGCGTCTCGCGGATATGTTTCATCGCGACCGTGATCGCGCCGTCGCCGAGGAAGGGACGGCGGCCGGTCAGCGCCTCGTATCCGACCACGCCGAGGGAGTAGACGTCCGACGCCGCCGTCGCCTCGTCGCCCGACGCCTGCTCGGGCGAGATGTATTGCGCGGTGCCCATCACCATGCCGGTCTGGGTGACCGGCGCGGCGTCGACCGCCTTGGCGATGCCGAAGTCGGTGATCTTGACCTGTCCGGTGGGCGTGATGAGGATGTTGCCGGGTTTGACGTCGCGATGGACATATCCCTGCGCGTGCGCGGCTTGCAATGCTCGACCGGTCTGCTCGAGCATGTCGAGGGTGTTATTCAGCGACAACTGGCCCATGCGGGTGATCACCGCGTTGAGCGGTTCGCCGTCGACGAGTTCCATCACGAGGTAGGCCAGCGCGTCGCCGCCGCCACGGTCGGGTGTCTCGCCGTAGTCGAAGACACCGGCGATCCCGGGATTGTTCAGGCTCGCGGTGGTCTGCGCCTCGGTGCGGAACCGAGCGGTGAACTCGGGATCGTTGGAGTACTCGGCCTTGAGAACTTTCACCGCTACCCGACGATTGAGCCGCGTATCGAGCCCTTCCCAGACCTGACCCATACCGCCGGTCGCGATCAGTCGCATCAGTCGGTAGCGGTCGGCGATTATCGTGCCACTCTGAAGCGTCATCCGTTACCTCCTCCAACTAGTGCGTTGATCACAGCGCGCCCGATCGGAGCGGCGATAGCGCCGCCGGTCGAAGCACTGCCGAGTTGTCCGTTCTCCACGATCACGGCTACCGCGATTTTCGCATTAGACGACGGCCCGAATGCGATGTACCACGAATAGGGTGTCTCTCCCGAGCAGGATGCTGCCTCGCAGTGTTCGGCGGTGCCGGTCTTCGAGGCGATCGGAATCGGCCCACCCGATCCGGCGGTGTGTTGCTCGGAGGCGATCATCAGTTGGGTGAGTGTCGCCGCCTCGGTGGAGGTGATCGGTTCATTGATGGTAGTGGGCTGGGTGGTCAGCAGTGTCCGCAGGTCGGGAGCCTGCAACTTATCGACCAGATAGGGCTGCATCCGAACGCCGCCGTTGGCGATCGTGGCTGCGATCATCGCGTTCTGCAGTGGACTCATCACGACGCTGGCCTGCCCGATGGATGCCTGCGCGAGGGTGGCCGGACCGGGGATATCACCGGTCTCCGACGTCGCGCGGACCGGAATCGGGATGCCCGGCTGGGATTGATTCAGGCCGAACCGGGTAGCCATGTCGATCAATGCCGACGTCGCACCCTTCATCTTGTTGACGGACAGATCGCCGAACGCGGTATTGCACGAGTACTGAAACGCCTGAGTCAGCGACACCGTCCCACCGGAGGAACCGGGGCAGGTCTCGCCGGCGTAGTTCGTCAGCGGCTCGGGTGAGTCGGGCAGTTTCATCGACGGCGCCGCGGTGAGCCGGATGTTTGTGTTGACACCGTCGCGCAGCGCCGCGGCGGTTGTGATGACCTTGAACGTCGATCCCGGCGGATAGCGCTGGTCAATGGCTCGATTCAGCATCGGCTGGCGGACGCTGTTGGGGTTGTTCCAGCGAGTCCACGCGTCCTCACGGACGTTTTGGTCATGGCTGGCGAGCAGGTTGGGGTCGTAGCTGGGTGCCGACGCCAGAGTGAGGATGCGGCCGGTCGTCGGCTCGATGGCAACCACCGAACCGCGGCACCCGCCGTCGCACCCGTTGCGCAGTGCGTTGTAGGCGACTTGCTGAAGTTTCGGGTTGATCGTGGTCACGACGTTGCCACCGCGAGGGTCGCGGCCCGAGAACAGATCGAGAAAGCGCTGACCGAACAGCCGGTCGTCGCTGCCGTTGAGGATCGGATCCTCGTACTTCTCGACCCGCTCACTGGCGAATTGATACGAGAAATAGCCGGTGACCGGTGCGAATGCTTCGGCCCCGCGATTGGGATAGACCCGCAAGAATTTGAATCGGTCATTCGTCGGGACCGAGTTGGCGATCACCGTGCTGCCCGCGGTGATCAGGCCGCGCTGGCGCGAGTATTCGTCGAGCAGTACTCGGGTGTTGCGGCTGTCGGATCTGAGTGCGTCAGCCTTGAACACTTGTACGTATGTCGAGTTGACCAACAGCACGACGACCATCACGACGACGACCATCGCGATGCGCTGAATCTGCTTATTCATCGGCGCCTCGCCGATACCGTCGGGACCACCTGCGTTGGCATCGTATCTACCGCCGGGGTCGCTTTGCGCTTGACCGGATCGGGTTCGCGCGCGGCGTTGGAGACGCGGATCAGTAGCGCGAGCAGGATATAGTTCGCCAGCAGGGACGAACCGCCATAGGACATGAACGGCGTGGTCAGGCCGGTCAGCGGGATGAGTTTAGTAACGCCGCCGACCACGACGAATACCTGAATGGCGATGGTGAACGCGAGTCCGGTGGCCAGTAGTTTGCCGAAGCTGTCGCGAACGGTGAGTCCCACTCGTAGACCGCGTACGACGAGGACCAGGTAGAGGCAGATCACCGCGGCCAACCCGAACAGTCCGAGTTCTTCGCCGATCGACGCGATGATGAAGTCGGTATTCGCGAACGGGACCAGGTTGGGCCGTCCCGAGCCGAGTCCGGTCCCGAAAAGTCCACCGGTTGCCAGCCCGAAGAGACTTTGGGCCACCTGATAGCCCTTGTTCGCGTAGTCGGCGAACGGATCCTGCCACACTTGGACGCGGACCTGCAGATGCGGAAAGAGCTGGTAGGCGAGCATCGCGCCAGCGATGAACAGCGTCAAACCGATGATGACCCAACCTATTCGCCCGGTCGCCACGTAGAGCAGCACGAGAATGGTGCTGAAGATGAGCAGCGGTCCGCCGAGGTCGTTCTGCAGGGCGAAGATGCCCAGCGTCACGAACCAGGCGAGCAGCAGCGGGCCGAGGTCGCGGGCGCGGGGAAGATCCATGCCCATCACGTGTTTGCCCGCGGTGGTGAACAGATCGCGCTTGTTGACCAGCAGGGCGGCGGTGAAAATGATGATCAGAATCTTGGAGAACTCACCCGGCTGGATATTGAACAGCGGTGTGCGGATCCAGTTCTTGGACCCGTTGATCTCCGACATCGACGCCGGCAGGATCGCGGGGATGGCCAGGAACACCACGCCGACCAGGCCGAGGGTATAGCTGTAGCGCGAGAGGGTGCGGTGGTCGCGGATCAGGATCAATATCGCGGAAAACGCGATAATGCCTAGTACTGCCCAGAGAAGTTGTTGGTCGGCGTTGTTCACCTGCGCGCCGTCGACGTTCATCGACTCACCAGTGCGACCGGTGCCGAGGTCGAGGCGATGAATGATCACCAGGCCGAGCCCGTTCAGCACCGCGACGAGCGGTAAGAGCAACGGGTCGGCGTGTGGTGCGTAGCGTCGAATCACGAAGTGCGCCAACGCGAATAGCGCGATGTACGCGGCTAGGAACTTGCCCAGTTCCCAGGTGATCGTCTGTTCCTGAGCCGCTTCGACGATGAGCAGCGCGACTGCGACCAGGCCGATGGCGAACCCGAGGAGTGCCAATTCAGTACGCCGCTCGGTGCGTTTTGGCTCAATGCGGGGCGCTGCCGTCGGACCGGACGTTGGGGCCGAGGGAGCCTGAGTCATGACGACGGCTTTCGACAGGTGCGGCCTTCGCCGTCAAACGGGTTGTCGCTCGGAGTCTGGCTGGGTGCGGTGGTCGTGGTGGTCGGCGAGGGCGTCGGACCGGGACCCGGCTGTGGTGTCGGTTGCGGTGTGGGCTGCGGCTTGGGTTCGGCACAGAGCGGCAGTAGCGTCAGATCCCGGACCTTCTGCTGGGCGTCGGGCAGCGAGAAGTTCTTGATGGCGCCCGAGTTGATAGCGCCGCGGCTTACTTCATCGAGGGTCTTCACCGGCAACGCGGTGCACGGGCCTTCGGAATCGTTGTCGACGAAGGTCAGGTTGGGCGTCTCGTCGGCAAGATTCTCGGCGCATACCCGCTGGTACGGCGAACCGAGGGAGACAAAGAGAATTTTGTCCGGGGTGCCCTGGAAGATGGCGACGTTGCCGTCGCGCTCGCCGACGTAGTAATTGCTGTTGATCTTCGACCGTGTGATCAGGAGTGCGGCGATGATGATCGCGATGATCGTGATAATCGCGCCGACGATCAGCCAGATGCGCCACGGGGAGCGCGGCGGTTTCTCGACCTCGGGTTCGGTGATGGTCGGCCGCTGCGGTGTCGCCGCCGGTGGTCGCAACGCCGCCGCGCGCCCGGCAGCCGTCGACGGGTTAGGGACGTAACCATCTTGGTCGTCGCCCCCTGCCGCGCCACCGACGATGGGACGCGATTCGCCGAGTTCGTCGGCGACGACGTCGGCGACAATCACGGTCACGTTGTCGGGCCCGCCGCCGCGCAGCGCCAATTCGATGAGTCGGTCGGCGCAGGCGTGGTTGTCATCGATGGAGCCGATGGTCTCGGCGAGGGTTTCTTCGCTGACGACGTCGGATAGCCCGTCGCTGCATAGGATGTAGCGGTCGCCCGCGCGGGCCTCGCGCATGGTCAGCGTCGGTTCTACCTCGGTGCCGGTCAAGGCGCGCATGATCAGCGAGCGTTGCGGATGCGTGTGAGCCTGTTCGGCGGTGATGCGGCCCTCGTCGACGAGGGTTTGTACAAAGGTGTCGTCGCGGGTGATTTGGGTGAGCTGGCCGTCGCGGTAGAGGTAGGCACGCGAGTCGCCGACGTGGCATAGGCCGATCCGGGGTCCGGCGAACAGGATCGCGGTGAGGGTTGTGCCCATGCCGTCGAGTTCGGGGGAGTGCTCCACCTGGGCGGCGATCGCGGCGTTGCCCTCGGCGGTGGCACGCGAGAGTTTGTCGAGCAGATTGCCGCCGGGCTCGTCGTCGTCGAGGCCGCGTAGCGCCCCGATCACCAGCTGGCTGGCGACTTCGCCTGCCGCGTGACCACCCATGCCATCGGCGATGGCGAGTAGTCGAGCGCCGGCGTACACCGAATCTTCGTTGTTGGATCGCACCAACCCGCGATCACTGCGCGCGATATAGCGCAGAACAAGCGTCACGGGCGCAACTCGATCACGGTCTTGCCAATCCGAACCGGGGTGTTGATCGGCACGCGGACTGCGGTGGTCACCTTGGCGCGATCGAGATAGGTGCCGTTGGTGGAGCCAAGGTCTTCGACGTACCAGTCGTCGCCCCGCCGAGACAGTCGTGCGTGCCGCTCGGAGGCGTAGTCGTCGGTCAGGACCAGCGTCGAATCGTCGGCTCGGCCGAGCAGTACTGGCTGCTCACCCAGCGTGATGCGGGTGTTGGCTAACGCACCATGAGTGACGACGAGGTAGCGCGCGGAGCCTTTGCCGCTGCTCTTTCGGTCGCGGCGTACAGAGTTCGATATGCCAGAGAGCCGACTGCCCAACCCAATGTCGGAGCGGGCGGCCCGGATCACCGCGAACACGAACAGCCACAGCAGTACTAGAAACCCGAATCTGGTCAACTGCAGCACAATGCCCTGCATGACTGGTGTTCACCTCCTCGCCGTTTGTCGGCGTACTCGGCGTCGAACCCGGCGGGCGACGTTCACAGGAAAATAGAGGCCGCGCGGCCCGCGGTCTCGCTTGAATCCTATTGGCAAGAATTCAGATCCCACTTCAGCGCCATGTGACAGTTCGGTATCGAACTCGACTCAGTCAGTCGAATCGACGACGTCGCATGGCAGAGATGGTTATCCGAATCGCACCGAGATGTCGGAGTGGCCGACGCGAATCCGGTCTCCGTCGGCGAGTTCCCAGCTGCTGACCTGCACGTCGTTGACGGTCGTGCCGTTGGTGGAGTTGAGGTCGGTGAGCATCGCGGTGTTGCCGTCCCAGCGGATTTCCACATGGCGCCGGGAGACGCCGGTGTCGGGCAGGCGGAACTGCGCGTCTTGGCCGCGACCGATCACGTTAGAACCCTCATGCAGTGAGAAGGTGCGGTTGCTGCCGTCTTCGAGAAGCAGCGTGATCGACGTTGGTGCGTACCCCTGTGGCGGGTAGTTCTGCTGCGGGTATCCGCCCTGGTAGGTGCCCTGCTGGCCGTAGCCTTGGTCATACCCTTGGTCGTAACCCTGCTGGTCGTAGCCGCCCTGCTGATAGCCCTGACCCTGCTGGGGGTAACTCTGTGGGTCGTATCCGCGCTGCTGGCCGTAACCCTGCTGCTCGTAGCCCTGCTGGTGGCCCGGCTGCTGACCATAGCCCGGGTCGTAGCCCTGCTGGTCGCCTTGCTGGTAGGCCTGCGGATCGTAGCCGCCCTGCTGATAGCCGGGCTGCTCGTAACCGCGCTGTTCATAACCCTGTTGGTCGTAACCTTGCTGGTCGTAACCGCCCTGTTGGTAGCCGCCTTGGTCGTATCCACCCTGTTGGTAGCCGGCATCCCCGCCGGGACGACGGTCGTATGGGGGATTCTGGGACATGTGTGGGGCTCCTACCTGTGCGTTTTCGCCTTGTGGGTTCTGCGGTCGTGCGTGCGCCGTGACCGGGCGCGGTGTGGCATCGGGGTTCACGGTTCCGCTGGTGCGGAACATCCCGGTGTGGAGATCCGATAACTCATCGAACTCTACGACGACGGGGCCGTATGTCTGCCAACCATTGTCGCTTATGAAGTTTTCCAGATGTTTGGAAAAGGTCTTGCGGTTCAGTTCATATTCTTCGCTTACTTGTCGCAAGTCCGACGGACTTAACCGCAAGCTATAGCTGTTC
>NZ_BAEH01000022.1 GCF_000241305.1 Gordonia effusa NBRC 100432
TCGCCCAATTCCGAAGAACGTCGGAGCTGGCAGGACCACGCCGAACGCATCAAGACCCCGACGATGATCTACGGCGGTTGGTTCGACCTGTTCACCAACTCTGAAGTGCGCATGTACAACAAGATCCCGCTGCCCCCCGGTCAGAAACAACTGATCATGGGCGAGACCTATCACGTCACGCCCGGTATGGGGTTCGGTGAATATGGCAAGCCGCCTCGTTTGGACGTCCTGGCGAAGGCTTGGTATGACAAGTGGCTCAAGGGAATTGACAATGGCGTGGACAGCTACGGTCCGGCGACGCTGTATCAGATGGGCAACAAGTGGATTAGCGCCAAGCAGTTCCCGCGGGCGGGGATGACTCGCCAGCGACTCTATCTCTCCGACCGTCCGTCACGGACTGCTCCGTACGCGGTGCGCGATGGAAGCATGAGCCCCAAGAAGTCGAATTCGCGTGGGCGCCTGACGATCTCACCCGGCGTGCTGACACTATGCTCACGCGACTCGGCCCAGCAGACCGCAGGTGTCACGGCACTGTTTACCTTCTGCGGCAAGGATAATCGCCTTGCTGAACACAACGCGTTGACATTCACGACGGCGCCCGTGACGAAAACACGGACACTGTCGGGCTACGTCAACCTGCACCTGAACGCGGTCATGGACGCCACCGACGGCTACTGGACCGCCATGCTTACCGACGTCGCTCCGGACGGGTCGTCCCGGCCGATTAGTTCCGGGCAGGTGATGGCTTCGCTTCGGGCAGTGGACAAGTCGCAGAGTGGTTATGCCGATAACGGTGACATCATCGATCCGTTCTACACGTTGACGCTAGCCTCGCGGCAACGCGTGAAGCCGGGTCGGGCGGTGTCGCTCGATATCGGCTTGCTGCCGACCGAAGCGATGCTGAAGCCCGGCCATCGGTTGCGCATCGACGTCTACGCGATGAACTTACCGAGGGGACTTCCGTTGCGGCCCTTACTGAATGAGACCGGACTTCGTCCGCAACACATTCAGCTCGATCCGAACCGGCCGAGTTTCGTGAATATCCCGGTGTCGGAGCCGCTGGCCCGCTAGGCGATCGCTTTGCGGCCATAGCGGGTTGCCAACCACGCACAGATGATCAGTTGAATCTGATGGAAGATCATCAGCGGCAACACGATCAGACCAACCGTCGAACCGGTGAACAGCACCGTCGCCATCGGTAGGCCGGTGGCGAGGGACTTCTTGGTGCCGCAGAACTGAATAGCGATCACATCGGCGCGATCGAAACCCATCCGCTCGGGAACCCAGCGGGTCAGGCCGAGCATCACAACCACCAGCACGAATGCCAGCACGATCATCGCGATGACTTGCCACGCGTCGACTTTCGACCAGATCCCGGCGACGACGCCTTCGCTAAACGCCGCGTAGACCACCAACACGATCGAGCCGCGGTCGACCAGTTTGGTCGGCTCGGCGTAGCGCGACAGCCAGGTACTGATGAACGGCCGCGCGAGCTGACCGAGGATAAACGGCACCAGGATCTCGGCGACGATCTTCAAAATCGACGATGCATCGATATGGAGGCCCGACGTCGTCGAACTCATCAACCACACCACCAGCAGTGGCGTCAGAAACACTCCGAGCAGATTCGACACCGATGCACTGACGATGGCCCCGGGAACGTTGCCCTTCGCGATCGACGTGAACGCGATCGACGACTGCACGGTCGACGGAACCAGGCATAGGAACAGCACACCCGCGTACAGATCGGAGCCGATGATCGGCGTCAGCACTGGTTTCAGCGCCAGTCCGATGAGCGGAAACGCGATGAAGGTGAAAGCCAGGATTGTCAGGTGCAGACGCCAATGCGCCAAACCGGCAAGGGCCTCGCGCGGATGCAGACGAGCGCCGTAAAGGAAGAAGAGCAACGCGATCGCCGCGACGACTACCCAATCGAGAACATCGGCGAACGCGCCGCGGGCGGGCAGTATCGCAGCGATAAGTACCGCCCCGAAAATGGCCAGTACGAAGCCATCAATAGGTGAGCGCTTGAGCAGGCCAGCGCCGGGGATCTTTGCGGCCATCTCTAGGCCTGAGCGGCCTCGTTGGTGCACAGGCCCGACAACGCGCAGGAGCCGCACGACGATTGGCCGCAATCCTGAGCCGGATCAGTGTTGTGCGCGGCCGGCTCGTCGTCGCCGCCCGAACAGCAGCCCGATCCGCAGCCGGCCGAGTCGTCCTCGACGGGAACCGAACTGGCGGCCCGGATGCCGAGGCTGCTCACCATGCCGATGACCAGCAACGAGGCGATAGCGGCACCGATAGCGAAGACGAGTCCCCAGACTCCACCGACTGCGAGGTTCAGCGCCGCGCCCACAGCGGTAATGGCGGCTGCGATCAGGACGCCGGGAGCAGCGACGCGATTGGCGACCTCGAATGCTTTGGCCGAGCGCATCGTGTCGTCGGCGCGCACGCCTATCCATTTGTTGCGCTTGAGCCGACCGGACAGGCCAGCCACGCCGACCGCGCACCACAGCGCCGCGAGAGCGAAACCGATGATGGCGACGACGACAGACACAACACTCACGATGCCCACCATACTTCGTCAATGTGCGCACGATTTACGCTGGTGGGGTGACTGGATCGAACTCCCCCGACGCCGCGGCCACCGCGCCCCACCGCTACACCGCCGACCTGGCCGGTGCCGTCGAGCAGCGGTGGCAGCAGACTTGGACCGAACGTAAGGCGTTCGAGGCACCCAATCCGGTTGGTCCGCTAGCCGGCGATCTGGATGCTTTCGGTGGCGCCGACGCCGCGTCGAACAAACTGTTCGTCCAGGACATGTTCCCCTACCCGTCCGGCGCGGGTCTGCATGTCGGACACCCACTGGGGTTCATCGCCAGCGACGTCTTCGCACGATATGCCCGTATGGACGGACGCAACGTCCTCCATACGATGGGCTTCGATTCGTTCGGATTGCCTGCCGAGCAGTACGCGGTACAAACCGGTACGCATCCCCGCACCACCACCGAGGCCAATATCGAGCGCTATTTGACGCAGATCCGTCGGTTGGGCCTTGGCCACGATGAACGTCGCCGTGTCGCTACGACCGATGTCGACTTCTATCGCTGGACCCAATGGATCTTCCTGCAGATCTACAACGCCTGGTACGACGAGGCGGCGCAGCGGGCCCGCCGCATTGATGAGCTGGTTGCCGAATTCGATTCTGGGGCAAGAACTCTTGAAGACGGCCGGGAGTGGACCGCGCTCGGGGCGGCCGAGCGCGCGGCGGTCATCGACTCGTATCGCCTTGTCTACCAGAGTGATTCGCTGGTCAACTGGTGTCCTGGATTGGGTACCGTGCTGGCCAACGAAGAAGTAACCGCCGACGGACGCAGCGATCGCGGCAACTTCCCGGTATTCCGTAAGCGCCTGCGCCAGTGGATGATGCGCATCACGGCCTACTCCGATCGTTTACTCGACGATCTCGACCTGCTGGACTGGCCGGAGAAGGTCAAGACCATGCAGCGCAACTGGATTGGACGCTCGCGAGGCGCGCGGGTGCATTTCCCGGTACCCGGCACGGACGCGTCGATCGAGGTCTTCACCACTCGTCCGGACACCCTATTCGGTGCGACCTACATGGTGCTGGCGCCAGAGCACCCGCTGGTCGATGACCTGACCGCTTCCGCCTGGCCGGCGGACGTGAATCCGAAATGGACTGGCGGACAATCGAACCCAGCGGCGGCGGTCGCTGGCTACCGTGCGGCGATCGCCGCGAAATCCGACCTGGAACGCCAAGAGAACAAAGAGAAGACCGGCGTCTTTACCGGCGGTTATGCCACCAATCCGGTTAACGGGCAACAGATCCCGGTGTTCATCGCCGACTATGTGCTAATCGGCTACGGCACCGGCGCGATCATGGCCGTGCCCGCCCACGACAGTCGCGACCACGAATTCGCTACCGAATTCGGGCTGCCGATCATCGAGGTTATCGGTTCCGACACGGATATCACCGCCGAGGCATTCATCGGCGACGGCCCCGTGGTCAACTCCGACTTCCTCAACGGACTCGATGTCGAAGCCGCCAAGGCGGCGATTATCGAGCGGCTAGAGAATGACGGAAGCGGTTCGGGCACAGTCGCTTTCAAACTCCGTGATTGGCTGTTCGCGCGGCAGCGCTACTGGGGTGAGCCCTTCCCTATCGTCTACGACGCCGATGGTCGCGCGCATGCGCTACCGGAGTCGATGCTGCCGGTTGAGCTACCCGAGGTGGAAGACTACGCCCCGGTGGCCTTCGATCCCGACGACGCCGACTCCGAGCCCTCTCCGCCACTGGCGAAGGCCACCGAATGGATGACTGTCGAGCTGGATCTGGGCGACGGGCCCAAGACGTACACCCGCGACGCCAACGTGATGCCCCAGTGGGCGGGTAGCTCGTGGTATCAACTGCGCTACATCGACCCAACCAACGAAGCGGAGTTCTGCGCCAAGGAAAACGAAGCGTACTGGATGGGTCCTCGTCCCGCCGAGTTCGGCGAGAACGACCCGGGCGGTCTGGATCTGTATATCGGCGGCGTGGAGCATGCGGTGCTGCATCTGCTGTACTCGCGGTTCTGGCACAAGGTGCTTTTCGATCTCGGCTATGTCACAAGCGTCGAGCCGTACCGAAAGTTGTTCAACCAGGGCATGATTCAGGCATTCGCTTATACCGACGAGCGCGGCGTCTATGTTGCGGCCGACGAGGTCACCGAGGAAAGCGGCGCGTTCTTCCACGATGGCAAGCCGGTCACGCAGGAATACGGAAAGATGGGTAAGTCGCTAAAGAATTCGGTGGCACCCGACGACATCGCCCGCGACTATGGCGCGGACACCCTGCGGGTCTACGAGATGTTCATGGGGCCGTTGGATCAGTCGCGACCGTGGGCGACCAAGGATGTCGTTGGCGCACAACGCTTTCTGCAGCGTGTTTGGCGTCTGGTCGTCGATGAGGAGACGGGCGAGGTGGTCGTCGCCGACGTCGAGCCGTCCGAGGACACCGTCAAACTCCTCCATAAGACAATTGCCGGCGTGCGCGAAGACTATGCGGCACTTCGTAATAACACCGCGGTCGCCAAACTCATCGAGTTCACCAATCACCTCACCAAGCAGTATTCCGGTGGAGCGCCGCGCGCCGCGGTTGAGCCGCTGGTGACAATGCTGGCGCCGCTGGCACCCCATATCGCCGAGGAGTTGTGGCTGCGATTGGGCCACGACGGCATGCTTGTTCGCGGACCTTTTCCCATCGCCGACGTGTCGTTCCTGGTGGAGGAGACCATCGAGATCCCGATTCAGGTCAAAGGTAAAGTCCGAAGCCGCATTACGGTTGCGGTCGATGCGGACGAGGCAACGATTCGCGCGGCGGCTCTCGCTGACGAGAAGATCGTGCCGTTGCTCGACGGGGAGCCGCGCAAGGTGATCGTGGTACCCGGCCGAATGGTCAACGTGGTGCCGTAGCCCCTCGGCTAGCGGAATGGACCGAGTAGGTCGACCGGAGTCACCTCGACGGGGTAGGGGAGTTGCACCACAAGGGATTCGGAGCCGGCGACGGTTGCTTTCTCGACGTAGCGTCCGTCCTCGAGTTCGAAGACGGTGAACGTGACTGCCGTTGGGTCGATGATCCAATAGCTGGGAACCGATAGTCGCTCGTAGGCGGCCTTCTTGGTGTTCAGGTCGTGGAGCGCGGTGCTTGGCGACAGTACCTCGACGGCGAGCAGCGGGGGTGTGGGCAGATCCTGGGCGGTGAAGTCGTCGACGTTTCCGACGAGGACATCTGGTTGAAGCTCGACGCTGTCTCCGTCGCGGACCGCGTAGGGCGCGATGATTACCGCGAGATTCGGTGGGCAGGCAGCGTCGAGAATCGCGAATAACTTGCCCACGACACTTTGATGCCGCGTGCCCGGCGCGGGGCTCACGACCAACACCCCGTCGATAAGCTCGTAACGACGACCATCATTGGGCATCCCCCCCAGATCAGACACCGTCATCGGGCCTGATCCGGCGGTCGGCGTACGTCCGCTAGTCATGACCTCCATGGTGCACCCCCCACGCGGTCGATGCTAGCTACTTCGGCGCCAGCGCACTGGTGAATCCGGTCGACAGTTTCATCCATCCGCCGAGCCCAATTGCCAACCCATGGATCATCCCTTAATGTGAATGTGCAATTTAACTTTTAGAATAAGGGGATGTGATGAGCTCAGCGAAGATCGTGACCGCAGCACTCGGCATTGCTGCGGCAGCGGGGGCGTCGATTGTTGTCGGCAGCAGCTCGCCGGCGGCAGCGGCATCGGTTCAGGAAACGCGGGACTACGTATGGGTCGGGTTCACCCCGTCCGAAACCAAGCAGATCGCGCACAGCGGTGTTTCGTCGATCTTCAGCCGGCCCGAGGTGCGTCCGTACTTCTATGCACAGCAAGACCGTGACTCCGTCTACAAGAGTTACTTCATTCCCGGCCGGGGATATGTCATCAAGGCAACCGTGCAGAAGTTGGTCAACGAGGCCGCACATCATCCCAATGGACGCGTTTGGGTCTCGTACAACAAGCACCTTCCGCGGCCGATCACCATCTGGACGCAGTTCTAAGTTTCGTCAGTGTTTGGGCGGGAGCTGTGCGACGTAACGGCTGCACAGCTCCATCCAGCCCCGTAGTTGGCGTTTGGTACCGACGCCGTCGGCGTCGACCCGAAACCAACCCGCGAGGTCGCGTCCGCGCATAACCATCGGCGCGGTGTGCGTACGGGACAAGATCGACTCGGTGTCGTCGGGGTCGCATCGACCAAGAATTCCGCCCTCGCGGCTCACCGCAATGGCCATATGACCATTCACCATGAACCCGAGTCCGCCGAACATGGCCTTCTCGGTAATCGATGACGCCGTGATGGATACGTCGTCGCGGCCACAGAACTCGGCGAACAATTCTCGTACCCGGTTCGCCAAGTCGTCGTCGTATGCCACGCGGCTGAGACTACGCGCGAGTGACCGGGCGCACTGGCCTTTTATCTTACTGGGGAGTAAGGTAGTCGCATGGCAATTAATCTCGAGCTCCCAGAGAAGCTGAATTCGACGGTAGAGCGCACACATCTCGCTGCCGAGCACATCTTCCGGCCCATCTCGCGCAAGTACGACACGGCCGAGCACGAGTACCCCAAAGAACTCGACGAACTGGCAAAACTCGCCAAACAAGCCGCTTCCACAGAACGTAAGGAAGACGGTGACGCCAAGCCGGCCGACACCGTCAACGGCGCCAACATGCGTGCGGTACTGTCGGCGCGCGAGATGAGCTGGGGCGACGTCGGCCTCATGCTCTCCATCCCGGGCCGCGGCCTCGGTAATGCCGCCATCACCGCGGTCGCCAACGAAGAACAGCTCGAGCGGTTCAGTGACGTGTGGGCCGCGATGGCCATTACCGAACCGAGTTTCGGTTCCGACTCCGCCGCGGTCTCCACCACCGCGACACGAGACGGCGACGACTACCTGATCAACGGCGAGAAGATCTTCGTCACCGCGGGTTCGCGCGCCGACCACGTCGTGGTGTGGGCGACTATCGACAAATCCGCCGGCCGCGCCGCGATCAAGAGTTTTGTCGTACCGATGAACACCGACGGTGTCACCGTCGTGCGGCTCGAGCACAAGCTGGGGATCAAATCCTCCGATACTGCCGTCGTGCGATTCGAAAACGCCCGAGTGCCGGCTGAGAACCTGCTCGGCTCGCCGGAGATCGACACCAAGAAGGCGTTCGGCGGCGTCATGCAAACCTTCGACAACACCCGCCCGGTCGTCGCCGCGATGGCCGTCGGGCTGGCGCAGGCGGCGCTGGAGTCGTACACCAAGATTCTCCAAGACGCCGGTCATGAGATCGACTACGACCGGCCGGCGGCCAGTCAGCATGCAGCCGTTGCCGAATATCTCCGGCTGGAAGCGGATTTGGAAGCCGCCTGGTTGCTCACCCTGCGCGCCGCGTGGATGAGTGACAACAAGGACGCGAACTCCGCCGAGGCTTCGATGTCGAAGGCGAAGGCCGGCCGAATGGTCAACGAGCTGACTAACAAGGTTGTCGAAATCGCCGCTACCGCAGGCTATTCCGAGCGCGATCTGGTGGAGAAGTGGGCACGGGACGCGAAGATCCTAGATATCTTCGAGGGAACCCAGCAGATCCAGCAGCTGGTCATCGCCCGTCGGATCCTCGGCCGGACATCCGCCCAACTCAAGTGACGACGAATCGGGGCTAGCCCGCCACCCGCTCACGCAGGCGCTGATCTCGCTCGATCCGCGCGGCGTCGCGCTTGCGTCGCTCGGCGAGTATTGCGTGCAACACCATTTCCGGTGGCGCGGCGGCGGGCGGAGCCGGCGCCACGAACCGCAGCATCTGGCCGGCCAGCTGACCGCTGACTTGTTGGCGCGCAATGGGATTGAGCTTATCTACCCGTCCGAGGAAAGAACGGGCGGCGATGGTCAGCGGTATCGGTAGGGGAGCGACGTCGGCTGTTGCCGCCCATTGTTCGAGCTGCGGAGGCATCTGCGCGGGTACCGGCAGATTCAAGGAAAACCGGTCGCGCACAACGTAAGTACCGGCTAACAGGTCGCCGAACCGTTTACCTTTGCGATTGGTAGCCGCGCACAACAACGCGGGCAACCCCCAGCAGCTGTAGATTTCGACGAATCCGAGCATGGCGCGAGTCACGGCCTGTCGGAAGGTAATTGGGCCGGCATCGTCTCGGACGGTGCGCAATCCCAGGATCCAGTGGCCCAGAGTCTTTCCGCGAGTGACGGTTTCGCTAATGGTGGGTATCGCGACCAGCGCGAAGATGATGATGCAGACATGTATCGACAGCAGAACCGCGATACCCGTGTTGTCGAACTGCTTGCTGCTAAGGAATACCTGTAGGAGAAGGAAAGACAGCGCGACGTAAGTCGCTATGCCGACCACACAGTCAATCAGCCCGGACAGGATGCGCAGACCGATATTAGCGGCGGGAAGATCGAGGGCAACCGCTTCGCCTGACACCAGGTCGTCCCGACCGACGCCGATCGTCGCGCTGGTCGACACTGACACCGGCGGCGGCAGAGGGCGATAGGTCATGGCAGTAACAATACTGTTCACGCGGCTGCGCGTCGGTCATGTGACCGAGGCATGAACGGGCGAAGTAGCGCTAGGCTTGACCGTCGTGGACCTTGACGCATACGTTGCCGCGCACCAGGGCGGTTGGCACCGGCTCAATGAGTTATCGCGGCGCCGTACTCTCACCGGCGACGAGGCTGACGAGATTCTCGACCTCTACCAGCGAGTCGCTACCCAGTTGTCGGTTATTCGATCGACGGCACCTGACGCTGGTGTCATCGGCTATCTTTCCGCGTTGCTGGCTCGCGCCCGGTCCCGGGCCACCGGCACCAAGGCAATGTCGTTGCGCGACGTCGGCACCTACTTCAGCCGCACCTTGCCGGCTGGACTGTATCGGCTGCGCTGGTGGTGGATGACGACGATGGCGGCGTCATTCTTCGCGACCGGCATAGTCATCTGGTGGATGATCTCGCATCCGCGGATCGAATCGTCACTGGCGTCGCCGGCGGAGATCGATAAACTAGTCAACAACGACTTCGAGAGCTATTACTCGGAGAGTGCCGCCAGTGCATTCGCATTCCGGGTGTGGACTAACAACTTTTGGCTTGCGGCGGTATGCATCGCGTTCGGGGTGTTTTGTATCCCGGTCATTTACATCCTCGTCAACAACGTCATCAACCTGGGCGTGGTGGGATCGATGATGATCAGTCATGGTCGGGGAGACCTGTTCTTCGGGCTGATCATCCCGCACGGTTTGCTGGAGATGACATGTCTATTCGTCTCTGCATCGGTTGGTTTGAAATTGTTCTGGACCTGGGTGGCGCCTGGGGCACGAAGTCGTGTTCAGGCGTTGGCCGAGGAAGGTCGAACAGCATTGGCAATCGCGATGGGTCTGGTGGCATTCCTGTTGCTAACAGGCGTAATTGAAGCCTTCGTCACGCCGTCGGGTCTGCCGACCTGGGCGCGTATCTCGGTGGGAGTTCTCGCCGAGATCGGCTTCTTCGCATACGTATTCACGTTGGGCCGCAACGCATATCTCGACGGCGCGACCGGTGACCTGGAGTCGGAGAGCGAGCGCGGCTACGCGGCGCCGGTAGCCGCATAGCGGTTGGACGTCTCGACACCCGTCCCTAGCTCAAAGTTCCGGAGTCGTAAACGGCGTGGCGGGGGAGCGCCCCGGAGTCGTGCGGTGAGCAGACGACCTTAATGGCGTCTGGGGACTTGGGGCTTGAAATTCAGTGGACTGACATGCCAGTCTTACTGAAAGCCGGTTGTCCCCAAGTGGACCAATTTGGCCATTTCGGACAGGACTAACGAACGAGGGTGAGCATGTTTAACCGAGCGCAGCGGTTGCTATCGCGGCTTGATCTGGTCGAGCGCGGATTTCGTGGTGCAGGAGCGGCGACTGCGATTATGGGGCTGTCACACTTCGCAGCGCCACGGGTTTTCGAGGCGATTACCAGGCCGGTCTTCCCAGAGGACACGGCTAACTGGGTCAAAGTGAACGGTACGTCGGAGGCAGTGATCGGGTTCGCGCTGATCGATCGGCGAACCCGCCTGCTGGGACTGGTCGGGCTGGTTGTCTACGGCGTTCACCTCGGTGAGCGCGCCGGCACCGCCGTGGTCGCGCGACTTCGCGAGAACGAGGCGATCTCTGCGCCCTCCTTTGCCGACTGACATGACCTCGACGTAGAAAGACGCTGGCCCTGACCCATCCCGTTGAACGGGCCAGTCGTTGATGGCGCGTCATCGAGCCCCCTTGAGGTTCGTCGCGCGGCGATTGCCGACCTATAGCTCTTGCAACCGAAGACTGATATGTCACTTTTGCCACGGTCGGATGACCATGGAGTACTGGACAGGACAACGGGAAACGAAGGCAGCATGCAACCACTAGCGAATGAAAGACGGTGAGCTCGGATGTTCACAATCTCTGAAACGCCCCCGAAGAATCCGTTCGCCCAAGCGGCGATCGTCATCTCAACCAAACACTCGTTTGACGCCCCGGCCGCAGACGTGTTCCGGGCCCTCGACAGCGATCTCGCCTGGCGATGGCTCGCCCCAACCTGCGGTGTGGATTACCTTGAGCCTGCCGATAACGGTGCGCCGCGCGGAGTTGGGATGGTCCGCGAGATGGGCAGCGTGCGCCGCCCGCTGCGGTGGTTCTGGCGTCAGCGCGAAGTCTTCACCGGCTACGAAGCCAACCGTGCGCTGGCCTACTACGCCTCCCACGGGAGCTGGCCGTTGCTGCGGCTCTGGGCCGAAAACTACCGGCTGGAGCCGACCTCGGACACGTCCTGCACGCTCCGCTGGAAGGTCGCCATGACGCCGACGATCGTCGGCCGACTGCCTCTGCACTGGACTGAACCGGCGCTGCGACTCGCCTTCACCATCGGTATCCGGCCGGGGCTGCGTCGTCTGACACGCCAGCTCGCGGCAACACACTAAAACCCTTCTTATCGTTCGAGGAACCATGACCAGCACTCAAAGTAACGAACTTACCCAGCCGGAGACCGCGCCGTCTCCCGACCACCACGTCGTCGTGATCGGGGCGGGTCTGAGCGGCATCGCTTCGGCGGTTCGGCTGCAGCAAGCCGGAATCGATGACTTTATCGTTATCGATCGCGCCGACGACCTGGGCGGAACCTGGCGCGACAACACCTATCCCGGTGTCGCGGTTGATATTCCGTCGCTGGCGTACCAGTTCACCTTCCACCGCAATCCAAACTGGTCTCGAGTGTTCGCCCCCGGCGCCGAGGTTCATCAGTATCACCTCGACGTGGTCGAGCACTTCGGGCTCCGGCCTCACTTCCGGTTCCGCGTCGAGGTCACTTCCGAGCAGTGGGACGACGAAGCCAGCCTGTGGCGTCTGCACCTCGCCGATGGCACATCGATCACCGCCCGCTTCGTGATTTCGGCCGTCGGCCCCTTCATCAACCCGAAGCCGGACGGCAGCGGGATTCCCGGATTCGAAGACTTCGACGGCATCGTCGCCGTCCCGGCCCGCTGGGACGCCTCCTACGATCTGAATGGCAAGCGGGTCGCGGTGATCGGTACCGGAGCGACCGGGGTACAACTCGCTGGACACGTAGCTCCGGATGTCGCGTCGATGACGGTGTTTCAGCGCACGCCCGTCTACTGCGTACCGAAGCCGGACTTCCCGATTCCCCGGGTGGTGCAGCTGGTGTTCCGACTTCCCGGCGTCGGGGCCGCGCTCAACGCCATCGGCCTGGCCGGCGCGCACATTGGGCTGTGGTTCGTGATCAACACACCCGGAGCAATCATCCGACCCCTGATGCGCGGGTTCGACAAGGTGGTCCGAGGGCTCTACCGGCAGTATCTGCGCCGCATCGTCGACGACCCGGAAACCGCGGATCAGTTAACACCGACATTCGGCATATTCGGTAATCGCCCGACCCTGAACTCGACGTTCCCGAAAGCGTTCAACCTACCCGACGTGAACCTGTGCACCACGGCGATCGAGCGGGTGACTCCCAAGGGAATCCGCACCGTTGACGGCACCGAGCACGAGTTCGACTACATCATCGCCGCCACCGGACACGAACTCTTCAGCGAGCCGAGCAGCTATCCCAAGGGCCGCGTCGTCGGCGTCAACGGTACAGACATCGGGGAGTGGTGGGCCGAGCATGGAATGCAGGCATACGAATCGGTCGCCGTACCCGAATTCCCCAATCGGTGGGTAATCGTGGGCCCCTACTCCTGGACGGGCACCGGGTGGCACGGGCTCGCCGAGAACGCCGTCACCCACATCGTTCGCGCGATCAGCCTGGCCGACGCCCGTGGTGCGACACGAATGGAGGTGCGCCCGACAGCGCTCAAACGCTTCACTGATCTGATGCTGAGGCAGGGGCGGCACCTCAAGTTCTACTTCACCGAACTCAACCACGGGATTCACTCGTACTGGGTCAACTCCGCGGGCGATATCCCGATCTTGCGTGCGACCACGATCCTGGCGGCACGCAGGGCTTCTCGCGCGTTCCCCGAGGACGACTACAGCTACCGCTGATCACGCGGCGCGGGCGGCAGGGACCTCAGTCGATCGCAGCGGGCGAGTCCTCGGCCGCTGCGATCTCCGCACCGTGCAACAGAATTCCGGTAAGCGTCTTAGCTGCCAACTTTGGATCGGGGACCTCAATGTCGACGATCATCCCGGCAATGATGCCGAGGACGAACGAGACCCAGGCCTGACTCACGTAGTCGTGATTGATCTCAGAGTTGACTACCCCTGCGTCCCGTGCGCGCTGAAAGATGACGTCGATGCGACGCGCGGCCTCGTAATACAGCTCAACGAATTCGGCGAGCGCATCTGCGTCGACTCCCGGCGCCTCCATCAGCAAGAATGTGTATACGGCAACTCGCCCGGACACCAGGCTGAAGATCTCCGCGCTCAACTCGACCAATACCTTGCGGAGCGATTCCTCGGTATATGCGTCGGAGTAATCCTCCGACGCCCGGGAAATGACATCGAGAAGGCTTGAGAATTCCCGCTGAATCAATACCGACAACATCTGACGGCGATTATCGAAGTAATTGTAAAAAGTTCCGTGACTAACGTCGGCCCGCGCGGTTATCTCCCGAACACCGGTAGAGGGGTAGCCATTCTCGACGAACTCCGCAATAGCCGCGTCCAACAGCTCAGCGGCCCGCCCGCCGCGTGCTAATTCGGTCGTCAATTCCTCGCCTTTGCCGCGATACCGTGTCGGAGTAGCTGCCCGGTGGCTTCCACATAGGAGTTCCGGCGATCCGCGTCACCTTCGCCAGTGAGGGCTGTTGTCATTCCCGGCAGTACCAGCGCAGGCAGCAGACGAGCGAGAAGACGATCCTTCTCCTTCGTACCAAGGCCGCCAACACCTTTTTTCGCCGCCTCGTCGAGGGCGCGTCCGATCATTGAATCGAAAGTGTGGACCAGGCTCTGAATGCGATACCGGAGCTCTTCGTCGACCGCGCCGGCTTGAACGGTGATGATTTTCAGAAGTCCGGGTTTCTGATCTACGAGCCGGAAGAGACGTTCACCGAGTTGGTCGATGACCTGCTGGGGGACTACATCGTCGTCCCCAGCGACGATGTCCACCAGTTCGTCGGGCGCGACCGCCGCGATGAGCTCATCCACACACCGGTCGAAGACTAACTCGAGCAGTTCACGTTTCCCGCCCACATACCGATACAGCGTGCCCTGGCCCATCCCCGCCCGTCGTGCGATCTCCGTGACGGCCGCGCGCTCGTATCCATCCTCGACGAAGACATCGAAAGCGGCGTCCGTCAGATCGGCGCGACGACGCTCGGCGAGCCCCGCCGAGCTCGACCGACCCGAACCCGCATCCGCCATAGAAGAGAGCCTAATCCATCGCAACTTTCGATGAGGCGGCGCCACACTCGGAAAAAGAGCCGGTGATCGCTACGCGGCGGTCACGCTTGCTGGTCCGCAAGTTTCTCCACCCCCGAAGCCTGCACACCGGATTTACCAGTCTTTGCCGATATGTCGCTTCTCGGACCGAACCCGAAGTCGAAATCCGATAGCGGAAATGTCTTACTCGCCTTGGTCGACTGATACGCGGTGGTCGGTCGCAGGAAACCGAAATCTCCGTGTTTATCGATGTAGTACGAGTTCGCACCGATACAAGCCTTACCGTGCATAAGGGTTTCTTTCCCGCGCTCAGAGATGAACTCGAAGAACTCGTCATTCGCGCGCTCAGATACCGCGACCGACGTGGCACCGCGACGTTCAGTCTCCCCAATCAGTCGCGTGATGATCCGGATCGCGTTCTCCACCATCACATGCCAACTGCTGCCGCTCCACGCGAACGGCCCGAACACCATGAAGTGATTCGGAAGCTGCGGCATGCACACACCCTCGTAGGCCTTCGCGCGATTGTTCTCGTAGAAGTCGGCCAAATCAAAGCCGTCCCGGCCACGAACCGGTCGTCGACGGAAGGGTTCCGGCGACTGTGACATCTCGAATCCGGTGGCCGTCACTAGAACATCGATCGGCCGATGAATACCGTCGCGGGTCTCGATCCCAGTGGGTGTCACCCGCGCGATCGGATCGGTAACCAGCTCCACATCGTCGCGGGTATACGTCTTGTAATAGATATTCGACACACTCGGCCGCTTGCAGCCAAATCCGTAGTTGGGAGTTAGCTTCTTACGCAAAGCGCGGTCTCGTACCTGAGTAAAGAGGAATGCGCGACAGGCCCAGTTAGGGATCAACGTCAACGGCGCCACCTGTTTGCCGTAAACCGTGACGCCCACCAAACCGACTTCCACCGCCGCCGCAACCACCCCGCGGATCAACGACTGAAGAATCGGCGCGAATCCAAAAGCGGTACGCACCACTGCGGGTATCGGGAAATCCGGCTTGGCGAATACCCAGATCGCCCGACGCTGATATACGTCGAGATGTTCGCCCATCTGCGCCAGCTGCGGCACCAGTTGCACCGACGTCGCGCCGGTCCCAATCACGGCGACACGCTTTCCGGTGAAGTCGTACTCATGATCCCACCGCTGGGTCTGGATCACCTTGCCCTCGAAGGTCTCGAGGCCTTCGATATCTGGAGTTCGCGGTTCGACGAATGCGCCCAACGCGGTGACGACATACTTGGCCGTGAGGGTGCCAGCCCCGGCAATACTGAGATTCCACCACTGATTGTCCTCGTCCCATTCCCGCGCGACGACGTCGTGGCCAAATCGCAGGTGAGCGTCGAGCTGATACTTTTCGACCAATCCTTCGATGTATGCACGTACCTCGGCGCCTTTGGGAAATGTGCGCGACCAGTTTGGATTCTTTTCGAACGAGAACTGGTAAATGATCCCTGGAACATCGACCGCGACGTCGGGGTACGAGTTCGCAAGCCACGTGCCGCCCACACCATCGGCACGCTCAAGAATCACGAAATCATCGATGCCCTTACCCAATAGGCCGATGCCCACGCCCAGACCGCCGAAGCCGGCTCCGATGATCGCGACTTTGTGGTCGGGTTGCCGAGGCGTCGTCGCAGTGCCACGCCTCTTACCCCTCGTCTTCCTCATGCGATCTCCTGTTCCGCGAGTGCAGCCTGGCTGGTGATCCGCGAGTCGTACTTGTCTCGGGCGGCCGTGTCATATGGCTCGAGGGTCCGATCGGCGCCGGTCAGCTTGCGGCCAAACAGCCACAGCGACTCTGGGACCAGCGGATACAGACGCAGTCCTACAACTGTTCCGAATGGCGCGCCGGCTAGCGCGGGACGTCGCTTCAACGTGCCGACGGCGCGGCGCGCGACCAACCCCGGAGGAATGATCCCGACACGCTCCCACCACTTGAACGGGATCCCGTCGACCAGCTCCGTGCGAACCGCGGTCGGCAGGACCGCACTAATCGTCACGCCCGTGCCCACCAATTCTTCACGAGCACTCCGGGCGAACCCGGTCGCGGCATGTTTGCTCGCGACATAGGTCGCCAACCCCGGCGAATGGATTGCCCCCGCCGCGGAAGTGACGTTGATGAAGTGTCCTCGTCCCCTCGTCACCATCCTCGGCGCGACAATCCGGTACGAGTGATAGTGCGCCCAGAAGTTGACCCGCATCGTCGCCGCGGCAACTCCCAGGCTTTCGTTCAGCAGCGGTCCGACCGGCATGATGCCCGCGTTGTTGACAACGATGTCGAGCGGTCCGACGTGCGACTCGATCTCATCGACCAGCGCCTCGTACGCTGCGGCATCGCCGACGTCCAGTTGTCGCCCGCACGTACCCTTGCCAAGACTGAGCGCCGCCTTTGCCGCTGCCTCCTCATCGAGATCGGCAATGATCACGGTGGCGCCCTTCTTGACCAGCCGTTCGGCAATCGAGAACCCGATGCCGCGCGCGCCACCGGTAACCAGTGCCACCGCTCCCTCGACGTCAAATGCTGTGAACTTCATGCCTTAGCCTTGTCCTCGTGATGGTCACCGTTGAGTTCGTTCTCCGGGCGCTCCGCGCTGTCCAAGAGCCGTCGGGCACTACGGAACTCGTACGCTGACAGATCTACCTGCGAACTCTGTTTTCGAGCTTCGAACAAGCTCGTGGGCCGGATGTACGGCATATCGCCGGCGGAGTTGACGTAATACGTGCGAAGCCCGGCATTGACGGTGTTGAAGTAGTAGTCGATGTTCTCGTCGTTGCGGCGGATCATCGCGTGGTAGGCGTCGTGCGCGTCCTGGCGCACCTCGACGATGTCACTACCCTGACTGATGGCCGCATCGATCACGTTAACCGCGTGACCAGAGGAGATCTCGACGAGTTCGTGCCATCCCGTGCCGATCCACGAGTAGGGTCCAACCAGAATCCATCGGTTCGGCAGCTTCGGCACCGAGACCGACTGATAGGCCTGTAGCCGCTCGGTGTTGTAGAAGGTGCCGAGGTCGAAGCCGTCGCGTCCGAGCACGGTTCCGACCACATAGCTTTCCGGATCCGAGAACAAGTGGTAGCCAGTCGCCAGGACAAGCGCGTCGACTTCGAAGAGTCGGCCACTGGTGGTCTTCACGCCCTCGGGCACGATGCGTTCGATCGGCTCGGTGATCAGTTCGACGTTGTCTCTGTTGAAGGCTTGAAGGAACGAATTCGACAGAGTGGGCCGCTTACCGAGCGGCCCGTAGTCGGGCATCAGGTCCTCGCGCACCTTCGGGTCATGAACCGTCGTGCGCAGGTATGTGCGGTAGGCCGCGCGCGAGACCTTATCGAACCGCGGCGCCAGGCCGCGGAACAGGCGACGCGGTGTTTGGTACACCAACCGCAGCCCGACTTCGACCACCACGTTGGCGATCATGCCGAGCAAAGTACCGACGCCCGGGAGCGACATCATCGCTCGCGCCCACCGAGGCATCGGAAAGTCCGGCTTCGGCAAGGCCCAGACCGGCGTGCGCTGAAAGACCGCCAGCGATGCGACTTCGGGGGCGATCGACGGGGTGATCTGCACCGAACTCGCGCCGGTGCCCACGATGGCGACACGCTTGTTCCGCAGATCGTAGTCGTGATCCCACGCGTTGGGCCGAAGCGTCTTGCCCGCGAAGTCCCGGTAGCCCGGGATTCCTGGGTCCTCTTTGGCCTTGATATAGGCGCCGATCGCCGAGATCACGAACTTGGCCGTGATCTCTTCGCCCTCCGCGGTGGTTAGGCGCCAGAACCCGGCGTCGTCGTCCCACTGTTCCTTGACAATGGTGACTCCCCAGCGCGCATGGCCGTACAGGTCGAACTCGCGGGCTACCGTGCGGTGGTACTCGTACACCTCGCGACCCTTGGGAAACAGTCGCGTCCAGTCGGGGTTGCGCGCGAACGAGTACTGGTAGGTAAAGCCCGGCACGTCCACCCCCAGTCCCGGATAGTGGTTGTCCCGCCAGCTTCCGCCGAACTCCGATTCCCGCTCCAGAATCACGAAGTCGCGGTTCCCGCGTTGGACGAGCTGCGCAGCCGCGCAAATTCCGCCGGGTCCTGCTCCGATTATCGCGATCTGGTGTTGCGGACTCTGTGTCATCGTTCTCCTCCTTAGAGTAAGACTGACACGTCATTACTATGAAGTCAATCGAGCGAGACTGCGCTCGATCGGTGGTGCTAGTTGGCGCCGGGAATCGCTACAGCCGAGCCCATGGACTGCGGGTCAGGGCCGAAGTTGGCGATCTTCCACTCGCCGTCCAGCCGCACCACCGTCACTTTGAGCACCATCACCTGTGTGGATCGCTCCGGCTGCTGGGCCGTCGACGTGGTCTGGTTGGCTACGACGATCATGTCCCACGGTTGCCCCGGCGGTGGGGGATTGGCGATGTCGCCAGTGAACAACGTGTGGACCACTTTTCCGCTCGCATGCATGCGCAACTGCTGCTGGAGTTCGATGATCAGCTGGCCCGCCCCGTCTGGTTTGGTCGAGAAGGTGTCGCCGAAGGTCGCGGTAGCACCGACCGCGAGATCCTTGACATAGTCCTCCGAGCGGTTGTAGTCGATCGTGATCGCCTTATTGGTGTATGCCTCGGCGGCCTTGCGGGCGGCGTTCAGGTCCTCTGTCGACGACCGCAACTTGGCGACGGCATTATCGCGCTCAGCGAGAGCATCCGAACGCGATTGGAACGCCCAGCCGCCCACGCCAACCACGATTGCGAGCACGAGCACAACTACTGCCGCCACCCGTACCCGCTTGTCTCGGAGCGACACCCGGGAACGTCGACGACGGGAACCGACATCGGGCGTTTTGTCCGCCCGCGCCTGTTTCTCGTCCGAGTCCGCTTCGCCCGCGCTGGATTTGCCCCCTGTTTTGTCCCCTTTATTGTCCCCTGTTGCGTCCCCGGTTTTGTCCCCTGTTGCGTCCCCTGTTGCGATAGATGTCGTGTCATGTCCGGAGGTATTCGGTTCCGTATTGTCCATGGCCTCAGTCGATTGTTCATCGGCCGCAGCCGCCAGCGTGGCCCGCGTGTCGTCGGCTGACTCGCCTCGGTCCGACTGTTCGCCGACTTCGTTGTGCGGTTCACTATCTCGTTCGTTCATATGTCTGGCTCCTTGATTGTTCGTATCGCCGTCCACCGGCTTCGGTTGTCGGTCCTCCTCACTTGACGGTCAGCCGCACGCGCGCAGGTCCGCCGCCGGGGAAAGCTTGGGCCCACATGTCGGCGAAGGCGCCGACGTTGACGCGAATACCTCGCAATTGCGCTGTCACCGGAGTGAGAGTCGCCGAAAGCGCACCGATGCCCGGCATCATGCGATCGAGTTCCTCGTAGAGCGTGTTCAGTAGCGGCGTCACCATGGTGAACGGGTCGATTTCAAGCGCCAGGCCAGCCAGCTTTCCCAGCTGTCGGATCAGTCCACCCAGTGCGGGCGCGAGACGATCCACGACCGGTGCGACCTTCTTGATCTCCTGCGTGGCACCGGCACCGGCAAGACGCTGGTCGAGAAGCTGGCCGCCGCGATACAGGTCGGCGATATTCCCCCGCTTGTCCTTCAGTGTTTCGGCCATGAGAGCGGCGATCACCCTGGTTCTGTCCAGCGTTCCCTGATCGCGGGTGATCTCGACCATCAGATCCCCGAGCCGCCGGATCGCATCGGGGTTGACCATCTCGCCGAGCCGGGCGATCTTCGCGGTGACGTCACCAGCGGTCGCCATCGGAATTACCTGGCTTGCCTTAATCCGCGAACCCGACGTCAAGTAGGGACCGCCAGAGTTGGCGGGCCGCAGATCCAGGTACTGTTCGCCGGCCGCGGACAGGTTGCGCACCGAGATCGCGGTCGAAGCCGGTATCTCCCGGTCGGCGTCAATCTCCAGCTCGACGCTCAACATGTCTGAGTGCGCAGTGATTGACCGCACCTTGCCGACCTGCAGGCCGAACAGGGTCACCGGCGAGGTGTCCATCAGGCCCGCGGACTTGTCCATCTCCGCGACCACAGTGAAGGTCTTCTTCGACGGGTTGACGTCGAGCACCGCGAACATCACGTATCCGGCGCACAGGGCGCCGATCGTGATCAACGTCATTATCGAGATAAGTCCTCTAAGCACTTCTCACACCATCCCGATCGCACGCAGAAAGTTGGTAAGTACCACCGCGCGACCACCCGCGTCGCGGGCCCGCACCACGTTGACAGTGCCCTGCCCAGAGAGAAACGGACCGATCTTCTTAGAGAGAAGGGTGCCAATCAGGTCACTGTTGCTGGCGATCGACCGATCCAGCTCGCCGAGAGTGGCCAGCATCGGATCGAGGGTGGACACCACCGCTTTGAGATCCCGATAAGTTGGCTGCGTCAACAGCGCGCCGCCCGGCTTGGTCAATTGGCGTAGATCAGCGATCAGGTCGACGATGACCAGGAACAACTCTTGAAGTTTCTTAAACCGATCGGGCCCCAGACGCAAACCGCGATCGATGACGCCGACCTTGTCGGTCAGACTCTGGAGGATGCCCGATCCGTCCTGGATGAGATCATTCATCACCTGGGTGGAGCCACCGAGGTCGACGACCTGTTTGGTGGCATTGCGAACCATTTCGGATAGTTCGCGTTTATCACCGGGGAAAGCCGCGTTCGTTTCCCGTATTAGCTTCTGCAGTTTCGTTATGGTGCCGCCATTGATGAGCTGCCCGACACTGAGGAAGACCGTCTCCACATTGTCCGGCGGCGAGGTTTGGCTCATCGGTATCTTCGATCCCTCCCGCAGCGTCTCGCCTCGAGAACCATTCTGGGGTGGAGACGTGAGCGCGATGTAGAGATCGCCGAGCAGGGTGCTCTGCCGGAGTTCGGCGCGCGTGGCCACTGGAAGATGCACTGATTTCAGGATGCCGACGGTGGCGGTCGCGGATTGCTTGTCGAGCCGGACGCTTTCGAGTCGGCCCACCTGCGAACCGTCGGCTAGCACCCTAGCGCCGCCCGGAAGGTTCAGGACGCTGGAGAATTCGATTTCCACCCGGTAGGTCTCGCCGGAGATCCCGTCGGGTACTGGAATGGATTCCATCGTCGTCGAGCACCCGGTCACCGCGGTGAGCAGTGTTATCAACGCAACCACGGCCGCGCGCCGCACCCGCGTACTCACCGCGGACCACCCATCATCATCTGCACAAGACCGACATTGGCGGAGTCTTTGACACAGCCTTGCGGGCGGCCTAGCGCGGCGCACAGACCAGTGAGGTCGGACCTACTCAGGTCGAAGGACGGTGGCTTCCAGAGAACCCGCAGTGCCCCGGTCTTCTTGTCGAAGATTTGGTCGGTCGCAGTCGCGAGGCCCGGCAGTTTGGCGACGATGTCGGCCAGACTGGTCGCGTGGGGCGCCAACGCCTTCACCCACGGACCGAGGTTCTTGAGAATCACGATCAATCGATCGCCCAGCTGATCGGCGAATCGAGCCAACGGAGGCAAAAAGTCGATCGCCGTCACTAGCCCATCCCGGAACTCCTCGGAGAAATATGTGAAGGCGAGCACCGCGTTGTTGACGCTGCCGATCAACGTGTCCACTTCGTCCCAGCGCTCGTTGAACTGGTTGGTCATCGTCTCGGAGTTCTCCAACAGACGTCGAAGGATGGCGTCGGTCTCGGGCGCGTTTCCCTGAAGCTTCACGAAGTCGCGCATCAACCCGTTGATCTGCTTACCTCGGCCCGCCGTGGCTTTGTCAGCCGCGTCTACCAGTTCGCCGATCTCGTTGGTCAGCTTCTTCTCGCTGCCGTTACCCACGTCTGTGCCGAGGATGCCGCCCAGCAGGTTGTTACTGGCGGTGAACGTGTCGCTGATACCGCGCGGTGTCCTGGTCCGACTCTGCGGAATGCACTCGTCCTTCGACAGCATCGGACCCTTGGTGTAGGCCCGGTCGAACTCCACTCGACGGTCGGTCACGATCGAGTTGTCGATGACCACCGCACCGACGCCGGCGGGCAGCGCTACGTCGCGATCGACGTCGAGGATCATCCGGACCCCACCGTCGCGTGGAGTGATGCTGTTGATCTTGCCGACTCCCACCCCCATCAAGCTGACCGTGTTTCCGGCGTAAACGCCGACCGCATCGGTGAAATCGGCACACACCTGCCGACGGTCCCCGATTACCCCGTTCCGATTGAGGTACCAGCCGCCCGACGCCCCGGCGATCACGGCGAGCACCAGGACGATGCCGCCGGCCCGCGCCATCCACGCCCCGTTCGACCTACTCTTAGCAGCCACGCTCAACACCTCTTCGCCGCATTAGGGACACATACGCGCAGGCCACGCGCCTTCTGCGCGGACTGATCGATCGTCGCGCCGTTCGCGGAGAGCGACTTTCGTAACCGCTCGAGCACACCGTCGAGGTTCTGCAGGATGTCACCGATCGAGTCGACGTTCGGGCGCAGCCGCTCCAGCAACTTCGACCCCTCGACGACGGCCTTCTCGAATCCAGCCTCGTAGATAGTGGTGATTCGCTTGATCACCGCGAAGAATCGGCCGAGTTCGTTGAACACCCGACGCACCTGGTCATAGCGGGGCCCCAGACCGACCCCGAGATCGGCCAAGCTCTTCACGAGGTTCATCAGGATCGTGCGGTCCTTGGTGGTCGCACTGAGGTACTCATCGGAGACCTTGAGCGCTCCTTGCAGGCGTACGGCGCGCTGGCCGAGCTCGTCAAGCAAATGTGCGGCCGAGTTCACGATCTGTCCGATCGCGTTCGTATCTCCGGTCATCGTCTTTCGCGCGGCCGTCAGCACCTCGCGCAGTTTGCTGCCGTCGAGCTGTTCGACCTTGGGTGTGGCCGTCTCGATGATCGCGCTCATGTCATAGGTGCCGGTGACCCGTGAAGCGGGGATAACCGCGTCTCCCAACGCCCGCGTCCCTTTGGGGGCGACCATCAGATATCGCCCGCCGACCGGTGTCAGCATCTTGACGGCGATGCTGGTCTCGTCGCCGAGTCGAACGTCCCGCTGGACACTGAACTTGACCGCGACGCGGTCGCCGGCGATTCGCACGTCGTCGACCCGCCCCACCGTGATTCCAGCGACGCGGACCTGATCGCCGGTGCGCACGCCGGAAGAGTTTCCGAACTCGGCCCGATATCCGACGTTCCCCGGCGGCCGCAGATAGATCACGCCCAACGTGATCGTCACGACTATCACCACCACCACGGCGCAGATCCCCAAGAAGATCTCATCGCGCCGATGCTCCTCGGGTGTGCGCAGGCGCCCGGTGCCGAGGAGATCCTGGGCACGTTCGACAAGAGCTTCGCGGTTCAGTTGCATACGATCACATCCTTTCCGCCGATCAGGACCTGAACGGTGTCGGCGAGGTTGATTCGACCGTTGGCACAGACCAAATCCTTGGGTTCGCTGGGTACCGCCGGCAGGGCCTTGTTGAGCTTCTCCAGCAGCCCGGGGATCGCCGCCACCGCTGCCAGGATCTGCGGGGTCGCAGGTACCACCCGATTGGCCATCGCGAGGAGAGCCGGCGCGTTGTTGTCGAATGCGCCAAATAGCGTCTCGAGAATGTCGACGAACTGCGGCAGCACACCGTCGGCGTAGTCCAGCGATTCCTGAACGGCCCCCATCTGCGTGGTTAGCCGCATGATCGCGGCATTGAGGTTCGAGACCAGTTGAGCAACCCGTTCGGACCGTCCGCCGATCTGCTTGGCCAGCCGGTTCAGGTTCTCGACCATCAGCACCATCACCTGATCGCGATTCTTCGCGAATCCGGCAATCTTGGCGACGGACTCCAAGACTGGCGCCATTCCGGCGCCGTCGCCCTGGAGTACAAGTCCCAAGTTTTCGGCGAACTTGTTCAGGTCGCCGGGATCGAGGTCCCCGATGAGGGGCACCACGTTACTGAACACCTCGGTGACGTCGAAGGCTGAAATGGTGCGGTCGGTCTGGATCACGTCGGCGCTGTTCTGTCGGCCGCGGGCTCCATCGACTCGGATCATCTCGAGATAGCGCTGACCGACCAGATTCTGGTAACGGATCGCGAACTGCGAGTTGTCGTCGGGAGCATGCTCGGACTGAACCGTGAACTCGACTTTGGCCAACGTTCCGTCGACCGACACCGAATCCACCTTTCCGACCGCGACGCCGGCGAGCCGGACCGAGCTGCCCGTGTACAGACCCGAAGCGTCGTTGAAAACAGCCGAATAGGTGCGCTGCTCGCCGCCGACCGGTGCCACCATCGTGCGGCCGATCACGTACATAGCCGCACAGACGATGATTGAGAAGACGATGATGCACACGAACGCCGTTTTGAATCGAGTCATCGGTCGGTCCGCTCCTTGTAGATCAAGGCGGGGCCGACCACCTGAGGCGCATGAGCGAGCAGTAGCTCGATGTTCAACCGAACCCGCCCGTCTCGACCGACGGTAAAGGCGTCGGAGGTGCCGGTGATCAGGGAACCCAGGCGGTTGTAGGCGTCCGGGATAGTGCCCAGCGATACAACGGCGGGGGTGAGGACATCGAGCAAGAGATGGATCAGGCTCGTGAGCGACTTCTGGTTCCGGTCCAGTGTTCCGCCGATGCCCAGTACCAGCTTCTTCGACAGGTCGTGGATTGCCGTTTTGGCTCCCTTGAACATGCGCGGGTCGTCCATGAATCCCGATTGGTCGATGGCGAAGTCGACGGTGTCGAGCACCGGCACGACAAGCGGGCGCACGCCGTCGACCAGCTCGGATAGATGCTTGAGCAGATCCGACAGGGGGACCACCTGATCCCGGGTCAGTTCGGCCGCGGTCGGCAGAACCTCCTGGAGGAGGCGTACATACGGATCCGAGTCGTTCGACAGGCGCTCGATCGCCTCGTAGACCTCGGGATCACCGATTACCGACGTCAGCTTTCCGGCCTGGTTGAGCACGCTGGTGAGCGTGCCCAGTGCAGTCCCGGTTTGCACGTTGAGGACCCGATCATCCTCCAGCCGCGCTCCGCGAACCGGCCCCGGGACGAACTCGATGTCGGTCGCGGTGAAGATACTCGCGGCGGTGTAGATCGGGACGACATCGGTGGTCAGCGCGCGCGCTTGTTCCGGGTCGATGGACAGTTTCACTCGCTGCTGCCCCGACGGGGTGACCGTGACGTCGTCGACCTTGCCGATTCGCAGGGTCCGGAACCGGACGTCGGTTCCCGTCTTCAGTCCGTCACCGATCCGATCGGACACGAGCGTGACGGTGAACTGTTTGCTGAAGCCACCACGGGTCCAGTAGGTGAAAATAGAACCGACTAGCACCGTGACGAGCAGAACGACGATGCCGATCTGCGCGAGTTGGGTTGGCTCGGGCTCACGGCCAGACGGGTCTTTATACAGTGCCATCGATTACCCCGTAATCCGCACGCCCGAGTCGAAGCCCCAGAAGAGCAGCGTCATCACCATGTCCAGGGAAACGACCACGACGAGGCTGGCACGAATCGCCCGGCCGGCGGCCACTCCGACGCCCTCGGGCCCGCCGACCGCGTAGAAGCCCTGGTAGCCGTGGATCAGCACGACGGCGATAGCGAAGACAACCGCCTTGATGATCGAGAACACGATGTCCCAGTTGCCGATGAACGACGAGAAATAGTGTCCATAGGTGCCACTGGACTGCCCGTGCACCACCGACACCATCACTTCACAGGTCAGATAGGCGATGACCAGGGTCATCAGGTACAGCGGAAGGATCGATACGACACTGGCGATGATCCTGGTAGTGATCACCAATGGGATCGGACGGATCGCGAAACCTTCGAGTGCGTCGAGCTCCTCCGTCATCCGCATGGCGCCGACCTCTGCGGTGATACGACAGCCCACCTGGGCCGCGAACCCGATCGCGGCGATCAGCGGACCGAGTTCACGAGTGGTCGCGAATGCGGAAATCACGCCGGTGAGCGGACCCATATTCACCATGTCCAGGAGCGAGAAGCCCTGGATGGCGATAGTGCCGCCCATCGCCATACCCATAAACGCCAGCACGCCGAGCATGCCACCGCCGACGATGATCGATCCCTTCCCGAAAACGACCGCGGAGATATGGGACAGGATGTGGCGCCGGTAGTGGGTCAACGCGAACGGGATCGCGCGCAGGCTGAGATAGACGAACCGCGCCTGATGCCCGACCATCGCCGCGGCGGTAGCCGGCATGGTGAGGGTCGACCTAGTTGAAGCCCAGATGCCGCCGAGCTTTAGCGGCAAGTACGGAGCGGCCATCAGACGATCGCCCTGGACGGGAAGAACAACGTCGTCAACTGCGTGAGTGCCAGGTTGAGGCCGAATGCGGCGACGACTCCGATGACGACAGCCGCATTGACCGAATCAGCGACCGCCTTGGCTCCGTGCTTAGTCGACAGGCCGCGCTGACACGCGACGACGGCCACCGTGAAGCCGAAGATAATTGCCTTGACCACGGCGATCGCTACATCAGTGAGGGACGAGAATGAGGCGAACGACGATAGGTAAGAACCAGGCGTGACATCCATGAAGAGGATTGAGATGAAGTAGCCGGTGGTGATGCCCATGACGACTGCGAGGAAGCAGATAAGTGGCGCGACGAAGACCATGGCCACCACCCTCGGGACCACCAATCGGCGAATCGGGTCAATTCCCATCGTGCGAAGTGCGTCTATTTCTTCGCGAATCACGCGAGCTCCGAGGTCGGCGGCGACCGCTGCCCCCGCAGCACCGCCCAAGAGCAACGCCGAAACCATTGGGGCACCCTGCTGGATCACGCCGAGCCCGCCGGCGGCGCCGGAGATGCTCGTGGCGCCGACCTGTTGGGTAAGACTTCCGACCTGTGCGGCGACGATAACCCCGAACGGTATCGCGACCAGCACCGTCGGGGTGGCGGTAACCGTGACGATGAACCACGACTGCTTGATGCATTCTCGCCAGGAGAACCGGCCGCTGATTATGTCGGTCACCGCGTAGATGACAGAGCCGACAGCCAGTTGAATCGAGCGTCCGAACGTCGCCATCGAGTCGACGACCGTTCGCGTGACGTACCCCCGCACGCGGCCCGACGCGGTGTCGAGCCACTTCCACTCGGCCTCCCGCGGCGCTGGTATGGCATCTCCGGTCGTCCCGGTTTGATCGACGTCATTCCGCATAGTCATGTGTGAGCCTCCTCTCAGTTACCGATCGGTAGCCTAGCAGACTGACGTCTCAGTCGCCTCAGGCAATCTGAATAGCAAGGTTCCGCGACTCGCCGTTTCGCCCTGTCCGGGCAGCAATATGACGCCGGCTCGCATTGCGAGACGGTACGCCGACAGACGGCTGTGCTGCGCCTTCGCATCGCGATCGACCATGCCGTCACCATCGATCGGAGTGATGTGTCAATATTGGGTGCGGATCAAAGATTCCACGCGACCGCTGCACTCCCGAGCGGACATGCGGTATCGAGAGGCAGAAGATGGCAACACGGCAAGGCCCGAACGCTGACGATCAGGAACGCGGCCGCATTCGTCGTGGCGGAAAGGTGGGCGGGGTCGCCGCCCGACACGCAATGAGATCAGCCGCGGGCGCTGTCAAAGCGCCTTTCCAGACCGATGAGGTCGCTGACGCTGCTCGCACGGCCACGATGCTGAAACTTGCCGACGACATTGTCTTGGTGGCAGGCGGGATGCGAGGTGCAGCACACAAGCTCGGCCAATTGATCGGAATGCTCGATCTGGGATTACCGAGTCCGCAGGCGCGTGACGCATTTCACAATCGTCTGCAACCCCTATTCGCATCCGCGCCGCCGTGGGATGACGCGCAGATGCGAGCCGTCGTGGAGAAGTCGCTCGGGAAGCGTGCCCAACAGATCTCGCCGCTCGAAGACGCGATCGCGGCCGCCTCGATCGGCCAGGTCTACCGCGCGACGCTGTCTGACGGCAGGACCGTCGCGGTGAAGGTGAAGTACCCCGGAATCGACTGGATGGTGCGTGCGGATCTGCGGAACCTCACGCTTCTGGTCCGCGTGCTCGGCAAGTACGTATCGGCGGCGAATATCGAGGAGATCGCGGCCGAGGTGACCGAGCAGATCTCTCGCGAACTCGATTTCGGACGAGAGTTGGCAAATCAGAGCGAGTTCGCCGAACGCTACCGCGATCACCCGGTCTTTCGGATACCAGCGCCGGTGCCTGAATTGTGCAGCGACGAGGTCATGGTGACCGAATTCCTCGACGGCGCACCGTTCGCCCAGGCTCTGACATGGACGTCCGACCGGCGGAATGTGCTCGGCGAGGCGATCTACCGGTTCTACTGCGGGGAGATGTACCGGACGGGAAGGTTCTGCGGAGACCCCCACCCTGGCAATGTCCTCCTTCTGGCCGACGGAAAGGTCGGCTTCGTGGACTTCGGACTCTGTGTAGAACTAACACCCGACGAATTGGAAACTGAGCGGGCGGTGTTCCGGGCGCTCCTGGATGGGGATGTCGATACCGCGTTTCGGATCGCGATAGACGGAGGTTTCATCGTCGACACCGATTCGGTCGGCGCTGGCGAGTTCGGTGAGTACCTGAGAGCGGTTATCGGCTGGCACCTCACCCCCGAAGCGGTAACGATCACGCCCGACCAGGCATCGGCGGCGGCGGCCGCGGCGATGTTGCCCAGCGGCGGGCACATGGCGGGGATGGGGTCCCAGCGCTTGCTTCAGGCGCATACCTTCGGTCGCCGAAACGAACTGGCGACCTGCTCGATGCTCGGGCGGCTCGGCGCGACGGCCGAGTGGTCGGCGATCGCGCGGGAAAGCCTCGGCATGAGCGGACCTGCCACGTCGATGGGCGAAAGCGTGGCGGCGTGGCTCGCGGAGACAGTGTGACGGCGCGGTAGACGTGTCGGCGAGACCCACGTTGTCACCCGTCAGAACCGCAGAATGATACATCAGTCAATTTAACACCGACAGGAGCGAAGTGGGGCATGAGTGAGATTGCGATAGACCGAGTATCGGCGGAGTGGACGCATGATGGCACGAGCGTGATGGCCGCGTTGGCGTCAGTCGGTGCCCGACTGTTCGTCAAGCCAGTCATCGCGCTGTGGGCACGGCATCCAGATTTCCCATGGCCGTATGGCTTGTTCGATCTGCTCGCCGGTGTCCTACCGGCGGTCTCGGGAATCGATCGGACGCGGGTTCGGTTGCCGAACTGCACAGCCGAGCGACAGCGTCCAGCCGACTATCGTCCGGGGGACGAGGAACCACGCGCGATACTGTACTTGCACGGCGGGGCCTTCCTCGTCGGCGGCATTCGCAGCCACCGCCGTCTAGTCTCCCGCCTCGTTCGCACGACAGGCATTCCCTCGCTCGCGGTGAACTACCGAAAACTGCCGAAGCATCCAATCAGTACGGCACTGGAAGATGCGATGGACGGATTGCGGTACCTGATCGACTCGGGCGTTGCTCCGCACAACATCGCTGTCGTGGGCGACTCGGCGGGCGCCTATCTGGCAGTCAGCCTCGCACTGGAAGCACGACGCGGACAGATCGGCCAACTCGGCGCCGTCGGCTGCATCTCGCCGATCCTCGATCTCGACCCGACCACCAAACTCGCCCAACCTGATCCCGATCGCGACCCCCTGTTTCCGCCCTCAGCCCTCATCACCATGTGGGAACTGGCCCAAGCCGCTGAGCAACACAAGGACGGTATTGACAGTCTCCGAACCGCGGCACTGGCCACGGCAAGCGATCTAGCCGCCATGCCGCCATTGCTCATCCAGATCGGCAGCGGAGAGATTCTCCGTCCGGACTCGGACAGACTGGTTGCGCTGAGTTCGGAAGGCGGCGGGCAGGCGCGGATCGAGATCTACAACGGTCAAATCCACGTCTTTTCAGCCGGTGCTGACGTCATCCCCGAGGGACGGATCGCACTGGACCGCCTGAGTTCGCACATTAGGCGTAGTCTCCTCGACACCAAACACGAACGCGTTGCCTGACCGGGTCAATTTTGTAACGGCCTACGCTGATCGCGGTGTAGCCGCGGCGAATGCATCCAGCGATTCGACGTCGGCGTCGCCGTGATCGCTGCAGGCGTAGGTGAAGCAGAACGGCGCCAGGACGCCGATGCAGTCTTGGTACACCATCCGGCCGGGCGGATGGTGTAGGAGCAATCCACCGCCACGCACTGAACGCCTCGCTTGGGGAGACTTAGTCCAGTCCGTGTTCGTCGCAGTCACGTAACGGCCGAAATCTAAACCGACACGCAAGGCGCCGCCCATCGACGTTCGCCACTTGCGCGGGGCGGCTAGTCACCACGTCCAGCGCCCGCAACGCATCTGCGCAGTGCTCAGTGAGTTCAATTCTTCGAGGCATTCGGTTCCAACTCTCAATAGGTTTTAGCCACGAGTGCCTCCGCCTCAGACAAGAATGCGGTTGAAAATTCAGATGTTGACAGTATGCAGGACCATGCATACGGTCGGGTACTAACCAGATAGTTACCCCCGGAACGCCGGGCGCGGCTAGCTGGTCTCCCCACTGTGGGGGTCCTGTTCAATCGTCTAAGGAGTCCGCAATGAAGGCAGTAGTGATGACAGGTGCCGGCAATCCCTGGGAGGTGCACGAGGTGCCGACTCCCGAGGTGCAACCGGGACAGGTGCTGGTCAAGGTGCATGCGTCGGGCATGTGTTACACCGATGCTTGGGCGACTCAGGGGTACGGGGGTGACTTGTTTCCCCAAACGCCCGGACACGAGATCGTCGGGGAAATCGTCGAAGTCGGGCCCGGCGTGCATGGCCGCCAGGTCGGCGACCGGGTGGGGGCGACGTGGGTGCAGTCCTCGTGTCGCAGATGTAAGTACTGCCTGGAGAATCGCCCACTTACTGGCCAGACAGCAATGAACTGCGTCGATGCGCGCCTATCGGGCTTTACCTCGCAAGGTGGACACGCAGAGTACATTGCTCTGTCCTCAGAGGGCACGGTCTTGCTCCCGGAAGGTTTGAGCTACATCAATGCCGCGCCGATGATGTGTGCCGGTTACACCACTTGGGGTGGAATTAGGGATGCGGCTCCGTTGCCGAATGACAAGATTGCCATTGTGGGGATCGGCGGGCTCGGGCACGTTGCAATCCAGCTAGCTAAAGCCTCGGGGTTTGAGACCATCGCAGTCACCCACTCGCCCGATAAGCACGAACTGGCCACCCAGCTGGGCGCGGATCAGGTTTTCAGTAATGGTGACGAGCTCAAGGAAGCCGGCGGCGCCGATGTGTTGTTGGCCTGCACCAACGCATTTGATGCAGTGGAAAAGGCTATGACCGGGTTGCGCCCCGATGGGCGAGTGGTCTTGTGCGGACTCGATTTCAACCACCCGTTCAGCATTTCCTCCGAAGGCACCCCGTTCCACATGATGCGTCAACAGGTGATCGGTTCCACCCACGGCGGCCAGCACATCCTCAGCGAAGTCCTCGACCTGGCTGCGAACAAGGGAGTCGAACCGATTGTCGAGACCTTCTCGCTCGATCAAGCAGCCGAAGCCTACAGTCGCCTGACCTCTGGTGACCTGCGATTCCGGGGAGTGTTCACGCCGAGCGCGTGAGCACCTGCCCGTTGTAGTAGTTCGTCGCAGACGGCCGCCGCCACCGCGATTTGGTCGGTGGCGGCCGTCTGCGAATCTGCTGGTGCCCAACTCTTGCGCGATTAGAGACCTCGCGGCGAATTCCTTTACGGGTCGCATCGAAAAAGGGTCGCATCGAAACCTTTGGGTTTTGTTACTCGGCAACGACAATGGAGAACTAAATGCGTGAATCGCAACACCTGTATATCAACGGAGTTTGGACCGCGCCTGTCGACAGCAGCACCATCCAGGAGCTGACCGACCCGGCCACCGGAAAACCGAGTGGAAGGATCACGCTGGGCGGCACTGCCGATGTCGACCGCGCCGTCGCGGCCGCGCGTGAAGCGTTCCCAGGTTTTAGTTCCACGACGGTCGCCGAGCGCATCGCCATCCTCGACAGGGTTGGTGCTGAGTACGCCCGCCGTGCTGAGGATATGGCGCAGGCTGTGACCGCCGAACTGGGATCACCCATCGAACTGTCGCGCAATCTGCACGTCCGCTCAGCTCACACTCAGTTTCGTAGTGCTGCCGAGGCACTGAGCAGAATCGACATGTCTGAGCAGCGCGGCACAACGTCGGTACGACGGGAGCCAATCGGCGTGTGCGCGCTGATCACTCCATGGAACTATCCCGCTCTGCAACCTGCTGGCAAGGTGGCGTCGGCTCTCGCTGCAGGATGCACAGTAGTACTAAAACCAGCTCAACTGAGTCCGTATTCGGCACTGATTCTCACAGAAATCCTCGACGACGCCGGAGTCCCGGACGGCGTGTTCAACCTGCTGCTAGGGCGGGGATCAACGGTCGGTGACGCCCTCAACGCACACCCGGACGTCGACATGATCTCGTTCACCGGCTCCGGCCCTGTTGCAGAAGGTGTATCGGCGGCCGCAGCACCCTCGGCGAAGCGCTTGGTGACAGAGCTCGGAGGGAAGTCGCCTCAGATCGTGCTGCCCGACGCCGACATGAACGTCGCTGTAGAGACGGCCGTGACGTACTGTCTGGGCAACTCCGGGCAAACGTGCGGTGCTGCCTCACGCACTTTGGTACCTCGCGAGCGTCTCGAAGAGTTCCTAGCGGCACTAGTTGCACGCATCGACGAATTACAGATCGGTGATCCGCACGCAGAGGACACGTTTATGGGCCCAGTTGTTTCCGCCGACCAATGGGAGACGGTCCAGGGCTACATACGGCAGGGCATCGCTGCGGGAGCCCGGCTGGTCATCGGCGGGCTCGGAAAGCCAGGTCTACCCGAGCCACTACAGGGCGGCCACTTCGTCCGACCCACCGTATTCGCTGACGTCACCAACGACATGACCATCGCCCGAGAAGAAATATTCGGTCCGGTCGTGTCCGTGATCGCCTACGACACAGTCGACGATGCGATCCGTATCGCCAATGACTCACCCTACGGGTTGTGTGGTTACGTCACGAGCGCAGACTTGGGGCGAGCCCGTGCAGTCGCTGAGCAGATGCGTACCGGATACGTGCTCATCAACGACGCCCAGTTTGACTTCACTACGTCATGGGGTGGATACAAACAATCTGGCAACGGCCGCGAGTGGGGCGAGTTCGGTATCAGCGAATACCTCGAAACCAAATCTATCGTCGGTCTCACTGGCTGATTCGATACACGACCACGGTGGGCCGTTGTGCTGATTGTCCAGTCAACCCACTCCACTACAGCTTCCACGTAGTGATTCCTCAGGACATACGTGGACCGGGGCGCTGTTGGACATGACTAGGGCTTTAGACGCCAAAGGCGCCATCGCGTAACGGCAAGAATTCTCGATATGTGCACCTGCAAGTGTCATGTGGGCCCGACTGAATCGCCTAAGCGCCTGCGGACCTTGACGATGCGGAAAGCGTATGCTGTCACTATCCAGATAGTTACCCACCCTTAGCAGCTCACTCTCGGCGAAAGGAAGTGATGGTGTGCAGAATGGTTGATGTCGAAGCTCGGACCGGTAATGGGGTAGCTCCGTTCGCGATGCCGGCAATCGCGTTCGCCTCGCTCTTTGGCTTCCGCTTTGTAAGCGATGAGACGGTCTCAGACGTTCGGGGAGAGCTTATTGCGGTTGCCGCACTCGCAGGTGCCGCTTCGCTGATCGGGACGCGACACATTTCCAGAACAGTCGCCGTATTTGGCAGACCAGCCGCATCCACTCTTGTGATCGCCGACATAGTGATCGCGGCGGGAGCCGCTATTGGCGTTGTGGACGTCTACCGGCACCGCGCGCCCTACCTAGTTGGTTGGTTCATCGATGTGGCGGCACTGGGATGGGTCGGCGCGGCCGTTATGGCGGCTCGCGCTTGGCGGTTGGGCCAGCGGTGAGAGTCCGAAGGCGGCGTACGTGCTGGCCATAGGGCGGTAGCACCTCACGTGGTTTCTGGCGGGCTCGGGTCCGTGGTGGTAGCCACATTAGCTGCGTTACATGGCGAGTCGGCACGGTCCCAGGGAGCCTCGGAGTCGATCCACTGACACTGGCGATTAGCGAGTCCCGAGTACACAACGTATTTCCCAGAAAGGCCTAGCGAATGTCCGTAGAACACGTCGCGGCCATACAGATTGCGGTCGGAAACTCCACGATCACCGGGATCTATGAGCAACCCCTCGGCGATATCAACATGCTGATTGATGCCAGCGCAGACCAAGTGCGCCAAATTGATTGGCTAGCACCACATTACGCAACCGCCGAAGGTGAACTCGTCGGTAACATCCAGTCCTTCCTCGTCCACCACGAGGGCACGACAATTCTGGTGGACACCTGTGTCGGCAACGACAAGGAAGTGACCGTCGTAGAGGGCTGGAACAACCTGCACTCACCGTATCCGGAACGACTCCGCGAGCAAGTGACTCCGGACAAGGTCGACTACGTATTGTGCACGCACCTACACGTCGATCATGTGGGCTGGCAGACCCGATGGGACGGGACGAATTGGCAAGTGATGTTCCCCAACGCGCGCCACATTTTCAGCAGGCGCGAGTTCGACCACTGGAGAGCCCTGCTGGACGATCCCACCCAGTTGGATCGAGACCCCAGCAACCACCGCGACGCGCTCCTTCAGTCTTTCGAGCACACCCAACGCCGCGTATTCACGCAGTCCATCCAACCTGTGGTCGACGCAGAACTTGTTGACCTGGTCGACCCGCCCTACGACGTCGTCCCCGGCGTACGCATGCTCCCCACCCCTGGCCACACCCCTGGTCACATCAGCGTTGAGATCGTCAGCGAGGGCAGGCGCGCCATCGTCACCGGCGATATGTTCCACCACCCGTACCAGCTCGCGCGACCAGACAACGTCGCCGTGCCTGACTCTGATTCGGTGCAGGCGCTTGCCTCCCGACGTGCACTGCTAACTGAATTAGTCGGGACTGACACGCTGCTAGTCGGTACACATTTCGCCGAACCGTGGGCAGGCGTGGTCGTGGCGGACGGCGACACTTACAGATTCGAGGCGCCCAGCTGAGCCCAAGCCGCGCGGCGGTGCCAGTGTGGCACTAGTAGTCCATGCCTTACGACGGTGCAATGAGTTTGCGAGTGGCAATAGCAAGTGCAGCCGGTATTGTTCGCACGTCTCGCATGCCCCTGTCAATGGCGAGGGTGCGCAGTGACTGCGACGAGTTGGCCCAAGCGGTGGCTAGGGCCAATATTTGCGCTAACAGTACTTCGGCTCGAATGGCGGGTTCAACGAGTCCCTGGTGTTGGGCCCGCGAAATTGCCTCTATCTTGGGTCGATAGGCATCGACCTCAGCTTCTGCAGCATGAGATCGTTCCAACACGGCCCAATTTGATAGTCGAAGCACATCGGGATTTGCTTCGAGATAGTCGTAGAGATTGGCTGCGTAGCCCGGCAGATCAGTCTCCGTAAACGGAACGCGTTCGGCCATAGTAGCTAACGCTCTAGCTACCACTAGGTCGAACAGCGCGTCTTTGTTGCCGAAATGCACGTAGATGAGTCGTTTGTTGCTATGGGCCCGCTCAGCGATGCGATCGACCCTGGCCCCCGCCAAACCGTACTGGGCGAATTCGACGTGCGCGGCACCCAGCAAGCGCTGTTTTGTGGCGGAGGCATTAGGTGGCACGGAGTAACTGTACCCGCTGTACCTGCACCTACCGGCAACTAACCAGCCGTCGAACCTGCGGCTAGGTCGCCGCCGACCGGCACGCACTGAGATCTGCCGCGCGCGGTCAAAGGGCCGTTTCAGACCAACGAGGTCACCGTCTGGGGGGCGGAGAAACCGCGCGCGATCTTGTACTTGCACGGCGGGCCTTCCTCGTCGGCGGCATTCGCAGTCACCGCCGTCTACAACGGTCAAATCCACGTCTTTTCAGCCGGTGCGACGTCATCCCCGAGGGACGGATCGCCCTGGTTCGCACATCGTCCGCAGTCTCCTCGACACCAAAGACAAACGCGTTGCCTAACCGACGTCGCCCATTAGTCTCGTCCTACGGCGTCAGCACAGCCACCGCCGACGGCAACACCTCGAAGGTCGCGGGCAGCGAGCCGATCACGTCACCGTCCACCGACACCAAAGCCGTTGGCTGCGAACTGATTTCGATCTTGGCGCCGCGCAAGGTCTGTACCAACGGATGTTCGACGTGAGTTCCTTTGAAGACACGCGGGAAGATCCGCGCGACGGTGATCCGGCCGAATCGCCGTTGATACGACGCCAGCGTCACATCCAACTCGCCATCGGTAAGCGAAGCACCGGGGGTGATGAGCATGCCGCCACCGTAGGAGCGGGTGTTGCCAACCGCAGCAAAGACCACATCACCGTCGACCTTGAGCTCACCATTGACGACGATCCGGTACCGCCGCGAACTCAACCCCACTAGTTCGCGAAGAGCGGCCAACGTGTACCTGGCCTGTCCGCGTGGCCACGCCATCGACACTGCCCGTGCGGTGACCTCGGCGTCGAAACCCGTTGCGGCAACGGTTACGAACGTGGTCGTCACGCCGTCGCCGAGGCTCACCCGCCCGAGGTCGATCTTCGTCGTTCGGCCGCTGGCGATCACCGAAACTGCCTCTGGCACATCGTCAATCGGGACGTTCAACGCCCGCGCCAGATCGTTTCCGGTACCGGCGGGAATCACCCCGACCGGCTTCGTGCCGCCGGCCTCCAGTGCAGCGTCCACCGCTAAACGAATACTGCCGTCACCACCGATGGCGACGAGCGCGTCGACATCGCTTCGTTCACAGGCTTCGACGGCAAGCCGTTCGGCATCGGCGGCGTCGGACCCGGTGAGCACTTCGACCCTCACGCCCAGCGTGGCGAATGCCTCCTGGGCTTGCGCGGCGACGGCCGCCCCGTGTCCGTGCCGCGAGTGTGGATTGACCAGCAGCGCAACCTGTTTGATAGCTGTCATCAGATCAGTTTGCCGGGATTGCATACCCCGGCGGGGTCGAATACTCGTTTCACCGCGGCGAGTGCTGCGACTCCGAGTTCGCCGTCCTCCTGCGCGAGCCAGGGTTTATGGTCCACTCCGATCGCATGGTGGTGAGTGATCGACGCACCGGCATCGATGATCGCCTGCGACACAGCCTTTTTAGCTGCCGACCACTGCGCGATCGCATCGCCTTCCTGCCGATAGACGACGGTGAAATACAACGATGCACCGGCGGCATAGGTATGGGAGATGTGGCACATCACGACCGTCGGCTCGGGGAGAGAAGCGGTCAATGCCGTTGTAACGGCCGCCTTTACGTCGTCAACCTTCGACCAGACCGTTGCGGTCTCCAATGTTTCGCAACCAACTCCGATATCCAGCAGCGCGTCGCGGAGGTACGGCGCGTTGAAGCGCCCATGCTCCCAGGTTCGCGCGGGCATCTCGCCACCGCTGAGTCCTCCTGCCGCGGCGAAGATTTCGCGCGCAACAGTCATCCGCGCCGCGACGGCGGCGGGGGAGCCCTCAAAGGTGGTGATTGCCAGGCAACCTCCCGAAGGGAGCGCATCGTCAGCTTGTTGTTCACCAATTTCGCTGGGGCGGGCCAGATTCAGTGCGGTCTCCGCCTCGTCGGACAGTCGCAGGACCGTCGGCATCACACCTTCTTGGGCGAGTTTGCGAAACGCGTCCGCTCCGGCGTCGAAGGAGTCGAACCGCCACGCCTCGTAGCCGGTGGTTTCGGGCACTGAATGCACGCGTACCGACACCTGCGTGACGATGCCGAACGTCCCTTCCGAACCCATGATGAGCTGCCGCAGGTCGGGGCCGGCGGCAGACTTCTGCGCCCGCCCGACGGTCAGTACACCCGATGGCGAGACCAATGTCAGCTCGACGACCATGTCGTCGAAACGGCCGTACCCCGCCGACGCCTGGCCCGACGATCGCGTTACCGCGAACCCGCCGATGGTGGCGAATCGAAAACTCTGCGGGAAGTGACCGAGCGAGAATCCCCGCTCCGCGAGCGCGGCCTCAGCCGCCGGACCGGTGACACCGGCGCCGAACGTCGCGATACCGGATACTTCATCGAGCGCGATCAACGAGTCGAGCCTGCACAGATCGACGCTGAGCACCGCGCGAAGATCGCCGGCAAGGGGATCGAGCCCGCCGACGACGCTCGTCCCGCCGCCAAACGGCACGACGGCTACGCGATTGGCCGAACACCACTGCAGCAATTGTCCGACGACGTCGCCATCGGCGGGCAGTGCCACGGCGTCGGGCGCATCCTGCGCGGCTAGCCGGCGACGGAGCAAATCCAACGTCGACTTTCCACCGGCGCGTGGCAGACGGTCCGCGTCAGCGGTCGAGATCCATTGCGCTCCAACGATCCCGGCAATCGCCTCCACGTCGGCCGCACTCAACCGCGACGGCGTCAACTCGACGTCGGCGGCACTCACCTGCGCCGACGGCTCACCCGACACACCCAGCATGCCGCGTATCAGTGTCGACACCGATTCCGATAGCGGCGCGGCCGACTCGGGGTCACCCCAGGCATTCCACTTCATCGGCGGCTGTGGAAATTGAGCGGCGCGATCTGTCGTCATGAGCTACAGTGTTACACATAATGTCAATCCGTAACGACTATTCTCGTAATCCCAGTTCAGAGGTCGACGAGATCGCCCACCGCGTTCTCGACGCGGCCCGGACGGCGGTGCTACGACATCAGGGCAGGCGGGTCACTCTCGCCGAAGTAGCTCGCGAGGCCGGCGTCAGCCGCCCGACGGTCTATCGCCGCTGGCCCGACATGGACACTCTGCTGCGCGACCTGATGACCCGCGAAGTCGGCCGGATCGTCGCCGCCGTCACCGAAACCACTCCGCTGCACACCGGCCCGCGATTCGACGCGACTATCGATCAAGTCGTGCGTATCGCGGCGGCCATGCGCGACGACGAGCTATTCGCGGTGTTGTGGACCGCACGCTCAGACTTCATGACGCCCTACGTCTTCGACCGTCTCGGCGAGAGTCAGCGTGGCCTGCTCCGACTGCTCGCCGATGGGATTTCCGACGGTCAGCGCGACGGACATATCCGGGCCGGCGATCCCGACAAACTCGCCGCGATGGTTCTACTGATCACGCAATCGGCGGTGCAGTCGCGGCCGCTGGTGGAACCGATCCTCGGCGATGACTGGACTATCGAACTTCATCACGCGCTGTCGGCCTATCTGAAACCGGAGAACTCTTGATGTCTGCCTTGACCGCACAGCGACGCCGCGCGGACCTACAAACACTGGCCGATCGCCGCGAACCACTCGACGTTCTCGTGATCGGCGGCGGCGTAACCGGTTGCGGCGCAGCGCTCGACGCCGCATCACGCGGTCTTTCAGTGGCACTGGTGGAAGCGCATGACCTCGCGTTCGGAACATCGCGCTGGAGCAGCAAACTGGTCCATGGTGGTTTGCGGTACCTGGCCTCGGCCAGCGTCGGAATCGCGTACGAAAGCGCGATCGAACGTCATCACCTTATGACAACCATTGCGCCCCATCTTGTTTCACCACTGCGTCAGGTGGTACCCGACTTTGGTGAACGCCGCACAAAGCAGTTGGTATGGACGGGATTCCGTGCGGGGGACGCACTGCGACGAGTCGCGCGCACCCCAAAGTCGGTGCTCCCGGGACCCGGCAACCTGAGTGTCGAGGAGATGGCGACGGTCACGCCGACCGTTGCTCGCGCCGGGTTACGCGGCGGCGTCGGCACATACGACGGGCAGCTCATCGACGACGCGCGGCTAGTCGTCGGAATTGCCCGCACCGCAGCGGCTTTCGGTGCCCATATCTGCACCTACACCAAAGCCAGTAAGGTTTCTGGCGCCGGCGCGACACTCACTGACTCGCTGACCGGCGAGAGTTTCGACATCTCCGCGCGCAGCGTCATCAACGCGACGGGCGTGTGGGCGGGCGACGTCGATTCGACGCTCACCATTCGGCCGAGCCGCGGAACCCACCTCGTGTTCGACGCCGCCGCCTTCGGCAATCCGACCGCGGCACTGACGGTTCCGGTCGCCGGCTCAATCAGCCGGTTCGTCTTCGCGATGCCAGAACAACTCGGCCGGGTATACCTGGGACTTACCGACGTCGACGCACCGGGAGCGATCCCCGACGTTCCCGACGCCGACGACGAGGAGATCGACTTTCTGCTCGATACGGTGAATGTCGCTCTGCGACAACCGCTTACCCGCTCCGATATTCGCGGCACCTATTCGGGTCTTCGTCCACTCATCGACGGCGCGGGCGGCGACGGAGGCTCACTGGCCGACGTGTCCCGTAAACATGCTGTGCGGGTGAATGATTCGACGTTGGTCAGCATCGTAGGCGGCAAGCTCACCACCTACCGCCGAATGGCACAGGATGCCGTCGACGCCGCGGTGAAAGCGGCTGGGCTGCAATCTGGTTCGTGTATCACCACGTCGACGCCGTTGATCGGCGCCACCGGCGGCGCCGTGCGACGCGGCCTGCCCGCATCGTTGGTCGCACGATTCGGCACCGAGTCGGCACGGGTGCTCGATAGCGCGTCCATTCCCGACGCCACGGCATCTATCGCCAACGGCATAGATGTCACCCGCGCCGAAGTCGAGTACGCAGTGACCCACGAGGGCGCTCTGAGTGCCGACGATGTCATTGAACGCCGGACGAGGATCGGTTTGGTTCCCGACGATGCGGCGCGGGTAAGGCAGGCGGTCGAGGACGTCGTCGCAGCCGCCTCTTGACTTTCCTACTAGGAAAGTGACACGCTACTTTCCAACAAGGAAAGTGAGGAAGCCATGTCAGATCTCGATCACAACCAGGCGCAAGACGCGCTCGATGCCGCTGCGCGCGCACAACGATCGGTGGCCGGCCAAGTCGGCCTGCCGCGTATGTACTGGTGGGCGTTGGCCGCGGGTTGGCTCGCCCTGGGGGTACTCGGCGACTTCGCACCGTCGTGGGTGACCACGGTCGCGACAATCGCCTTCGCCTTCGGCCATTCGGTCGTCGCGTCAACGCTGCTCGACGGGCGCCGTCGAACTTCGCGACTACAGGTCAGCCGGGATGTCGCGGGCAAGCGAATCCCACTGGCGGTCATCGCGGTACTGCTCGCGATGACGGCACTGACCATCGCGCTCGGATTCGGCCTCAACGCCGACGGGGCCAGTCATGCGGGCACCTGGGCTGCGCTGACGGTCGCGGCCATCGTCGGCTTCGGCGGCCCAGAAATCCTTTCCGGCACAAGACGTTTGGTGCACGCATGACACCCGATGGCTTTGACGAACTGATCCATCCGAGTACGCGACTGTCGTTGATGGCCACCCTCGCCGCCGCCGACTGGGCCGAGTTCGCCTATCTCAAGGAGCAACTCGGACTGTCGGATTCGGCTCTCTCCAAACAACTTTCGACGCTGGAGGACGCCGGATACCTGACCACTGATCGGCAGGCCACCGGGCGTCGTCGAACGGTGCGGGCGCAGCTGACCGATCGTGGACGAAACGCGTTCGCCGGGCATATGGCTGCGCTGCAGGCCATTGTGGCGCAGAGTCTCGCCAAGTAGAACGTGTTACAGTTCTGAGATGGGACAGTTCACCCGAGCCGAGATCGAAGCCGAATTTCAGCTTTTCGAGGGCCGCGCGAATTCTGCTGCGCAGACACATGATTGGGACCCGTGGGCCGAGCAGTTCGCCGTCGACGCGCTCTATGTGGAGCATGCGATGGGCACGTTCCACGGACGCGAGGAGATCCGTCCGTGGATCAAGAAGACAATGGGTCGATTTCCGGGCAATCATATGGTCGCCTTCCCCTCGCTGTGGCACGTGATCGATGAGGACACCGCACGAGTTATCTACGAGATCGACAATCCGCTCCGCGACCCGGGCGACGGCTCGGTCCATTCGGCCACGAATCTCACCATCCTCACCTACGCCGGCGAAGGGCAGTGGGCGAAGGAAGAGGATATCTACAATCCGATGAAGTTCCTCGCCTCGGCCAAAGGGTGGTGTGAGCGGGCAAGAGAGTTGGGAACGATCACCGACGAGGCGGCCGCGTGGTACGCGCAGATGGGAAAGTACTAACACGCATCAACCACCCAATTGTGCACACTCGCTCTTGCTGAACCCAGCTGTCCACAGATCTTCGCGGGATTTTCCCGGATAGGCCGAAAAGTGCACTTCGCGCTATTACTGTCGTCGCATGACCCGGGGGGATAACGGTGATGGCCGTACAGATGAACAACTACTCAACGCACATATTGCTGGCGATACCGATGCCTTCGCCAGGCTGATCGAGCGACATCAACCCCGACTTCTCGCGATCGCCTATCGCACCACCAACAACCCCGAAGACGCACACGACGCTTTACAGGAAGCTCTGTTGAGCGCCCATTGCATGGCGACGCACTACCGGGCCGAAGCCAAGGTGATCTCGTGGCTGCACCGCATCGTCGTGAATGCATGCCTCGACCGAATCCGTCGGAATAAGAGCCATCGGACCATTCCGATTCCCGAGTTCGACATTTTGCCGCTCGCCGACCCACATGACCACACCACCGAAGTCGACCTAGCCGTGTCCGTCGGCCGCGCCCTCGACCTTCTGCCGCCCGACCAGCGAGCTGCCGTGGTCGCCGTCGACGTCGAAGGACTGCCGGTCCATGAGGCTGCCAGACGTCTCGGAGTGCCAGCGGGAACCATCAAAAGTCGCTGTGCGCGAGGACGTTTGAAGCTCGCGACACTTCTCGGCCATCTCCAGGAACCAGTCTGAGACACGTCGTAAAGTAATAGAACCTGACCGACCCATCCCATGAAGTCGACGAAAGCATGGCAATGACCCCACCGGCACGCGGCAGAACCGAGCCTGGGTCTATCAGTCCACCCGAACCGCCCTATCCACCGGAACTTCTGGCCGACCTGCACGCCGATGTCCTGCCGCCCGACGTCGCCACTCACATCAGGGCGCGTATCGCCGACGATCCGGTAGCGCGGGAAACTCTCGCCTCCCTCGACCGAACCCAGCTGCTATTGCGTGAGTTACCGGTCGTCGAGCATGAGGTGCGACCGGCGGTTCGCGCCGCGACCGATCGGACCCTCGCCACTGTCGCCGCCGACGTCGCTGACCGAAATCACCGAGTCGCGGGCCCGCATCGCCGGATTTCCCTGGTCGCGACCGCGGCGTCGGTACTGGTCGTCGCGGCGCTGGCGCTGAGCATCTGGCAAATCACCCGGCCCGACGCGGCGACCCCGCCCGACGTCGGCTCCGATATCACCCTCAGCTCCAACGAAACTATCGCCAGCTTGGCGTTGCTGGGGCGAGTCTCGGGTGCACCGTTCGCCGACACTCGGGCACTTCGCAGGTGCACCGCGGCAAACGGTGTTCCCGAGTCGACCGCGATCGTCGGTTACGGACCGGTCCAGGTCCGTCAGCGGACCGCCGTCATGATTCTGTTGGCCACCGGCATCGCCGGAAGATTCGACGTTCTGCTAGTCGGAGCGGGATGTGACACGGGCACCCCGACCACCATCGCCAGATCAACGATCGGTGCCTGATCAAGCCGGTCCCACCGGCCGGGAACAACTATCTCTACCCTTATGTTGAATTAGCCGAATAACACGCCAGGTAACCCGGAGGACCAATTGACCGACACCGACCAGATCCACGACATCATCATCATCGGATCGGGCCCCGCTGGTTACACCGCAGCCGTCTACGCGGCCCGCGCTGAGCTGTCTCCGGTTGTATTCGAGGGCACCCAATTCGGCGGCGCGTTGATGACCACCACCGAGGTGGAGAACTTCCCCGGCTTCCAGTCCGGCATCCAAGGCCCGGCACTCATGGACGAGATGCGCGAGCAAGCGCTCCGATTTGGCGCTGACCTGCGCATGGAAGACGTCGACGCGGTCCGCCTGACCGGCGAGATCAAAGAAGTAGAGGTAGACGGTGAAGTGCACCGTGCCCGCGCGGTGATTCTCGCGATGGGCGCCGCTGCCCGATACCTCGATGTCCCCGGCGAACAAGACCTGCTCGGCCGCGGCGTCTCCGCCTGCGCTACCTGCGACGGCTTCTTCTTCAAAGACCAAGACATCGCCGTTATCGGCGGCGGCGACTCCGCGATGGAAGAGGCAACCTTCCTAACGAAATTCGCCCGCAAGGTCTACCTGGTCCACCGGCGCGAGGAGTTCCGCTCCTCGCGGATCATGCTGGACCGCGCCCGTGACAACGAGAAGATCGAGTTCATCACAAACGCCGCGGTCGAATCGGTACACGGGGAGACCGGCGTCACCAGTCTCACACTGCGTAAGACCGACGTCGCCGACGAAACGGCAACCCTCGACGTCACCGGCATGTTCGTCGCGATCGGCCACGATCCGCGCAGCGAACTCGTACGCGACCAGGTCGAGCTCGACGCCGAGGGTTATGTACAGGTTCAGGGCCGCACCACCTATACGTCGCTGCCGGGCGTCTTCGCCGCGGGCGATCTGGTCGACCACACCTATCGTCAGGCGATCACCGCCGCGGGCAGCGGCTGTGCCGCCGCCATCGACGCCGAGCGCTGGCTCGCCGACCAAAAGCATGCCGCGCCCGTCGCCGCTGCCTCCGCTTCTTAACACCATCATCTAGGGAGATCCCATGGGTAACAACACAATTGCCACCACCGATGCCACCTTCAAGGCCGATGTCATCGAGTCCGGTAAGCCGGTTCTCGTCGACTTCTGGGCAACCTGGTGCGGACCATGCAAGATGGTCGCACCTGTTCTCGAAGAAATCGCCGGCGACTACGCGGACAAGTTGACCATCGCCAAACTCGACGTCGATGAGAATCCGACGACCGCCCGCGACTTCCAGGTCATGTCGATTCCGACGCTGATCCTGTTCGAGAACGGGAAGGCGACCAAAACCATCGTTGGCGCCAAGGGTAAAGCTGCCCTGCTGCGCGAGCTCGGTAGCGTCGTCGAAGGGTAGTCGCCCAAGGTCGTGGCCTGGGTAAAGTCGACGAGATGATGCGATAACTCACGATTATTTGGTTGTCGACGCCTAACCCTGCGACAATCTGACTTGCCACATTGTCCGTACCCAGATTGTCAGCGAGGAGAGCTTTGGATGCCGTCGTTCAGGTTGGGTGACCACGGCTCGGCAGTCGCCGAGATCCGGTCCATCCTGATCAACCAAGGTCTCCTGGCCGGGTCTGTTTCCGAGGGTGCCGTGGTCTCGGCCAACGGCTGGACCAGCCCCGACGCCGTTTTCGACGTCGCGACCGATCATGCGGTGCGCGCCTTTCAGCAGCAGCGCGGACTTCTCGTCGACGGCGTCGTCGGCCAGGCGACCTATCGTGCGTTGCGCGAATCGTCATACCACCTGGGCGCACGGGTTTTGCTGTATCGCTTGTCCTCGCCGATGGTTGGCGACGACGTCGCGACGCTCCAATCCCGGCTTCAGAATCTCGGGTACTACACGTCCATCGTTGACGGTATCTTCGGCGAGACCACCCATAACTCGGTGTGTCTCTACCAAAGTGAATATGGACTGTCCTCCGACGGCATCTGCGGTCCGGCAACGCTGCGATCGCTCGAACGTCTCGGCACCCGGATTACCGGTGGCTCACCGCATGCCATTCGCGAGGAAGAGCGCGTTCGACGCTCCGGACCTCGACTGACCGGCAAACGTATCGTCATCGACCCCGGCTCGGGGAGCGGTCAGCCAACCGAAGAGCTCGCCGACCTCGAGGCACGGGTGCTCTGGGATCTCGCGTCACGGCTCGAAGGACGGATGTCGGCGGCTGGAATGGAAACCTTCCTGTCGCACGATGGCCGCGAGCGGCCGACCGATGAAGAACGTGCCCGCGTCGCGAATGCCGTTGACGCGGATATAGTTTTGGCGCTCCGCTGTGCGTCAAGCAGCACCGAATCCGCCAACGGGGTCGCGACGTTCTACTTCGGTAACTCGCATGGTTCGTCGTCGATGATCGGCCGCAACCTTTCCGGCTTCATCCAGCGGGAGATCGTCGCGCGGACCGGACTCGCCGACTGCCGATCCCATCAACGCACCTGGGATCTTCTTCGGTTGACCCGAATGCCGGTGTCGCTCATCGACATTGGGTATCTGACCAACTCGCTCGACGCCAGCAAGCTCGACGATCCGCGGACCCGCGACGTAATCGCCGAAGCCATTCTCGTTGCCGTCAAGCGACTGTATCTACTCGACGCAGACGATCGCCCTACTGGCACATACACTTTCGCCGATCTATTGGCCGCCGAAGAAGTCGCGACCTAGTCGCTCTTAGCCAACCGGCAGCGCGTCGACCTTGCGCTCACGCGAGGTCAACTCCATCGTTGCCTCGATCACGAGTTTCTCCAACGCACCTTCGACGGCGGATTTCCAGCCGAGGCCTTCGTCGAGTTCGAGCCGGAACCGCGGGAACCGCGGATGGGGAGCGACGAGGTCGAAGCCCGAGTCCTTCAAGAATTCGGCATCCATCATGCAGTTGGTGCACAACTCGCTGATGAGCTCGGCAATGCCGTCGTCGGCTCCGATGATGCCGAATGCTTCGATCGCGCGGACACCACGCTGTATCAGATCGGACACCACCGCGTCGAGCAGAATCGGCGCCGCCTCGGTGAAACCGGCCTCGGCCGTGATCGACGTCAACAGCACGGCGTCGTGACTCACCGGCGAAGTAGGGAAGTGGCTCGCGCGAGGTACTCGGGCGGGCGGGGCGTAGAACGCGGTGCCGACCACCGACTGCATGGTGGTGTCGACGGCGAGCTGCGCACAGGTACCCCACTCGAGCAGCAGCCCGGAAACCCACGCTTCCTTGTCGAACTCGCTCTCGAAGATCGCCGTCGTCGTCGACGCGGTCTCGGCAAACATCGGAGTGGCCAAACTTTGCTCGATGGTCGCCGGGTCCACCTCCCAGAAGACACACCGGCGAGTATGCGACGGCAAATTCTCGAATCCACTGAGATCGAGGCGCACAATCGACAGTCCCACGGTCAGTTCACCCGACCGTGGCAGCAGTCATTCGAAAACTGTTGTCCTGCAATGCTTTTCGCACGATGGCCAACCTTCTCCGACGATATCGTCACTGTGACGTTATTCCCTGGTGTCCGTGTAAGGGAGAATTTCACCTCTATCCGCGACTCTGTTCGGAAATCATCCCAACGATCCGCTCGAGGTCATCGACCGAGCCGAACTCGACGACGATCTTGCCCTTGCGCTTGCCGAGGCTCACCGTCACCCGGGTATCGAGCTTGTCGGAGAGCCGTTCGGCGACGTCTTGAAGACCCGGCATCTGCATCGGTTTGCGGCGCTGCTGTGTGGTCGGCTTAGTCGGAGCGTCTTCCCGGTTGGCGAGCGTGACCGCTTCTTCAGTCGCGCGGACCGACATACCTTCGGCAACGATGCGGGCGGCCAACTCGACCTGTGCGTCGCTTCCGGTCTCCAGAGCGAGCAATGCGCGAGCGTGTCCGGCCGATAGAACTCCGGCAGCGACTCGACTCTGCACCAGGACTGGTAACTTCAGCAGTCGGATCATGTTGGTAATCAGGGGACGCGAACGACCTAGTTTCGCGGCCAACTGCTCATGTGTCACGTCGAACTCTTCGAGCAGCTGTTGATATGCGGCTGCCTCTTCCAACGGGTTCAGCTGCGCCCGATGAATATTTTCGAGGAGCGCGTCGCGCAGCATGTCGCCATCATTCGTCTCCCGGACGATGGCGGGGACTGCCTCGAGACCCGCTTCCTGACTCGCGCGCCAGCGACGCTCGCCCATGACGATCTGAAATTTGACGCCGTCGGCGGTCGGCTTGGGAAGCGTCCGGACGACGATCGGCTGCATCAGCCCGAACTCGCGGATCGAATGGATGAGTTCATCCATTGCCTCTTCGTCGAAGACAGTTCGCGGCTGGTGCGGGTTTGGCTGGATCAGCTTGGGAGCGATCTCGCGGTAGACGGCGATCTCGTCGGAGACCGACGGCGTCGGCGCGTCGGTGCTTGGGGGAGCGCCTCCGCCGATCACGACGTCGGCGGCCGCGCTGCCCAATCCGGGCCCGGCTTCTTCGGTCGGTGTCGTCGGGATCAGGGCCGCCAGACCCCGGCCCAGACCGCCACGGCGTTGTGTTTCCCGGCTCACTTGACCCCCTCCGGGCTAACCGCTTTGATTGCGAACTCACGAGCGGCGTCGAGATAGCTCATCGCTCCACGTGAACCCGGGTCGTATTCGATGATCGTCATCGCGTAGCCGGGAGCTTCGGAGACTTTGACGCTTCGCGGAATGATCGTGCTCAATACCTTGTCACCGAAGTGAGTGCGTACTTCCTCGGCGACCTGATCGGCCAACTTCGTCCGGCCGTCGTACATCGTCAATAGCACCGTCGAGACATGAAGATCGCGATTGAGATGAGCCTGGACCAACTCGATATTCCGAAGTAGCTGGCCCACGCCTTCGAGTGCGTAGTACTCACACTGAATCGGGATCAGCACCTCGCGCGCAGCCACCATCGCGTTGACCGTCAGTAGCCCAAGCGATGGTGGGCAGTCGATGAGCACGTAGTCGATACCAAGTTCGGCGAGCGTGTCCTGGTCTATCGCATTGCGCAATCTGTTCTCTCGGGCGACCAGTGAGACCAGTTCGATCTCGGCGCCGGCGAGATCCAAAGTCGCCGGGACACAGTAGAGATTGTCGTTGCTAGGGGACTTCTGAATCGCTTCCCGAAGTGTGACCTCGCCGAGGAGTAGTTCGTAGACCGACGCGATGTCGGGCTGCCGATGGTCGATTCCTAACGCGGTGCTCGCATTTCCCTGCGGGTCGAGATCGATCACGAGAACGCCGAGCCCATGTATCGAGAGGCCGGCCGCCATATTGACCGCGGTGGTGGTCTTGCCGACGCCGCCTTTCTGATTGGCCACAGTGATCACGCGGATAGCTGGGGGGCGGGGGAGTTGACCACTGGCACCCGGCGTCAGAACCTGACTGGCGCGTGCTGCGGCAGCGGCGATCGGGGTGTCGTTGAAGTCAGGCTGCGGTGACCGTCCAGCGGTGCCGGATCCACTTGTTTCACGTGAAACAGTCGGTCTCTTCTGGGCCACGCTGGAACTCCTCGGTGCTTCACTCGACGAATGCGAATCGACATCTTCGACGGCTACGGACGCCGTCCTGTCGCGATCTCTATTGTGCGCTTTCGCGCGCTTCCAAGCCAACTTCAAGACCTTCCAGACGATCGATTACGTCGCTTCGACTTCGAGACCGAAACCTTGGTCCCGACGACGACGATGGTCGGGACGGACAGAAGGTCAGCACCGCACTCGCGCACCTCGAGATCGACTAAGCCCAGCCGATTGACTGCCTCCGCATGCTCGCCGATCTCCTCCGCTGCCGACGACCCCTTCAACGCGACCAACCGGCCGCCAGTGCGGATCAGGGGAGCGGACCACTTCGCCAATCGATCGAGAGGTGCAACCGCTCGCGAAGTCACGACGTCGGCGCCGCCCACACGGTCAATCACCGCGCTCTCTTCTGCTCGACCACGCACCACCTCAATCGCGAGACCCAAGTCCGCGATGACTTCCTCGAGGAAGGTCGCACGGCGCAGCAACGGTTCCACGAGTGTCATCCGCACATCCCGTCGTGCAATCGCCAACGGGATTCCAGGCAAACCCGCGCCACTCCCGATATCGACGATGGACTCGCCCTCGGCAAGGCACTCGCTCACGACAGCGCAATTGATCAAGTGGCGTTCCCATAGACGCGGCGCTTCGCGTGGCCCTATCAATCCTCGGACAACCGCGGCTTCCGCGAGCCAATCCCAGTACTTCTCGGCGACATCTACTTGTGCGCCGAAGATCTCTCGTGCGAGCGCGGGTGCGTCCCGCGCTGCGGCGTCAGGCATTCATCGATCCCTCCGGGGTGATGTTTCACGTGAAACACGGATACCGCGTGTCGACAGCACGGTGAATTACACCCTCGTAATTTATGGCCCTACAACGAAAGAAGTCCCGGCTAGAAGCCGGGACTCTTCACTTCCTTCGCAACACTCTAATGTGTCAGTCGGTCTTGATCACCACAACGTGACGTTTGGGCTCGACGCCCTCGCTCTCGCTGACTACACCAGCAACGGCCGCGACAGCGTCGTGCACAATCTTCCGCTCGAACGGAGTCATCGGGTCGAGAGCTTCGCGACCACCCTTCTCGGCGACGCGGTTGGCAACCTCGGTACCCAACCGAGCCAAGCGATCACGACGATCGGCGCGCCAGCGAGCGACATCGAGCATCAGTCGGCTGCGATCACCCGTCGCTTGTTGAACCGCAAGTCGGGTCAGCTCCTGCAACGCATCGAGGACTTCGCCTTTCCGACCGACCAGCTTCGTCAAGTCGTCGCCGCCGTCGATGCTCACGACCGCACGATCGCCGTCGACATCCAGATCGATATCGCCGTCGAAGTCGAGGACGTCGAGCAACTGCTCGAGGTAGTCGCCCGCGATCTCACCCTCCTCGACAAGCCGATCCTCTTCGTCGCCTTCGTCTGCAGCGGCGTCTGCCGCGTCTTCCACTTCGGCTACCGTCTCGTTGGCGGGGGAGTGTACTTCCTCTACCGCGTCCGCCGACGCCGTCTCCGCCGCGTCGGACTGTGCGGCGTCTTGTGCCGCAGCTTCCGTAGTCATCTCGTTCACCTAACTCTCTGCCTTCAATAAAGTTCGTCTCGCGACCCGACCATCAGGTCAGTGCCGCCCACCCTTACGGCCGCCTTTACGCCGATTCTTGTTGCTGTTCGGACGAGGCTGGGGCTTCTTCGCTTGCCCCTGACCCGATCCGGCGGATGTTTTCGTCGTCTTCTGCTTCGTGGTCGTGTCAACCGTCGCGGCTACATCGTCGGCGTCGCCAGATTCCTTCGCGAGGCTCGTCTTATTGCGATCGGGACGTGCGCCCGGCTTAGGCGCGTTCGCCTTGAGCTTTTCTTGTTTCGCCTCGCGCGCTGCTTGTTCTTCACGCTCGATACGACCGAAGACGAGGTGTTGCTGTCCGTAAGTCCAGACGTTGTTGGACACCCAGTAGAGCAGGATGGCGACAGGGAAGAACGGTCCGGTCACCAAGATGCCGAGCGGGAAGATGTACTGCGACAGCATCGTCATAAATCGGGTCTGTGGATTTTCCAGAGCCTCGGCGGTCATCCGCTTTGCCGACGCCCGCGCATTCATATAGGTGGCGAAGGAAGCGACGAGCATGATCGGAATGACGACGACAGCAATATTGCCGCGAGTGAAGTCGATGGGGTCGGTGGGATGAGCCATGAAGGCTTGCCACTCAGAGATCGGTTCGGTGATGAAGGACGACAGCGGTACACCGAAGAACCGGGCGTCGAGGAAGTTCTGTACCTGATCGACGCTGAAGAAGTAGTTCGGGAGCTCCCTGGTCTCTTCGGGGGTGAGCCCGAGCTGACCCATACCGGTCGCGGTCCGGTTGAACGACCGCAGCACGTGGAACAGACCAATGAACACCGGGATTTGCAGCAGCATCGGCAAACAGCCCAGGAGCGGATTGAAGCCGTGCTCCTTCTGCAGCTTCTGCATCTCCTCGGTCATCTTGACCTTGTCTTTGGCGTACTTCTTACGCACAGCCTGCATCTGCGGCTGTATCTCTTGCATCTTCTTCGTCGTCTGAATCTGCTTGACGAAAGGTTTGTAGAGAATCGCGCGGAGGGTGAACACCAGGAACACGACCGACAAGGCCCAAGCGAAACCGTCCCACCCGGGACTGCTGGGCAGAATGGCATCGAATAGCCAATGCCACACCCACATGATTCCCGACACTGGGTAGTAGATGAAGTTGAGCACTTCTTATGAACCCCTCACTGCTTTGCTGACCCGGCGCTCGGGGACCGGGTCATATCCAGGCTTATGCCACGGGCCGCATTTCGCGAGCCGCACCACCGACAGCCAACTGCCAATTAGAAATCCGTGTGTGTCCAGTGCCTCGACCGCATAAGCACTGCATGTCGGCTCGAACCGACACGTGGGAAGCCGCATCGGGGACACCCAGGTGCGGTACAGCTCGATGATGAAGATGACGGCTCGACGCGGCGACCGGTAGATCGCCGACCACCAGGAGTGTTCTGTCATCGCGATTCCATCTTCTTGAGCGCTTGTACCAACTGCTTGCCCAGTTCCAGGCTGCTCGCGGTAGCCGCGCTCGGCCGCGCTCGAATAACCACGTAGGTCTCGCCAAGATCCACCGAATCGCACAGATACGCGAAAGCCGCCCGCAGCCGGCGGGCCACAGTGTGGCGCACTACCGAGTTGCCGACGGCTTTGCTGACAATCAGTCCAAACCAGGGTCCGCCGACCAGAGCGACGTCTTTACGCACACCGGCGGCGTCGGGCCAGGCCGAGCCGACCCTGAGGAAGTGGATAGTCAGATCCCGACTACCCACGCGCGCACCGGATTTGATCGTGCGGCCAAAGTCACCGCGAACCAATCGGCGCGAAGTCTGCTGTGCATTCATCGACGCCTAGTCAGGACTTGCCCGACGAGCTCAGGCGGTGAGCTTGGCGCGACCCTTGCTGCGGCGACCGTTCACGATCGCGCGGCCGGCGCGGGTCCGCATACGCAGACGGAATCCATGCACACGGGCACGACGACGGTTGTTCGGCTGGAAGGTACGCTTGCCCTTGGCCATGAGGTACTCCTCGTATCGGGCCATCAACCCCAGGCACACGCGCACCTTTGATTGACAGCATTTGCGGTCTTGGCGGTCCCGGGGTGGTGCCGAGTGATCTCGGTTCGACGGCCTGAGTTTTCGCGCAGGCCAGTCCGCAAATCCACACCTGGTAGACCGCTCGAGACTACTGATCTGGCGGTGACAAATCAAACCGTGGTGTTCGGTAACACTTTGGCTGCGACACGCCCGGGGTCAACATAAATTTCAGATTCTTCTTTCGCAACGACATACAGCTCTGCTAAGTTTCTCCAGACGCCCCGGGGACTGGGGCACTTCCCGCGCGCATTGTGGCGCGCTTCCGCTATCCCTGCACCACTTGTTCACACCTGTGGATAGATCATGTGGACAACTTGGCACTCGAGCCCAATCAATGGCAATGTCACTGCGGAACAGTTGTCGAAACTACCGACGTGCAGGAGGTCCTGGGACCGATGACATCGGAACGTGAATCTTTCAGCGAGGTTTGGGCTCGCGTTGTCGCCGAACTCAACGCCAACTCCGACGCGATCGACCACCAGCCGCTGACCAGGCAACAAAAGGCCTGGCTCTCACTGGTTCATCCGCTGACCCTGGCCGAAGGCTTCGCATTGCTGACCGTGCCGACGCCGCTGGTACAGGAACAGATCGAACGAACACTTCGTGAACCAATTCGGTCGGCACTCTCCCGTCACCTGGGCCAACCGGTCGAGTTGGGGGTTCGCATCGCACCGCCGACCGAGGAATCGACTCCGGCGTCCGGCGAGCCAGCACCGACTGTCTTCGACGCACCTCAAGCAGAACAAACCAGCCAGGCCACCGGAATCAACGACCATCCCGAGCGTCGACATTTCTCCGGTCGGGACGAGCCGGACGCGAATACTCGCGGCGACTGGTCGACGTATTTCAGCAACGAAACGCCCGACACGAGCATGACCGGGCCTACTGCCCGTAGCTTGCATCCTCGATATACCTTCGACACCTTCGTCATCGGCGCATCGAACCGCTTCGCCCACGCTTCTGCCGTGGCGGTATCCGAAGCGCCGGCGCGGGCTTACAACCCACTCTTTATCTGGGGTGAGTCGGGGCTGGGCAAGACACACCTGCTGCACGCGGCCGGCCACTACGCTCAACGTCTGTTCCCGGGTATGCGCGTCAAATATGTATCGACCGAAGAATTCACCAACGACTTCATCAACTCACTTCGTGACGATCGCCGCGTCGCGTTCAAACGTCGCTACCGCGACGACATTGACATCCTTCTCGTTGACGACATTCAGTTCCTGATGGGCCGCGAGGGTATTCAGGAAGAGTTCTTCCATACCTTCAACACGCTGCACAACTCCGGAAAACAGATCGTCATTTCTTCGGACCGACCGCCGAGACAGCTTGCGACACTTGAGGATCGGCTCCGCACGCGGTTCGAATGGGGACTGATCACCGACGTCCAGCCGCCCGACCTCGAGACACGGGTCGCCATCTTGCGCAAGAAAGCCCAGATGGACGACATCACCGTGCCCGACGACGTGCTTGAGCTCATCGCGTCGAAGATCGAGCGCAATATTCGTGAGTTGGAAGGTGCTCTGATCCGTGTCACCGCGTTCGCATCGCTGAACAACACCGAACTCGATCGCTCGCTAGCCGAGGTTGTGCTGCAGGCTCTATTGCCCGAAACCAATGCCTTCGAGGTAAGCGCCGCACGGATTCTCACCACCACCGCGGACTACTTCGACCTCTCCGTCGACGAATTACGTGGGCCCAGTCGCACTCGTGCCATTGCCCAGGCCAGGCAGATCGCGATGTATCTCTGCCGTGAACTCACCGATCTGTCACTGCCGAAGATCGGCGAGACCTTCGACCGTGATCACACCACGGTCATCCACGCCGACAAGAAGATCCGTGGCGCGATGGCTGAACGTCGAGATGTGTACAACCACGTTCAAGAACTCACCGCGCGAATCAAGCAGGGCGCAGAAGGCTGATCGAAGCCCGACTCTCAACCGCTGCCCGAGAGTTTTTCTCACCCGTTCTGTCGTCGAATACCGCTGTCACCACTCCCACACGCCTGTGCACAAACATGAGGACAACTACAACAACCTGTGGACAGACCGGGGACAGTTCACGAACAGTTTCGTAGCTGTACACAGCCTCGCCCGATCACGCCGGTGTCGTCCACCGCTCGTACACATGCCAATTTCCGGGCTGGCCAGCGACGACGACAGTTCTCCACAGAATCCACAGGACCTATGACTATGAGTAGTTCTTTCTTTAAGAAGATCTTTAAAAGCAGGTGTGTGCACAACTGTGGTTCGCAAGCCGGTTCTTGAGTTCGAGTGCGGGCGAATCTGGCCCAGGGAACCCCCACCACGTCCTGGCGTTCTACAGTGGAATCCCAACCGACGATCGACTTCAGGCAAAGGTGACTCCCAGGCATGAAATTCCGTGTTGCACGCGACGACTTTGCAGACGCAGTTGCCTGGGTTGCTCGCAGCCTGCCGTCGAGGCCACCCGTTCCTGTCTTGGGTTGCGTTCTGATCACCAGCACTGACACCGGCCTGAGCGTCTCCGGCTTCGACTACGAGGTGTCGGCGCAGGAAAGCCTTGCCGCCGAGATCGCCGAACCCGGAACCGTGCTCGTCTCCGGTCGCCTCTTGGCGGAGATCACCAAGGCGCTGCCGGCCAAGCCGGTTGATGTCGCTCTCGACGGCTCACGAGTCGCGATCAGCTGCGGCAGTGCGCGATTCTCGTTGCCGACGATGCCGGTCGAGGACTACCCGCAGCTGCCCGAGGTTCCGACGGTCACCGGCACGGTGCCCGCCACGATCTTTGCTGAAGCGATCTCCCAGGTTGCTGTCGCTGCGGGACGTGATGACACTCTGCCGATGCTGACCGGTGTCCGGGTGGAGATCGAGGGTGCGAAAGTTGTGCTGGCCGCCACGGACCGATTCCGGCTGGCTGTGCGCGAACTCGAATGGCAGCCAACGGATTCCGACGTCACCGGCGCCGTGCTCGTGCCGGCCAAGACTCTTTCCGAATCGGCTAAAACCGCGGGTTCGGAGGCCGGTACTGACGTTTCGCTCGCCTTCGGTAGCGGTTCGGCAATCGGCGGCGAGGGCATCCTCGGCATCCTGGGCGCGAGCAAGCGCACCACGACTCGGTTGCTCGACGCCGAATTCCCCAAATTCCGTCAGCTACTGCCGGCCAGCCACACCTCGATCGCAACCATAGACAGCGGACCGCTGCTTGAGGCGATCAAGCGCGTCGCGTTGGTCGCCGAGCGTGGTGCCCAGGTCCGGATGGAATTCAGCGAAGGATCGGTGTTGCTCACCGCGGGCGGCGATGACGCTGGCCGCGCCGAGGAGGAGTTGCCGGTCAGCTTCTACGGTGAGCCGCTGACCATCGCCTTCAACCCCGGTTACCTGCAAGAGGGTCTTAACGCGATCGGCGCGGCGTCGGTCGATTTCGGTTTCACCACCCCGAGCCGTCCAGCGGTATTGCGGCCGGCCACCGGTGAGGAGCCGGTCGCTGACGAATCCGGTGCCTTTGTGGCACCCGATTCGGCATTCAGCTACCTGCTGATGCCGGTGCGACTCCCGGGCTGACCGAACACAGGTGTTCGTTCGAGAGTTGACTCTCCGAGACTTTCGGTCATGGTCTCAGGTGTCGTTGCCACTCGCGGCCGAACCCACAATCTTTGTGGGCCGCAATGGATTTGGGAAGACCAACCTCGTCGAGTCACTGTTTTACCTCACCAATCTGAGGTCGCACCGGGTCAGTTCGGATGCCGTGCTGGTGCGGTCGGGAGCAGCCGATGCTCAACTCACCGCAACGGTCGAGAACGCCGGCCGGGAGTTGACCGTGGATCTCACCGTCCGCGGTGAAGGAGCAAATAAGGCCGCGATCAACGGTCGGCCGGTGCGTCGGACCCGGGAGATCGCCGGAATTCTGCGGTCGGTTTTGTTCGCTCCCGAGGATCTCGCGCTGGTGCGCGGTGAACCCGCCGACCGACGTCGATTTCTCGACGAGATCGTCGGAAACCGTGGACCGGGGGCGGTCGCCGACAAATCGGACTACGACCGCGTGTTGCGTCAACGGTCGGCATTACTCAAGTCCGCGGCAGCCGCGATGCGTCGTGGCGGTGGTGATGCTGCCTCGATTATCTCGACCCTCGATGTATGGGACGTACAACTCGCGGGCTACGGCTCGAAGGTTATCGCCGCTCGGATCAACGACGTTGCGAAGCTGAAACCCCTTTTCTCCCAAGCATATTCGTCGATAGCTCCGCATTCTCGCCCGGCGACACTCGCTTATCGATCATCGCTCGGACCCGAGGTGGTCAATCTTGACGGCACGGCGCTCGAGGTCGCCTCGATCGAAGAGTTGATGATCGAACGTCTTGCGGCTATCCGCGACAAGGAAATCGAGCGCGGGCAGTCGCTCCTGGGGCCGCATCGCGACGACTTGGATATCATTCTCGGTTCCGATGTCGCGAAAGGCTTTGCGTCACATGGGGAATCGTGGTCGCTGGCGTTGTCGCTGCGGTTGGGTACCGTCGAATTATTGCGCGCCGATGGCATCGAGCCGGTGATCATGCTCGACGATGTTTTCGCCGAGCTCGACGCCGCACGACGTACGCATTTGGCAGCTTTCGTCGATTCAGCCGAACAGTTGTTGATTACCGCCGCTGTCGCCGAAGACTTGCCCGACGGTATCGGCGGCCGCGTTATCGGCGTGGATATCGAGGAGAATGAGGGTCAGCGTCGATCGGTAATCCAGGAGGTCAGCTGATGAGTGACGGCCAGGACGGACTGTCGGGATACGAACTCGCGCGCAAGGCACTGGAACAGGCGCGTGCCCAGGGCAAGGTCGTCGGTCGGGGTAAGGCGTCGCCGGTCCGGCGCAGTGGAGGCGGACGGACTCGCCGGCGGTGGTCGGGTCCGGGTCCAGATTCGCGCGACCCGCAGCCGTTCGGCAAATTGACCGGCCGGTTAGCTGACGATCGGGGCTGGCAGCCGAAGATCGGGGAGGGAACGGTTTTCGCCCGATGGCGGGAGATAGTCGGCGACGACATCGCGGCGCACGCCACACCTAGCGCGTTGGATGGCGGAATATTGCAGGTCCAGGCCGAATCGACGGCGTGGGCGACTCAGCTGCGATATGTCCAGGCGCAGATTCTGGCGAAGATCGCCGCGGCGGTTGGCGATGGTGTGGTGACGTCACTGCGAATCACCGGACCCAAGGCGCCGTCGTGGCGTAAGGGCGAGCGACATGTCTCCGGCCGCGGTCCGCGTGATACCTACGGCTAAGAGCCTCGTACCAAGCACCGACTGACAGCCTGCTGAGACCGATTTTGGTTCCGGACCCACGATCGGGCGGCACTCACGTCGCGTTAGGCGTTCTGAGCGCGAATTAGCGGTGCCGCATACCCACTTCTGACTAACTGGTCCAGTACTATGTATGAAGTGCCCCGTCGAATCTTCGTCGAGTGGCCATCACCAACGGGGCAAACCGACAACGTAAGGAGCGGACGCACGTCGTGACCGATACCAATAGTTCCGACTCGTCAGCAGCCAAGAAGAGCTCGAAGAAGAGTTCCGAATATGGTGCCGATTCCATCAGTATTCTCGAGGGCCTCGAAGCAGTCCGGAAACGGCCGGGCATGTATATCGGTTCCACCGGTGAGCGTGGTCTACACCACCTGATCTGGGAAGTAGTCGACAACTCGGTCGACGAAGCGATGGCTGGCTACGCGTCGCAGGTCGATGTCACGCTGCTCGCCGATGGGGGAGTGAAGGTCGTCGACGACGGCCGCGGTATCCCCACCGACATGCATAAGACCGGGGTACCGACCGTCGAGGTCGTGATGACCCAGCTCCATGCCGGCGGCAAATTCGACTCCGACTCCTACGCGGTATCCGGTGGTCTGCACGGCGTCGGTATCTCGGTGGTGAACGCACTGTCGACCCGCGTCGAACTGTCGATCGACTACGGCGGCTTCCACTGGGATCAGACCTACCACAACGCGGTACCCGATCCGCTCGAGAAGGGCGCGGCGACTCGCAAGACCGGTACAACGGTCAGCTTCTGGCCGGATTCGGAAATTTTCGAGACCACTACCTTCAATGCCGAGACGGTGGCGCGGCGCCTGCAGGAGATGGCTTTCCTCAACAAGGGACTGACCATCACGCTTACCGATGAACGTCTCACCGACGAGGCGGCCGAGGCGGAAGCCGAGATGGGCGGCACCGACGGCGAGCAAACCGCCGAGGCCATCGCCAACAAGGAAGAAAAGGCCGATCGGGTCGCGAAGATCAAGACGCGCACCTATCACTACCCGGATGGCTTGGTCGATTACATCAAGCATCTCAACCGTACGAAGAACGCCATCCACTCCTCGGTCGTCGGATTCACCGGCAAGGGCACCGGCCACGAGGTCGAAATCGCGATGCAGTGGAACAACGGCTATTCCGAATCGGTCCACACCTTCGCCAACACCATCAACACCCACGAAGGCGGTACCCACGAAGAGGGTTTCCGCGCCGCACTGACCAGCACGGTGAACAAATACGCCGCTGACAAGAAGCTGGTGAAAGAAAAAGACGGCAAACTCACCGGTGACGACATTCGCGAGGGCCTGGCCGCTGTCATCTCGGTGAAGGTCGGCGACCCGCAGTTCGAGGGTCAGACCAAGACCAAACTCGGAAACACCGAGGTGAAGAGCTTCGTGCAGAAGATGTGCAACGAACACCTCGCGCACTGGTTCGAGTCCAATCCGGCCGAAGCCAAAGTCATCATCCGCAAGGCGGTTGATTCGGCGCAGGCGCGGATGGCCGCGCGTAAAGCGCGAGAGTTGGTGCGCCGCAAGACCGCAACCGATATCGGCGGCCTGCCCGGCAAGCTTGCCGACTGCCGCAGCAACGATCCGTCCAAATGCGAGGTCTACATCGTCGAGGGCGACTCCGCCGGTGGCTCAGCCAAATCCGGCCGTGACTCGATGTATCAGGCGATACTTCCGTTGCGCGGCAAGATCATTAACGTCGAGAAGGCTCGCATCGACCGCGTGCTCAAGAACGCTGAAGTGCAGTCGATCATCACCGCGTTCGGCACCGGCATTCACGACGAGTTCGACATCGAGAAGCTTCGCTATCACAAGATCGTGCTGATGGCCGACGCCGACGTTGACGGACAACACATTTCGACGCTGTTGCTCACCCTGCTGTTCCGCTTCATGCGGCCACTCGTCGAACACGGTCACGTCTTCCTCGCGCAGCCGCCGTTGTACAAATTGAAGTGGCAGAAGGGTGCTGATCCCGAATTCGCCTATTCCGACCGCGAGCGTGATGCACTGCTCGAGGCCGGAAAAGCGGGCGGCAAGAAGATCAACACGGACGACGGCATCCAGCGCTACAAGGGTCTCGGCGAGATGAACGCGAAGGAATTGTGGGAAACCACAATGGATCCCGACGTTCGTATCTTGCGTCAAGTCACCCTCGACGACGCCGCGGCGGCGGATGAACTCTTCTCCATCCTGATGGGTGAAGACGTTGCCGCTCGCCGCAGTTTCATCGCGCGCAATGCCAAGGACGTCCGCTTCCTCGATGTCTAGTTCGTCTAGCATCCACTGATCTCGAAGGCGTGAAACACCAATGACAGATACCACTTTGCCACCGAGCGGCACCGACGACGACGGTGGCCGCGACCGCATCGAACCCGTTGACATTCAACAGGAGATGCAGAGCAGCTATATCGATTACGCGATGAGCGTCATCGTCGGTCGTGCGCTGCCCGAGGTCCGCGACGGCCTCAAACCGGTGCATCGCCGGTTGCTCTACGCGATGAACGACGCCGGCTTCCGCCCGGACCGCAGTTACGTGAAATCGGCTAAACCCGTTGCCGAGACGATGGGTAACTACCACCCACACGGCGACAGCGCGATCTACGACGCTCTCGTTCGTCTGGCCCAACCGTGGTCGCTGCGCTATCCGCTCGTCGATGGACAGGGCAACTTCGGTTCGCGAGGCAACGATGGCGCGGCCGCGATGCGTTACACCGAAGCCCGGCTCACACCGTTGGCGATGGAGATGTTGCGCGACATCGACGAGGAGACAGTCGATTTCATCCCGAACTACGACGGCAAGACCCAGGAACCGACGGTCCTCCCGTCGCGTATTCCGAACTTGTTGATCAATGGTTCAGGCGGCATCGCGGTCGGCATGGCGACCAATATTCCGCCGCATAACCTCACCGAGGTCGCCGATGCGGTGTTCTGGGCGTTGGCCAATCCAGAAGCTGATGATGAAGCGATGCTGGCCGCGTGTATGGATGCGGTGAAGGGGCCAGATTTCCCGACCGCCGGGCTGATTGTCGGCGGACAGGGCATCAAAGATGCCTACACCACCGGTCGCGGATCGATCCGGATGCGTGGCGTCGTCGACGTGGAAGAGAACAAGGGCAGCACCACTCTCGTCATCACCGAACTGCCGTATCAGGTCAATCCGGATAACCTCATCGCGTCAGTCGCCGAGCAGGTCAACGAAGGAAAACTCAAGGGCATCAGCCGAATTGAGGATCAGTCGTCGGACCGCGTCGGTATGCGCATCGTCGTGACGCTGCGTCGTGACGCGGTCGCCAAGGTGGTGCTGAACAACCTTTACAAGCACAGCCAACTGCAGACGAATTTCGGCGCCAATATGCTGTCGATCGTCGATGGCGTGCCGCGCACCCTGCGACTCGATCAGATGATTCGTCTCTACGTCGCCCACCAGATCGACGTCATCGTGCGCCGCACCCGGTACCGGTTGCGCAAGGCGGAAGAGCGCGCTCATATCTTGCGCGGTCTGGTGAAAGCCCTTGACGCACTTGATGAAGTGATCGCGTTGATCCGTGCGTCGGCGAATACCGATGCGGCACGGCGCGGATTGATCGACCTGCTCGATATCGACGAGATTCAGGCCGACGCGATCCTCGCGATGCAGCTGCGTCGCCTCTCCGCACTCGAGCGCCAGAAGATCGTCGACGAACTCGCCGAGATCGAACGCGAGATCGCCGACTTGAAAGACATTCTCGACAGGCCAGAGCGTCAGCGTGCCATCGTGCGTGACGAGCTGCGTGAGGTCGTCGACAAGTATGGCGACGAGCGTCGCACGAAAATCGTTGCGGCAGAAGGTGATGTAGCCGATGAAGATCTCATCGCGCGCGAGGATGTCGTCGTCACGATCACCGAGACCGGCTACGCCAAGCGGACCAAGACCGACCTGTACCGCAGCCAACGCCGCGGCGGTAAGGGTGTGCAGGGTGCCGGCCTCAAGCAGGACGACATCGTGGCGCACTTCTTTGTCTGCTCGACACACGACTGGCTGCTGTTCTTCACGACCAAGGGCCGCGTCTACCGCGCGAAGGCGTACGAACTGCCCGAGGCCAACCGCACCGCACGCGGTCAGCACGTCGCGAATCTCCTTGCGTTCCAACCGGAAGAGCGAATCGCACAGATCATCCAGCTCAAAACCTATTCGGACGCACCGTATTTGGTGCTGGCCACGCGCAACGGCCTGGTGAAGAAGTCGAAACTCGAAGACTTCGACTCCAACCGTTCCGGCGGTATCGCGGCGATCAACCTGCGCGGCGAAGACGAACTCGTTGGCGCACAACTGTGTAGCTCCGACGACGATCTGCTGCTGGTGTCCGATCACGGCCAGTCGATCCGCTTCAGCGCGACTGATGAGGTGTTGCGGCCGATGGGCCGGCAGACGTCGGGTGTGCAGGGTATGCGGTTCAACGACGACGACAAGCTCCTCTCGCTCAACGTCGTTGTCCCCGATACCTATCTATTGGTGGCGACGTCGGGCGGCTATGCCAAGCGCACCGCGATGGATGACTATCCGGTGCAGGGGCGTGGCGGCAAGGGTGTGTTGACTATTCAGCACGACCGGCGTCGGGGAAATCTGATCGGCGCCCTCATCGTCGACGACGAGACCGAGCTGTACGCCATCACTTCCGGTGGTGGTGTCATCCGCACCGGTGCCAAGCAGGTTCGAAAGGCCGGCCGACAGACCAAGGGTGTTCGCCTGATGAACCTCGGCGAAGGCACTACGCTGTTGGCGATCGCACGCAACGCGGATGAGCCCGAAGAGGAATCGTCGAGCGACACGGCCACCAAGAAGTAACGTCGGTACCGTGAACCTATGTCCGTGTGACGTGCCGGACCAGCAAGCCCGCCACCGTCGATTCAAGGAATGTCATTGAGCACAGCGAATGAGCCAGACGATCAGAAGACCGATGGCGCGGGTTCGTCCGCATCGACCGAGTCTTCGTCGGCGTCGGGAACAACGCGTCCGGCGGTAGTGCCGCCGTGGCAGCGCGGTCAAAGTGAGTCGACGGCGCCGGGAGCGCAGCGAGCGGGCCAGGTCGATAACGCGCCGGGAGCGCAGCGAGCGGGCCAAGTCGATAACGCGCCGGGAGCGAAGTCGGCGCCCGCTGGTCCGCCGCCGCGCGGTGTGGTGAGCGGGACGCCTGGTGAGAGCGAGCGCAAGCCCCTCAACAAGCTCGATGCGACCGGGGCCAAGGCGGGCACGGCGACCTCGGGTGACGACGCTAAGACCGAAACCTTTGTCGAGTCGCCGACGCGCAATATCGACCGCGCGGGGTTGGCGACGCAGAACCTGCCCGACCTTGATGCGATCCACCACGTGGATGCGGCGAAGCCCGCCAAGGCCTCGCCGTCGTCAACGCGGTCGGGGCCAACTCAGGTTGGCTCCGGACGGGCACTGCGGGCGTCGGTACAGGTTCGTCGGATCGATCCCTGGGCGATGTTCAAGATCTCCGCGGTGTTGTCGAT
>NZ_BAEH01000021.1 GCF_000241305.1 Gordonia effusa NBRC 100432
AAATGTCGTCAGCGAGTTGTCCCGATTCTGCATTACCAGGATGATGATCGAGCGTTGAGCGCGCCGGCGGAAACTCAACATCTGACGTCCGCTCGTCGGCTCTGCGATCATTCGGTCAATCATTTTGCGCCAGCGGGCTTTTCCAGGGTCTCCATCGGTCAGCGGCGTGAAGAGCCCGCCGATCGCGTTAAACCCCGGCCCGAATCGGACCGGCTCGATATGTGTGTCGTCACGCGGATAGAAGGAGGACGTGATGGCGATTCCCTGCGAAGTGTCGCGAGCCGCGTCGTAACGGCGCCGGGTGGCACACAGTATCGATTCCGAATTCGTCCTCGTGAGATGTCCGAGCCTCGGCGACATCAGCGGCAGTTTGCCGCGCCCGCTCGAGTGATGCAAGAGGCGCTGGGTGTTGTACGTCCCTGCCGCTACCACCACGTGATCAGCGGTGATCGTCCGTGGTCGCGGACCGATCGGCCCCCACGAGGAAGACGACGCCGTTCTGACCTCCCATCGATTACCAAGTGGTTCAATCGATTTCACCGTCGTCCGATCGATGATCCGTGCGCCCGACCCCTCTGCGAGCGCAAGGTAGTTCTTTATCGTGGTGTTCTTAGCACCCACCCGGCATCCGGTCATACACGAGCCGCATTCGGTACATGACACTCGATCCGGCCCGGCACCACCGAAGAAGGGATCACCTGCTGGCGAACCTTTTTGCCCTTCATCGCGCTGCCCTTTGTCGCCGAAGTAGACCCCGACCTTTGTCGGCGAAAAGGTATGGGACACACCGAGATCGCGCGCGACATCGCCCATGATCTGATCACTGTAGGTCCGCAGCGGGTTGGTGACCACCCCGAGCATGCGTTCGGCCTGGTCGTAATGCGGCTCCAACTCGCTACGCCAGTCGGTGATGGCGGACCATTGGCGGTCCTCGAAGAATCCGGCCGGTGGGCGATAGAGAGTATTGCCGTAATTCAATGAACCGCCGCCAACCCCCGCCCCGGCGAGAACCGCGACATTCCGCAGCAGATGCACCCGGTACAGCCCGTACATCCCCAGCTTCGGCGCGAATGCGAGTTTGTGGAGCTTCCAGGCGCTATCGGCGAAGTCCGTATCGGCGAAACGGCGCCCAGCTTCGATGACGCACACCCGATACCCCTTTTCGCTCAGTCGTAACGCCGCGACGCTTCCGCCGAAACCTGAACCGACGACCACGACGTCGAAGTCAGATGTCGATTCGGTCGATCCATTGACTGCGTTCCTCTTCTGCTGCATCATCAGCACTATGATGACACACAGAGATGCTTTAGTGTCAAAGGTTCTCCCGGCAATCGATCGAGCCGACGTCGAGTTCAACCGACTTGATCGCCCCGACTCACCCCTGCGGCCCATTCCTCCTGGCCGGGACTATTTCGCTCCACGCTGGAAGCGTAGCCGCGAGTTCCTGTTCGGCCCGTGGATCGACATCGAGGAGGAGGCCGCGCCGAGTGAATTCACCCGCTGGCGGGACGACTATTTCTGGCAGGCCGACGAACACATAATCCCGGTGGTCGACATGTTCGAACGCCTGGGACACGGCGACGCCCGAGCGATATTCGAGCAGGCGCTCACCAACGGGATCGACACCGTGGACTCGCCACCGCCAGAGTTGGTCCGGTTCTTCGATCGAATCGACACCTTCCCCGACTGGCTCGATCTGGCAGCGGCGCAACGCGGGCGCACCTTGGTGTCATCAGCGACGATGTTATCGGTGATGGCAATACTCGGCTGGGCAGTATTCGAGACCACGATGACCGGAGACATCTCGGCCGCTACCGGCGCGGCTGGACGATTCCAGCATCAAGGGCTGCGTCGTCAGGTGGAGACCGTACGCATGTTCGGCCTCATGTCTCATCCCTCGGTATTCGAGCGACACAGCGAGGCCTTTCACACCATCACCCGAGTGCGACTCATGCACGGTCTGGTCAGCCGTGGACTCAAACGCAAGTGGGGACCCGAAATCTATCTGAAGTACGGCGAGCCGATCGCCGCGAGTTCCCTACTCGGGTTCGGCAACGGTCCACTGCTGCTTCGTCTTGCCGACCACCAACTGGGACGCCGGTTGTCACGTGGTCAGCTCGACGACATCGCGATGTACGCCGCCTATACGTCGTGGCTGCTCGGCGCACCCGACAATCTGCGTACGCGAGATGGCATCGAGTTGGTGAAGTCGCTCAACTACGTCTTCGCGCGCGGCGGAGATCCATCCGCGTGGCGCGCCGAGTTACTCGATTCCTTCGCGGGCATGATCCGCGAGTCGACCGACATCCGGCTCCGGAAAGCCTCGCCTGCGGCGCGAGAGCGATCGGTCCACGTGGCCAAGGTCGGGATGGCATGCTCATCATTCGTTCCGCTCGCGATGATCTTCGGCCCCGACCAAGTCGACGCCATGGTCGAAGGAACCGAGTTTGAAAAACTGGGGATCGACTACACGCTCGCCGGCCGGTGGTTCGAACGTGCGGCGCGGATCTACGCGCGAACCGCGGCACTGCGCGAGCGCGCACCGGGAGTCACGCTGTTACGCAACCAGGTTCACGGCCGGATCGTTCCGCAAGCAGTTCTGCGGATAGTCAACGAGTCGGAACGATTGCTACTTGCCGGACAGGGTGCGGGATCGACCTACACCCATCACGACAAGTCGACCGGCGGCGCTGGGCTCACCGGTTAGAGTGTGCCGCTTGCGGTATTGCCACTCATAAACGACAGAAAGTAACCGCCAAGGTGGACAAGACCGATCGCGTCAACGAACCCGCGATACCCCACCTTCCGCTGGTTAATCATCTCCGGCCGCGGAATCGATAGTGGCCCGCCACAGCGCCCCGGCTCGCTCATCGGCTCCGATAACCGACCCGTTGAGACCCATCAGCGCTAGCACCGCATCGGCGGCGGCGTCGGCAGCGGTATCGACATCCACACCGAGTTCGCCCTCAGCCCAGCGACGACCGAATTCCACGACCGCGCCCTCGATCATCGTGGCGAGAACTCCATTGCGCGACTTCACTTCAGAATCGATGTCGTCTTCCGGCGCGGACACCAGGGTCCGGAACGCCGTCAAGGCATCGACCCGCTTTCCCTGCAACGCCGGCTCTGAATCCCGCCCCACCATCAGAGCCGCATGCGCACCGCGCTGCCGAAGATGCGTCAGACCTGAGCGGATGAATACCCGCAGTGTCGCCTGAGTGGAATCCGGCCGGGCAGCACGGATCGCGTCGAGCACTTCGGACACCAAGGCCACCGCAGCTTCATCGAACATCGCCCCAAGCAACTCATCGCGCGAGGAGAAGCTCTCGTGAAAGTATCGCCGGTGGACACCGGCATCGCGGCACACCGTCCGGATGGTCACATCACCGATGTCGCCCCCGGCGTCCAGCAATGCGAATGCCGCATCGAGAATCAGCCGACGACGCTCGCCGGTGCGCTCGGCCAACGACAATCCGGCCCACCGCGTGCGCGGTTCCTCGACAGCCATGGGTCCATCCTTCACCATCGGTGAATCCCCTCTCTCACCGTGTATCGCAACGGACGCGTTCTGCTGACCTCAGCGAGCTATGCCGGCTCCTGACAGACTCCCGTCATGGGCGACGTAATCGGCGCGGTTTCCCGCTGCTAACCGCTGCCGAAGGAATTTTGTCGCGGCGGTAAGTATTACCCCAATTGCCATGCGACGCTTGCGGATTAACTCGATTCCGGGCACGCGGTCACGGACGGCGGCGATCCGCACGAGCGGCCGCGCGACGATGCGTAGAATTCGCGCACCGCCTCTGATGCCAAGCCGTCGTTCCCAATAGGTATCGGCGAACATCCGCTCCGTCAGCGCCTCGCCGAGAAGTACCCCTGCGCACGCGGCGAATACCCGCGCGACGACGAGGGTCACCGGGTTGGCCGCGCCAGTGAGCGGGACCCCAATCAGGGCATCAAGGAGCTCGGCCCGCCATTTCGACGGTTTTCCGTTGCGCGCCAAGAGATAGTCCAAATTCTTGAGAGCGTCGACGCCGGTACGCGGCAGGATCTCGTCGGAGACACCCATCAACCACGACCAGTAGGACAGGAAATGCCACGCGTCGTCCAGGTCCCGCTTCGGGCACGGTCGCCCCAGCGAGTGGTCGATCAGCAGGCTCAGCATCATCGACTCAAAGAATCCGCAGAGCGCGGCGTTGGAGATCGGATTGCCATTCGCTGCGAAATATTCTGGCCCCCAAGCGATTCGCAGCCCCCTCCGGGCCTGGGCATGCATAAGTCTTACTCGTAGAGCAGCAGCATAGGCACGTGAACCGGGTCCCGGCCGAGAGGTGGTCAGGACCTCGGTGAAGAACAGCGCGGTTTCTACGCCACGCCGATTCCCGTCATGCCGGAACCGCCCGGTCGCGCCGGTAGCAGCCGAAACGTCCCCATTCATCACCGTGTCGATGACCGCGAAAGTGCCGGTGATCAACAGACTCGGAATAGTCGATGCCTGGATGCGATCAAGCCCCCGGTCTCCCCGCTGTCGGTCGTACCAGTGCGGCATACCTTCCACGGAACTGAAGAAATTGACGAGTTCGGCCGGCGCGTCGACTACTGAGTCAATACCACCCGCGACCGCCTGTTCGAATAGCGCACGACCGCGTTCGGCACCGATCCGCACGAACATGACGACGACCGCGTCCGCGAGTTCGTCCCCCTGCCACATATGGTCATCGAACATACGTGTCTGGTCGGTCGCGGCTACCGAATCGCTGACCTCGAACCACGGCTCGAATACGAACTGCCGACACGGAAGCCAGGCGTCGGCGAATTCATCCTTGTCCGGGGGGATCATCCGCAATGTCGTTCCGGGTCGATAGAAATAGTCGTTGACATGCGTCGACCCCGGCCCTTTGGTGTTACTCGCACCGTTTGCGGCCGTCGCTCCCACAGTCAATTCCGCACCGGTTGACTCTGTCGCAGTCATATCCAAACCTCCCGCCGTGCACGGACGATCCGTGCCGGACATCCCGACCGTATTAGATTGGCCCCAGGTGGGTCAATAATGTCGGACAAGTTATTGCCCCAGGTGGTGCCATTGTGATTAGCTACCTCTATGCGCTTCATCACACCAAGGGGCGGGCCGCCCAGCGAGGTAGCGGGGATATGACTTCCACCGATGTCACGACCGATCACCTTCCGGCCGACCGCGCCGATTGGGATCACTACCACCGGCCCGGCATGGCACTTCGTCCGGCGCCGGATCGAGCCGCCACTCCCTCATGGAAGACGTTGCGGCACAACCTTTACCGCAATTGGCTCGACGTCGGGCCGGGGTGGCTGGACACTCCGCAATCGAGACTCCTCGATGACCACCGATGGCAAGGTGATGAATTGATGGACGCCGTCGTCGACCTATTCGACGACCTGGGTTCTGCCCGCGGTCGAGAGTTGGTGGAACAGGCCCTCGCCCAAGGCATTTCGTCCATCGACGAGCCACCAGCCGAGCTCATCGCACTATTCGAACATCTCGATCGAGTTCCCAGCTGGTACCACGCCGAGCGAATCGAGCGAGGCCGGCTGATCCTCAACGACGTGACCCCGCTGGCCAAACTCGCCGCCGGCGCATTCGGTGTATTCGCTACCGCGACATCGCAAGACGTATCCGCGGCGACCGGAGCGACCGGCCGAATAGTCGAGCAGCCGGTCCGGCGCGCGGTGGAGTCCAACGAATTCTTCGAGAAGATCACCTATCAGGGCGCACTCGAGCGTGATAGCGATATCTTCGCCATGATCGTGCGGGTTCGGCTGATGCACTCCCAAGTCCGCCGCGGTCTGCGTCGTAGTTGGGGGACCGAAGACTTCCGGAAGCACGGAATGCCGATCTCCAATAGCCGCCTTGCCGAGGGATCGGCTTGGTTCGCGTCGATGCCACTGCTCGTCGACCATCTGCTCGGTCGGCGAAAAACCGCCCGTGACCACGACGACGTCGCGCTGTACTGGGGATATATCCTCTACCTCTTCGGTGTGGAGGAACGTCTTATCCCCACTACCGGCCACGAGGCCATCACCTTGGCCAACCATATTTTCTCCGACGCCGGGACTCCGTCGAAATGGCGACCGGAACTGATCGAATCACTGCTGGCCCCGGTCGCCGACGGCGCGGGCAGATTCGGCCGGGTCGCGGTGGGCATGTTCATCGGCGCCGCCGCAACGGTCATGGGAGTTCCGACGGTCGCCGCGGCCCTCACCGGCACTCGTTTCGAGTCGGTAGCTGTCCACCGATGGCACCTGATCCATCGATTACTCGGCCGACTACACGCCCGAATAGTCACCCGGACCGAACATATTCCGGTGATCGCCCGGCGTCGGCGTGCGAACGCGACCCCTGGCGACCCACTACTCATCGCCGCCGGCCGCGGCATCCGGGCCTTCGGACGACGCAACGGCGTGACCGATATTCCCTTCAGCCATCACGACAACAGCGTCTCGGGCACCGGACTCGCTTCGCACCAGTAGCACCTCCCAAACAACCACTAGCACAAGCTTTTCCACCGACCAAAGGACTCAGATTCATGACGCGACTGCGCTCCGAACACCTCGACCGCCAGCGCTTTTTCATCGACGGCAAGTGGGTCGACCCGGTCGACGGTTCCACCCGGGTGAGCATCGAGGCCGCGACCGGACAACCACTTGGACGCGCAGCACTCGCCGGGCCCGCCGATATTGATCACGCGGTCCGCGCCGCGCGCGCCGCACTCGATGAAGGACCGTGGGGTCGCAGCAGCCCTGCCGAACGTGCCGATGTCATGCGCCGCATGGCGGCCGCCCTGCAACAGAGCGCGGATGTCGCCGTGGAATTGGTGTCGCGTGAGAACGGTATGCCCAACGCACTCTCCCAGGTGTTCAACGGACAGGCGCCGGCGGGTCTGCTCGGCATCTACGCCGACCTCATCGGCGACTATCCGTTCGAAGCCGAGGGCGGTTTCGACAACACACTCATCCGACGCGAGCCGGTCGGCGTGGTCGCCGCTATTACTCCGTGGAATCTGCCGCTATCACTGGCGATGATGAAGATCGCGCCCGCTCTCGCGGCCGGGTGCACGATTGTGCTGAAGCCGTCACCCGAAACGGCACTGGACTCGTACCTGTTCGCCGAAGCCGCCGAAGCCGCGGGATTGCCGCCGGGAGTTCTTAACGTGGTGGTCGCCGATCGCGAGGCAGGCGGGTATCTCGTCGCACATCCCGACGTCGACAAGGTGGCCTTCACCGGCTCGACTGCCGCGGGCCGGGCCATCGGCGCCGAATGCGGACGACTCATCCGGCGAGTCACCCTCGAGTTGGGCGGTAAATCCGCGGCCATCGTGCTCGAGGACGCTGACCTGGACAACTTCCTCGTCGGTCTCGATACGGCGACATTCATGAACAACGGTCAGGTATGCACTTCGCAGGCCCGGATTCTCGCGCCGCAGTCACGGTATGAAGAAGTGGTCGATGCGGTCGCGAGTTACGTGCAGAAGCTGACCGTCGGCAACCCGCTCGATCCTGCCGTGACCTGCGGGCCGATGGTCAGCGAGCAGCATCGCGATCGGGTACTTGGCTATATCCGCCAGGGCGAGCAGAGTTCAGCACGGCTGATCACCGGCGGATCGTCGGCGGCTTTCGACGCGGGCTGGTTCGTCACGCCGACCCTGTTCGCCGACGTCGACAATTCCGACACCATCGCCCGTGAGGAGATCTTCGGGCCGGTCGCGGCGATCATTCCCTACGAGTCCGATGCCGACGCGATCGCCATCGCCAACGACAGCGAGTACGGGCTAGGCGGATCGGTGTGGACCACCGACGAGGAACGCGGCACCAATATCGCTCGCAAAGTGCGCACCGGCACGATCGGGGTGAATCACTACGCCTATGACCTGGGCGCGCCCTTCGGTGGCATGAAGAACAGCGGAATCGGGCGCGAGCTGGGCCCGTTCGCTCTCGACAACTATCTGGAACTGAAGTCGATCTACCGCAGCCCACGGGCCTGAGGAAAGTCTCCGAAACTATGAGCGCACAGCTCGACCACACCACCACCCGCGACATCGAACCGTTGAGCCGCTACTACCGTCCTGGCGATACCTTACGTCCCATTCCGCCCGGAAAGGACGCCTTCGCCGATGACTGGCTGCACTGCCGCCGCTTCTTGTTCGAGCCATGGTTCGCCGTCGAACAGGAGGTGACCCCCACCGAACAAACAAGACTGTTCGACGACCACATGTGGCAGGGCGACGAACTGATGGACGATGTCGTTGACCTGTTCACGCGGATCGGCGTGGAGCGGGGACGCGCACTATTCGAGCAAGCCGTTAGTAGTGGGATTGCCACGGTGCCAGCAGCGCCCGTCGAATTGGTGCGCTTGTTCACCTGTGTCGAGGCGGTGCCCGACTGGTATGACGCAGAGCGCGCAAACCGCGGCCGGGACCGGATGTTCGCCGCAACGCTGCCCGCCACGCTCCTGAGCGCGGCGTTCGCCGTCATCGACACCACGATGAACAGCGACGTGTCGACCGCCACCGGGGCGACCGGACGCTTCCGGCACGACGGCAACCGGCGACTGCGTGAGACCGCACTGTTCTTCGCCGAAGTGCTGTCGGCCGACCACCCGGGACCGGGCACCCCGGCCTTCGCCGCGGCCATGCACGTCCGGCTGATGCACGCTCAGGTGCGGCGCGGCCTCCGTGAGGCGTGGGGAGATGATCGGTTCGCGGAATTCGGTGATCCCATCTCCAACTCGGCGTTATGCGGATTCTTCGAGGCGATGCTCATCTTCGTGCTGGCCGACCATACGCTCGGCCGCCCGGTCAGTTCCCGCGAAGCGGACGACGCCTGGCACTTCCTGCGCTACTGGTCGTGGCTCATGGGCGTGTGCGACGAACTCCTCCCTCCGTCGGCCCTGGATGCCATGCGCAATCTCGACTATCTGCTGGCGCGCAACGGCGAAGCATCCCCATGGCGGATCGAACTCGTCAATTCCCTCGTCGGCACCGGCGAAGATCGCGGTGAGCACGACGCACTGGTCGCGCGGGGCCATTATACCCGTTATGGCGCAGCGGTTTTCGCGGCAACCGCGGACGTGATTCTGGGTAGCGAACTCGCCGCGAAGATGTTCGCCGGCACGTATTGGGAGACCGCGATCGATCACCGTCGAGACGGTCGTATTCTCCGCGCTATCACGTGGCCGCTGACCCGATTCGCCCGTTTGCGTGATCGCGTTCCGGGCATGAGCCGGTTCCGCAGACGCCGTGTCAACTTCGCCGGTGTCGCACTGGCACTTGTCATTCGGGCGTTCCGCGAGTCACCCGACGTCACTGACGACGGCTACCGGATGCATGATCACACGCCGGCCGCACCAAGTATCGAAAGATGAATAATCCAGCGCCCCAATCGTTTTCCACCAGTCCACTGACCGTCACCGCCTTTCTGCCGCGAGCCGCCGCCGTATTCGCCGACCGCCTGGCGGTAGTCGACGGCGACACCCGGTTGACCTACCGCGAATTCGCCGACCGCACCGGCCGCCTGGTCTCCGCGTTGCACGGATGGGGTATCGCCCCCGGCGACCGGGTCGCAGCGCTCTGCTCGAATAGTCACGTGATGCTCGAGTTGCATCACGCGATACCCGCGATGGGCGCTGTCCTGGTTCCGGTGAACACACGATTGGCCGCGGCCGAAGTTGCCTATATCCTCGACCACAGCGGCGCTCACGTTCTGGTCGTCACCGGGGAGTATCGAGAGCTAGCTCTGGCTGCCACCGCCGCTAAGCCCGATATTCGCGTCATAGTCGCCGACGGGCCCGGCAGCGAATACGAAAGTACCCTTAGCACAACCGGTTTCACCGAAATCGGACCCATCGAGGCCGACGACGCTTTGCTGGCCATCAACTACACATCCGGGACCACGGGACGCCCCAAGGGAGTCATGTACAACCATCGGGGCGCCTACCTCCAGGCGATAGCGATGGCCTATCACGCGGGGCTCACGCCCGACTCCGGTTACCTGTGGACATTGCCGATGTTCCATTGCAACGGTTGGTGTTTCCCATGGGCGGTGACCGCATCAGGTGGGACCCACATCTGCCTCCGAGCCATCGACACCACTCAGATCTGGCATCACTTGGCTGCCGGCTCGGTGACGCATTTATGCTGCGCTCCAACAGTTCTCACCATGGTCGCCGAAGATGATTTGGCACGCATTCTGAAGGCGCCGGTTACCGTGCTGACCGGTGGCGCACCGCCGAGCCCCGCGCTGCTCCGGCGCGTCGACGGGCTCGGTTTCCGAACAACACATCTGTACGGAATGACCGAGACCTACGGTCCCATCGTCGTCAATTGGTGGCAAAGCCGTTGGGATCAACTGACTCCCGACGAGCGGAGCCGCCTGCGGGCGCGGCAGGGTATTGGCAACATCGTCTCCGAACAGCCCCGCGTGCTACACCCCGACGGCGGCTCCGAAGTGACGCCGGACGGTACCGATGTCGGCGAACTGGTGGTTCGCGGAAACAATGTCATGGCGGGCTACTACCGCGACCCAGCAGCCACCGCCGCGGCTACCGTTTCGAGTTGGTTGCGGACCGGCGATCTGGCCGTGGTGCATCCGGACGGCTACCTCGAATTACGTGATCGCGCAAAGGACATCATTATCTCCGGCGGCGAGAACATCGCTTCGGTTGAAGTGGAGCGTGCGATCGACGAGCACCCAGATGTCATCGAATCCGCGGTTGTCGCACGCAGCGATGAGAAATGGGGTGAAGTACCCGTCGCCTTTGTGACGGCTCGCCGCGCCGACCTTAGCGAGCGCGAGATCATCGAACACTGCAGGGCCCGCCTTGCCCGGTTCAAGGCTCCCAAAGCGGTGTTCTTCACCGAACTCCCGAAGACGTCGACCGGAAAGATCCGCAAAAATCTACTTCGGGAGAGTTGAGACGAACACCGCCGTCATTTCTCGACGGCATCTAACTCCGGTTCCACTCCCTGCTCGGGAATTCCGGTGCCGCGCAACGATGCTCCGACCGTCTCTTTCAGGAATACCAGTGCGACCATGCCGACCACGCAGGCACCCATCATGTAGGCGGCTGGGAACAGATTCCATCCGGTGTTGTCCACCACGGCTTCGTTCACCAGCGGCGCCGTGCCACCGAATGCAGCGGTCGCAACGTTGTAGGAGATTGCGAATCCCGCGTAGCGGACCTGCGTTGGGAACATCGCGGGGAAGGTCGCCGAAATGGTCGCGAGCTGCGGGATGTAGAGCACGCCGAGCACGACGAATCCGACGATGGCCCACGCAAATCCTTGTCCCATAAGCCAATACATTGGCAATGCGAGTACGAACAGACCGATTAACGACGCCCACCACATCGGCTTACGACCGGTCGAATCCGACCATCGCCCGAAGAACGGTATCAAGAGCATCATCACGACCTGACCGATCAAGACGACTATCGATCCGTCGTCCTCGTCGAGTCCGATGGTGTTCTTCAGGTAGTCGGGTTGATAGGCAAGCAACGTGTAGTTGGCGACGTTCAGCGCCACCACCATGCCGAACATGATGAGGATCGGCTGCCAGTAGTTGCTCACGAGGTCGGTCAGCCGCGACCACGCTGAACCCTCGATGGCGTCGGCCTTTTCCAGTTCGTTGAACAGCGGCGGATCGTCGAGCTGGCTACGCAGGTAGAGACCGATCGCGCCGAGTGGCAACGCCAACAGGAATGGGATACGCCAGCCCCACGAGTTCATCTGAGCGTCGTTGAGCATCAGATTGAAGAGCAACACCAATGCGGTGCCACCAGCGAAACCCGCGAGCGTGCCGAATTCCAGGAAACTGCCGAAACGGCCACGTTTGTTATCTGGGGCATACTCCGCCATAAACGTTGCGGCACCGCCATATTCGCCGCCCGTGGAAAAGCCCTGCACTATTCGCAGCGCTATCAACAGGATCGGCGCCCAGACACCCGCTACCGCGTGCGACGGGAGCACACCGATAAGTGCCGTCGCACCCGAGATAAGCAGAATTGTCATGGCTAGCACGCGCTTTCGGCCTAGCCGGTCGCCGAGCGGCCCCCACACCATGCCACCCAGCGGACGCAGCACGAAGGAGATCGCAAAACCCAGCATCGTGCCGACGCCGCCCCATGAGCCGGGAAAGAAGGTATGCGTGAGATAAGTGGTGGTCGCGGCGTAGACGCCGTAGTCGTACCACTCGGTCGCATTGCCGATCGCCGACGCCCCGATCGCGCGGCGGAGAACCTGCGGGTCGGGAGTGACAGTTTTGGTCGCCTGGTCAGTCATCTACGCCTTCCGAATCCCCGCCTTTGGGCGAATTCTTCGTCGGCCAGGCGAGGTATACGTGTCTTCTCGAGTTACGTGCGTTAATAGGCAAAGTAAGTAGCTGCTCTTAGTTGTCTACCCGATCAACTCAAGCAAGGCCAACCACCTTGTCTCACCAGACACCGTCGGCTACCCCGCTGACCTGCGTAGATATCGCAAGGTCACGATGAGGCAACGGTCACTGTCAGCCAATACACAGGTTTCGGTTAGGTCATTCCAACGCGAGGCAACTACCATTCCGATGGTTGTGCATGCACAACTAACCAGTTGTGAGATCGGAGACGCGCTTGTCCGGGATCGTCGAAAAGGACACCGAATCGACGCCCGCGCCAGCACCGCCCAAATCCGACAGTCCACCCAAACGGCGCGATAAGCACCTCTACCAACTCGACCTCGTGCGGCTGGTTACCTTCGCCGCGGTCATCCTCGACCACGTAATGCTCGGCGTCATTCCGCTCACCAATGTCGCGGCAGGCGGCATCGAAATCTTCCTCCGGTATTCGCGCTACTCGTTCTTCGCGCTAACCGGCTTTGTGTTGGGCTATCAGTACCGCAACCGCGACCTCGACGCCGTGACGTTCTGGCGACGTCGCTTCAAACTGATCGGCATTCCGTATGTCGCCTGGACGCTCTTCTACTGGGTGTACTCGCGCTATCGCGTCGGCGGTTGGGACAATGTCTGGAACACCATCGATTCCGGCGAGCATCTAATCGTCACGGCCAAATCACTCGCTTACGACCTCGCGACCGGCAATGCTTGGTACCACCTGTATTTCTTGTTCGTGAGCATGCAGATCTACTTGGTATTCCCAGCGGTTCTGTGGGTGCTCAAGCGGACCTGGGGCTACCACCGCTACCTACTTCTCGTCAGCGGCGCGTTCCACGCGGTATTGCTGTTCGGCATGCTGCGGCCCCCACTCGGCGTCCTACAGCACGGCCCGCAGGGAGAGATCTGGTCGCACCTGCTGGTGACGATCCTCCCCTACCAGTTCTTCGTGTTGTCGGGATGTGTTGCGGCACTCCACTTCGAGGCATTTCACGCATTCCTCAAGCGTTACCGCCTCGCGAGTTTCGCCATCGGCGTCTCGGTAATGGCGGCAACCCTCGGCTACTACCTGTACCGGATCGACTCGGGTGAAGAAATGTTCCGGGCGACCAATGTGTTCGTGCTGCACAACGCATTTGCCTACATCGCGATCATCGTCATCCTGTACGGCCTTGGCTCGATCTGGCAGGAACGTCGCAATCCTGGTTCGATCGCCGATCGCTTCCTCAAGACCGCGGCCGACCGTTCGTTCGGCATCTACCTGGCACACGGCCTGGCGCTCGAAGAGCTGATGGATATCGTGCACGCCCACCCCACCTGGCAGGTGTGGCCGACGATGTTCCTCACCTACCTCGGCACTGCGATACTCACCGTATTCATCGTAGAAGTGTTGCGGCGCAGCCCAATTAGTCTGATGACCACCGGACGTGAAGCGCTAGCCGCCGACGGTCAGCGACCGTGGCGGCTGATCGGAGTCGGGCTTACCGGGATGGTGATCGGTGTCGCCATTCGACTGGTATTCGACCTCCGTGTCGGCGATCTGACCGCACTCGTCGGTGCGGTGTTGATCGCGACCGCGGGATGGGTCGCGGTGCGGCAGCGTTCGGAGGCGATGGATGTCGAAGGCACGACCGACGGCGAACTTCCGGTCTCCGAGAAAATCGGAGCAAATAGCTGAAGTACCCCACACGAAAATCGGGGTTCACGTCAATTATTGACGTGAACCCCGATCTATCTGGTGGCTACCGCTAGCCGACGCTCAACGACTCGCCGTCGGCGCTGACGTCGACCGGTACCGTGTCGCCGTCGCGGACATCGCCCGCGAGCAACGCCTTGGCGAGTTGATCGCCGATGGCCTGCTGCACGAGCCTGCGCAACGGACGTGCGCCGTAGAGCGGGTCGAATCCGCGCTCGCCGAGCCATTGTTTCGCCTTCGGCGTGACGTCGAGGGCCAGCCGGCGTTGTGCCAGACGCTTATTCAGCGCATTGAGCTGGATATCAACAATCGACGTCAACTGCTCTGGCGTCAGCGCGTGGAAGATAATCACGTCGTCGAGCCGGTTGATGAACTCCGGCTTGAACCGTGCCCGCACCGCACTCATGACCTGCTCGGCGTCGCCGCCCGCGCCCAGGTTGGACGTGAGAATCAAGATGGTGTTGCGGAAATCCACCGTGCGGCCCTGACCGTCGGTCAGCCGACCTTCGTCGAGTACCTGCAGCAACACGTCGAACACGTCCGGGTGAGCCTTCTCGACCTCGTCGAAGAGGATCACCGAATACGGCCGGCGGCGCACCGCTTCGGTTAGTTGACCGCCCGCGTCGTAGCCGACGTAGCCGGGTGGCGCCCCGACGAGCCTTGCCACACTGTGCTTTTCACCGTATTCACTCATATCGATCCGGACCATCGCCCGCTCGTCGTCGAACATGAACTCCGCCAACGCTTTCGCGAGCTCGGTTTTACCAACGCCAGTCGGCCCGAGGAACAGGAACGAGCCCAACGGCCGGTCCGGATCGGCAACGCCGGCGCGTGCGCGACGCACTGCGTCGGAAACCGCTTGGACGGCTTCGGATTGGCCGATGACGCGAGCGCCGAGTTCACTTTCCATCCGCAGCAGTTTGGCCGTCTCGCCTTCGAGCATGCGGCCGGCCGGAACGCCGGTCCACGCGGAGACCACGTCGGCGACGTCGTTGGGACCGACCTCTTCCTGAAGCATGACGTCCTCATCGGGGGAGGTACCGGTCTTCTCCAGTGCGGCTGTCAGCTCCTTCTCCAACGTCGGGATCTGGCCGTAACGCAGCTCGGCTGCCTTGCCGAGGTCGCCGTCGCGCTCGGCACGATCGGCTGCGCCCCTGAGGCTTTCCAGTTGCTCCTTCAGATCTCGCACAGCGTCGATGGCAGATTTCTCCGACTGCCACCGTGCGGAAAGCTCATTCAGCTTCTCCTTGTTGTCAGCGAGTTCGGCGCGCAACTTCTCCAGGCGATCCTTCGATGCCGCGTCCGTTTCCTTCTCTAGCGCAAGCTCTTCCACTTCGAGACGTCGGACGATACGTTCCACCTCGTCGATTTCGACTGGGCGAGAATCGATTTCCATCCGCAGCCTCGACGCCGCTTCGTCGACAAGGTCGATGGCCTTGTCGGGCAGGAAGCGCGAGGTGATGTAGCGATCGGAAAGTGTTGCGGCAGCGACCAACGCGGAGTCGGTGATTCGTACACCGTGATGCACTTCGTAGCGATCTTTGAGTCCGCGCAAGATGCCGATGGTGTCTTCCACCGACGGCTCGCCGACGTAGACCTGCTGGAAACGGCGTTCCAGGGCGGCATCCTTCTCGATGTACTTGCGGTACTCCTCGAGGGTCGTCGCACCAACCAGGCGCAGCTCGCCACGCGCCAGGAGCGGCTTGATCATGTTGCCGGCGTCCATCGCGGAATCGCCGGTCGCACCGGCACCGACGATGGTGTGCAATTCATCGATGAAGGTGATGATCTGGCCGTCGGCGGCTTTGATCTCATCGAGGACAGCCTTGAGCCGCTCTTCGAATTCGCCGCGATACTTGGCACCCGCGACCATCGAACCGAGGTCGAGGGAGAGAACGGTCTTACCGCGCAACGACTCTGGGACGTCACCTTCGACTACGCGGGCGGCGAGCCCTTCGACGATGGCCGTCTTTCCGACGCCCGGTTCGCCAATGAGCACCGGGTTGTTTTTGGTGCGTCGGCTCAAGACCTGTACGACGCGACGGATTTCGGTGTCACGACCGATGACCGGATCGAGTTTGCCTTCGCGGGCCCGTGCTGTCAGGTCGGTTGAGTACTTCTCCAACGCTTGATACGACGACTCCGGGTCCGGGCTGGTGACTCGCGCCGCCCCACGCACTGACACGAACGCGTCGCGCAGAGCTTGCGGAGACGCGCCGTTGTTGACCAGCAGTTTGGCGACGTCGGAATCTCCGGTTGCCAGACCCACGGTCAGGTGTTCGGTGGAGACGTACTCGTCGCCGAGCTCGGTGGCCAACTGCTGGGCGGCGGTAACCGCGGCTATCGACTCGCGGGAAAGCTGCGGCTGAGCACTCGTAGACGCCACTGTCGGCATGCGATCGACCAGGCCGTGAGCCTGACGCCTGATATCGGCGGGATCGGTACCGACCGCTTTGAGTAACGGCGATGCGATTCCGTCGGTTTGGTCGAGCAGAGCGACCAGAATATGGGCTGGGCGGACGTCGGGATTTCCGTTCGACGCCGCGCTCTGTACGGCAGCCTGCAACGCAGCCTGCGTCTTGGTGGTTGGGGTGAAACTGTCCACTCTCGCTACCTCTCGTTTGATACCTGGCCTGGGCACAGACGTGTCTGCATCCAGAATGCCAGAGTTAAGTGTTCTAGGCTCAGGTTTGAACCTTCGGTAGGTGTAACGCACCATAAGTTGAGTTTGTTCCGCTCAAGTTTGTCACGGCCCCAGGCGCGCGCCAACCAACGTCGGAACCGCGATGCACGCATCCAGGGTCGCGAAGTTGACGAGTCGCTCACGGATCCCGCCGCCAGGCATCCGCATCCAAGCCCGCGGCAATTGGTGTACCAATCTGCCACTTGTCCATGAATTGTCCGGGTGATTCATTGACTAGATTCGCGGGAAAGTCGCACCGCGAAACGCACACAAGGGCCTCGATATTAGATCAGGCAGCGTAATTCGCGATGACAAATATACCATTGGGTTCGAAAGCGCTCCGTCCTCATGCGACGTTGCTCATCAATCCGAAAAGCAAGCGAATGACTCAATTTATCGAGCCTGAGGCCCCATTCGGTAAACATGGTGACTATTGCCGTTCATATTGAATGAGTCAGCGAGTTGCGAATGGGCGCACCGCGACACGACGGAAATGCCCCTCTCCAACGTCCTCACGTCCCAACTCCGCGCAGCTTCATTCAGGCAGAACACGCCTCCAACGACCACAACGTGAGGGCTAGATACCGCGTTACCAGCCGATATACCCCGATGCCGGGTAACAAACTGTAGATAATTCGCGAAGGCGAAGGTTTACTCGAATTGATCAGTAAATGTGAAAAGTAGATGACGCAACGAACCAGACGCCCCACAATTCACTTTCTATATACCACGATCACAATCACCTGCGCCCATCCATGTGCGGTGACATTCGATAAGTATTTCCGTGGCTCTAATCGGCCAGTATGGAGTTGGCCCTAGCCGTGGTCAAGGCTCTGCGACAGTGACGATCACCACTACCCTTACCACTCGCCAAGTAATTCGCATTGTCTTAGCTTTTATTCATATAAGGTCCGCTAGCGACAGCAGGGTAGGAACCCTCATGACCACAATTCTTCGCCGCCTCGCATCATCCGAGTGCGGCTTTGTGGGGCCCGCTCCCACGACATGCGCCTTCGAACTGACGCTGCGCGGCGCGTTAGACCTGACGGCACTTAACGATGCCTTTGCCCAACTCCGTACCACTCACCCGGCCCTCGACGCCGCGGTGGTCGACGATGCCGACGGTTACGCATTCGTGGCTCGCGGAAATTCGAGCGCGGCGGCGTTCACCATCGACCGGGTCGATGCGCTGCCCGACGAGTACCCGCCTCTAGTGATCGACCCAACGGTGGCTCTCGGCCGGCTGCACGTGGAGTCCGCCGGCGACCGGCATCGCGTCACCTTAGGGGCGAACCACGCGCTCGCCGACGGCACATATCTTCTTGCTCTGGTCGCCGAATTATGGTCGCGCTACTCCGCTCTTCTGCGAGATGACGCCGTGGCAGCCGCGCCGCACGACTTCCCCGACTCGGCCCAACACGCGCTAAACACCGCTCGCACCGGCTCGGACACCGGCCGCGAGCGGCTAGCCGATATACGCTGGTACGGCGCGGCTCCCACTGGTGTTACCCCCGGCGCCCGCCTCCCCGAGGTGGCCTCGCTGCTGTTCTCCCCCGAGGTGACCGCTCGATTCGCAGCTGCTGCCGCGGGGATCGGGTTCAACGCACTGCTCTCCGGTGTACTGCTGTGCGCCGAGCGTGCCGGATTCGTCGACGATGCTCCCGACGAAGCGATCAAGGTCGGCGCGATGACATTGGTAGATCTGCGCCATCGGGTGCGACCAGCGCTCGCTGCCACCGACGTCACCAACTTCGTGGGTGCGTCCTTCGCCGCACCCGAACTCACCATCGCCGCCGATCCCGTTCACATCGGCGCGGCCATCGCCGATACCGTACGCGCGGATCTCGCCGCCGGACTGTGCCTCAACGTGCTATCCGCGGCGGCACCTCCGGGCCCCGGCGAACCGCCAGTGGTGTTGAGCAACCTCGGCTCGATCGCTCTCGATCTCCCCGAAGAACTAGTGGGCGAACGGCTCCGCCCGGTCATGTCGATGGACTCCACTCTGCTGCATGTCCCGCCGGGCCCGCGGCTTCCCTCCCCGTCAGCAACCATCTTCCAAGCGTGCACATTCGGCGGCCGTCTCGGCATCGAAGCGATCACGCTCGGTGGCAGCGCCTCACCGGTCGCCCGCGCGGCGGTCACCGAACGAATAGGCACCCTCGTAAACGCCGCCGCACAACTGGCCCCGGTGGCCTGATGAACGAGTCAGGAGATCGGATGCGGACCTACCGGGCACTGACCTTCTCGGAGGCATCTTTCGTCCACCCGACCTCGCGGGAGGTGATCGGCGGCTCATACGAACTTCGCGGATCGGTCGACGTCGACGCGTGGCGGCTGGCCTTCGGCGCCCTACTCAGGGAGTATCCCGTCCTCGCCGCCCGGGTCGTAACGGTAGACGGCAGACCGCATTTCGCCCCCGGCGATCCGGCGATCGCCGCCGTTACCGGATTTTCCGACGAGGCAGCTCCGTGGTCCGGCTACACCCAGACGCCACCTCCATTCGTCGGCAACGAGCAACTGTCAGCACTCACCCTCCGTGGACTCGATCAGTCCTACCAGCTCACACTGTGGGCCAGTCACGCTGCCACCGATGGGGCCGGCATAATTTCCATACTGGAGCGCCTGTTCGAGTTGTACACCGCGTTCGTGAGCGGAACTCCGCCAGTTCTGTTGCCCGACAACAGTTTCCCGGCCGAGCCGGATGCGGTGATGGCGGCGCGCGGCCACCTTCCCGGCAAGCCCGACTACGAAGATCGGCTCGTGGGAACCACCTGGCATGGCGCGGTGCCGAGATTCGACGAGACCGTCACCGATGCACCCGACGTCGACAATCCGTTTCGGGTGCGCTTCGACGCCCACCAGACCGCGGGCCTGCGAGCCGCCGCTCGCTCCCACGGCGTATCTATGCACGCGTTGGTGAGCGCGCTGATCGCGCGGGCCGAGCTCGCCGAATGCCACGACGGCGCCGCGATCGCACTGCTTACCCCGGTGGACTTCCGTGCACGTCTCGAGCCACCGATCCCACTCCGCTCGGTGACTGCTCTGTGCGGGTTCTCGTACGTGGCCGTCACCGACGACGTCGTCCCGGCGCTCGCACGCATCATCGCCGATTCGATTCGATCCGACGTCCGCGACGGAACCGTACTGCGCACCGCGGTGAGCCCGATGCCTGACCCGATGACCCGACGACATGGCCCACCGGTACTGATCAGCAATATCGGCGAGATGCCCGCGTTTGCCGTGCCGCCCGGTCTGGCGACGCTTGATTTCCATTCCCAACTCGTGCGCAGCGCGGCCGGGATACGCGAGTACGCGAAGGGGTGGACATCCGAAGGTGTTCCCCCCTCCCCGATCGGCTCGTCCTATCTGATCCTCACCTTTATGGGCCGACTGTCGGTCGAGCTGAGGGTACTGCCGGGCACCCTGAGCGACGACGCCCGCGCTCGCCTCCTGCGTCACATCGAACTGGGCGCACACGCGCTACTCGACGTCGGGGCAACGGTATGAGTCTGCCTCTCGCCGATACCGAATCGCCGCCGGCTCCACCGACGGCTCTGATACTTGACGTCGTGCTGCAGCTCAGCGTGTATTTCACGCTGAGATACCTGTTCGGCACTGATCAACTCGTGGCGCTGGTCGCCGGCACCACACTCGTCGCGGTTCGCATCGTGGTGCGCAGCGTAATTCGCCGATCAACCGATCCGCTGGAACTCTTCACTCTGACTCTGCTCGGGTGTTCGATTGTGGCAGCTGCCATCTCGGGCAGCCCTCGGGTAATTCTTTTGGTAGAGACCAGCATTGGCGCGGTTACCTTCTGCATGATCGCGGCGGGGCTGGTGCTGCGGCGTCGTGCCGCGGCCACGCTGATCATGCGGATGAGTGTCCACGGCGACACCGAGCGCGCACGTGCGTGGAACCGCCGCGTGCGGGTCGACCCCGCCACCGCGCGCAACGTACTGATGATCGACCCGCTGTGGCTGGTCGCCGTCGCAGTCAGTACCAGCGCATCTGTCACCGCGGCGGTGGGCCTGCCCATCGACTTCGCCGTGGTCGCCTGCCAGCTGATCCCATTGCTGGTTGTAGCACCGATCCTCGCGATCACATTGCTGTTGCTCCGCCCCGTGCTCGCCGCGCTCGCAACGACCGGCCGCACCTCCCCAAACACCGAAACTCGTCGTTGAAAGACGTCGAAAGGACGAACTGATCATGAAAGTGTGCATCCTCGCCATGGGCAGCCGCGGCGACGTCCAACCTACGATTGCGATCGGACTGGCACTGCGCGGACGCGGTCACGACGTGACGATCGCGGCGATGGGCGATCCGTTGGTCAAGCTGATCCGCTCCGCGGGCCTCGACGCGCATCGCCTCAACGACATCGTCCCCGATTATGACGACGACTACCGCGAGGTAATTCACCTACCAATGGAGCGGATGCGCGCGTACGGCCGGTTCCTGCTACGCAATATCGCGACTATCTCACGCGAGATAGAGACGGTGTGCAAAAGCGCCGACGTCGTGCTAACCCATTCGGACGCAATCGATTTCGCGCTGCCGATCACACGTCGCACCTCGGCTCCGATTATCAGCTATCGGTTTTTCCCGGGCACCACCAACAGCGTCTACCCGATGACGCAGTACACGCCGGCCGGGCTCACCAGTCATGTGCTGTCCCGAGCGCCAAAGATGGTCAAGCGCGCCACCTGGACTCTCGGCGACTCGTTCACGTGGATGCATGTGCGGGCAGCGGTGAATTACCATCGCGCTTCCGTCGGCGAGGTGCCCTACCGCTCACGACGCGCCAAGAACCGCGACGCGCATGAGATCGTCGATCTGCAGCTTTACGATCCCTCCCTGACCCCCGACCTGGTACCCGAATTCAGCCGTACCCGGCCGATGCTCGGCTTCCTCGAGGTGCCGTCGGACGCATGGCGCCGCGAGGGTGAACAGACCCGCACCGACGCCGAGTTGATGCGTTGGCTGCAAGCCGGCGACAAACCGATCTATTGGGGCTTCGGCAGCATGCGAATCACCGATCCCGACGGTAAGGCGCGAGTTTTCGCACAAGTATGCAAGGAGCGCGGCCGACGCGGTCTCATCGTCGCCGGCTGGAGCGATCTGCGGAGTGTCGATCTCGGCGACCACATCCGCGTCGTCGATGAGGTGGTCCACGCGGAAGTATTACCGCACTGCTCGGCCGCCGTGCATCACGGCGGTGCCGGCACCACCGCCGCTTCCCTTCGCGCGGGCCTGCCGACCCTGATCTGCCCGGTTCTCGCCGATCAGCCATTTTGGGGTGCACGGGTCGCCGACCTCGGCGTGGGAGCGTGCCTCCCGATGCGCAACATCACCTCGGAACGATTGCACGCCATCTTTGACATGCTGCTCGAACCAGCAACAAAACGCCGGGCCGAGCGAATCTCGTCGCTCATCGATATCGGGCAGATACCGGCCCGCCGCGCCGCCCTCATTGTCGAGTCGATCGCCGAAGACCACGGTGTGAAGCTGAATCCGTCTCTGGTACAAGGCATCTCGGAGCCCGCATCCGTCGACTTCGCCGTCTCGGCGCCCGCCACGGGCGACTTCGCGGTCCCAGTCCAGTCGCGGACCTCACCACTGGAAGCAATGGAGGTATGACATGCCGCGCCGCGACCTAAGCCCGCTGGAAATCCCGTATGTCGTCACGAACACCACTTCGAGTGGCAGTGTCGTCTTCCGCGGCTCGTTAGACGTCGACCGATTGGCGCAGGCATATGCCGCGTTGCGCCGGGAGTACCCCGACCTCACCGGCAAGATCGTGCCAACCGCGCTCGGTTTCGAGTTGGTTACCCCGGATACCCCACTCAACGAGACCGTCGCGCCGATCATCATCGAACACCGCGCGTTCACACCCAGTGACGTGCGGCTCGGCATACGCCCGGAAGTTGCGACCTCAGCGCTGCAACTCATCTCAGACGGGCCGCTGCACCGGATAACCCTCGGGGTCAACCACGCGCTTGCCGACGGCACGCGCGCCATGTTCTTAAATCTGCGTCTATGGGTGCTCTACACCAATCCGTCGGAATACGTTGGCCCGACTGCCGAGTTGCCGCTTGCCCCAATGGATTTCGCCGCGCGCCTCGGCGGTCCCGCCACTGCGCCGCCGGTGCACGCCGTCGTGCCGGCGGTATCGGCCGGGGTTCTACCCACTCCAGACGCGGTAAACGCGGGAGAGTTCGGGTTCGAGCGAATCCGACTCGAGGCAGGCGCCACCGACGCCTTACGACGGCGAGCGAAGGCTTCCGGCGTCAGCATGCACGGCCTGCTGGTCGGGCTGATCGTGGCGGCCGAACGCGCCGAGTTGGATGTCCCGGTCGATGAAGCGGTGACCATGGCGGTATTCAGCCCGGTCGATTTGCGCGGCTATTGCAATCCGCCGATCGAGCCCGCCGCGGTCACGAATTTCGCCGGGTCGTCGACCGTGTCGGTCTCGGTGCGCGGCGATTCGTCACCAATCGAGATCGGACGCACGGTCCTCGATCGTCTGCGTGCGGACCTGGCGGACGGCACCGCGGCTGCAACGCTGACCGGGGTGACCGGGGTGCAGGTCACCGGTGGCGCGCCGGTGCGGTTGAGCAATATCGGCGCGTTCCCCGCACCCCCGCCGCCCGACGGACTCGCCATACTGGATGTCCACACCAGTTCGGAGGTCGACATCGAACAGGTGCGGCTTCTTGTCCAAGGCGCGCCACCTGAGGCATTGGCACCGCTGGTAGGTATGCATTATCACGCGTTGACCTTCGACGGTCGCCTATCGATCGAGCTTCGACACGCGCCAGGCACCTTAAGCTCCGATGCGGTCACGCGGATCCGCGACCGCATCGAGTCCTCTCTCACCGAACCTGTGGGAGCGGCGGTATAGCCCGCACTCGCAATCTTCTGCGCTCCGTCACACCCAAGTTGCTCCTGCGACCCCTCCGCAAACCCGACACGGGCGGACGTTTCCGACACGGAAACTGGGTCGGGAACGTCCGCGCGAGTGGGGTTTGCGAAAAGGTGGGGCCTCCCCTGTCTCGTCGATAAGCCCCTCGCGCCGTCGCCGTATCCCGTTTCCGACAACGCGCGGATCGCCTACTGGCGCTGGGAAAAAAGCCCCGAAGCGCACCGCACCGCCCTCAATGAAGCTGTGACTCCGGTGCACGCTTGAGATCCGCGGTCATCGTTATTTGATCGTGATATTTTCCCCTCGCTCTTGCGTCGATCCAAGGCGAGAATTGCACCCATATCGACCTCACTAAGGATCGAATAGCCCTGCGCGACAAAGGGTTCTATTGGCAGACCGAACTCACCTCACCACCAGTTGCCTGAGCGTTATTCAATGTCCGGTATATCCGCTACGTGAGCCTTTGCAAGGTTGCATGTTCCGATCACCGTGCGTTTACTCGCTAACGAGTGCGGATAGCGAATCCCACTTCTCAGAAACCAATAATTCGCGTCGAAAGGTGAAGAACTGATTATGACTCGTACACCAGAACTAGACGCCGTTGCCCACTCCACCGTTTTCGACCACGCAGGTGAAAAGGTCGGCAAAGTTGAGCAGGTATACATTGACGATCGCAATAGCCTGCCAACCTGGATCGCGGTAAAGACCGGGTGGTTCGGTTCGTCCTCGCTGGTCCCCCTCGCCGGCGCGAAGCATCAAGGTGATCGTGTCGACGTCGCGACTACCAAGGACAAGATCAAGAGCGCGCCGCATTTGGACACCGCTGACGGGATTTCGACTCAGCAGGGCAAGGAACTCCTTGACCACTACGGACTGACCGAGACGTCGTCGGGCTGGGCGGACTACGGCAAGCACACCGGGCCTACACAATCCGATAAGACACCTGCCACCGGCTCCACCAGCAACGATGCTGATGGTGAAACTCTCGTACGGTCCGAGGAACAATTGAATGTCGGCACCGAGAAGGTAGCCACCGGGAAGGCCCGGCTGCGCAAGTACGTGGTAACCGAAGAACAGTCGGTGACCGTTCCGGTAACTCACGAAGAGGTTCGGGTGGTTCGTGAGCCGATCAGTTCCGACGCACCCGTCGGTGACATCGGCGAAGCGCAAACCGAGGTCACGCTGCACGAAGACCAAGTGGTCGCCGAGAAGAAGACCGTGCCAGTCGAACGTGTTGGACTCGAGGTCAATGAGGTCACGGACAAGGAATCCGTCTCCGACACCGTCCGCAAGGAGAAGATCGAAACCGAGGGTATTGAATCTAGCGGTTCAAATAAGTAATACCCCGAGTTCGCCCGCAGCACCACATATATGGTGCTGCGGGCAGGCTTGCGACATACCTGAATATCAGTCATCACACGACTACCCGAAATAGGATGGAAATACCATGATTTGGACCATCATCAGCGCTATTGTCATCGGCCTTATCATCGGCGGACTAGCTCGTCTGATAATGCCCGGCGATCAGAAGATCGGCCTCATCATGACGGTTATTCTGGGCGCGGCGGGCTCCTTTCTCGGATCGTGGCTCACCTACCAGCTCGGATACAAGAACTCCAACGGCGGGTGGGAAGTCATCCCATTCATCGTGGGTATCGTCATCGCAATCATTCTGATCGGCATCTACGTGCGCATTTCAGGTGGTCGCCAACTCAAACGCGCCACCGGCTCCCGCGACTGACGGGACCCCGGCCCATCACACGCCGATCGCACACGGCGAGCCGCTGACACGCCCTGGCGCAAGCCGCTCGCGTGTCTCGGGCACCGGATTCCACTGCCCCTCGACTCGACCGTAGTTCCACCGTGCACCCCGCTCAACCAGCGTGCCGACAGCGGCGATCAGCCGATCGACCTCATCGGCGCAGGTGCCCAACCCGATGCTGGCGCGCAGCGCGCCGTCCACTCCAAGCCGCGCCAGCAGCGGGTGCGCACAGAATCGACCATCTCGGAGACCGATGCCGTGTTCTGCTGAGAGGTACGCGGCAACGTGGCCGGGTTCGAAGCCGTCGATGGTAAAGGCCACGATTCCCACCCGGTCGGCGGTATCGGTCCAGATATTCAGAAACCGCACTCCCGCAACGGTTTCCAAACCCGATCGCAGACGCTCGACGAGATTTCGCTCATGGTCGACGACGGTTGCCTCGTCGAGCAAGCCGAGGGTGTCGCATGCCGCTGCCAGCGCCGCCACACCCAGTACATTCGGCGAACCGGCCTCATGTCGTTGTGGAGACAAAGCCCACTGGACATCGGTGCTAGTCACCTCTCGCACTGCGCCACCACCAGCCAGGTACGGCTCAGCGGCGTCGAGCCAATCCCGACGTCCAACCAGCACTCCCGCGCCGAACGGGGCATACAGCTTATGCCCGGAAAATGCCAGGTAGTCAATTCCGCTGGCGCGCAAATCAATTCGTCGATGTGGCGCGAGTTGCGCGGCGTCGACCAGGATTCGGGCACCGTGGCGATGCGCCAGCGTGGTCAATCGCTCTAGCGGCAGAATTTCCCCGGTTACATTCGAGGCGCCGGTAATGGCAAGTAGCGCAGCTGGTTTGGCACGCAACTCACTGGCGATCCGACGTATCGTCTCCTCGATGGTGTCAGCGCTGGCCACTACTCGCCGACCGTTGCGCGTCCACGGCAGAAAGTTGGCATGATGCTCGATATCGAGTACGACGGTGTCGCCCGGCACGCAGGCAGCCAACAGATTCAACGAGTCGGTCGTGTTGCGGGTAAAGACAACGACCTGGTCATCGGCGCCATTAACGAAGCGCGCCACTGAGTCTCGAGCCGACTCGTAGCACTCTGTCGAGATACGAGAGGCGTACCCAGCGCCCCGGTGCACGCTGGCGTAATACGGCAGCAACTCCGTCACCCGGTCGGTAACCTGCTCGAGCGCGGGAGCACTGGCGGCGTAGTCAAAATTGGCGTAGGCGCGAAATCCGCCCTGTACCAACGGAACTGAAAGATCGCTACCTGAAACACAGGCAATGGGTGCACAAAAGCGGTCGAGCGTAGAAGTCATCAAGAACCCCTTGGTCAGGGACCCCGGGGTACGACAGTCGGAGTCCGCGCTTGCCGCACCCAATCAGGCAACGGCCTGGTCGTCACCCGGAGCACCCCGCCGCGGTGGAGGGTTGCCGACCAGCAAGCCGGGGCTTAACGCTGGTACTCATGACCTGTGCCGAGGTTCGCAGATCGCGCGCCCACTTGTCAACCGACCCCACGTCGGACGAACTGGCCGCCGCGTCCGCGAAAATCGTCCGATAGTCAGCCAACCTGGGGCGATATGCCCTTGGTGCAGTCTTATTCGGACGATTTTCGCGAACTATGTCACGGCACCAATAGAGCGGAGACACCCGGGATCACGCTGATCGGCATCCCCGGCCTCTCCCACTGCTCACGGAACACCGTGACAGTCGCAACCACTGGGCCCGACCCGGTGACGACGGTCGCTGATGTAGGCAATGTCCATGAATATCCCGGCCCCGAATCTGTCGCTGGCGCTTGCCAGTGCCGCAGGTCGACCGTTCCGGTCTTGCCGGTCTGCAGATTCCGCCAGGAGACCCCAACGTAACGGTAGGTGTATTGGCCGTAAAGATAGGAATTCGGACCACTCCACGTCACCGGATTGGCGACCGAGAAGGTCACCGATCCAGCAGTCGACGCGGGTCGGGCATTGACAGTGGTTTGCTGGAATGAACCGCCGGGGACGCCGCCCGGAGGTGTTTCGATGCCGCCGATCGCGGGGATTGAGAAACTCAGCGCATTCGTCGTTGCGACTTTCGTCGCCGCCGGAGCGGCGGGGGCCGCGGATGCGATGGCGGGGGCGATGGCGATGGATACCGCTGCACCTACCGCAGCAGCAGCGGCGATGACTCGTGTTCGTGACATTTGGGTCAATCCTTCCGGTGTGGGTCGCTTGGGATACGAGACGTCCACGGGCGAGCTGTTGCCCTACCGCGGTCGATTTCCCGAACGTGCCGACGCGTCTTATGCGAACCCGAATCGGCGTCTACTTCGTGATGTCGGGAAGCACGTTCATAATCCATATCGGCAAAGACACCCCACCCCGTTAGCTTTTCAAACTGATCGTCATCGAATGTCATGCGAACGACCGACCCGACCGCGCCTCGGAACACAGCAGGTCAGGCACTCTTTTCGGGTAGTGCTTCCACACTCATCGCCGCGGCGGTGCGGTCTCCAGTCACGAGCCACGCGTAGAGCGTTGCGCCTTTCCGGTGTGCGAGTAGCCGCGGCGCGTCTTCAATCTGCAACGGAGAATTGTGTTCGACGACGCCCCGCAGCGGAAGCTGCTCACGCAGATCTGGCGCAGTCGCAAGCACTTCTTCGAGCGCTGTCCAATACACCGCGTTGTTGACGTGCTGGATGATGTCGAGGTCGGCAGCACGCAGAAGGAATGGCACCTCGAAGGCATCAGGATGCGGCGCGGGGTCGAGCCACTGTTTCCATCGCAGTACACCGGGCTCCGCCGCGGACCCCACAGTGTTGACGAAGCTTTCGCTCAGCGCAGACGGTGTAACCGTTTTGACGTTGAAATTGATCCAGAACGCCTCTGTCTCGATCCGAGTGCCACGCTGGCCGTCCAGGTCGATTCGCACATTGCACCACCGCGAACCTAGCTTCGAGCCCCACCGCTCAACATTGAGCACATCAGGCTGTTCACCACCGGCCAGGATTTCAATCACCGTCCTGCGGACAACCCAGTGCGGATGGATATCTTCGTGGCCGATATGAAGCAGGTGGTCTTGGCCCGCATCCTGGAGGTAACGTGCGACACCGTCGAATTTGAGGCGGTGGTCATGGCTAACCGAGTCCCCCCGGACAGTACGCTGCGCGGTGAAGATGGCACCACTTTCCAGCAATTCTTGTCGCCGTTGCGGATCGACGACACGCCCCGGCAATCGTTCTCCAATCACCTCAAAGAGTGTTCCACACGCACTCGAAATGCGTACGACGTGTTCAACACCGTCTTGTTATCCCTCCGAATATCAGGACGATGCGGCTGGCCGAACTACTGACTGGGCTCGGGCAGTTTGACGTTGCAGTCGGTCACTTTGGGGTTAACCCCGAAGTAGTTCAACGGGCCGGCGACAACTGTTAGTGCGATGGTTCCGGCAGTCGCACAATTGGTTTCAGCGTTACTGAAGTAATCCCGCTGAAATGCGGCCAACAGGCCGATCAGCAACCAGACCACTATGAGGAAACTCAGGATTCCACCACCACGCCGCATGTTGTTACCTCCGTGTCGACCGCGATTCAAATTTGGTGTTCCCGATATTCGCGGCAACCAAACATGAATCTCCGGACCACCGTCATCCCGACCGTCGGCCTAGCAAGATCCGCTATCTCAACTTCAATGTTCAGCGCAGGCGATCAGATGGGGCTGCGCCCACACCGCGAACAGTGGAATCAGCAGAACCAACCGTGATCTGAATCTAGCCGCGCCACAAGGCTTCTTGAGCCGTCGACGCGATCAGCGTGCCGTCGCGACCTACGATCGCACCCCGCACCAATCCGCGCGCGCTGCCGGTAGTGACCGGCGTGATGTCGTAGCAATGCCAATCGTGCGGGTCGAACGGCCGATGAAACCAGATCGAATGGTCAAGGCTGGCAGCGAGATTCGGCGTCATTAGTGCTTTGAGCGATGCACCCGGTGGTCGCGCGGCCGGTACCGGACCGATATCGGACAGCAGGGTTAGGACGCATGCGCGCAGCAGCGGATCATCAGCGATTGGCCGCCGCGTTCTGATCCAAAACGGCGCTAGCACAAAGGGTTCCGGGTCCCCCGCGCGACCACGCATTTCAAAATCTTTCGATAGCACCATGGTGGTACCGACCTCAACCGAATCCTCAAGCGCGAGAGCCGGAATCGGCGGCGTGTAACCGTCGGTTCCTTCCTCGCTGCGATGGAAGGAGGTGATCATCTCGAAGATGGCGGCGTCGTTCTGTTCCACCGTGACCCGACGAGTGGCGAATGATCGGCCATCGCGAACGCGTTCGACGCGCAGCACGATATCCACACCGTACTGCCCACCGCGGATGAAATACGCGTGCAGCGAATGCGGCAGTTTGTCGCCGTCGACGGTGGCACCCGCCGCCGCGAGCGCCCGCGCGGCGATGTATCCGCCGAATAGCCGCCCGTCCTCGCTGCCTCCGGGGCTGCGCGCGACGAAGGTGTCGCCGTTCCGGGTGAAACTCAGCAGCGCGGCCATTCGGGCGTCTTCGGCCACTGGTTCTTTATCGGTCACCAATTGAGCTTGGCAGATGGTGATGTTTCCCCCTGAATCAACCCGACAAAATCGTCAACGCCCGCTCAGCCAGCAGGCCCGGCCGACGGGTCAGCAGATCGAAGTCGACATCCTCTGCCTCACCCATCGCACCCGCGCGATACCGAACCAGCACGCCCTCCGCAATACAGGCCAGGCGCCACAGGGCGAATGCGTGGTAGTAGTCGATATCGGACGCATCGTATCCGGTCGCGTATTCGTATCGGCTAACCAGCTCATCAGGGGTGAGGAAGCCTGACCCGGCACATGGTGCCCACCCGACGACGTCCGGCGACGACCACGTCGCGACCAGCCACCCGACATCGGCGAGCACATCACCGACGGACCAGAGCTCCCAGTCGAGGATTCCGCGGACCGCACCCGCGTCGTCGATCAACAGATTCCCGAGTCGATAGTCACCATGCACCACGCCCACATACCTCTCCGCTGGCCGTCGATCCACCAGTAGCCGGTATGCCCGCGACCATTCGGCTGTGGCGCCGCCGGAGCCTTCGATCTGCGCCGACCAACGCCGCAATTGACGTTCAAGATACGTACCCGAGCGTCGGAATTCATCGAACTCGGTTGTCTCACAAGGGATGAGGTGGAGCGCGGCCAGGGCATCGATCGTCCCTTCGGACAATTTGCGCTGCATCGCGGCGCTGAACTGCTCCGCGTCGTCGTCGCATTCCACAACAATGCCGGGCACGTACTCCATCACGTAGAACTGCGCTCCGGTGACCGCGGGCTCGCTACAGAGCGCGATCGGTGTGGGAGTGGGAGCCACCGATGGCTGCAACAAGCTCAGAATCGACCATTCCCGCGTCATGTTGTGCGCTGTCGGCGCCGTCGATGTGAGGGGCGGCCGCCGCAGCACCCAGCGTCCGCCGCGCGCATCATCGACAAGATAGGTCAGATTCGATCGACCGCCAGCCAGTTGGGTAAAGTCCAGCGGCAGAACCGAATCAGGCACGTTGACGGCGAACCAATCCGAGACCGCCTCGACGTCAATTCCAGCTGGCGAGTGCGTTGGCATACAAACCTCGACATATCCTAGTTTCGTCGCTCCTGGCGACGAGATCACGAAAAGCGCTCTGCCGCAAAGGTCACCCTGTCACATCAGCCAGTCGATATCTGCGTTACTGCGATCGTCGCGTGTGCTTCGACGACCGACGCGGCTACCGTAACCACATGCAAACGATCCGTCCCCGCGAACTGGTCTTGGCTGTCATATTGACCGGCACCGCCGGCTTTCTCGACGCGGTGGGATTCTTGAATCTCGGCGGCTATTTCGTTTCATTTATGAGCGGCAATACAACTCGCATGTCTGCCGAGTTCATCCACGGTTCGTGGACTTCAGTCGGCAAGGCCTTCGGCATCATCGGGCTATTCATCGCCGGCGCTGTAATCGGCTCGGTACTCGCACGATTCGGCGATGGCCGAGTGACTGTTCTGGCCAGCACGACCGGCGTCGTCGGGCTGTCCGCGCTCGCAACTACGGCGCACTGGTTTCCAGTGCCGCCGATCTTGATCGTCGCAGTCGCGATGGGGATACTCAACGCCACCTTCCTGTCGAATGGCGAAGTCTCCGTCGGCCTTACCTACATGACAGGCACCCTGGTCAAGGCAAGCCAGCGCCTCGTCGACGCCTTCTACGGCGGCCCTCGTTGGCTGTGGCTGCGCTACTTCGGCCTCTGGCTCGCGCTCGCTTTAGGCGCACTGCTGGGAGCATGGGCATATACACAGATCGGACTCGACGTGCTGTGGTTCGTATTCGGCGCGCTAGGACTGATCACGGTGGTCACCTGGCGAATCCGCACACAATTAGCCATCAGCGACGCCGACTAACTCCATTGTGCGCGGAGCACAACGGACCGAACAAAGTCTGGCCTCACAGACCGTTTCCCATCACATTCTCTGGCAATAGTGTCGTAGCTCACAACCAGTTCCTGTTGGAAGGCTTCGCACCGTGACCCGATCTTCTTACTTCGCCTGGGATGCCGTCGAGAATCCCGACGCCCCCTGCGTCCGCGACGATTCCGGCGCGCTGAGCTACGCAGACTTCGCCGACCGCGTCGAGGCATGCGCGGAGCAGCTGTGCGTACTGGGCGTAGAACGCGGCGACGTCGTTGCCACCTTCCTCGCCAATAGAGTCGAACTGCTGGTCGTCCTGATGGCAGCCTGGCGATTGGGAGCGATTGGCACACCGGTCAATCCGGCGTTCACCGCCGACGAGGCCGAGTATCAACTGGCCGATGCACAGGTGCGCGTCGTCGTCGGCGATACCGCCGGAACACCCAACCCAGATCGAATCATTCTGCGGACCAACGACATTGCCCAACTGCCGAGCGCCAGCTGGCGGGCACCGCGAGCGCCGCACCCCGACGAAGACGCACTACTCATCTACACGTCGGGATCCACCGGACGTCCCAAAGGAGTTCGCCTCACTCATTCGAACTTGCATTTCATGGCGGCGTCGATGGTGACCTATTGCCGCCTCACCGCACAGGATCATGCACTACTCATCCTGCCCCTGTTTCACGTCAACGCCATCTGCGTGAGTTTCCTCGCGCCGATGCTCGCCGGTGCCCAACTGTCAGTGACCGGAAAGTTCTCGGTCAGTAGATTCTTCGACGACGTGAGCCGCCTTCGACCTACGTATTTCTCCGCCGTCCCAACCATTTACGCACTACTGTCCTCCCGACATGACGCTCCGCCGGCTTCGCTCGAATCAATTCGCTTCGCGATCTGCGGTGCCGCTCCGATCTCCCGCGAACTTCTCGACAGAGCAGAGTCGTTCTTCGGCTTTCCCATCGTCGAGGGATACGGATTGACCGAGGGAACGTGTGCGTCGGCCTGCAATCCTGTTGCGGGCGTTCGCAAATTGGGTACCGTCGGGCCCGCCCTGCCCGGCCAGGTGATACGCATCGTCGACGCCGAGGGCCGTGATGTTCCCGTCGGGCAGACCGGCGAAGTCATCATTGGGGGCCCAAATGTCATGCGCGGCTATCTCAATCGCCCCAAGGCCACGGCCGAAACTGTCGTCGACGGCTGGCTCCACACCGGCGATATCGGCCTGCTCGACGACGATGGCTACCTGTCCATCGTCGACCGCATCAAGGACATGATTATTCGGGGCGGCGAGAACGTCTATCCCAAAGAGATCGAGAACGCTCTCGCAACCCACCCGGCAATCCTCGAATGCGCCGTCGTCGGTGAGCCCGATGACCTTCATGGTGAAGTTCCTGTCGCGTACGCCGTGGCCTACCCCAACCACGACGTCACTGTTGCCGAACTGATCGCACACCTCGACGCACGGCTTGCCCGGATCAAAGGTCCGGTCGCCATCCACCTACTGCCCGAACTCCCCCGCAACCCGGTTGGCAAGATCGACAAACCCACCCTGCGGTTGAAATCACCTACCCCCCAAACGATTTAGTCCCTCTCACTCTGAGCGACCTCGCGATCGAGAAGCGGTCGGCGAGCAGATACTCCCTGCGCCAGTCACCCGGCCGGCGCACCATCCTCCGCATATCCGTGATTGGAGAAAACCATGGGATTCACCCAGCCCGACTTCCCACCGGTGGAGCCGGAAACCTTTCTTGACAAGCCGTTCTTCGAGCGCATCCGCATCCTTGGCACGCATTGGGCCGAATATGGTTTCGGCACACCGAAGATGGTGCATGTCATATACCTGCTGAAGGTATTCGTACTCTATATCGGCATTGGATTGTCCATCGCCACTTTTACTTCCGGGCTCAACGTCCTGCAGGTGACCGACTGGTGGAATGAGCCGATTGTCTACCAGAAGGCCGTGCTATGGACGATCCTCCTCGAGTCCGTCGGACTTGGCGGATCCTGGGGACCGCTGGCCGGTCACTTCAAGCCGATGACCGGCGGAATAACATTCTGGGCTCGCCCCAAAACGCTCCGCTGCCCACCGTGGCCGGGCAAAGTGCCATTCACCGCGGGCGACTCGCGCACTATTTTCGATGTCGTGGTATATCTGGCGATCTTGTCCAATCTCATTGTTGCGCTGGCACTTCCGGGCAAAGACACGTCATCGTTCAATGCTGTCGTCGCCGACAACCACGGCCTGGTGAACCCACTCCTATTGATCCCGTTGCTAGTGCTATTCGCGGTCATCGGCCTGCGCGACAAAATCATGTTCATCGCCGCGCGCTCCGAGCAGTATCTTCCGGCGGTGTTTTTCTTCAGTGTGCTGCCATTCGTCGACATGATCATCGCGCTCAAGTTGCTCATCGTGACAGTGTGGGTCGGAGCGGGAATCTCCAAGCTGGGCAAGCATTTCTCGATGGTTATTCCACCGATGATCTCGAATACACCGTGGCTCGCCAACAAGGCGATCAAGAGAATGCACTACCGGTCATTCCCCGATGACATGCGGCCGTCGAAGCTGGCGGGCACTGTTGGTCATGTGCTCGGCACCCTCGTAGAGGTGATCACCCCGCTGGTATTGCTGTTCTCTACCAACAAATGGCTGACACTCGCCGCGGTGATACTGATGGTCGCTTTCCACATCTTCATCTTCTCCACCTTCCCGCTCGCCGTGCCGCTTGAATGGAACATCCTGTTCGCGTGGGCCGCTGTCTTCCTATTTTGGGGTTTCCCCGCGTGGGGCGATTACGCGCTAACCGACACCTCGATGCCGTGGGCGATGGTCGCGATCGGCGCAGCACTCGTCTTCTTCCCGATACTCGGTAACCTGCGTCCGGATCTGGTGTCCTTCTTGCCGTCGATGCGTCAGTACGCGGGCAACTGGGCCTCTGCCACTTGGGCTTTCGCACCAGGTGCCGAGGAGAAGCTCAACGAATTCGTCGTGCGCTCCTCGCCGAATACCCGGACTCAGCTGCTGGCTTCGTATCCGCCCGAGGTCGCCGACGTTGTCATGCATCAGATGCTTGCGTGGCGTTCGCTACACAGTCAGGGCCGTGCGCTGTACTCACTGATGAGCCGCCACCTCGGCGATGACATCAACACGTACACACTGCGCGAGGCCGAGTTCGCCTTCAACTCGTTGGCAGCGTTCAACTTCGGTGACGGCCACTTCCACGACGCGAAGTTCATCGCGGCCCTGCAGCGCCGATGTGGCTTCGCTCCCGGCGAGTTCATCGTCGCCTGGATCGAGTCCCAGCCGATCCATAAGTCAACCCAGGCATACAAAGTCATCGACGCCGCGCTCGGAGTGATCGAGACCGGCACCTATCAGGTGGCCGACGCCGTCGCCGAACAGCCGTGGTTGCCCAATGGGCCAATCCCGTTCGAGGTGGAATGGACCCTCCCCGTTGACGCTGGCCGCGCCGTGACGGACCCTGGGATGGTGCACGTACCACAGTTGCGGACCACTGACCGCGAGCAAAATGAGGTCAGACGGTGACCACTGCCGTCGTTGTCGGCGGCGGGCCCAATGGGCTCGCCGCCGCACTGCACCTCGCCCGAAACGGTGTCGACGTGCAAGTCCTGGAAGCTTCCGACGAAGTCGGCGGCGGTGCCCGCTCAGGTGAACTGACCGTCCCCGGAGTCATCCACGACTATTGTTCGGCTTTCCACCCGCTCGGTGTCGGCTCGCCGTTCTGGGCCGCCGTCGGACTCGAACGCTACGGCCTGGAATGGAAGTGGCCGGAAATAGACTGCGCTCATCCGCTCGACTCGGGTGATGCCGGTTTGCTCTACCAGTCGATCGATCGGACCGCCGACGGCCTGGGCGCCGATGCCAAGCGATGGCGGATGGCATTCGGCGACCTGGCCCGCGGATTCGACGACCTCGCGCACGACCTACTTCGTCCAATCGTCAACGTGCCATCGCATCCCCTGCGGCTGGCGGCATTTGGCCCGCGCGCCCTGCTGCCCGCAACCGCCCTCGCCAAATGGTTTCGAACCGAACCAGCCCGCGCACTCTACGGCGGCATCGCAGCGCACGCATTCACCCGGCTCGACCGCCCGCTCACCGCATCGCTTGGGTTGATGATCGGCGCGAGCGGGCACCGGTTCGGCTGGCCCGTCGCTCAGGGCGGATCAGGTTCTATCACTTCGGCTTTGGTCGCAGCGCTCGACGACGCGGGCGTGAAAATAGCCACGGGTATCCGAGTCAGCAGCCGGGCCGATATTCCTCCCGCCGATCTGATCCTGTTGGATCTCACACCAGCACAGGCACTTTCGATCTATGAAGGCGACATGCCTGCTCGCATCTCGCGCTCCTATCGCAACTATCGGATCGGATCGTCGGCCTACAAAGTCGACTACGCGATCGAGGGCGACATCCCCTGGACGAATCCCGCCTGCGGCCATGCCGGCACCGTTCACCTCGGTGGAGACTTCGCCGAAGTCGCAGCGTCCGAACGCCAACGCGCCCAAGGGATCATGGTCGACCGCCCCTTCGTCTTACTGGGACAGCAGTACCTCGCCGATCGAACTCGAAGCAATGGATCGATCAACCCGATATACGCCTACGCTCATGTGCCGCGCGGTTTCGACGGCGACGCAACCGAAGCGGTCACCGCTCAGATCGAACGGTTCGCACCCGGATTCCGCGACCGGGTAGTCGCGACTCATTCCACAAGCACCCGCCAACTACACACGCATAACCCGAATTTCGCCGGCGGAGACATCATCGGCGGCTCCAACGATCGCCTGCAGATTGTCCTTCGACCTCGAATCGCGTTAGATCCCTACGCGATCGGTGTCGACGGAGTCTTCCTTTGCTCACAATCAGCGCCGCCCGGCGCAGGCATTCACGGACTGTGTGGCTACAACGCCGCACAGTCGGCGCTGCGGTACCTGGGCCGCCGCGACCGCCGATGACATTGGCCCGGGTCGGCGACGAGGGCGATGCCGCCCGACGTCGCCTTGCGCGTGTCCCGGCGATGGCCGATAAAGAAGTCCTCGCCTGTGCCGCCACCGTGGCGCGACAACTCCGGACGGACTATCCCGAGGTTGTGAGTGAAGTGACCACCACCCTGGCCCGCGAAATCGACTATCTGGATGCCGATCCGATAATCCACGAATTACTCGATGCCAGTGTGCAGGGCAATATCTCGACGATCATTCACGTGCTAGCCAACGATATCCCGGTAGACCATCTCCAGCCGACCACCGCGGCTGTCGAATACGCATTACGTCTCGCCCAACGCGACGTTCCGTCGAATTCCCTTGTGCGGGCATACCATATGGGACAGAGCGTGGTGATGCGACGCTGCTACCGACTAGTCGACGAGCTCATGCTGCCCGCGCCCGCCGCGATGGCGGTGACCCTGCACATCTCCGACGTCATCTTCTCCTACATCGACTGGATCACGCTATATGTGTTCCAGGCCTACGAAGACGAACGTCGACGTTGGCTCGGGGCGGAGGGAAATGTGCTGTCTTCCACTGTCCACCAACTACTTTCCGCCACCGACGCCGACACTGCCCTATTTGAGCGTGAGACCGGTTACCCGGTCGACCAATTTCACCTGGCTGTGATCGCATGGCCGGCCGACGAAACGTCCGACCTCACCGACCTCGATCGTGCCGTACGGACCCTGGCCGCGAAACTCAATTCCGATGGACCGCCGATCGTCACCGCGATCGATCGGGGGACCGTCTGGGGCTGGATTCCGCTGGGCGCTCGCAACCGTGTCGTCGATACCTCCGCCGTCGCCGGGCTGATGAGTACCGACGCGAGAACCCGGATAGCCCTTGGACTCCCGGCCAACGGCGCGCGAGGGTTTCGGCGTTCGCATGCGCAGGCTCAGGCCGCATTCTCGGTTGCCACGGCCCCGAACTCGCCAACCGGCGCTGTCATCGGCTTCGGCGACCGTGGCATTGCGGTGGTCTCATTGCTTGCCCGCGACCTCGACTCCACGCGCGCCTGGGTTCGCGAAGTACTCGGAGATTTGGCGGACGACACTCCTACCGCGGGCGACCTGCGTCAGACCTTGTCGGTCTTCTTCGCCAACCGTGACAGTCATCTCCGCACCGCGGAGCAACTGAACCTGCACCGAAACACGGTGAAATACCGCGTCGACAAGGCGATGGGCGAAACGTCCGCCAACGGTGACCGACTAGATCTGGCGTTGGCACTCGCGGTCTGCGAGTTTCTGGGATCGACGGTCATCGGCTCCGATCGAAACTAATTCTCGCCGACCTGTCACACATCCTCCCCGGGCGGTGTCTCATGTACGACCCACCGAACAAGGAGGAAGAAAATGACCACTGCTCGTCTCCCCAAGAAAGAACTCACCGGTATCTACGGCAAGCTGGTGAAAGTCATCGGCAACAAGATGGTTGGCGCGGTGCCCGAGCCGGCCGAGGTGATGTGGCATAGCCCACGAGTCGTGAAGTCACTCAACACATTTGGCGGCAAGGTCCGCAAGTGGAACGACTGCGACGAATCGTTGAAGACTTTCGCGCATATGGCAGTGGCATCGTTGGTCGGCTGCTCGTGGTGCCTGGACCTGAATTACTTCCTCGCCCACACCGAAGGCCTCGACGAACGTAAGGCGAGCCAGGTCCCCCGGTGGCGTGAATCCGATGTGTTCACCCCGCTCGAACGCGACGTACTGGGCTACGCCGAGGCGATGACGCAGACGCCCCCGACAGTGACCGACGAGATGGTCGAAACGCTGACCGCACAACTGGGGGCGGCGGCCGTCGTCGAGTTGACTGCGGCGATCGGATTCGCGAACGCGACAACCCGGGGTAACAACGCGCTGGGCATCGAATCCCAAGGCTTCTCTGCCGCTTGCGAATTCGCTCTGTCCGAGCCGTCTCGCCCCGAGGCCGCGAACGAGACGTTAGCCTCGAACGCGTGACCGTCGACCCATTCGTGGACCATCGCAGCCTGTTGTTCACCGTTGCCTACGAGATGCTCGGCTCGGCAGCCGACGCCGAGGACATCGTGCAGGAGACATGGCTGCGGTGGTCCGACGTCGACCAGGCGACAATCGCCGACCCGCGGGCTTACCTGGTCACCGTCGTGACACGGCAGTCACTCAATCGACTGCGCAGCCTGGCGCGCCGGCGCGAAGATTACGTCGGAGAGTGGCTGCCCGAGCCGTTGTTGACCACTCCCGACGTGGCCGACGACGTGGAACTGGCCGAAAATGTGTCGATAGCGATGCTCACCGTGCTCGAGACACTCGCACCCACCGAGCGGGCGGTCTTCGTCTTGCGGGAGGTCTTCGATCTGTCTTACGACGAAATCGCCAGTGCCATTGGGAAATCCGCTGCGGCCGTACGTCAGATCGCGCATCGCGCCCGTAATCACGTGTCAGCCAGACGCCCTAGGATGCAGGTGAACCGGGCCGAGCAGCAACAGGTCACCGAACGATTTCTCGCCGCCGTCGCGGGCGGCGACATGCAAGCCCTACTAACCGTGCTGGCACCCGATGTCGTATTGGTTGCCGACGGCGGCGGCATAGTCAACGCGGTTCGGCGCCCCATCACCGGTGCGACCGGTGTCGCCCGATTGCTCGGTGGCCTCGCCCGTGTCGCACCAGACGCGGCAGTCGAGGTCGGATTGGTCAACGGCGCGCCGGGCGGACGCATCATCGTCGGCGGCCAGCTCGACACCGTCGTCGGCGTGACCATCGAAGACGGGCTGATCACCCGCATCTACGCGATTCGCAACCCGGAGAAGCTAATTCGGTTCGATGAAGCCGTTTCCCTCGATCGGTGAGTCAGCACTGGATGTCGGCGAAGACGGTCCGTTTGGAATCGGTAACGATCCGCGGTGAATATCCCGGATAGGCGTCGGCGGAGAGTGACGAGTAGGCCCGGTACTTGCCCGGGTGGTCACCACGCCAGCAGAACGCGCTCACGGTCGCGCGGAAACTGCGGCCGGAGGTTCTGGTTGGTTCGGCGATACCGATCGGCAGAATGCTGTTGTAGAGGACCACGTTGACAGCGACCGCTTTCAGCGGCGCATCGCATTGATAGCTGACCGTCGACTGCACGGTCTGGCGAACCTTCTTCGGCGTGGTCAGCGTGTACTTGCAGTGGACAGTTCGCGCGGCATTTGCCGTTCCGGTAGTAACGGTGCCGCCGGCAGCGACTGTGAATGCCAAAGCCCCCGCGATAATCGCCTTGCGCATAGCAAATCTCCCCAATTCGACGTGTTGCGTCGCAGCGTAGCAAGGATTCAAGATCGGACACCGAAATTCGGGAAAATAGTGCGCTGCAAAGGGCAGCTTGCCCTCGGCAGCGTGCTGCTCTCCCGAATTTCAGCAACGCCTCAGCAGCGGATACCGAGCTGTCGGTTGCCCGATCGACAGCGCACGACGGGCTATCCACCAGCTCAAGTCCACCGAATAGGCGATTCAACATCGCTGACATCGCCAGGTCATTTCCCCAGGTCACAGCACGTCGTCTCGTCGACTTGCCGAATAGTGCCGAGGTTCCCCTACACTGGCCGGGACCGCAGCAATTAACATCGCGCCACTGGCGCAGGAAAGGCAGAAGACATGAGACGCGCCACTTCACGTTTCACCAAGCGCGCCCTGGTTACGGGCATCGCGGGCCTTGGCCTTGCCGGTGCACTCGGACTGGCCGCAGCGCCGGCGAACGCCGCGCCGACTAAGCCCCCGTCAAAGTCGGATATCGCGAACTCGCCGACCACTGACAACATCCGCCTCGCGCTCGACAAGCTCGCCGAAGACAATCCGAGCCTTGCGCCCGCGATCGAACTCGCGAAAGGCGCCCTGGGCGCGAAGTAGAAACCTCACCATTCGGGCCGTTCCACGTCGGTGGAACGGCCCGTTTGCGTTTCTTCGGCATCGAAATCCCGCGACTGGAGACAATTGACAACAGACGTTTTCAGATTTACCGTCAGTCCATGAGAACGCCGTTTCGCCAGCGAAATGTTCCGCCGACGACCATTCCACAAGCCACTACCGCACTATTCTTCGGAATGGGGGTAGCCAACATCATCATGCAACTGTCGATGCCCGGTGTTGGGCGTGGAGTATTCGAAAGCCGCGTCGACTCGGGCAGCGCGTATCGACGCGTCATCAAACGCCAGCGCACCACCGGTCAATATCTCGCCGTGGCGATAGTCGGGTCGAAATCAGACAAGCTGGCCTACCACACGGCCGTTCGCGAAGTGCATAGTCACGTGCATTCCACTTCCGACTCCCCCGTGCGCTACAGCGCCAACGATCCTCGCCTGCAGCAATGGGTCGCGATGTGTCTCTTCAAGGGATTCCTCGACTCGTGGGAACTAACTTACGGCCAGCTCGACGACACGACACGTAATCATCTTCTCGCACAAGGAAAATCGCTGGGCACAACGCTGGAGATGCGCGGGCATGACTGGCCGGAAACCTACGCGGAATTTGAACAACGTTGGGCAGCAACGCTTCCCGAGCTCTCCATCGACGACGACGTACAGGGCCATCTCGCGGCACTCGCCGATCTTTCCTTCCTGCACAGCCAGTGGGGCCCGGCGGGCCGGGTCATGTCACGCGCACTGGGACCTCAACTGAAGTTCATGACGCGGGCGACGCTTCCGCCGGAATTCCGCTCGATGATGGGCTGGACGTGGTCAGAGCGAGATCAACGGAAATTCGAGCGCATGGTGGCACTACACCGGGCGATCGACTTCGTCGCACCGTGGCTGAGCCCGGTATCACTGCGCGCCTACATCGTCGATCTTCGAGTCCGCCAGGCGCTCGGCCTCCCGACACTCGGCAAGCTCAAGGTCCGACCGGCCGCCTGAGTTCACCACCGGAGTTGACTCGTACACTCGGACAACATGAATCGCGAGTCAGACCTGGCCGATGCGGTCGCGGTGTTCGACGAGTCCCGCCCGCGACTGTTCGGCATCGCCTATCGAATGCTCGGCAGCGTCGTCGAGGCCGAAGATATCGTGTCGGAAGCCTGGCTTCGCTGGCAGCAGACCGACCGCGGCGGGATTCGCAATCCGCCCGCCTACCTGACCACCGTGACCACCCGGCTAGCCATCAACACCTTGGATTCGGCCCGATTCACTCGCGAGTCGTATTTAGGACCGTGGCTGCCCGAACCCGTTGATACCAGCGCTGATCCCACGCTCGGCGCCGAGACGGCGGAAGCCCTCGACCACGCGGTTCTCGTTCTTCTCGAATCCCTCCCCTCCGATCAGCGCGCGGCATATGTGCTCCGGGAAGCATTCGCATACGACCACGAACAGATCGCCGACGTGCTGTCCACGACCGCCGCCAACAGTCGACAGTTGGTCAGCCGAGCCCGCAAACACGTTGGGGCACAGCGGAAAATGCCGGTGGATCCCGCCGAGCATCGGTCGCTTCTCGACGCGTTCGTCGCCGCGGCGCAGGACGGGGATCTGAGACGTCTGGAAGAAGTTCTCGCCGGCGACGTCGTGAGCATCTCCGACGGCGCGGGTATCGCCCCGCGTGCCGCACGCCGACCAGTCATCGGCATCGACAAGGTCGCCCGAATGGTCGCTGGCTTTGCCGATTGGTGGATCGACACAACAGTCATTTCGGTGAACACCAATGGCGCGCCATCGGCGGTGATCCGCCGCGGCAACCAAACACTCGCCGTACTGACCATTAGCGCATCGCCATCCGGAATTGAGCGACTGCACTGGGTGATGGCACCGGACAAACTGACAGCGCTCTGAGCAGCGCTGTTGCCGACGTTGTCACATCTGGACCCGCTGATCGGTCAATAGTGGTGACGCGTTCACTACATCTGAAAGGCACGCTATGAAAATCGTGGTCATCGGCGGAACCGGACTGATCGGCAGCCAGGTCGTCACCACCCTCACCGAACAGGGACACGACGCTATCGCCGCCTCCCCACAAACGGGTGTCAACGCCCTTACCGGAGAAGGCCTCGACTCCACCCTCGCCGGAGCCGATGTGGTCGTTGACGTATCGAACTCGCCGTCGTTCGCCGACGATGATGTCCTCGACTTTTTCGTCACCTCAACCGGCAATCTGCTCGAAGCGGAACGTCGGTCGGGAGTGAAACACCATGTGGCACTGTCGGTTGTGGGTGCGGGAGACCTTCCAGATAGCGGCTATCTCCGCGCCAAGGCCGCGCAAGAAGAACTGATCCGTTCGTCGGACATCCCGCACTCGATCGTGCAAGCGACGCAATTCTTCGAGTTCACAAGAGCGATCGCCGATTCCTCGACTGTCGACGGCGCACTGCATCTCGCGCCGGTGGAGTATCAACCGATAGCCAGCGCCGACGTCGCGGTGGCTATCGCCGGAAAAGCGATCGGTAGCCCGCTGAACGCGACGGTCGAGATCGCCGGACCGGCGAAGCTACGGATGGACCAATTCATCCCGGCGGTTCTCGCGCAGGACGACGACCCGCGCCCGGTCATCGTTGACGAACACGCGACCTACTTCGGAACGGAGCTGACCGATTCCAGCCTCGTGCCCGGACCGGGTGCCGAGCTGGGCGAGATTACCTACGAAAAGTGGAGCGCTTCAGTGTGATTCACTCCTCGCCAATCGCCGGAAGACAGTGATGACGGCGTAGATCAGATTGAGCACGGCCAGGGCCATCATGGACGAGTAGACGGTCAGCCCGGTGTCACCACGTCCCGACGTATAGCCGCCCTGGCCGTGTCCACCGCCGGGACCGTGGCCGCCGCTTGGCGCGTGCCCGCCTCCCTGCCTGTCGGCGAAACTATGACCACCGGGCCCGCCGCGCTGCCCCGGCCCACCACCGAACCGGCCCATCGACTGGTCGCCGCTCAGCGACGAGTGATAGACACCAATCGCACTGGCCTGCACCAGAATCGGGACGATCACATATCGCAGCGGCAGGTAGAACGCGAGGAGCACGGTAAGGATCTCGGCGAGGTAGAAATACCGATCGTGCATGGCGGGCAACACGAATGGCACGATCACCGCGCTCGCGGTCGACACCAGCAGAATCGTCGTCGCCGTCACCGGCGGCCTCTTCCACACTGACCATCCGAGGAAGACCGCAATTATCGCTGCAGCACAGGCGATTCCAGCGTGTGCGAGCCACGTGGCATCGCCGCTAATCGGTATCAGCTGATAGAGATTCGCCGCTCCGAGAGTGAGCTGCTTGTATGAGTCGGTCTGATCGAGGTACACCGACAACACGGTTCGCCAAGGCGCTCCGACGATCAACGCGGGTGCGTCGAGCAGTAGGTACACGGCCGGAATGGCGAACAAGGTGTACCAAGGCAGCTTGCGGCGCAACAGTACGAATGCCAGGACGGGAACGACGAAAATGGCCTGAAGCTTGAAAGATAGTGCGAGGCCGAAGAATACGCATGCCCACCACGAGTTCGAACGCCAGTCGTCGCGCGCTTGGGCCCGCATCAGAAAGTAGATGCCGCCGACCACGCAAGCGGAGTACACGGCGTCGGCCTGACCCCAGATGGAGCCGTTCGCGATCACTGAAGGCAGCAGCAGGACCAGCCCGAAAGCTAAGGCGCGCAACCCAAATCGCTCGGTCCGCAGCGCGACGATGCGATAGGCGAATACCGCCAAGATCAGTTCGAAAATGACGGAGATCAGCTTCACACCGACCAGCGCCGGGATATGGAGGTAGGTCAGAATCGCCAACAGATACAGGTAGGGGTAGTTATAGTCGGCGAACCTCTCTTTGAAGGCGGGAAAACCTCCGGCGTCGGCGATCTGCTGATACCAGCGACCGAGGAACGCGCGGTAGTCCATCGTCTCGAAGTCGATGAACTGATAGCGGATCGCCACGGCGACTACGACGATGAGGGCGAGCGTCCCCCAGCGAACCCATCGCGGCGGTACGCGCGGCGCGGGAGGGGACGCGACGCCGACTCCATTAGTCGGGGCATCAAGCAGCAGGGTGGCCATCTGGCCACTATGGCGAGCGAGACTGTGAAGGCGGTGGGAGCCGACTGTGGGGTCAGTATTTCCGCGCGGCAATTACCCCTTCCCAAATGCCCCCCTCGAGTTCTACTATCGATTGTAGTAGAAGCCGCAATCTGCACGTTGGGAGCAGGGCATGGCCACATCTACCCGCCTTTCCAGACAGGCGAACGACGTCGACTCGCGTTATCACCTGGCCTCTGGCCTCCGACGTCAGATCAATAAGGTCTTTCCGACCCATTGGTCATTCCTGCTCGGCGAGATCGCCCTCTACTCGTTCGTCATCCTGTTGATCTCCGGCGTCTATCTGACGCTGTTCTTCGATCCGTCTATGTCGGAAGTCGTCTACCACGGTGATTATCAGCCACTCAACGGCGTGATGATGACCAAGGCCTACGAAACCACGCTGAATATCTCCTTCGAGGTGCGCGGCGGCCTGTTCGTGCGCCAGGTACATCACTGGGCCGCACTGCTCTTCGCTGCCGCGATCATCGTGCACATGATGCGCATCTTCTTCACCGGCGCATTTCGCCGCCCACGTGAAGCCAACTGGGTCATCGGCTGCGTATTGCTCATCCTCGCCCTCTTCGAGGGCTTCTTCGGATATTCCCTACCCGATGATCTGTTGTCCGGCACCGGAGTTCGCGCGCTAACCGCTGGCGCGCTCGGCCTACCGGTGGTGGGCACGTGGATCCACTGGGCACTCTTCGGTGGCGACTTCCCTGGCGACATCATCATCCCGCGCCTCTATGTAATCCACGTGCTACTGTTCCCGGCGATCATTCTGGCCTTGATCGGCGCACACCTCGCGCTGGTGTGGTATCAGAAGCACACGCAATTCCCCGGGCCCGGCCGCACCGAGAAAAACGTTGTGGGCGTTCGGATTATGCCAGTCTTTGCCGCCAAGGCCGGCGCGTTGTTCGCGATTGTTTTCGGCGTCATCGCCATCATGGCCGGCATATTCCAGATCAATCCGGTATGGGTTCTCGGCCCGTATAACCCGGCACACGTCTCCGCTGGTTCTCAGCCCGACATCTACATGATGTGGACCGACGGCCTTCTCCGGCTAATGCCCGCTTGGGAATTCTATCTCGGCAATTACACTGTGCCAGCATCGAATTGGGGCGTGCTAGTCATCGGTCTGGTCTTCACCTCAATGTTGACGTACCCGTGGGTCGAGAAGCGACTCACCGGCGACCGCGCGCATCACAACCTGTTGCAGCGTCCACGCGACGTTCCGGTCCGGACCGGAATCGGCGCGATGGCCGTCTCGTTCTACGTCATCCTCACGCTAGCCTGCATGAACGACGTCATCGCGTTGAAGTTCCACATTTCCCTCAACGCGACGACATGGGCCGGCCGGATCGGACTGATCGTGGTACCGCCGCTCGCGTACTTCATCGCCTATCGCTGGGCGCTCGCGCTGCAACGCGCCGACCGCGCGGTGCTCGAACACGGCATCGAGACCGGCATCATCAAGCGTCTCCCGCAGGGCGAGTACATCGAGATCCACCAACCGCTCGGGCCGGTCGACGACCACGGGCATCCAATTCCGTTGCCGTACCAGGGCGCAGCACTGCCAAAGCGGATGAACAAGTTGGGATCGGCCGGGTCTCCGGGCTCGGGAACATTGCTGCTCGCCGATCCACCGGAGCAGCAAGAGCTCGCAGAGAGACACGAGCGCGAGCATCGCCGAGCGGAAAAGGCTGTGCTACAAGAACTTTCCAGTCGGCAGGACTAATCATGACCATCCTGGGGTTCATCGTCGCGGCCATCGCCGTTGCCGCATGGACCCTCTCCTACCGTCGTTCGACAGCTCCGATTCGCGATCCGCACTTCTTTATCGCGGTCTCACATCTGGACGCTGGAATCCGACGACCCTCGATCGCCGAGGCCGAATTGATCGACGAGAAGCATCACTTGGAGGCTCGAGCTATGTGGCCGGCGGTGATCGTAGGCATCCTGTGCGCTGTCGGCGCGCTGTTTCTCGGGCTAGGCAACTACTACTATGTATCTGTCATCGTCGAAATTCGTTGGTTCGCAATCGAATTGGTGACAATAACGGTGCTGTCGGCTATCGTCGCCGCATTATGCGCCGCGCGCACCGGACGGCGGGCAGCCAGTCAATCCCAACTCTACCGACACGCGGGATAGAACAAGTTCTAATATTGATATATGACGACACCGGCGGACAGGTCCGCATTGCTGGCCACGGCGCTTCGGTCACCCCAAGCGACCGCGGCCCACGATCGCGCCGCCTGGTTGGATCTGTTCACCGACGACGGCACCGTCATCGACCCGGTCGGGTCGCGACCGCATCAGGGCCGGGAAGCGCTCGGTAAGTTCTACGACACTTTCATCGGTCCGCGGAACATCGTCTTCTCGTCGGACTCCGACGTGGTATCGGACGGCTCGGTATACCGGGATGTCACTCTCTCGGTACAGCTTTCGACATCGGTGACGATCGACGTTCCGACAATCCTGCGCTACGACATCGTCGGCGTACACGGTGCGATGCACGTATCGCGACTGCGCGCGTACTGGGAAATGCGCCCGATGATCGGAGCTCTAGGTCGCAGCGGGTTGGCCGCGCTACCGGTCGCCGCCGCACTATCCGGTGCGATGCTGCGAAACCAAGGCGTCGTCGGCGCCGCGGGGTTTCTCACCGCATTCCGGCGACCCGGCCACGACGCCGTCGAGGCCCTTCGCACAATCGTCACCGCCGCATCGGTGGCCGACCACGAACCGGTCCGGAATATCATCGGGCCATCGACGCCGGTAACTCTCAATGGGCGCAAGCTCATCTTTACCGCCGAACTCGTTGTCGCACTTGATAATGCACATGGCCGAAAGTTCATCGCCGCCGGCACTACGGTTGCCGCGGTCCTCGATCATGACGCGTGGGCCGGTTTCATCTTCGCCGAGTTCACACACTCGACACCTACATCGCTGGCCATCGTCACCGAGCCGCGCCGAACACCTACTTCTTAGGCGTCCGGCCGGCGTCGTCCAGTGCCCGGCGTAGCGCGTATTCGATCTGCGCGTTGACGCTGCGCAGATCGTCGGCCGCCCACTTGGCTATCGCTTCGTGGATGGCCGGATCAAGCCGCAGCAGAACCTTTTTCGGCTCTCGTTTGCGGCGGCGCGGCGGCTGCTGCGCTGACTGCTCCTGCGACATCAGGCGTAGAGGGTACCTGCGTTGACCACCGGCTGGGTGGCCCGGTCACCACAGAGGACCACCAACAGATTCGACACCATCGCGGCGCGTCGCTCCTCGTCAAGTTCGACGACGCCTTGTTCGGATAGCCGGTCCAGTGCCAAGCCGACCATTCCGACCGCTCCTTCGACGATCTGCGCACGCGCGGCAACCACCTGGGCAGCCTGCTGTCGAACCAGCATCGCCTGGGCGATCTCCGGTGCGTACGCGAGATGCGTGATGCGCGCTTCGATGACCTCTATACCTGCGGATTCGGTGCGCTCGCGCAACTCGTCGGTCATTTCCTCGGCCACTTGTGCGCCGTCGCGCAGGCTCATCCGATCTTCGTTATGCGAGTCGTAGGGCCGCGTGGTCGCCAGATGCCGGACCGCAGCCTCAGACTGGGTCTCGACAAACTCTTCGTAGTCGTCGACGCTGAACGCGGCCTTGAAGCTGTCGGTGACTCGATACACGACCACGGCCGCGATCTCGACCGGATTGCCATCAGCATCGTTGACCTTGAGCTTCTGCGTTTCGAAGTTGCGCACCCGCAACGAGATGCTGCGCCGGTCGGTGAGCGGGAGAACCGCGAAGAAACCTGGCTCGCTTACCGATCCAACGTAACGCCCGAAGAACTGAATCACCTTGGCCTCGTTGGGATTAACTATGGTCAACCCGGTCGCGAGGACGATGACCACCAGCGCGACGACGCCGGCGACGATCGCACCCACTAGCGATCCGACCCTCTCATTGTTGGCAAAGTCGACGAGGCCGAGCACCAATCCGACGATCGCGGCCACCAAGACCACAAAACCCGGCAACAACACAGCGAATCCGTTTCGGCGAACGGCCTGACGGAGTTCCATGACTACCTCCTAAGCTCTGGCGGCCACTCGGCTGCCTATCAAAGTGATATCACATTGATAGTTTCAGCGCCACTAGAGCCGACCGTGTAGATTTCACCTTCACCGCACTTGAAGGGACCCTGGGTATGAATCTCGACGACGCCATCACGGCCGGACGTCGGGCCTACGAGCTCGATCGCAAACATGTCTTCCACTCGTGGTCGGCGCAGAAGCAGATCGACCCGATGACGATCATCGCCGCGGCCGGCTCGTATGTATGGGATGGCGACGGACACAAACTGCTCGACTTCTCCTCGCAATTGGTCAACACCAATATCGGCCACCAGCACCCAAGGGTGACCGCGGCCATCGCGGCCCAGGCCGCGAAACTGACGACCATCGCGCCGCAGTACGTCAATGAGGCCCGCTCGGAGGCCGCCCGGCTGATTTGCGAACGCACCCCGGGCGATCTCGATCGGGTGTTCTTCACCAACGCCGGCGCCGACGCCGTCGAACACGCGGTGCGGATGGCCCGTTTGCACACCGGCCGCTACAAGGTCATGACGCGCTATCGCTCGTATCACGGCGGAACCGACACCGCCATCAATCTGACCGGCGATCCACGGCGCTGGCGCAATGATTACGGGACCAGCGGCGTCGTGCGTTTCGACGGACCGTTCTTGTACCGCAGTGTCTTTCACGCCGAGAACGAAACGCAAGAATGCGAACGAGCGCTCGAGCATCTCGAGCGCAAGGTTTCGCTGGAAGGCCCCGACACCATCGCGGCGATCGTGCTGGAGTCGGTGCCCGGCACGGCGGGCATTATGGTTCCGCCGCCGGGATATCTGGCTGGCGTACGCGAGATCTGCGACCGTCACGGCATCGTCTTCGTCGCCGACGAGGTGATGGCGGGCTTCGGACGGACCGGTAAATGGTTCGCTATCAACAACTTTGACTCCGACGGCGCCCCGGTGATACCCGACCTCATCACCTTCGCCAAAGGCGTCAACTCCGGTTACGTACCACTGGGCGGCGTAGCCATCAGCGACGCCATCGCGGCCACCTTCGCCGACACCGTCTATCCGGGCGGACTCACCTACTCGGGCCATCCGCTGGCCACCGCCGCGGCCGTGGCAACCATCGAGGCAATGGAATCGGAAGGCATCGTCGACAACGCTGCCCGTATCGGCCGCGATGTACTCGGCCCTGGACTAGCGGACCTGGCGCGCAAACATCCCAGCGTCGGCGACGTTCGCGGAATTGGCGTGTTCTGGGCTATCGAACTCGTCACCGACCGGGTAACCAAGGAACCGTTGGCACCCTACGGGGCATCCAGCCCGGCGATGACCGCGGTCGTCGCCGCATGTAGGGAGAACGGACTGCTGCCGTTCGCTAATTACAATCGGATACACGCGGTGCCGCCCTGCAACGTGTCCGATGACGAAGTGCGCGAAGGACTTTCGATCCTGGACCGAGCACTCGACGTCGCCGATGGTTACGTAGTGTGACCCGACTCCAGCCCATCCATCAGTCGGTGCGGACCGGGGCCTTGCTTGGCCATCTCGTCGTGTGGGTTCAGTAGCCGGCAATCGGTCATCGATAAACAGCCGCAGCCGACGCAGGAGCCCATGAGGTCGCGCATCCGCTCCAACAGTTCGATGCGCCGGTTGAGGTCGGCAACCCAGCGACGTGACGCGTGTTCCCACATCTTTGGTGTCGGAGAATCGCGAGATCCTAACGCTCCCAACACCTCTGAGATCTCCGACAACGGGATTCCAGCGGCTTGCGAGGCCTTGATGAAGGCTACGCGGCGCAGCATCGCACGGTGATAACGACGCTGGTTGCCTGACGTGCGTCGGCTAAAGATGAGGCCGAGTTCGTCGTAATAGCGGATCGCCGACGTCGCCACACCGGACCGGTCGGCGAGTTCGCCGACGGTCAGTTCCAGATGCTGGGCGGGCACGCGGTCTACTGTACCGCGAAATTCGGCCTTGACTTCAAGTGAACTTGAACTTGAATGATCGGTGCTATGAACTCCACCGCACGCAAGATTGCCCTGGTCGTGGCCCTCGGGACGCTCATGGTGATGTTCGACGTCACCGTGACCGCCATCGCTATTCCCACACTCACCACCACATTCGGCACCACACTGAGCACGGTTCAGTGGGTCACCACCGGATATACCCTCGCCCTGGTCGCGGTGATGCCCACCTCCGCCTGGCTCGTTAGCCGCTTCGGCGACAAGCGCACCTATCTGACCGCGCTGGCGTTATTCGTCGGCGGTTCAGTCATGGCCGGATTGGCCTGGAATATCGGCAGCCTCGTCGCGTTTCGCGCCTTGCAAGGCTTGGGCGGTGGACTACTCGCGCCCGTCGGAATGACCATCGTCATCCGGTCGGCCGAGGTAGCTCACCGCGGGCGGGCGATGGCAGTCCTCGGGCTCCCGCTGTTCATCGGTCCCGTCCTCGGACCCACCCTCGGTGGTGTCATCGTCGACTCGGTGGGGTGGCGCGTGTTGTTTCTGATCAACCTACCGATCGGAATGATTGCCATCGCGTTGGCGGCACTTCTGTTCCCGCGCAGCGAAACTGGCGTGCGCACCGGACTCGACTGGCGCGGCCTGCTCACCCTGCCGCCCGGAGCGGTCCTCGTCGTCGCTGGACTGTCCCGGCTTGGCGAGACCGGCGATGTCGCCGATCCGATCGGACTGGTTTCAACCGCCCTCGGGATCACACTAATTCTCCGCTTTGCCCTACGCGCGCAACGTGTTTCAATTCCGCTGCTGAATACCCGGCTGTTGCGTCGGCGGCCGATGTGGTCAGCTCTCGCAACCCTGGCTCCGTTCACCGCGGCATATTTTGGTTCGATGATCGCCTTGCCGATTTATGTTCAGCAGGTGCGTGGCGACTCGGCGACGATAGCCGGCATGCTGACGATCGCGCAGGCATTGGTCTCAGCGGTAACCCTGCAGATAGCAACCCGACTCGTCGATCGCATCGATCCACGACGCATCGCACTTGTCGGCATCTCGTCGGCACTAGCCGGCTATGTCGCCGTCGCCGCGTGTATCGCGACGAATGCGCCCTATCCCTTGCTGGCCACGGTGAGCATATTGATCGGCATCGGCGCCGGCGCGACGATGATGCCGTTGATGACGGCATCGACCCGAAACCTCCCAGATACCGATGTGCCTTCTGGCTCAACACTTCTCAACACCAATAGCCAGCTCTTCTCGGCGATGGGCGCGGCCGCACTCGCGACGACACTGTCGATCACCTCGCCCACGAGCGCGCCAACGGGCCACTGGGTGGCGCTCGCCTACCTAGTGCCGATCTCGCTGGTTAGTATCGCGCTCGTGGTCGCGGCAACCGCATTGCCCCGTGACATTAAGAATCTATCCGATAGATGCGACGCGCATTTTCCCGAAAAACGCTGCGCAGCAAAGCATCTCCATGTGGTTCAAGTATCTCGGCCAGCCCCGCGACGATATTCGCCAGTGACGCGTTCGGCTTATCGATCGGAAAGTTACTACCGAACATCAACCGCTCGGCTCCGAAATGCAGTAAGAGGTGGTCGACTAGCGGAGTGATCATCTCCTGAAGCGTCGCCTGACTACCGATATTTCCCGACGGCATCCGGCCATAACCGAGAATGGGAAAAGCCAACCCGGACAGCTTCATCACCACATTCCGGTTTTGCGCGAGTGTCGCAGTTCGCTCCCGCCACAGGCGAAGGACATCGGCGCGTGCCGCCGCGGTGGCACCGGTCCGCGATCCGACCGGGCCGAAGATCCCAACGGGTACACCAAGATGGTCGACGACAATCCGCGTGTCGGGATACTCACGAGCGAGGCTTACGACGTCGTAGAGTTGATGCGAGTAGACAAATGTTTCAAATACCAAGTCCCGCTCGGCGATCCGCCCAAAGCCATCAAGGAAGTCGGGAGAGATCAATACGGCGTCGTCGTCGATCCAGTCACGCACTTTGGGGTCGGAATGCCGCGCACCCATCAGCCGGACCCCGCGCAACTGCGGCACAACGGTGCCGATCAGATCGAGCTGCGCGGTGACGTTGTGATGACGTGGGTCAACATGCGCGACGAACGCCCCCAGCTCGGGCGCGCCACGTTTTCCGAAGGGCAGTCCGGCAACATAACGCGCCTCGTCAATTCCACTGTGATTACCTGCGCGCCAGTGTGATTCGACAAACACGACCGATTCGACCGGCACCCCCACGGCAGCCGGCACCGGACGCACATCCGTTTGATATTGCTCGGGCTCGTAGACGCGCGCGACGTTGCGCGGCGTCAGCGCGAACTCCCGGTCCGCCTGCGGCACAGCCGCGGCGAAAACCACATCGCTGACGACCCGGGGCATGAACCGATACGCGCGGGACAGGCGATTAGCCGCCCACGGTGTCCGTGCCGGATTCCAGAAATGGGCGTGAGCGTCGACGACCCCCGGTATGACTCCCGCCAACACCTGCATTAGTCGAGCGTGCCACATCTGCCACCGAGCCGCCTCAGATCCGTCATTACGCGGCTTTGGACGCAACTTGGCCAGGCAGACTAAAGTCGGAGCAGCACACTAGCCACAATTGGAAGGAGGGCTTTTGGAAATGTCGGATCCTGAAGGCAATCCCATTGAGTATCTACGCCAGCGAATTGCTGATGACCCAGCGACTTTCACGCGCCACTTCTTCGCCCGGCTATTCGCGATCCGCCCGGATCTTCGAGAACTCTACCCCGCATCGATGACGCATCAGCGGGCGTCCTTCCACAAGATGATCAACCACATTCTCGCGGTGGTGCCGCAGCCGGCCGGACACGCCGACCTCATTGAGGTGCTCGGTCAACTCGGTCGGGACCATCGCAAATTCGATGTACTACCCGAGTACTACCCACTCGCGGCGAAGGTCGTGGTCGACGAGTTCGCCGAGATCCTCGGCGAGGCGTGGACCCCGGACACCGCGGCGTCGATCACCGAAGCGGTGAACCTGGCGACCGGTGTCATGCGCGGCGCGGCCGAGTATGTCGAAGGTCCAGCGGTGTGGACAGCGCGCGTGGAAGAGAAGTTCCGCGTATCGCGCGGGGTGTCGGTAATCCGGCTGGTCGCCGACTCGCCCTTGCCGCACAAATCCGGACAGTATCTTGAAGTCCAAATTCCGCAGTGGCGACGCGTGTGGCGTAATTTCTCACCGGCCATTCCGCCGAACCCGCAGGGCGAGTTGGAGTTTCACATCCGCAGCGTCGAGGGCGGAACGGTCAGCAAGTCGATCATCCTGGAGACACGCGTCGGAGATGTGTGGGCGCTTGCCCAGGCACACGGCACCCTGCACGTCGAGTACGGCGGCCCCGAAGTCTTGATGATCGCCGGCGGCACCGGCTTGGCGCCGCTGCGCGCGATCTTGACCGACATGTCGCGGCGGGTCGATGCCCCTCGCACAACGCTGTATTACGGCACGAAGTATCCCGGCGAACTATACGAACTCGGCGTCCTGCGTCGGATGGTCGCGACCAACCCGTGGCTGCGAGTCGTCGTCGCGTCGGAGGAGAAAGATGACCCGTGGTGGCTGAATGCCTCTGCGCTGCCACAGGATTCGACGATCGAGCATCGATACGGCACCGCGGTTGAGGTGGCACTCGCCGACGGTCGGTGGACCGAACATCAGGTCTTGGTTGCCGGGTCACCCGATATGGTTCAGAACACCCGACGCCAACTGCTGATCGCCGGGGTGCGCGCCAGTTCTATCCAGCACGACCCGA
>NZ_BAEH01000020.1 GCF_000241305.1 Gordonia effusa NBRC 100432
GCGAGACCCTGATAGCGCGGGGGTTGGATTAACTTTCGCCGTGACCCCTTTCCAAAATTCTGGATATTGTCGCAGCAGCAAGGGCAATCTGCCCTTGCCACCGTGGCGATATCCAGAAATTTTGGAGTGCGCAAAAACGCAACAGCGTCGGCGGCGCGAATGGCTTGTGGCTACCAGGTCAGCTCGTCATGGCAGCGCGCACCGGCCCGACAACTGTCGACCTGAATGGTCGCGTGGTCCAAGCCATGACGATGTAGGACCTGCTTGGCCGCGGCGAGCACCACGTCATTGTCGGCGTCACTCGAAACATGAACGGTCGCAACGTCCATCCCGGTCGTCAGCGACCATACGTGCAAGTCGTGAACGTCTTGCACTTCGGGAATCGCGGCCAACTCATTGCGGACCACGTCGACGTCGATATGCGACGGGGCCTGCTGGTTGAGAATCCGCAGTGCGTCGAGCGCGAGCCGCACCGCTCGCGGTACCACCCAGAGCGCGATCAGAACGGCGACGACGATGTCGGCATAACCCCAGCCGGTCGCCATCGTAACGATGCCCGCGACCAGCACCCCGACGCTGCCGAGCGCGTCGGCGAGCACTTCCATATACGCGCCGCGAACCGCGATCGACCCCTTCGAGTCCGCCTTCAACAAGAGCATCACAACCACGTTGATCGCCAGACCGATCAGCGCCACGACGATCAGGGTGAGTCCGGGAACCTCGGGGTCGGTACCGATCCGCCGGATCGCCTCGTACAAGACGAATACCGCGACGCCGATCAACAGCACCGCATTCGCCACTGCCGTGAATACCTCGGCGCGATGCCAGCCGAAGGATCGATCGTCGGTGGCCTGGCCGTGTCGTGCGAGTAGCAGCGCGACGAGCCCCATGACCAGCGCGACGACGTCGGTGAGCATATGCCCCGCATCGGCGATCAGTGCCAGTGAGTTGGCGATGATGCCGAAGATCAACTCGACGACGAAGAACCCGCCGATGAGCACCACTGACACTGCCATCGGCCAGATTCGACGCTGCGCACCGCCCGACGCAAGGTCGGCAGCCGTCGGCCCGTGCGAGTGTCCTTCATGTGAATGTCCCACCCGGCTAATATATGCGTACTTCCGCATATATTACAAGCGTAAGGCTGCCCTAATCTCTCAAGCGGTGTCGGGACCTCGCGAAAGTTCCCAGAGTCTGCGCAACAACGTGTCGTCGAGGAGATCGTCGGGGGCAGGGCCGCCGCCGTCGAGAAGCCGGTCGCCGTGGATCTCGGTATGCAGCTCTTCCATCCGCCGATCGAGCTGTTCGGCGATCGCCGCGGCGTCGGCCAGCTCCCCCGCCAAATGACTGGGCACCGCGCGGTCATATTTGTAGTAGATCTTGTGTTCCAGGCTCGCCCAGAAGTCCATCGCGATTGTGCGGATCTGCAATTCGACCGGCACCGGCACCGGACCGGTCGACAGGAACACCGGGATCTCGATAATTGCGTGTAAACTCTTGTAGCCGTTGGGTTTTGGGTTCTCGATGTAATCCTTGACGGCGAGTACGCGCACGTCGTTCTGCGTGGTGATGGCGTCGAGGACGCGATAGGTGTCGGCGATGAAACTACAGGTGATGCGGATGCCCGCGATGTCGGTGATCTGCTCGCGCACCGTCTCCAGCGACGGATCGCAACCACGACGGACGACCTTCTCCAAGATGCTGGCCGGCTTCTTGATCCGCGACGTCACATGTTCGATCGGATTGTAGGAGTGCAGGTGGATGAACTCCTGCCGCAGGATGGACACCTTGGTGAGCACCTCGTCGACGGCGAACTGATACTCCATGAGAAATTTGGCGAAATCGTCGCGCATCTGGCGAGCGAAGGCCAACATTTCCGGATTCGGCTGGCCCTCAAACAGCGCCGACGCGTGAGCGGCTACCAATTCTCGTGGGCTGGGGTCAACGTCACTGTCGTTCACCGACGTGTCACTCATTTATCGTCCTCGCGCTTGCGGTCACTGCATTCGACGGTACCGATTCCCCCGGCGTAACCGTCGTCTCACCTCAACTGGGCGATCGCCGACGTGCGCTTGAGCCCACAGATCATGAACATGTCGACGAGGATCGACCGGGCCTGCGCGAGCGTCGCGGCTTCGGCCATCGACGACTGCGCGACCAGATCACGTTTGGCCTTGCGCCCAATGCGCCGCACGACTTTCGCGGCGTCGCCTTGATCGGGAAATTCACCCGGATCGGCCATCATCATCGCGCGCAGGATGTCGAAGGCATAGCCGAAGTCGGAGATGATGCCGACGATGTCGTCGGACAGCGTTTCACCGCGTTCAACCATCGACAACGCGCGGCGGGACAGCACCCGGAAGTTGCGGACCGCGTTGTCGATCGGATCGGCGGTCTCCGATATTCGTTCCACCCGCTCGCGCGAACCCCAATACAGCGGCGACATCCGCGAAACTTCTTGTCCGCCACCCATATCGGCGCGCATCAGGTTAATCGCGGTCTGCGTACCCCGCGCGTCCTCCAACGCGTCGAAAACCTCGGCCTCGTCGGCATTACGCAGTCCCTCGGCGAGCTTCCACGACGCATCACGCATCGTCGCCAGTACGCCGGCGGCATCCCGACGCGCGCGATGCGACGGATTCACCGGCAGGAGCGCTACAACGACGATCCCGATGATGCCGCCGATCAAAGCATCGATCGCCCGGGTAAAGCCGCCCACACCGCCCGGCGGCAACAAAGTGGCGACCAATGTCGCCGACGACGCCGCCTGCATCGGCACCAGCGGCCCGTCGTCGAGAAATACCGCGATCGACATCGCCATAACCACCACGACGACGATCTGCCAGGTACCCGATCCAACCCGCGCGACGAGTAGATCGCCGATCAGGATGCCAATGACCACGCCGCCGACCAGCTCGAACGAGCGTCGCCACCGTTTACCCAGGGACAAACCCAGCGATACGACGGCGGCGATCGGCGCGAAAAACGGCGGCTGGCCGGTACTCCCGGTCACCAAACCCGCCACCCACCAGGCCAGCCCGGCCGCGAGCGCACACTGCAGGATCGGCACCGCCGACAGCCACAGTCGTCGCAGCCGTCCCTGAAGTGAGTCCGGGAAGGTGAGGAACCAGGCGTGCAGCCTGGGCCGGATCGGACTAATCAATACCGAGGTGGCCGATCGCGGTCGGGTCACTTTCGTTGAGAAGATCCAGGCAACGCAGGTATTCGTCTTCCTCGCCGATGGCATTCGCTGCCCGGGCCAGCACTCCGACGCAGCGCAGAAAACCCTGGTTGGGTTCATGGCTCCACGGCACCGGACCGAAACCCTTCCAGCCGTGACGTCGGAGCTGGTCGAGGCCCCGGTGGTAGCCAGTCCTGGCGAAGGCGTAGGCGGTGACGTAGCCCTGGTTGGCCGACGCGGCGTCGGAATCATCGACACCGGCCAGCGCGGCCTCGGCCAAATAGGCCCATGCGATCGATGCCGTGGGATGTGCCGCCGCTACTGCCGCCGGGTCGACTTTGTTGAGCAAATCCGATTCGGCCTCGTCATCGCCGGTGAGCAGGGTGGGATTGGGCCCGAGAAGATCTCCAAAGGAAGTCATTCTCATATACTCTCATCGATCGACCTGTAAGCCACCGCGATGTCGGGACCGCGGATCATTAGCTAGGCTGGAACGACCCGGGGTGGCGCATGCGCCCACCCCGTCTCAGCGTGACCGCACCGCTGCACGGCGGGATTCAACAGAAGGCAGGACGGGCCGTATGGCGCCATCGGACGAGACCAAGCGATTTCCCGCACCCAAAAAAGCGGTCGGCCGAGCAATCGCCGCGTTCCGCAACCGCGGCGAAAACGATACCCCGGGCTCCCCGAATATCACGCGTGCCGCGCCGCCCGCGCCAACCGAGCCTCCCGTTTCCGACGAGCCAGCAAAACCGTCGTCGGAAGAGGCCAAGCCCGCCGAGGCCACACCCGCGGAAGATAAACCCGCGGAAGATAAAGCTGCGGAAAAACCCAAGCCGACCTTGAAGCCACGCGGTGGACGTGGCATCGACTCGGCGACGATGGTCATCGACAAATCGAAGCTGCCCAAGGCCGAAGACCTCGAAGACCTGGACAAGATCGACGCGCTCGGCGGCGACTCCACCGAAGAGACACCGGAACCCGCCGAAGCCGAGACCCCGGTCGACGCTGTTGCCGACAAGCCAGCTTCCGACGATGCGGTCGAGACCGAGGACGATGCGACCGCTTCGGATGAGGACGCTTCGGATGAGGTTGCGGCGGATGAGGTTGCGGCGGATGACAGCGCGGCCGACGACACTGAGCCCGACGTGGTCAAATCCGACGACAAGGCCGAAGTCGAAGCCTCTGACGACGAATCCGATGACAAGGCAAGCAAAGTCGCCGCGGCCACCGCTGCTGCGGGAGCTGCCGCGGTCGTAGCAACTGCCGCGGCCAAGGCGAAATCAGACGAGAACGCCGAAGTCGATGGAGCTGACGGCTCCGACGAGGCGGCCGAGGATGAGCCGAAGTCCGCGGAGACCTCCGAGACCGACGACTCCGAGTCGAGCGACGACGAAGTCGCCGAGGCCGAAGCCGAAGAAGCTGGGTCGGATGAGGTTGGGTCCGAAGAGGAAGCATCCGAGGAAGCTGAGCCTGAAGCGGTAGAGCCTGATGAGGCAGGGGCGGCTGAGACAGAGTCCAACGACGCTGAGGAGACGACCTCCGAAGAAGCTGAGTCCGACGACGCTGACGCTGACAAAACTGACTCCGACGAGGGCGCCGACGTCGACACAGACCAGGCCGACGTCGATGAGTCCGAGGCCAAAACCGTCGCCATCAAGAAGCCTGACGCGACTGCCGACGCAGCCGAATCAGATGAATCCGACGGCGAAGCCCCGACGACGGCGATCCGCAAACCGGAAATCCGCAAGTTGGAGCCGTCGACCACGGTCATCAAGAAGCCGGCCGCCGCAGCTGCCGGTGCAGCGACCGCGGAACAGTCGGACACCAAGACTCCGACCGAGCCCGGCTGGACGTCAGCCGGGCACGAGCCGCAGGTCATCACACCCGAGGCGCCCAAGAAGACCAAACGCAAGTGGCCGCTGCTGGTGGCTGCCGCAGTCGTGGTGGTCGTAGCGGCCGCCGCGATTCTCGGGTTCATCTTCGGACGTTCCCCCGCCGATGCCGACCAAGCGGCCGACGTCGCCGTTAGCTTCGTCAAAGCTCAGAACAACGGCGACATCGCCACCCTGCGCTCAGTCACCTGCGGGAGCAATCACGACTACTACACCCGCCTCAGCGACGCCGATTTCGCGAAGCTTTTCGAGTCGCAGAAGGCACGCAACGAGCTGGTCAACATCTCGGGAGTGAAGGCGGCTAAGGTCACCGGCGGAAATAGCGCCGTGGTCGAGGTCAACGCGTACCGCACGAGTACCCCGCAAACCACCTCACCGGTATCGATCAACCTGCAAAAACAAGGTGATGACTGGAAAGTCTGCGACCCCGCGTAGGCGCGATCGGACGCTGGCCCAAAGCTACCCCACAGATAAACCGCACTTGGCGACAATAATTGTCGCGAACCTCGAAAATTCTGTGGGGTAGTTCCGGAGCCCGAACCAAAACAAGTGCCCCTTGGATTTCCAAGGGGCACTTGTTGTTTCGCGGCTTACTTGCTGATCGAGCGACCAGCCGACTTGAGGTCGTTACAAGCCTCGATAACCCGATCGGTCATCGACGCCTCGGCCTTCTTCAAGTAGACGCGCGGATCGTAGGTCTTCTTGTTGCCCACCTCGCCGTCGACCTTCAGCACACCGTCGTAGTTGGCGAACATATGTCCGGCGATCGGCCGGGTAAAGGCGTACTGCGTATCGGTGTCGACATTCATCTTCACGACGCCGTAGCTCAGCGACTCTTCGATCTCGCTCTTCAACGACCCGGAACCACCGTGGAAAACAAAGTCGAACGGCTTCGACGCCGCCTCGACGCCGAGCTTGGCCGCGGCAGCCTTCTGCCCGTCGTCGAGCACCGACGGCTTCAGTTTCACGTTGCCGGGCTTGTAGACACCGTGGACATTGCCGAAGGTCGCGGCGAGCAGGTACTTACCCTTTTCACCGGCGCCCAGTGCGTCGACGGTCTTTTCGAAGTCTTCGACCGAGGTATAGAGCTTGTCGTTGATCTCTGCCTCGACGCCGTCTTCCTCGCCACCGACAACGCCGATTTCCACCTCGAGGATGATCTTGGCCTCGGCCGTCTTGGCCAGCAATTCCTGGGCGATCTCCAGGTTCTCGTCGATCGGCACGGCCGAGCCGTCCCACATATGGGACTGGAACAGCGGGTTCTGCCCGTTGCGGACACGCTCGGCGGAGATCTCGATGAGCGGGCGGACAAAGCCGTCGAGCTTATCCTTCGGGCAGTGGTCAGTATGAAGTGCGATGGTGACGTCGTATTTCGCGGCGACGACATGCGCGAACTCGGCGAGTGCGACGGCGCCGGTAACCATATCCTTCACACCCAGGCCGGAACCGAATTCGGCTCCGCCGGTCGAGAACTGGATGATGCCGTCACTGCCGGCGTCGGCGAAACCCTTGATCGCCGCGTTAATGGTCTCCGACGACGTGCAGTTGATCGCCGGGAAGGCGTAGCCGCCCTCTTTGGCCTTGGCCAGCATCTCGGCGTATTTCTCGGGAGTTGCGATGGGCATCGGGTCAGTCCTCCATAGTTTTCGCCCCGGCAGCTTTGCCGACCGCGGCATCTCATCTCGTCGCGAACGTCACATAAGTATGGCAAGGCGTTGGTGGCGTCGCAGCGACCGGGGACCGGTTGTTGGGCTACTGTCCGACGACCCGCAGCATGCGCTCAGCCAGCCTTCAGGTCGCTGCGGGTAACCTGTATCTCCGTGATGACTGTGTTGACCGAAGCGACGAGCACCGTAACCAACGTCGCCCTGATGCCCGGGTTCATGGACCCGTTCAACCTGATCGGCTACTTCGGTGCCTTCGCATTCTGGGGTTTGCTGATCGTCATCTTCATCGAATCCGGTGTGTTGTTTCCGGTCCTACCGGGCGACTCCCTGCTATTCGTCGCCGGCCTCATCGCCGCTGGTAGCGCGAGTGCGGAACACGCCCAGCAAGTCGAGGACTCCGGGCTCAAACTCTGGGCGCTGGTCATCGGCGTACCGATCGCCGGCATACTCGGCGGCCAGGTGGGCTATTGGATCGGCCGCTATGTCGGGACGTCGATGTTCAAACCAGACGCCCGCTTCCTCAAAGAGAAGTATCTCGTCGAGGCGCATGAATTCTTCGAGAAGCGCGGTCCGTTCACCATCTTCATCGCGCGCTTCGTCCCGATCGTCCGCACACTCGCGCCGATCGTCGCCGGTGCCGCACAGATGAAGTACGCCATTTTCAGCCTCTACAACGTCGTCGGCGCCATCGTCTGGGGTGCGGGCATCGTTCTGCTCGGCTACTGGCTGGGCAGCTTCGAGATCATCCAAAAGCTCATCGAGCCGATCTTTATCCTCATCGTGCTGGTCTCGATCCTGCCGATGGTCTGGGAGTGGTACAAGCGGCGTAAGAACAGCACCGACGAAGCACCGGTCTCCGACGCGGTTTAGGCGGCTAAGTTGCGGCGTCTCGATACACCGGCGGCCTCGCACGCTCGGACGACGGCACTCGACGACCGGGGTTAACGCAGCACCCACGCTCGGACGACGGCACTCGACGTACCGGGGAGTTGCGCACTCGACGAGCTGGACGTCACCAAGCCCTATCGAGATCGGCGTGCTGACTTATCCACGCGTGCATGGCGATTCCCGCCGCGACTCCCGCGTTGATCGACCGAGTCGATCCGAACTGGGCGATCGAGACGGTCAGATCCGCCGCCGCCTGCGCATCCTCACTCACGCCCGGCCCCTCTTGACCGAAGAGCAGCACACAGTCGCGCGGCAGCTTCGCCGTCTCCAACCGCTCCGCCCCGGGCGTATTGTCCACCGCGACAACGGCTAACCCCGCCGCGCGCGCCCACGCGACAAGATCCGCCACCGTCTCGTGATGCTCGATGTGTTGATAGCGGTCAGTCACCATCGCACCCCGACGATTCCACCGCCGCCGCCCGACAATATGCACCGCAGCCGCGGCGAACGCGTTCGCGGTTCGCACGACGGTGCCGATGTTGGCGTCATGCGCGAAGTTCTCGATGGCTATGTGAAACCGATGGCGGCGAGCGTCGATATCGGCGACGATCGCTTCGCGCGTCCAATATCGATATGCGTCGACCACGTTGCGCGAATCGCCTTCGGCTAACAGCTCGACGTCGAACCGCTCATCGGTCGGCACCGGATCGTCACGCTCAATAGTCCACGGCCCCAACCCAATTGGCGCCGAGCGAGACTGCCACTCGGTCGGACCCGCACCTGAATCGGGAGATTCAGGCAAGTCCGAGGTCACTCAAACCCAGCAGCGACCGATAGGGCACACCCAACTTGCCGATGACCTCGTCGGCGCCGGTCGCCCGGTCCACCACGGTAGCCACACCGATCACATTCGCACCGATCGCGCGCGCGGCTTCGACGGCGGTACTCGGCGACGCACCGGTCGTCGACGTGTCCTCGACAATCAGCACATCGCGCCCGACGATGTCGGGACCTTCGATTTGCCGTTGCATTCCATGCGCTTTCGCGGCTTTACGCACTACGAACGCATTGATCGGACGGCCGTCGGCATGCATGATCGACGTCGCGACCGGGTCGGCGCCCAGGGTTAATCCACCGACGGCGTCATAGGACCAGTCCGCGGTCAGCTCACGCATGAGTTTGCCGATCAGCCTCGACGCCTCGTGATGCAGCGTGGCGCGACGCAGATCAACGTAATAGTCGGCCTCTTTGCCCGACGACAGCGTGACCTTGCCATGCACAACCGCGAGTTCGGTTACCAGTTCGGCGAGACGGGCGCGGTCGGTATCGGTACTTGTGGTCACCTGTCGTCATCCCGTCGCGGACGGTCGGCGGGACGCTGTACCGGCATCGGCCCCATCCGACGTCCGGCAGTGTTGGTGTTGGGACCGGGAACGCGGGTCCGGGGGATATCGCTCGCACCCGGATCACGCGGCGCCGGTCGGGACGAAGCGGGCGGGACGGCAGCCCACACCGTCGTCTTCTCCTCGGACGGGGCCGGCTCGTCGTCGGCTGGCTCCGGCTGCTCGTGAGCGGACTTGCGCAACGCGGCACCGCGCTGCTTGTCGCGCATATTCTCGGTCTTCTCGTCGGCGAGTTCGGCCCGGGCCGGACCGTGCGGGTCGCGCGGATCGGGTGAGCCCTGCGGATCGCGGACCGGCGGCAGCACGCGCAGTAGGTCGGCGAATCGGCGGACCACGTCCAGGGCGGTGTCGAGTTTCGCGTCGTCGGCGGTGAGTGGCATCGAGCCGATGGCCCATTTGCCCTCGGTCCACAGAATCTCGATAAATGCCGGCGCCTTGGTGGCCAACGCGATCATCCGGCGATCACACACCCGGCGGGCGACTTCCAGGTCGTTGGCGAACATCACCCGCGGCCCCATCGCACCGAGTAGTTCGACATCCTCCTCGGCGGGGGCGAGTACGTCTTCATGTCGCAGATCGACGATGACCGGCGATGGCGCGGTGCGCCGAACAGCGACTATCGTCGCCGTCTCGACCAGGTCGAATACCACGGCTTCGGCATCCTCGTAACTGCCGTAGGCGACGTCACGCACCTGAACATGGTCGGGAACATCCATCGCTGCCCGACGAAACACCTTGCGTAACTTGGTATCCGACTCGCGGTAGGCGAAACCGTGTCGGTCCCCCCATACTGCGCGGTGGTGACGTTTCTCGGTCGACCGCTGTCGATCGAGCCATAGGAGGACCGCAGCGCCGGCCAATGCCAGGGCCGCGATCACGAAATACACGATAGCCATCGCACTACAGCTTACTATCGGCGACGCGAACAGCTCGCCCAACACCCGACATCGGCCCGACAACAGCCCTACTGATCAGGTCTATCGGTGCCGATTTGCCCCAATTACCACCGCCCCGGTCGCGATGGTGGAATATGTACCCGTGGGAGGCGCACGGAGCGAACAGACGGCGGAGACGCGACAGCGACTGGTACGGGCCGCCGAGGCGCTATTCGCGAAACATGGGATCGCGGCGGTGTCGAATCGGCAGATCAGCGAGGCGGCGGGGCAGGGGAACAATTTCGCGGTTGGCTATCACTTCGGCTCCAAGACCGACCTCGTACGCGCGGTACTCGCTCAGCATCAGGAGGCGATCGACGCGATCCGGAGCGTCATGGTGGGGCGCCTCGGCCGTATCGCGGAGTTTCGGCAATGGTTGAATTGCCTGGTCAGACCACAGTTCGAATACATCGACGGTCGAGGCAAGGATTCATACTTCGGCCGATTTTGCGCCCACGCTTCCATCGAGCCGACGACGCTGCAGTTGTTCTACGACTCGGCGGCCGCATCGCCGTCGACGTTGAAAATCCTTGAGGGGATGTATCGGGCCTTACCACCCCTGCCCGCGGCGGCGATTGAGATTCGCAACACGATGACGCGGCATGCGATCGTCCATTCGCTCGCCGATTTCGAGACCGCGGCCACCGCCGGTTCCGGCGGGCCGAGCTGGTCGGAATTCTCCGACGGCGTGACCGACGCCCTCGTCGGACTGTGGCTCGCACCGTCGACCTGACCGCCCCGCGTGCGGGTCCGATCGGCATACACCACGCCTCACTGACAGGATGGTGGCTATGTCACGAGCGGAAGGACTGTGAAGTTGCGAGACATCGACCAGTTCATCGACGCCGACGCGCTCACCGATTTGACCGTCGCCCTCATCGAGGCACCCAGTGAGAACCCGGGCGGAACCGAAGCCGCCGCGGTAGCCGTGTTCGCCGATGCCTGCCGCGAATTGGGGCTTACCGTATCGACCACCGACGTCGAGCCGAATCGGCCGAACCTGACTGCGACGCTGCCCGGCGGCACCGGTCCGGGTCTGATGTTTCTCGGCCACTCCGACGTCGTGCCCGCCGGTCCCGGCTGGACCGGCGATGCGTACACGCCGCGGATCGTCGACGGGACCATCGTCGGTCGCGGATCCGCGGATATGAAAGGCGGCTTGGCCGCCATCGCCATCGCGATGGGCGCATTGTCGGCGGCGGGTGTCGAACTGTCCGGGCCGGTTGAACTAGTCTGCACGGTGGACGAAGAGGACTCCGGTCTCGGCGCGCGTGATTACGTTACGCAGCAACGTAATTCGAGTTTCCTCGGCTGCGTCGTCGCAGAACCCACCGGTCTTCGCATCGTGCACGGTTGCCGGGGCGCGGCCTATGTGCATATCGATATCACCGGTCGCGCAGCGCATTCCGGGCGTCCAAGCGATGGCCGCAGTGCGATTAACGCGGCAGCGGCGATCATCGACGTGATCAACAGCGACGATCTGGCCGCGACCCCCGATCCGACCCTCGGCCCCGGCAGCTGGAATGTCGGCTTAATCGAAGGCGGACAAACGATTTCGACGGTGGCACCGATGTGTTACCTGGGCGTCGACCGTCGGCTCATCCCGGGCGAACGGATGACCGAGGTCACCGATCGGTTGAGCGCGCGGATCGATGCTGCTGGGATAACCGGCGACGGCATCGACGTAACCCTGCGGCCGACGTTGGATACACCGGCGTTCGTCACCGCCCCCGATGATCGGTTGGTCACCGACAGCGCCGCCGCACTCGCCGACCTGAACCTGCCGTCGGAGCTGAGCACCTGGAGCGCCGCCTGTGACGGGGGTTTCATTAGCCGCGAATTGGGCGTTCCGGCAATAGTTTTGGGACCTGGCGATATCAACAGCCAGGCCCACCAGCCCGATGAGTCGGTGGCGATCAGCGAGTTGGTCAGTGCCGCAAAGACTTACGCCCGGATCGCGCTACGGATGCTGGGTTAGCGGATCAGCGGAACGGACGCTGCCCGCGCCGGTCGGCCAGCAGGCTCACTTTGCCGACAGCACGCGCGAGTACCGCGGCGTCGTCGCGTTCATGCTCGCCCACCAGATTGTTCATCAACCGAACACCGCCGCGCATTCCCTTGTCCCAGGCCATGAATCGACTCGCTACCGCTGCGGTGGCCCTGGGATGGAAGAAGATCGTAGCCAGCCGGCGCAACCCGGAGAACGCTTGACCGTAGTGATCGTCGAGCAAATCCGGCCAGATCTCGGTGAAGTCGGGGGAACCCAGTAGGTCCGCCGCGAGCCTGCCCGTCTCTAGCGCGTAGTCGATACCCTCGCCGGTCATCGGATTCACGCAGCCCGCCGCGTCACCCACCAGCATCCAATTGCGTCCGGCGATATTCGACACCGCGCCGCCCAGCGGCAATAACGCCGACTTCGCTTGCATCGGCTCGCCGATCAACCCCCACTCGTCGCGCATCTCCGACACGTATTGGTCGAGTAGAGGTCGCAGTTGCACGCGGGCCGGACGACGTGCCGTCGAGAATGCCGCCACCCCCATATTGAGAAGCGCACCGCCATCGGGCCCGGGCCCGAGCGGAAACATCCAGCCGTATCCCGGCAATGTCTCACCCGCTCGGTCTTTCATATCGAAATGCGTTACCAGCCAATCCCATTGGGCATCTACCCGGATGTATGAGCGAACCGCGGTGCCGAACACGGTGTCCCGATGCCACACGCGCCCAAGCACTTTCCCCAAGCCCGATCGCACTCCGTCCGCGACGATCAGCCGACCGACCGAGACATCCCAGGTGGTCTCGCCCCGTTGCAGCGTTACCGAGTCCACGCGCCCATCATCGACCACCGCGTCGACCGCCTTGGCGCCTGACACCATCGTGACGCCGGCGTCCAGCGCGAGACCCCGGATCTTCTCGTCGAATTCTTTTCGCGGGATAGCACTGCCGTAGGTTGGAAACGCTCCCTTCTGTGACCATTCGACCTGGTGATCGCGACCCCAGCCATGCACGTGTACGCCGAGCGTGCGCGGATGTTCATCGAGCCAGTCGACCAGACCCAACTTCTCTAGTTCCAGTACCGCACGCGGCGTCAATCCGTCGCCGCAGGTTTTATCCCGCGGAAAGTCCGCCATGTCGACCAGCACAACACTGTGCCCGCCGCGAGCAGCCCACGTCGCCGCGGCGGCACCCGCTGGCCCGGCACCGACGACGAGAACATCTGCGCGACTAGGCGATAACTGATCTTTCGGCACTGCGGACATTACGGTTCTCTCCAACGTCGATCACGATCGGCCAACCGGTCGGCCACCAAATGACACACTATCTTATTATTGTGCCTTGGTTGTCCTATCCCCCGTTAAGCTCAAACTCGCGAGAACTCCGACGCCGTTCGCGCTAGCCGTCGCAGATTCCAGACCTGGATATTCACTTCGGTGGCCGGCGGAACCGGCGACCAGCCCATGGCGTCCAGGATGGCAGACAGGACGACCGCGGTGTACCCCCAGACCGTGACATCACCGACGGTGAAGTACGGGAGGCGGTACAACTCGGCGTTGGCCGCGAGAACCCGGATCGAACCGCGGTTCGCCGGGTCCGCCAGGTCGGCGATCCGAATGTCATAGACGTCGTCGGTCTCCGCGGAACCGGCGGTGATCGCGCTCTGATCAGTCCGATAGAAGACCACCGGTGTGCTCCGGAACGGAGCGGGGAACAGGGAGCGCTCCTCGAACTCGACCACGGGCGCGACGGTGGCGGCCGCGACGCTGGTCTCCTCCACCATCTCCCGCAGCGCCGCCTCGACGACACTCCCATCCGTCGGCTCGATCACCCCGCCCGGGAAAGCGACCTCGTTCCGATGGTGACTGACCACCGCCGAACGACGTATCAGCAGGACGCTCGCGTCACTCGGAAACCCACCCGGCGCGGCGGGACCGGTTCCGGATAGAACCACCGCGACGGCCGCCCGCCGCCCGCTCAGCGTCTTGCCGATTCGACCGCACGGCGGCCCAATCAGCCTCGAAATCGCCTGTCGCCGAAACACTATCGGCACAATCCAGTCGGGCGTCGCCGCCGCGTTCACATCAGGCGGCCCGCTCAGTGTGCGGAATCCCAGTCAGCGTGATGCACCGGGCAGCCTCGTTGCGCACCACTGCATACGTCGCATATTTCGCCGTCGACCGTTCCGGCGGCGCCGCATTCGGCGCAGTCGGTCAGCACGCGCTGGCATTTGCGGCAGGTCTCGCCCACCGGTGCCACCGCGACCCGCACCGGCGCATCCGCGCCTGCCTGTGCGGTGGCCTCGGCCCGGCGCGCCCGCGCCGCGGCCAACGCTTCACGCGCCGACTCCAACGTGATGTCCTCCGGTCGCAACCCCTCCCGCTCGAAGGCCGCCGCGGCAGCGGGGGTCAGTCGATATTTCAACGCCACCCCTGACCGCCGGAGCCCGATTCGAGTGAGCCGCAGTGAACGAACGTAGAGCCGGTACCTGAGTTGGTCGGCGCGTCCGAATTCCAGCTTGAGCTCGTCGCGCAAATTTTGTTCCAACGGCCCGACGGTGATCATGCGCAGAAGCCCACCCAGCGCGGGTTTGATGATCCGTGCGGCCGGCCGCGCCTTCGGCGGAATGAGTTTGCTGGCGTCCGCGCCGCGTCTACCCAACCCGACCGTGTACTGCGCCAGCTTCGAGTCGGTGAGTTCGTTGTGCAGGACATTGTCGAGGTAGGTCTCGAATTCGTCATAGGTCTGCGGCTGTGCCCGATCATCGACACCGAACATCGAGAACCATTCCTTGGATTCCTCGAAGATCTGTTCACGCTCGGCGCGACTCAATGGCTTCTCCAGGACCCCCAGATCGCTGGCACGGAAAATCCCTTCGAAGAATGTCACATGTGCCCAATAGAAGGTCTCGGCGTTGATGGCGTGATACTTCCGGCCGTTCGGCATATCCCCCTTGATGGACTTGTGGAAATTGCGCACCTGAATGCCATATTTCCTGGCCTCTTCGGGCGGCGCGAACAGTATTCCGTTGATGGTCTTCTGACTGCTGCGGGCCCGCTGGGTGAGCACATCGAAATCTTTCGACGACACCACAACAGAATGATCCGATACGCCCTGGCCGAGTTGAGGCCACATGTTCTCGACGATGGCGGTGCGCTGCCCCGTCGCCGCTTGGACGAACGGGTCGCCCATGTATTTCCACAACAGCGAATTCGGGGGCACCGGATACTGGGCACGCTCCTTGGGACGCAGGCTGTCGTCACCCGCACGCTCGGGTACGCGGGTACCCGCGTAGTAGACGTTCTTCCCGACAATCTCGTCGTTGACCAGCACGTCGGGGTCGGAGGTTTCAGCGGCGGATGGATTCTCCAGCTCGGACATGATTCTCGTCATGGCACTCCTTAGGTGTATGTGTGCCATTCAATGTAGGCGACCACGGCACATATTTCAATATTTGTGCCATATGCTCTCCGGGCTCGCTTACCTCAATCGCGCGATCGGAAGATAATCCCCTGGCCAGAGCCTGTTTTTGGCCAGGGGGTCGCGCGACACAAAATCCCCGATCAGGTGTCACAGTGCCCTTCGCCGCGTTAGTGAACGAGCTGAGCCAAATGAATCGTCGCGAAACGACGCACCGCGCGCTCGTCGTCGATCGCGACGCCGGGAATCGGAATCTCATTCATCGACCAGGCAATTCGCACCAGCAGGTGACTGGCCTCAGTCAGCGCGTCGTCGGGCATCGTCGCTCCCGCGCGACGCAGCGTCGTCGCGACCCGGCCGGCGAAAACCGTCATCGCCTCTTCACGTACCGACCGCAAGACCGAAAACAGCTTTCCCGCCTCGTTCAGTCGCAACACAGCGGAGAAGAACGGGACCTCATGGGCGAGTCGCGCGGTGGTGCAGAACGCTTCGACAACCGCCGCCTGGGGCGGGAAACCACGTGTCGAGTGGTCGAGTTCGCGTGTCATATCCCCCAGCACCTTCTCGGCAACGCCGAGAAGCAGGCTGGTCTTACTGGGAAATCTTCGGTACAGAGTGCTTCGACTCACCCCCGCACTCGTGGCGACATTATCGACATTCGCGCGCCGCATTCCATCGGCCTCGAAGACCGCCTGCGCCGACGTCAAAATGGCCGACACGATGTCGGCGTCCACAGCGGTATCCGCTGTGGACGCGACCACGGCATCCTCCACAGTCGAGCTATCGGTCACTGATCCAGCCGTCGACGATTGAGGCGACCTCGTCGGGCTGGCGAGCCCAACGGTTATGTCCGAGTCGCTCCTGTGTACGCACCCGAGTCACCGGTGCGGACTTGAATTTCATTGTGAGGCAATCACTTTCAGCAGGACTGAGAACCGTGTCGCCCGCTACCCTGATCGCCAGTACGGGCAGTTGGCACCGCGCGATCGCCGCTTCGTAGTCGATATCGGCGCCGACCGGCTCGTAGCGCCCGGTCATTATGACCCGGGACATGTCGGTCACCATCGACGCGCTCTGGCGTCCGATCCGTGGCGCCCGGGCATATCCCGTGCGCCGCACCACTTCCGGCGCGACTCGAGCCGCCGCAACACGCATGACACGATGCCGGCCACCTCGACTTCGCTTGAAATGACTTGTCCCCGAGGCAACCAGGATGAGCCCTGCCGCCGGGGTATACGGCCGGCTGGCATAGAGCGCCGCGATCTGTCCGCCGAGGCTATGCCCGAGTACATATTGCTGACTGATCGGAAAATGCCTGCGCGCCAACGCTTCCACCGCGACGAAATCCTGCGCGGCCTGCAGATGCAGACCGAATCGGCTCTCCGGTCCCGCCGCCGGACGACTCTCTCCCTGCCCCCGCAATTCAGCGCATACGACGTTGAGCCCCAGCTCCGTGAGCCGTCGGGCGAATGGGTCGTAATACTGCGCACCGACACCGATACCCGGCCAGACGGCCACCACCGGGCGACGGGCATCCGCTCGCCAGATCCGGACCGGCGTCTGAGTGCCGTCGGGAAGCTGGATCGCATCGCATTCGGGCTCCTGCAGCACCGTGCTGTCCACCATGATCAGCTCTGCGCGACGCGAGCGTCGTAGTCACCACGACGCTCGGTGTCGGGACTCATGAACAGCCGGTAGTACCTGCGCTGCGACAGTAGGCGCCGCTTCAGCGGACCGGGCATGATGCCCATACCCGCCACGCCGGAGATGTAGCCGGGAACCACGGTGTGCAGGCGGCGGGTCTCGATCGCATATCGGACGCCGCGGGCGACAGCTTCCGGAGTGACTGTCGGGCCGGGGAAGTCTATTCCGTCGATAAGCGCCGTGCGCGCGAACGATGGTTGAACCGTCGAAACCGCGACTCCCAACGGGCCTAGTTCGCCGCTGGCCGCCTCGCTGAATCCGATAACGCCGAATTTGGCCGCGTTGTAGATACTCAGTCCCGGAGCGGCAAGACGACCGGCGATGGACGCGACGTTGACGATATGGCCGTCACCACGTTCCACCATTCGCCGCGCGGCTAGCTGAGTGCCGTGAATTACCCCGAGCAAATCGATATCCACGGTCCGCGAAATCAACCCGGGTTGATAGCCCAACAGCGGCCCGACCGGCATCACACCGGCGTTGTTCACATAGACATCGATCGGGCCCAGCTCGCGTTCCACCAGGTCCATGAAGTCACCAACGGAGTCCCGACTGGTCACGTCGACTTGGGCGCCGAGAATGCCGGCGCCGGCCGCTGATTCTTTCACTTGGGCCTCGTCGATATCGCCGATGGCGACATGCGCACCGGCATTACGAAGCTCGAGTGCGGTGGCAAGTCCAAGGCCGCGGGCACCGCCGGTTATCGCAATGACCCGTCCGGCCAGCGGATATCGGGCCTGCTTGCGTGATCTTCGTGTCAATGCCACGTCGTCTACCTCTCTCGGAGCAACTTGGCACATAGATATATCACATGTGCCATACTGTGCCCAGTCATCCTCCGACCTCAAGACAAGCGAGCTGACCACATGGCCCAATCCGTTCTAGAATCCGCCGCCGTACCGCCGCGCACCTCCCCGCTCGTCGAGATCCTGGAATCCGCGCGCGCGGCATTTATCCACGATGGCATCCCGGACCTGGACACTCGCCTGGATCGGCTCACCAGGTTGGGCGCGATGATCACCGATTGTTGTGACGAACTCGCCGTCGCCGTCGACCAGGACTTCGGTACCCGACCGCGATATCTCACGATGACCGGCGACATCGGGGCGGTGCTACTCGAGATCGCAGAACTCCGCCAGCAATTACCCAAGTGGATGAAAACCGAACGCCCACACCGCTGGCGGCGGATCGTCGGATTGGACCAGTCCGTCCGATACGACCCACTCGGGGTCATCGGCATCGCAGCGCCGTGGAATTTTCCCATCCAGCTCTCGCTGACACCGACGGCCGGCGCCCTCGCCGCGGGTAATCGAGTGATGTTGCGCCCATCGTCGATGACTCAACGGACTTCGGCGGTCCTCGCGCGGCACGTCCCGCACTACTTTGAGCCGGAGGAATTCACTATTGCCACTCGCGCTGACGGCCCAGGGGCCGCGTTCTCGAAACTCGATTTCGACGGCTTCTTCTTCACCGGTTCACCCGAGGTCGGCCGTGAGGTGGCGCGGGACTGCGCCGCGAATCTCACACCGGTGACGTTGGAGCTGGGCGGAAAGAACCCCGCAATCGTCGATCGCGACGCCGACCCACGCACGGCGGCCGACCGCATCGCGCGCTCCCGGCTCACTAACAGCGGGCAAGTATGCCTGTGCCCCGACTACGTATTCGTTCCGCAGGAGAATCTGGATGAATTCGTCGCCGAAGTCCTCGCTACCTGGCAATCGATGTTTCCGGCCATCGCCGAAAATGACGACTACACCTCGATCATCGACGACGACGCCTACCGGCGCATACTCGGCCTGATCTCCGACGCACGGGATCACGGCGCGCATGTCGAACAACTGATTCCGCCACGTGAACTGCTCCCCGACCCGTCGAGTAGAAAAATCCCGCCGACCGTGGTCACCCGGCTGACGTCGGCGATGGAGCTCGAACGACAGGAGGTCTTTGGACCGGTCCTCTCGGTTTACGGCTACAACGACCTAGCCGAGGCGATCGACCATGTCAACGCACATGACCATGCGCTCACCCTTTATTGGTTCGGCCCGAAGAACGCTCGTTTCGAACACGTGGTGGATCGCACGCGTTCGGGCTCAGTGAACGTCAACGACTTCTTGCTGAATATGGCGCCGGGGACGCCATTCGGAGGCGTCGGTGCCAGCGGTTACGGCAGCTATCACGGCGAGTATTCCTACCGCACCTTCAGCAATGCCCGGACAGTGGCCGGTTCGGCGATGCCCCTGTCCAGTGCCCGGACAATCAGCCCACCGTATTCACGTACGGCGACCACCGCGGCGACGCGCGGCGTGTATGCGAGTAGGCGTTTGTTCCGATGATGCCCCGACCATCTCATCCAGGCTCCTGAGCTAGGATTACGCATCACCGTTGGCTGCCCCGGAAAGCGATATCTTGACCGTCCGCAAACGCAAAACCCGCACGTCTGCGGCACCTGACCGTCAGCAACAGTCGCTTCTCGACGTCGCGGAATCGATGATCGAACAGCTCGGTTTCAACAATTTGAATGTGGACCAGGTGGCGGAATCCGCCGGGATCAGCCGCCGGACCTTCTATCGTCGGTTCCCCAGCAAAGATGACCTCCTAATCGCCCTTTTCGAACGGGTGGCGAAACAGGCGATGAAACAGATCGACCATGCGACTGCCGGCATGAATCCGCAGGAGACTGTGGTCGAGGCATTCGTTATCACCGCCCGGTGGGCCGAACTCTCGCCGATCAAGGCTGAGATGATCCTGCGTCGCAGGCACGTGATCTCGAATATGGCCAATCATATGGAAGCCGAGGTCAACGAGTGGGTCGCCGCCGCGTTACGCAAGTCGGGTGCCCAGATGCCCGAAGCCGATCTCATGGCTGTTTCGGAAATCTTCACCCGCCTGGTGATGTCGTTCGCCGAGCGGCCCGATTCCGCGCAGGTGGATATCCGCAGCGCGGACTCGATGCGCGAATACGCGAATCGGTATCTCACCCAACTCGTGTGGTGACGCCGCTACCCGCCGGCACCCTCTGACGGCGTCGGTGCGGGTTGGCCGGTTGGTTGTGTCCGACCGGGTGCGGCGGGCTTCTCGCCTTGCGGTAACGCCGTACCCGTGCCGCCGACATCCGTGATCGTCCAGCCGCTGGCTTTGTCGAGGGTGATCGTGAAACTGCCGGTAGTGATTGTGCCGCTGGGTGATTGGGTGCTCTTGGAGGTCATCTCCACAAATGCGTCGACGACGAACTGATCGCCTTCGCGGCTCCGCACCTTGGCGGCGAGAGGCTTCACCGTCGTGACGTAGCGAAGCTGAGCGAAGAGCGGCTGCACCACGGTCACCGCGCCATCGAAACGAGTCTTGAGCTGGTCGCTGACTCCTGATTTCAGCGCGGTTCGCCATGCATCGATGTCTTCGTAGTTGACTCGTGCGGTAGCCACCGCATAATCCAGGGCCACCTGCTCGGCTTTTGTGGTGTCGGTGTGTTCGGCCTGAAGTTGCGCCAACCGGTCGCCGTCGTCGTTGAGTCCTGCGACCAACGCCCAGGCCACGCCGATGGCAATCGCCGCCACCGTCGCGATGATCGCCACGGCTGACATCACTCGAGGCGTCTTGCGGGTGGGCGGATCACCATCGCCCGGACCATTGCGGCGTCGCGCTCGCAGCCCGGTGCGGGTCGGCACCGCATCGATTTTCTCCTCGTTGTCAGTGATCGACATAGTTATTCTCCTTCAGCGGGCCGGGGTCGCGGATTTGGTTATCGGAAAGCTGGGCGGTGGACCATTCATTTCGGCACCGTTACGGAAACCCGAACACTGTCACCGGGTAAAGCCAGTAACGCCTGTTGCAATAGATCGCCGATATTGAGTGCCCCCAGAGCGGGCGCGGTCGCCAGCATTATCGGCTTTATTGTGGTAGCGATAGGTCCAAGTTCCGGGCCGATTTGCTGGACGAGCTTCACCAGTCGCTGTTCGGTCGGCCGCCAGCGTTTGAGTTTCGTTCCGCCATCGACCTTTTGGGCAGCGCCGAATAGCGCCCGGAACCCCGAGCCACCGCGTACCCCAACCAACTCGAGCGCGGGCGCGCCGTCCACCATCGCAGACTTGGCCCAGTCCGAATCCTTGAGCATCGTCATCAAATTCCGCAAGGACTCCTCGAGAACCCCTCGTCTACTGATCAACGTGGTGGCCAGCAGATCGGCGCCGCGTCCGATCACCGGGGTCGCGGTATCCAAACCCGTCACCGCCTCGGTCACCGTATCGACGAGCCGATTGAGCACCGTGGGATCGAGTTGGTCCAGCGCGCCCGACGTCGCCTGCAATAGCTCCGCCACCGTCGTGGGAATCTGCACATTCTTAGTGGTTAGGTGAGCGCCGTCGGCGAGATACGGTCCCGCCGAATTCTGCGGTGCGAAATCGACGATCGGTTCGCCGAGAACCGACACATTCCGCACTTGGATTCCGGTGGCCCGCGGAATCCGGTAGTCGGCGTCATAGGACAGTTGGACACGAACCGCCCCGTTGATAGCGCCGACCGAGCTCACCCGTCCGATCCGCTTGCCCCGATAGCTGACTTCCGAACCACTACGCAACCCGCCGGAGGCGGTCAGATCGATAGTTATCGTGTTCTCGCGTACCCGTGGATCCATATGCAGGATGCCAACTATCAAGTAAGACGCACCCAAGACGGTTACCACCAAGAACAGGGATACCGACAGCCACGTGGGAATCTTCGTCATTTCACCAATCCCGCCATTCGCAATATCACCAACGCATCCTTGGTGGAATCACCACCATTTCCTTGGATGTGAAGCATGGAGATATTCACCGACGGGCCTCCGGTGAGGTAAGGGATGACCTTGTTTCGCACCAGCGAGATCATGTCGTTGATTGGCCCGTTGTATTGGTAGGCATGAGCGGACTTGTTGCGCAGCACCGACGACGTCTTCTCCAGAAACATGTTGATGGTGGGCAGGGATGGAAGTAGCCACTCGATACCCGAGGTGAGTGTCTCGAGGTCGATGATCAGATTCAGTACCGATTTGATGAATATCGGCATCCGCGACAGGCGTAGACCGGCTGCGTCGGAGAAGACGAATTCGATGGTCGGACGCATGGCGAGCATGGTTTGCGTCAGGTGATCCATCCCGCCGAGCATGCGTCCGATATCTCCGGTGCGCCGCGCTGCTCCGTCGAGATTCCGCGCGACCGAGGATGCCAGCGCGCGAGTTGTCGCCGGGTTCATCGCCACCGCGCGGCCAAGCTGATCGAGCGACCGCTGCAGTCGCAGGATGGATCCGCCGCTGGCAAAGGTCGCGATCCGTTCGAGCATCTCTTCGACCTGCACTCCCGGATCCGTCTGTGCCAGTGGGATTTTCGCCCCATCGGCGAGTTCGGCGCCACCACCAACGGGTACGAGCGCGAGGTATACATCGCCAAGCATCGTCGTTTGCCGCAGTTCGGCGCGCGTTGCCGACGGCAGCCGCACCGAGTCGGTGATATCAGTTTCCGCGATCACCGCATCGCGCCCCAACTCGACCGACTGAACCGTTCCCACCTTGTTGCCGTTCACCATCACCGCGGCCCCGATCGGCAGATTGAGAACCGACTCGAATTCGATATGTACGCGGTACGTCGGGCCATCGACCCCGGAGCCGGGCATGGCGTGATTGGCGGGGTTGAACGTACATCCGCCCAATGCGGCGATTCCGATCAGTATCGACACCATCAGGCTCAGCTGTCGCCGGATACGCATGACCGGGTTCATGGCCGTCCCCCAATCGCGCCGAGCAGTACCTCGGCGAGCGGAACGGTGGCGTGCCGATCGCCGTCGGCGATACAGCTTCCACGGCGCAGCCGGTTGAGCGCGGCACATGTCGTCGCCGAATTCGCGGTGGACACCCTGGCTCGGGGCGAGCGGTATTGGATCGACACGGTGCCGGTGTTCGTCCCGAGAGTGCTGCCGAGCATGAGGACGATACTGGGGACTTTGGCGAGTAGTTCGCGGGAGTCGCGGAGTTCGCTGTTGATCACCGATAACAACGGCACAGATTTCTCCAGCAGCGGTAATACCGCGGGTAGATGTTTCATGAAGATTCGGTCGAGTGGTTCGATCGCGCCGACCACCAGTCCCACGATGTCGGCTACCTTCAGCAGATTCGAGATGAAGTCCATACCGGGCATCGATAGAAGTACCGACTTGACCGTGCCCCACTCGTCGGCGATCGGTTTGGTCACCTCCGCCGTATTGTCGAGCAGTTTGCCGAGTTGGTCCATGAAGTTGTCGGGATTGGCCATTAACCGGGCCAGGGATTCCAATTCGCCTCGGATCGCGGGGCCGAGTCCGTCCAGTTCGTCGGAAGCACTGGTGAGCAAGCTTTCGATCGGGCGCTTTCCCGCGGCGTCGGGAACCGACAGCTTCGAGATGAGCTGGGTGAACGATTTGATCGATTCGTCGACGCTGACCGGCACGTGGGTCCGCTGCTCGGGTATGCAGGAACTAACGTCGAGCTGTGGCCCACTCGAAGTGGTCGCATCGACCAGTTCAACGCGGCGATCGGCCACCACCGAGTTGCTCACGACCGCGGCCTGCGTGTTCGCGGGGAGCCTGCGTCCTTCGACGCGCATGTCGACACGGGTGTTGCCACCCTGGGGAACGATGGACGACACCGACCCGACCTTGACTCCCAGCACCGTCACGTCGGCGCCGTCGTACAGACCGATGGTGTTGCTCATCAGCGCGCACACGTTCTGTGCGTCCGCCGAATCACGCATATGCACCACGGTCCCCGCTCCGGCGAGGACAACGATGCCGACAGCCGCCGCACCCACCCCGAAGGCCTTCTTGCCACGCATCCGAACCATCAGCACGACCTTCCTGGCACCGGCAGACATACCGCCGAAAGGTCGACGAGCGTCTCTTGCTGGTCGACTACCGCCTGACCTTCCGGCCCGACCATCGCCGCCAAGGCTCGTGTCGCCGTGCGCATCTGGCCGAACAGCGCGGTCAACTTATCCCTGGTGAGGTTGAGTTGCTCGATACTGTCTTCGAGGGGCAGGACCATCGGTTCGAGCGTGGTTTGCCATGGCCCGCCGAGGAATTCGAAAACCTTCCCCAAGACGGTCAGCAGGTCATCGGCGAATTGCTGGGACATCGCTCGCCGGCTCATCAGCGCCGGTCCCATCGCGGCGTATCCGCGCAACAGTTCCAACAGGACCTCTTTGTTTCCGTTGATCTCGGTGACGTACTCATTGGAGAGCGACAGCATGTCCTCGACCGACTTCTTCTGCGCGGCGAACAGGTCGATGACGCCGCGGGTATGCGTCAAGATGGACCGGATCGCACCGGGACTGCCCGCCATGGTCTGCGCCAGTTCGGTTGTGCTCTCCCGCAGCGCGTCGGCGTCCAGGCCGGAGGACACTCGGTGACCGGATTCGATCAATGCTCCCACCGTGTACGGCAAAGCGACCCGCTGCGGCGGAACCGGTTCTCGCAGCGGCGCTGCACCGTCGGGAAGTAGTGCGAGATAGAGCCCGCCGACAGGCGTCAGCATTCGGACCGCGATACTCGTCTGCGCCCCAAGGGAATACGTATCCTTCACCGAGAAATCCAGCCGCACCCGATCGCCCGCTATGCCGACATCCAACACCTTTCCGACCGGCACGCCAGCGATTCGCACCTCATCTCCGCTCTTCACGCCGCCGCTTTCCGCCATCAATGCGGAATAGCGGGCCTCACCCGGTGGCCGCACGTAGAGCACACTTGCTCCGATCGCGACCACGATCACCATCGCGACTCCGACGGCACCCCAGATCAGCTCGCCTCGCCGGGTCGGGAGTTCGGCACCCAGCCCCAGTCCGCGCGGCCGCAATCGACGCCACCGTTGTGTCGGCGCGGAACTTCCTACCGCTTGCATATCGTCAGATGCCTCCCACTCAGCAGAACCGCGACCGGGGCCGGCAACGCGGCGCTTCCGCGTGCACATTTCGCATCGGTCTCCGGGATCATCGCGGCGAGGCCTTGTAAGGCCGCGGGCAATGCCCGCAGGGTTCGCACCGCTTCCCGGGTATCCGGAATGACTTCATAGACTCGTTGGGTGAATTTGTCGGTACCGCCAAGAGTCACCAACGACAACGCATTCACCGCCCGCGCGATCTCGCGGAATTCCCGCTGACCGAGGTCGACGAGTTTGGTGGCCTGATCTATCCGATCGGATACCGAAGTGAATGCGGCGTGAAAAATCGACAGCATATCGGAAAGCTTCGATGCTCGCCCGCGCACGATATTCGCCACCCCCTGCATATTCCGCAGGATGGTCTCGAGTAATTCCGTCCGGCTGGATGCGTAGCTTGCCAGGGTGTCCACATCTTTGAGTACCGCGCTGAAGTCGCCGTCGTTTCCGCCGCCTTCGATGAAATCAATCATGCTGCGTGCCAACCGATTGTAGATCGCCGGATCGGTTTCTTTCATTATCGGCGCGAGGCCGTTGAATAGCGACGTAATGTCGAATGAGCTGACCGTTTTGGCGAACTGAATGTCGGGTGCGGCATAGGGCGCCGAATCTTTCCCCGGGTTGATCGCGAGGTATCGCTGGCCGGTGAGGTTCTGGAATTTGATCGCGATCTCGTCGTCGACCCGCGGTCGATTGGCATCCTGAACGTCAAAAGTCACCAATGCGCGACGGCTATCGACAATCGTGATGTCGGTGACCTTTCCTACCTGGACACCGCGCAATCGGACGTCGGAGTTGACCCGCAAGCCGAATACGTCGGCAAATTCGGCCCGATACGCGGTCGTACCACCGACGACCGGACGATTGATGGCCTGCACTATCAGAACCACGATCATCGCGACCACCAGCAAAAACACAGCTAACCGCCAAGCAGCGGCGACCGGCGTCTTCATCGACCACCTCCCGGCCGCGTCGATATCGCCGATAGCGCCGCGGTCACCGCGGGCATCGTCCTGATCGCCACGTCGACATCGAGTTCGACGCGATTCCCGCGACGATGTAGCGCCCCATTCATACCTGCGATCAAGCGCCGGACATCATTCTGAGACACTTTCGCCAAGCTCGCGTTGATCGGCGAAAGCATCGCTGTAAGCCCGTCCAGCATCGGTACCACTGGCCGCAGTTCTCCCACCGCCTTGCCGACGAAGGCGAAAACCAAATTACTGATCTCGGTGAGTAGGTCCGCCGATTTGACGGCGAGTTCCGCCGAGTCGAGTAATTCCACCCGAGCGAATGAGTTCACGGATTTCAGCGCGCTCGGGGCCAATACCGATACGCCTTCGATCAATTCTCCTAATCGGGGAAGAATCTGGTCCATCGTCATATTCTGGGTACGCCGCACCGACTCCATGGCCACCAGTGCGGACGTGACGAATGGCGTTATCGCTGACATCAGCCCGGCGGAATCATCGATAGCCGACGACAGCCTGTCTGTCACAACCCCCAGAACTGTGCGCCCCGCATCCCGGAATAGTTTGGTAACTGTGTAATTATCGATTGAGTCGAGCCGGATGGTCTGGCCCGCTCGTAGTCCGCCAGCCCTGGCCGCCGGAATCAGTTCGATGGCAGTAGAGCCGAAAATATTGTCGGAAATGAACCGGGTGCGCATCGTCGGGGATAATTCATGCATCCGGTCGCTGGCCACGCTGAGCGTCGCGACCTGGCGATCGCGGCCTTCGCTGACCAATTCGGTCACCTCACCAACCGCGACACCTCGTAGACGTACATTCGAGCCCACCTCGAGACCGTCACCAAAGGAAGTAGCTACCAGTTCGAATTCCGCACATCCGCAGCCACGCATTTTCGGGACACCCCATAATGCGAAACCGCTGACGACGAGCGCCAGAATCACTCCGACTCCCAACACTCGCAATTGTGCCGGCGTCACGTCACGCCTCATCGCAATACCGCCTTGACTTCTCGCCGCATGGTCACCCGGCGAAGCTGATGTCTGAGCTGAATCCCCACATCACGATGGTGAGCAGCATGTCGAGAAAGATCACTAAAACCAGACTGGCGCGCACCGCGCGGCCGGAGGCGACTCCGACGCCCTCCGGTCCGCCCGAGGCGTAAAAGCCCTGATATGAATGCGCAATGGTCACCGCGACTACGAATATGACTACTTTTATCAACGAAAAGACGACGTCGCGCGCACTGACGAATTGATCGAAATAGTGCTCATAACCACCTGGCGCCTCACCGTGAATCAAGGTGACCGTTGCCCAGGTGGTCAGGTAGCTCAACGCGAGGGCGATCACATAGACCGGCGCTATCGATATGATCGCCGCGACAATACGGGTCGAGACCACAAATGGAATAGGTCGGATCGCTTGCGCCTCCAGCGCATCGATTTCCTCGGAGACCCGCATCGCCCCGATCTCCGCCGTGATCCGGCAGCCGGCCTGTGCCGCGAATCCGATTGCGGCGATCATCGGTGCCAGCTCACGGGTATTGGCGAGCGCGGACATCATTCCGGTGAGCGGTCCCATGCCCAGCATGCTGAGCGTCGAATAGCCGACGATCCCGATCATGCCGCCGGCCGCGACCCCCATAATCACGATCACCGGGGCAACGCCACCGCCGATGATCACCGAGCGACCATTCCCCCACGTGAGATCGGTGAACGCGATCATCGTCTGCGATCGGTACGCCCGCACGGCACGTCCGGTGCCCGCTACGGCCATCAAGGTGAAGTGAAGTTGGCGGCCCAGATTCTGCACGAAGGTATCGAGCCGCCCGACCACTCGTACCGGCGGCCGAATCCCTTTCGGCCGGTAGCTGGACGGCTGCGCACTTCTGATCACTGTCATCAGAAGAACCTCGGGGGGATGAACATCGTGATCAGTTGGGTGATGATCAGATTGGCGATCATACAGGTCAGGACGCCGATGACCACAGCGGCGTTAACGCTGGTGGCAACACCTTTCGGCCCGCCGCGGGCATCTAGCCCACGTTGTCCCGCAATCACCGCTACGAGAAACCCAAACAGCGCTGCCTTGGCGATGCAGATGGAGAGGTCAGTCACGCTCGCGAAACTGCCGAACGCCGACCAATACGATCCCGAAGCCACGCCCTGCCCCATGATCGCCACCAGGAAGCTGGCCAACACACTCATCAGGATGACGACGACGGCCAGCATCGGCGCGACTATGGTCATCGCGACCACTCGAGGCGCGATGAGTCGAAGTCCAGGGTCGACCCCCATGATCCGCATCGCGTCGATCTCTTCGCGAACGGTGCGCGCCGCGAGATCAGATGCGATCGCCGATGCTCCGGCGCCGCCAACCAGGAGAGCCGCCGCCATCGGCGCCGCCTGTTGCATCACTCCCATTCCGCCGACCGCTCCGACCAGCGAGGTCGCGCCGAGATCTTTAGTAATACTGCCGACCTGCACCGCGATGACCACCCCGAACGGGACTGACAGAAGGATCGCCGGCCACACGCAGACTGAGACGAAAAACCAACCCTGAGTTAGACCTTCCCGAACTGGGAAACGTCCGCTTATCGCTCCCGCCGCGACGAGCCCAATCGTCCGAAAACCGAGTCGCACGGTCCGGCCAAAAGTATGTAATCCATCTATGGCTATAGACGACATAGCGGTCCTACCAAGACAATAATCCTAACGATCCTAAAATGGTACGAATATCCGAAATAGACCGGAGAATCCCGGCGGGAATAGAGGAATCAGTTCCCGTACATTATTCAGCGGTCAACCGGGCAGGAATTGCCAGCCCGCTCACGATTCACTCCAAGATTCAGTCGTTTGACCAGTTTTGGCCGTATACCCCATTGGATATCCACATCCGGACCGGATAAGTCACCGTCGCTCGTCGTCGGCGAGTAGCGCCTAACCTCGGCCGGAAAACCATTCGAGAATACCAACGAGTTGGCCAACGTCGGTAGCACGAAATCATTCTCGACAGACCATTCGTATTTCCGTAGAAGCTGATGGAAAAGGGAGAACACTTCCATCCGCGCGAAATGCATTCCTACACATTTATGCGCTCCCCCGCCGAATGGCATCCACAGTCCCGGATGACGCTTATCTTCGGCGCGCTCAACGGCGAACCTATCCGGATCGAATCGAGTGGGATTCTCCCAGACGTCGGGGTTCGTGTGGTGTCCCCAGGTCAGAGTGGCGATTAGTGTGTTGCGCCTGATCTGATAGCCGACCAGCCTCGTCCTGCGCACCGCCGTGCGCTGCATCATCGGAACCGGCGTACGAAAACGCAATGTCTCGCGCAGGATTTTGTCGAGCTCCGGCAGCCGCTTCAGGTCCGCATACGACAATGTTTCGCCGAGCGCCAGCGACTCCCGTCTCGCCCTCGCCTGCCATTTGCGATTGAGCCCGATGTAGTAGGCCATATTGGTCATCGTGATGGTCGTCGTGTCATGGGCGGCGAAGAGAAAGAACATCATATGTCTCATCACATCGTCGTCGGTGAATCGATCGCCGTTCACCGCGGACGCATGGCAGAGCTGAGACATCAAGTCGGGGGTCAGCGACGCCCGCTTGATCGGAACCCACGACCGGAGGGTGCGGTGTAGATAACGCCGCGCCCTCGCCTGCGCCAATGGATTCGCCGAGACGAGGTCGTCGAACGCCTTGCCGATGCGATAGATGTCGTCCTCGGTGAAGTCCAGGCCAACAAAGTTCGTCAAGGCGGCCTCCATCGCCACCCGCTTGAACAGTTTCCGAAGCTGCACGCCGCGGCCTACCGCGAGTGAATCCACATGGGTGGCGACAGTGGCCGCCATACCGTCCATATAACCCGCGATCTTCTCCGGGGTCAGCGACCGTTGGATGATCAAACGGTCATGACGATGTTCGGCGAACTCCTTCTGCAGCAACGCTTTTCGGAACATTCCGGTCAGCGTCAAACCCCACGCACGTTCCGCGGAGAACGATTCGTCAGAGTTCAGCGCGATAGCCTGGGCGACCTCAGGGTCGGCGGCCAGCACGATATCCATAAACACGAGCGGAACACGCACCATTTTGGTGCCACGCCGACGCTGCATCTCACCGATCGCCTCGCCGGGCCCCTGTCCGCGCACCATCCCGACGGTCATCTGCGCGATGTCACGCACGCTTACCCGAGGCACTAATCCGCGCTCCAATACGAACGCTCGGTCGGCGGTGTCCACGCCGGTTTGCTGTGCGGGATGTGTCATGCAACACAGTGTGGCACACTTGCTATCAATTGTGCCACCCTTCTGTGCAGGCATTTTCCCGACGGATGGCACACTTGCTTCTCTAAGTGCCACTTATCTGCGGGTTTGCGCAGGAGAACGGAGCAGACGACATGAACACTGGACGGTCGCCAAGACACTTCGCTGCGGCGACGTTGCTCGGCGTCGCTGCCGTGGCGGCAACGGGGTGCAGCGTGGATGCGCTCACCGGGGGTGCGGTGAGCACCAGCTCATACCCGCCGGTCGCCGCGCTCCCCGCTCCGACGCCTGGATCATCCACTCTCCCAGCAGGTTTCCCGACAGACATCCCAGTCGTCGCGGGCAGTTATCGCCTCTCCCATACCGACGGCGCGACTCGGCTGGAGGTCGCGGAGGTGACTCCGTCCGATCTCACCAAAGCGCGGCAAGCACTCGACGACGCCGGATACCGCCATGAATCGGTATTGGGACAGGACATGTATTTCAACGCCGCTCACACGGTGACGGTAAGCGGCACCGACATCGGCTACGGCTACACGCTGATCTACCGAGTGAGCCCACTGCCCAGCATTCCGGGTATGCCGTCGCTGCCGAACACCACGCTGCCCACCTTCGGATGATCCACCGACTACCCCACCGCGGATGAAAGGCCTTCTGTGGCACATCAATACAGCCCGGGTTTCGAACGTCTCGGCCGAACGGTCACCCGCCACTCTGTCCTGGCGATACTCATCTGGATAGGCATCGCGGCTGCGACCAACCTCCTCTGGCCGCAGTTGGAATCGGTGGCGAATGAGCACTCGGTCTCACCTTTTCCGCAGGACGCACCGTCGATCACCGATATGCACGAAATGTCGAAAGCCTTCAAGCAGGAGGGAGCCGACAATTCGCTCATCATCGCGATGAGCAATCCCGGCGGATTCACGCTTGAAGCGCGGGCGCGCTATACCGCGCTGGTGGAGCGACTCGAATCCAACGAGGCGGTCACTTTTGTGCAGGACACCCTGACCAGCCCGCAAGCCCGTGACAACCCAGCGATTCAGAAGCAGGCGTTGAGCCCCGACGGTAAAGCGTGGTTCCTGCTGGTGGGCTTGAGCGGCTCGCTCGGCTCCCCCGAATCGATGCAGGCACTCAAAGTGGTCAAGAATGTCGTCTCGCAGACATTCGTCGGATCACCCACCACCGCACAGGTGACCGGCAGTAGCGCCACTCTGGGTGACCTTGCGCTACAAGCGATCTCGGATACCAAAGTGATCGGCGTGATCACTTTCATTCTCATCACGGTGCTCTTGCTGTTGATCTACCGGTCGGTGTTCACAGCGGCATTGCCGCTGCTGGTGATGGGGATGAGTATGGTCGTCGCTCGCGGTACCGTCGCGGGCCTCAGTTCGCTTGGCATGCCGATCTCCAGTAGTTCGTCTGCCTTGATGGTCGTCATCGTCGCGGGTGCCTGCGTGAACTACACGGTGTTCTTCATCAGCCGATATCACGAATACATCCGGGCCGGATCACCACCCGACGTCGCGATCGCCCAGGCCAGCGGCTCCATGACGCGCGTCATTCTGGCGACAGCGGCCACCGTCGCCATCGCCAACCTCGCACAAATAACGTTGCGTCTCAAGGCCTTAGCCGCATCCGGTCCGGCGGTCGCGGTGGCAATCGGGATTGGATTCCTGGTGACCGCGACGATGTTGCCCGCGGTCCTGCATCTCGCGGCGCGACGGGGAATTGGATTGCCGCGCAAGGAGGCCGGCGTCAAACACTGGCGGCGAATGGCCGTGATGGTAGTTCGGCGACCGAAGACGACACTAGCGGTGAGCGTCGCGATACTCGCCGCCTTCGCCGCGCTGGCTCCGTTCATGCGTTTCAGCTACGACGACCGGGCCGCACAGCCCGCGGATACCGAGAGTTCAGCCGGCTATCGCTTGCTCGACGCCCACTTCCCACCGGATTCTCTTATGCCGCAATATCTTACCGTTCGGTCGAATAGGGATCTGCGAACCCCGCAGGGGCTTGCCGATCTCGACCAGATGGCGCAACGGATCACCCAGATACCTGGTGTCACCCGCGTAGTCGGGATCACTCGGCCGGACGGACAAAAACTGACCCAGGCGACTCTTGCCTGGCAGATAGCCACCATGGGCCGGGAGTTGGGCCGCACCAAAGGAATTGTGGATGGCTACGCGCCGCAGATGGACAAGATGCAACAGCTCGCCGACCTCATCTCCGGGATGGCCAGCGACATCAGTCCCGCGGAAGTGGCTCAACTGCAACGCACCATCGCAGATGGCTTTCGGCAAGCCGGCACCGCATCCGCGCAAATCGCACAGTTTCAGCAGCTGGTTGATCAAGCGGCCCAATCGGGACCGATGCTGGACCGCCTGATTACCCTGGCACCGACCTTGACCACCACCGTCGATGCCCTCAACCGTGCCATCGGCGTGATCGAACCGGCGCGGCAGGCGTTGCTGAAGTGGAAGCCGTGTGACGCCAACAGCACCTGCGTCGAACTGCGCAAACAACTTGCGACACTGGTCTCCGCTAAAAACGATGGTGCACTGGCGACCCTCACCGCGGCGGCGGCCACGATCAATCAGCTATCGGCCGACGGCACGAAACCGTCTGCGCTGATCGGCTCGGTGCGTTCCCAGCTGTCGCAAGCGCGGACCTACCTTAGTCAACTCGACACTTTCAAAGCCCAGTACGACAAGATGACCGACACCCTCGATCGGGTACGCGCCCTTGGCATCAGCACCACGGATGCCGCGGCGATGGGGGACCGCGTACGCCAATTGCGGCAACAGGCCACCGACGCCATGGGTACCGTCACTGAACTATCAGCCTTCCTTCAAACCGTAGGCAAAGACGCCGGCACACCCGCGGCGTCGGGCTTCTATCTCCCCTCGGGCCTACTCTCGATGGGCGATTTCGCCTCTGCCGCAGCATTATTCGTATCTTCGGACGGAAAGATGGTTCGATATCTCGTGCAGACGTCGACGGACCCGTACAGCGAGGAAGCAATGGCACTCGCCGACCGAATGAGAGAAGTGGCGCAGCAAGCCACGCCGAATACCTCACTGGCCGCCGATACCGTTGGGGTCGGCGGTCTTCCCGCGATCCTGTCCGACCTACAACATGTCTTCCGCCTCGACTTCATCGAAATCATCGTCGTGACACTGCTGATCATCCTGGCAGTGATGTGCCTGCTGCTGAGATCACTGGTGGCCCCGCTCTACCTACTCGCCACGGTGCTGCTGACCTATCTCTCCGCGCTCGGGGTGGGAGTCCTTGTCTTCCAAGTGATCCTGGGCCAGGACCTGTACTGGGCGGTGCCCGCGATGACCTTTGTATTGGTCGTCGCGGTAGGAGCCGACTACAACATGCTGTTCATGTCGAGGCTGCGGGAGGAGGCGCACGCCGGTTTCCGACTCGGCGTGATGCGCGCGGTTCGGTCCACCGGCTCCATCATCACCTCAGCGGGCATGATCTTCGCGGCCGCGATGTTCGGCATGCTCGCCAGTGGGGTGTCCACGATGTACCAGATGGGATTAATTATTGGCGTCGGCGTCCTCATCGACACGCTGATCGTTCGCTCACTCGTCGTGCCGGCGATCGCGGTACTGGTAGGCACAAGGAGCTGGTGGCCCGCAAAGCCGACCGCCACCGGATAAGAAGAGTGCCCGGCCTAGCGGGGTAGGCCGGGCACCACGACTGTTTGCGGTCGAACCGCTTACCTGATGACTCCGTCGGCGACCGCGAGCAGGTCGGGGATCGACACGATCTTCGCCCGGCGCCGCCCGCTAGCACGTCCCTCGGCCTGCTCGCCGGCGTCGATTCGTGCCCAACCCACTTTGTCCACCACCCGCACATTCCGCGACTCCAGCAATGAGCCAACAGACGCTCCGCGCTGACGAGGTTCGCCGAGATCCCCTGCCGCATAGTCGGATAGAACCGCGCGCGCCGTCTCCTGACCGCAGCGCCGATTGACACCGACTCCGCCGGTGGCACCTCGTTTGATCCATCCGGTCACGTAGACGCCCGTCTGAATCCGGCCGGAGTCGTGGACTCGGCCGTTCTCATTAGGCACCACTCCCCGCGCCGGATCGAATGGTATGCCGGGCACCGGCTGCCCGCGGTAGCCGATCGCCGAAATAACCAGTCCAGCAGCCAATTCCGTCGTTTTGTCGGTTGCCACCACTCTGGCCTGACCGGCTCCAGGCAGGTATTCGGTGCGAACCATGCGGACGGCACAAACCTCGGAGTCGCCGACAATCTCGGTAGGCGCCTGCAGGAATCGCAGTACCAGCCGCCTATTGCCGGGCACCGGCGGCCGGATCGAAAGTTCTTCCGCCAGAGCGATCTTCGCCGCGAGCACACTATCCAGCGTGCCTGCGTCCCGAGCAGCGAGGGTCTGTTCATCGAGAGCCAACTCCGCCGGGTCGATAACCACGTCTATCCCCGGCATATCACCCAACGCGACGAGTTCGGGCAATGTGTAGGCGGCCTGCGCCACACCCCGGCGCGCCAACAGCACGACCTCTGAGACACGGCTCATCCGCAACGACTCGACCGCATGGTCGGCGGCATCGGTCAGCGCCAGGTCATCCGGGGACCGCAACATCATCCGGGCGATGTCGATCGCGACATTGCCGTTGCCGATCACCACCGCCCGCTCGTGGTCGAAACGATAGTCGTCACCGGCGTGGTCGGGGTGACCGTTGTACCAGCCGACGAAATCGACTCCCGAGACCGATCCGGGCAGATCCTCACCGGGGATTCCGAGACTCTTCTCGGTGGCGGCTCCGACCGCGTAAATCACCGCATGGTAGTTGTCGGCGAGTTCCTGATGGGTCACGTCACGTCCCACGGTGACGTTGAGCAGATAGTTGAAATTCGCATGCGCGGCTATGCCGGCCAAAGTCTGTTCCACTGCTTTTGTCTGGGGATGGTCGGGCGCGACTCCGCCGCGGACGAGTCCATACGGCGTCGGCAAGCGATCGAACATATCCACCCGAATACGTCCGTGCCGCAACAGTTCCTCGGCCGCGTAAAAGCCCGCGGGTCCGGCCCCGACGATCGCCACCCGCATTTGATGATCGGGTGGCAACGGGATCAGGTCGTCGGTAAACGCCGCGGGACCATCCACTCGATGGTCCCGGTAGTAGTCAACGCTAACCTCAAGAAATCGTCGATCCCGCTCTACGAGTTGGTGTTCGGGAACGATCGCGGACACCGGGCAGGCGACCAGACACAATCCGCAGTCGACACAACTGTCCGGGTCTATATAGAGCATGTCGGCGGTCGCGAACTCGGGTTCGTCCGGTGTGGGATGAATACAGTTCACCGGGCAGACCGCGGCGCACGACGCGTCATTACAACACGGTGCGGTGATGACGAAAGTCATTGACAGCCCTCCTTCCGCACTTCAGGCGTAGATCTCGGCCAGAGTCTCCAGCGTCGCTTTGGTGACCTTGCCGGTAGCCGTACGTGGCAGTTCTGGAACCTCGATGACGTCACGCGGGACGCGCGACCGAGAAAGCTCTTGCGAGACATACTTTTTCAAGACGTCAGCGGAGATGGTGGCTCCACTGGCGGCAACGACGAATACGCGCAATCGCTGGCCGAAATCAACGTCGGGCACGGCCACCACCTTCGCGTCGGCGACGTCGGGATGCGCGGCGAGCACGAGTTCGAGTTCCTCGGGAAACACATTCTCGCCGCCGGAGACGATCATTCCGTCGGATCTACCTTCGATGAACAGCCTGCCCGCGGCGTCCAGCCGACCCACGTCGCCGGTCTTGATCATCCCGTCAACTGATTCCTTGGACGTCGAATCCGTATACGTCGCAATGGTTCCCGCGCTTCCAACGTAGATATCACCCCGCTGGCCCACGGCGACCGGTTGACCGTCGACCATGATCTTCACCCGAACACCGATCGGCGCACTTCCCGAACAGGCCGGCTCGGCGACCAGATCCTGCGGTGTGGCGATAGTGATGAACGATGCCTCGGTCGCACCGTAGAGGTTGTACATCACCGTGCCGAACTCATCGAGGACGCTGCGCACCAATGCGGTTTCGAGTTTGGCTCCTCCCGAACCGACGATCCGCAACGCCGACCGATCGATCCGCGCAAGCTGTTCCGTCGGCAACGACATTAGCCGACGTAGCATCGTCGGCACCGTGATGACAGCCGAACATCGATGGCGCACAATAAGTTCCAGAGCTTGCTGCGGATCAAACCGGCGATCGAACACGATCGTCGCGCCGAGCATCAGCGCGGAGGCCGCCACTATCGCGCCCCAACCGTGAAATACCGGCGGCGCCAGGAAGATTCGGTCCTCCCTGCGCAGCGGAATCTTCTGCAAGAATCCCGCGATCATCGCCAGCGAAGGTCGCTCGGAGGAGCTGTTCGAGTCACGACTGGCCCCTTTGGGGGTTCCCGAACTGCCACTGGTCAGCATCACGACGCTGGGTGCCCCGGTCGGACGCGGTGGCAGTCGGCTCGAGTTGCTACTGATGAGCAGATCTATGTCGCTGATCTCGCCGTCGGCGGGCCATGCGATCAACCGCTCCACGGTTTCGGCCAAACCAGCGAACGCGGGAGCGAACTCGGCATCGTAGATGACGATGTCGACCTTCTCCCGACGACAGACCTCGGCCATCTGCTTCGGCCCCATATCGGTATTGAGCAGAACCAATTTCGCGCCAGCCCCCAGCACGGCGAACAGGCCGAGCAAGCTATACCTGCTGTTGCGGCACATCAGCCCGACAGTCGGACGCGCAGCCGCGGCCAGATGCGTTCGCAGCCCGTTGATCAGAGAATTCGAGGCCGCACCGAGCTGACGGTACGTCAACGCGCCACGCGGATCGATCAACGCGACGGCGTCGCCGTGAAGTATCCCGAGCAATTCGCCCGCCGCCGCACCCCCGCCCCGCACTCCGGCCCAGCCGAGTGCGGGAATCCTGCGTACCGACGGAATCGCGCCGGCGCCGCGCAGAATCTTCAGCGATTCTGACTCCTGTTTCACGACGGCCCGCACCTGGGATAGGTCCATTCGCCTACTTCCTACTCGAGGGCCAGTCGGCCCGAAAGTTCATCCGGAGCATCTTCACCGGATTTCGTTCTAGATTTCGCATTTCCGTGCGGCGACCGGGTTCCCCGATCCGGCCGCGCGAGATCAGAATGCGTAGCGCGTTCCGGTCAACCGCTCCGAATCCACCCAAAGCCGTTCTGCGACTTGACGGTTTCGCGAAAGGCCGCTGGATGGATTCGGACGCACTCGTCGGCCACGGACCATCAGTCCCGGACCGTAGAACGCCTCCGATTTCGCATACGGAGCCGCCGCCGCGTGGGCGATCGGTGCCGCGCCATCGGATACCGAACCACCGAGTTTCGCGGTTTGCCCGAAGATTCCGAACGTCGTGGACTCGGAGTGGTCGTACAGTCCGGTGGCAACCACACCGGGGTGGGCGGCGTACGACCGCACCTCGCTGCCGCTCGCGCGCAGCCGGCGATCCAACTCGCGAGCGAACACCAGGTTGGCGAGTTTTGAATTCCCATATGCCGCAGTGCGACTGAAGGGTCGGTGCTCGAAATTCGGATCACGCAAACCGGCCGCTCGACCCCGCCAATGCGCAACACTGCTTACCGTCACGACTCTGCGCCGCACCTTGTCGAGGAGCAGACCCGTCAAAGCAAAGTGACCGAGATGGTTGGTCCCGAAGGCTCGCTCGAATCCATCCTCGGTCTTCCCCTCCGGCACGAACATGATCCCCGCGTTATTCACGAGGACATCGACCGGGTCACGCCATCGCGCGGCGAAGTCACGCACCGATTCGAGACTCGACAGGTCGAGCTCTTCGACCACCGTCTCGCAGTCAAGAGACGATGCGACTTCTTTCGCAGTCACCAGGTTCCGACAAGCTAGTACCACCCGCGCTCCACTCGCTCCCAGCATTCGCGCGACCTCCGCCCCCAGCCCCCCATTGGCACCGGTGACGACTACCGTCTGGCCCTTCAGATCCGCAATCGGCTCCACAGCTTGCATACTCTCTCCTCCGCAACGACATCGGGCGGCGCCAGTCCATAAGTTGGCACACTGTTGACTGCATTGTGCCACAAATGGCACAGTGAAGAAATACCATGCCAAACACGAGCCGGCCCACGCCGAGGAGAACCGATGACTGAAGTAGCTGACAACGACAGCGCCATATCCGGCAGCACCCCTGACGATCCCGATCTCGTCACCGCCACGGTGAAGATCGGCAACAACAAATTCCATGCCGGCACCCGAATTCCCAACCGCCCCAACGACGACAGCCTGCGACCCAAACAACGCCAGCAGCGTCCCGTCCCGCCGGACTCATTGCTGTGGAAGTACATGGGTGACCTCGGGACCCTGGGCACCACCGGCCAACGCGCGGCGATTATGGAGAATATGTGGCCGCAACTCGGCCAAGGCGTTTCTGATCACTCCGTCCTCGTTTCCCGCGGTGACTTGAAATCTCTGCGCGAGCGCGCTGCGAACACCATGAAGACCATCGGCGGGGTGCTTTACGGCCCGCCGGATGCCGCGTCGAAATACGGTGTCCAGATCCGAAATTTCCACAAATCGATCAAGGGCGATATGCCCAACGGGCGCAAGTACCACGCCATCGATTCCGAAACCTTCTATTGGGCGCATGTGACCTTCTTCGAATTGATCTATCGCACAGCGGAACTCGGCGTATACGACCTGTCCCGCGACGAGAAGGAACAGATCTTCGAGGAGAGCAAGTTCTGGTTCTCCATGTACGGCGTGGACGACCGAGCACAGCCGGAGACCTACGCGGAGTTCGAAACCTACCTCGCCGACGTCAAGGCGAATCAGCTGATCGACATGGGTATCGCCCAGTACACCGCGGGCTCCGCCAAGACGCCGGACTACATGTTCCGCGCGGTGCCCGATAAATATCGCCGGGTGGCCAGGCTGACCGCGCCCGCCTTGGCGGCGATACTTCGAATCACCACCATGGGTCATCTGGAACCCGAACTGCTGGAACGACTTCGGCTGACTGACTATTGGACCCCCAGGGACCGCAAACGTTACCGGCGCCTGCTGAAGATGCTCCGGTTCTACCGGACCACCGCTGCCCGGTTACACCTCCCTATCTCACTTCGCTACGCACCGTTCGCCGTCACGGCATTCCGACGCGAAGGGATCAATCCAGACGACATCACCCTCGAATCGGCGCGTGCCGCCCTCGCCAAAGCGCGGCAAACCTACGCCGACGGGATAGCGGCCGACCAGATTACAGTCACCGGATCGCAGGTGGCGCCGGCCGACGCGAGATGTGCCAAATGTGAACGCAACCTTGAGAATTGCGAAGAATGCGCTGCGGCCGGAACCGTCGAGGGCGAGCCATGCGATGTCTGCAACGGTGCCCAGCGGGGCTGCCCGGTCCATCATGCCGACTGGCGCGAAGCCGCGGTCGTCTGACCAGGCTTAGCCGACGGCGAGTGGAATAGCGCTCCCCTCGCCGTCGGGGGCACCGACGGCGAGCGCGGCGGAATCGCATCGAGACGCTGGTATGGATCATCCTGCGACGGGCGGATATCCGGCTCACCCTTATTGGGCCACAACGACATCGCGCGTTCAGCTTGCGCACAAATAGTCAGCGAGGGATTGACTCCGAGGTTGGCGCTAATCGCGCTGCCGTCGACGACGTGCAGGGTGGGATAACCCCACATCCGATGGTAGGGATCCAGCACGCCGCTGCTCGCATCCGCCGAAATCGCCACTCCGCCAAGATAATGCGCGGTCATCGTGACTCCGAAGAGGTCACTGGAGGAACCACCCGGGGTGCCGCCGAGTTCGGTCGCGACCCGCTCGGCCACTTCGTTGCCGATCGGTATCCACGTCGGGTTGGGCTCGCCCGTCCCCTGTCGACTCGTGACATATCGCAGCGGACCAAGCCGCCGCAG
>NZ_BAEH01000019.1 GCF_000241305.1 Gordonia effusa NBRC 100432
GCCGACGTGTGGCACACCGACGTCACTTTCATGGAACGTCCACCGCTCGGTTCCATCCTGCGACCGGTAGTCTTGCCACCCACCGGAGGTGACACCAATTGGGCCGACGCCGAATTGGCATACCAATCATTGTCGGAGCCGGTGCGCGGACTGATCGATCAACTGACCGCGGTCCACGACGGCAACCGTGAGTTCGGCTACTACCTCAAGCACAAGCGCGGCGGCAAAGGCAATACGTGGGATGGTCGGGAAGTGACCGAGCTGACTCCGGTACGGCACCCGGTGGTGCGGGTGCATCCGGAGACCGGCCGCCGGGCGATTTTCGTGAATCCGGGATTCACCTCGCATATCGAAGGTGTGTCCGACGCCGAGAGCCGAGGAATTCTTGATCTGCTCTACGCGCATCTGACCAAGCCGGAACATATCGTCCGGCACCGTTGGCAGCTCGGCGATTTGGTGTTGTGGGACAACAGAAATACGCTCCACTACGCCAATCGCGACTACGTCGACTTCGACGGCGGGCAACGACGGATCATGCATCGGGTGACCCTGCGCGGGGATATCCCGGTTGGGTTGAGCGCTTAAGAGCGACTACTCCCGGATCAGCGCGATTGCCTGCGCGCGGTCGCGCACACCGAGTTTCGCGAAGAGCGAGTTGATGTGGGTCTTCACCGTGGAGACTCCGACGAACAGTTTCGCGGCGATCTCGGCGTTACTCAGGCCGTCGCCAACCAGCGTCGCGACCTCGGCCTCCCGGCCGGTGAGTTGTGGAAACCGTTGCGCCACAGACGATGTAACTGGCGGTAGTGTTGGGCTCGGTGTCGCAAGGTTTTCGACGATCCGCGCGCCAACCTGGGCGCCGAAAGTCGCTTGACCGCGGGCGACTGATCGAACCGCTGCCGCGAGTTCGGCTCGACCCGCGTCCTTGGTCAGATAGCCGCGTGCGCCGGCCCGTAACGCGGTGAAAATCGACTCGTCGTCGGCATACGTAGTGAGCACCAAGACCGCTGTTTGCGGCCGTTCGGCGAGGATGCGTCGCGTTGCTTCCACCCCGTCGATTCCGGGCATTCGCAGATCCATCAGCACGACGTCGGGCTTTGTCGACGCGGCCTCGGCAATTGCATCCGCGCCGTCGCCTACCGATCCGACGACGTCGATGTCGTCATGGAGGGAGAGCACGGTAACCAGCCCGTCGCGGACGATGGCCTGGTCGTCGACGACGAGGACGGTAATCATCGATTCACTCATTCCGCTTGCCCCGGCATCCGCAGAAGAGCGGCCACCCGAAACTCTCCGGCGCGGGAATCAGCTTCTGCGACAAGGGAACTGTCATTTGCCAGTGCGATGAACCGTTCGCGCATCCCTAGCAGCCCGTGACCTCCACCGGACGCCGCGAGTGCGGTGCTGGCAGACAGCGGGTTGGTCACGGTGAACGTCACCCGATCATCATGCCAGTGCATTTCGATAGCCACCGGCGATCCGGCGGCGTGTTTGCGGGCGTTGCTCAGTGATTCCTGGATGGTACGGCGGATGATGTCGGCATGATTCGCCGGGACGCGGTCGGTGCGTCCGTCGCTGACCAGATTCGCGGTACCCCCAACGCTTCGGTGCGCGGCGAGCAGATCTTCGATGTCGGCCAGGACCGCGGCCGAATCGACAGCGGGTCCGACGATGGCGGGATCGCGCAGAGCTGCGACGGCGCGACGCGCATCACCGAGACCTTGTGCGGCCAAAGTCCTTGCCGCGCCGACACGTTCGGCGGCGGCCTCTGCCTTGCCAGACTCGAGTAACGCTTCGGCGGCGTCAAGTTGAATCACCAATCCGCCCAGACTGTGTGCCAGTAGGTCGTGCAGGTCACGGGCGAGTGCTACCCGTCGAGCTTCATCGCGTGCGGCAAACTCCCTCTCGCGCAACAACTCTAAAGCGTCGTCGGAGATTCGGGTCTGACGTCGCGAGAACCCGAGGAGCCCCGCTATGACGATGCCGCCCATCATCGCAAGTACCGAAATGGCCGGGATGTCGGCGACCACCGCACCGATACCGACGGCGACTATTCCGAGTGCTCCGGCGAAAACTCCGCAGAACAGGGGGTATTCGGTTGCGCCGATCAGCGCGCCGACCGCGATCACCACCGGGACTAAAGCAAGTCCCGAGGTACCTGCCGAGGCTAGCCCTCCGGTCAGCGTGGCCAGAAGCGCACAGGCGACCTCGGCTCCGACATTGGTGTGCCGGGCCGGCACCAGCCGATCAGCGATGCGCAGAACGACTGAGGAAGCGAACCAGGCGGCGACCGCGAGATAGGCGAGGATGTTTACCCACAGCGGTCGAGTCTCGCCGGTAAGCGACCAGACGACCACACCGACGCCGAGCAGATGGAGCGCGATGCTCATACTGCTCGGCGGTGGCTGGGAGTTCATCGCTCCATCATGACCGCAGCGCGTCACGATATGGGGTCATCGGGGCAGCGGCGTGGCGTGTCAATCGGCCGGCGAAGACGAATGTGTTTCCGGCTCGGTTGGCCGCGAACGCGAGCAGGATGATGCCGGTCGAGGCGGCCAACTGAGCGCCGCTGACATGTGCGATGACGGCGAGTCCGACGCGGGCAGCGATCATCAGTCCCCAGAGTGCCAATCCCCAGGGGGCGGTGCGGGATTCGTAGAGGGCCAGGTAGCGATCGTCTCGGCCGAGTCGGACAGGTTCGGGAAGGCGGCGGAAATGCGCAGCGGCACCCATCCAGGCGCCGATCGCCAGCGAGGTCACGAGCTCGACGGCGATCAACGTGACGTCCAGTGCGCTGAACCGGCCGTCCGTGGTTCCCAGAATCGCCAGCCCGACGACACCCAAAATTATTGGTAGCCGCCACATCTGGGAGATGTCCACCGGACGCCAGGTCAGTTGCCGGCGGCCGAGGAAGACGATGAGTCCGATGACGAGGATCGCGTCGACGAAGTACTGAGGTGACATCTGCTTGTCCTTTCGGGGAGGTGTGTTTGTCTGCAATCAGAATGCTGCGAGGCGGCGTTGATCAGATCCCCCCGCGGGTGGAGGTGTGGGTGGAGATTTCTGGAGGCGCCGAAGTGGGTATTCAACTAAAGGGTTGACGAGCGAGGCGAGAGGAGGTCTACTTGTATTCAACCAATTCATTGAATAAGGAGGTGATACCCGAACATGGCCGATCAACTGTCGCGGGTGTTCGCCGCACTGGCGGATCCGACTAGACGTGACATCGTCGCCCGTCTCACCGCGGCCGACGCGACGGTGAGTGAACTCGCCGAACCTTATGACGTAAGCATTCAGGCAGTTTCCAAGCACCTCAAGGTATTACAGGACGCCGGGCTCGTCACCCGGTCACGTGAGGCGCAGAAGCGGCCGGTCCATTTGGAAGCGGAGGTATTCGATCTCATGACCAAATGGATTGAACGCTACCGACGTCAAGCCGAGGCACGTTACCAACGACTCGACGCACTGCTGGCCGACATCAACGTCGGACCGCAAGCACAAACCGAAAGTTCAAAACCCAAGAAAGGCAAAGCATCATGACTACCCAACATGTCGAGGCCGCCATCGAAGCGGACCCCAACCTGCCAATCATTCGCATCACGCGGGACTTCAATGCCACTGCCGCACAACTCATTAAGGCACACACCGACCCCGAGCTCTTCGCGAAATGGGTCGGCCCTGACGGTATGGACACCCGCATCGTCGTCTGGGATGCCCGCAACGGTGGGGAGTGGCGTTATGTCGCTGGCCGCGACGGTGAAGAGTACGGCTTCCGCGGCTGCTTCCACACCATCAGCGATGACCGCATCGTTCAGACTTTTACCTTCGAGGGGATGCCCGACGACGTCTCGTTGGAGAGTCTGCGTTTCGAGGACCTGGGTGATGGCCGCACGCGGCTGCATGCTCAGTCGCTCGTCGACAGCATCGAAAGTCGTGACGCCTGGCTGGCGTCGGGAATGGAAGTCGGCGTCGACCAGGGCTATGCGAAGCTCGACAGCCTTCTCGCGGCCGGGGCGATCTGATGACTACCGGACTCGCCGACCTCGAGCCGGCGCAGCGACATCGTGCCATCGCCGATGACTTCGCGAAATACGTTGCCGCTACTGATGATTGGGATGCTCAGTCGCCGGTCGAGGGCTGGGTGGCGCGCGACGTCGTGCGCCACCTCGTCGAATGGTTTCCGTCGTTCCTCGCCGACGGTGGAATCACTCTGGAATCCTCACCGTCGGTCGACGACGATCCGGCGGTCGCTTGGGCCGCCCATGCCGGGGCTGTGCAAGCGTTGCTCGACGGCGGCGATGCGCAGTCCGAGTTCACCCACCCGAGAGCGGGCACCTATCCGCTGTCGACGGCGATCGACATGTTCTATACGGCTGATGTCTTCATGCACACCTGGGACCTCGCGCGGTCATCTGGCGTCACTCCCGAGCTCGACGAACAGTTCGCGTCGAACCTGCTCGCGGGGATGGCGCCGATCGAGGAGATGCTGCGCTCTTCCGGGCAGTACGGGCCGGCCAAGCCTGTCGCCGACGACGCGTCGGCAGTGGTGAAACTCGCCGCGTTCATCGGGCGCGACCCAGCCTGAGCAGCGCAAACCCGACCTTGTCGGACAAACCCCGCGCGAAACGGCGTCGGGGATGTCCGGCGAGGTCGGGTTTGCGAGTGGGGCGGTAGCGGTGGCCAGCCGGGCTATTCGTGGCGGTAGCCGGATTTCGCGGAGTAGCGTTGACCGGGTGGCAGATCAAGACACCCCCACCGCCAATTCTCACCCCACCGAATCTCGACCGCCGTCGCCGCGCACACTCGGCGAGCTGCGCGCCAGCGGGCATGTGCAACGCGACGTCCGCGACGAGATCCGCAACAACCTGCTGACCGCACTGCGCGAGGGGGTTGACCCGTGGCCGGGCATCGTCGGCTTCGAGGCGACCGTCGTGCCGCAGTTGGAACGCGCGTTGATCGCCGGCCACGACGTGGTGATGCTCGGTGAACGCGGTCAAGGCAAGACACGCGTACTGCGGACTCTGGTCGGATTGCTCGATGAATGGACCCCGGTTATCGCGGGCTCCGAACTGGGTGAGCACCCCTACGAACCGATCACCCCGGCGTCGATTCGCCGCGCCGCCGATCTGCTCGACGATCTGCCAATCGAATGGCGCCACCGCGACGAGCGATACAGCGAAAAGCTTGCGACACCGGACACGTCGGTCGCTGACCTCGTCGGTGATATCGACCCGATGAAGGTTGCCGAGGGGCGCAGTCTTGGAGATCCGGAGACCATTCACTTCGGGCTCATTCCGCGCGCGCATCGCGGCATCATCGCGATCAACGAATTGCCCGACCTCGCCGAGCGTATCCAGGTTTCGATGCTAAATGTCATGGAGGAGCGCGACATTCAGGTGCGCGGCTACTCCCTGCGCCTACCGCTAGACGTCCTGGTGCTGGCCAGTGCCAACCCGGAGGACTACACCAATCGCGGACGTATCATCACGCCGCTCAAAGACCGATTCGGTGCCGAGATTCGCACTCATTATCCGTTGGATCTCGACGACGAGGTCGAGGTCATCGAGCAGGAAGCCGACCTCACCGCGACGGTTCCGACGTTTATCATCGAGATTTTGGCGAGGTTCACCCGATACGTGCGTGACCACCCGTCCGTCGATCAGCGTTCCGGCGTGTCAGCGCGGTTCGCGATCGCCGGCGCGGAAACGGTTGCGGCAGCGGCACTTCACCGTGCCGCACTACTTGGCGAAGATGTGCCGGTTGCCCGTGTCGTCGACCTTGAGTCGGTGATCGAGGTGTTGCGCGGCAAGATCGAATTCGAGTCCGGCGAGCAGGGGCGCGAATTAGAGATCCTCGAACACCTGCTGCGCAAGTCCGTTGCCGATACCGTCCGCGCGCATTTGGGCGGCATCGACATGGCTCCGCTGGTCACCGCATTGGAGAGCGGCGAACCGGTGGTCACCGGCGATCGGGTGACGGCCGTCGAATTGCTTGGTGCACTTCCTGATCCGGCACATACGGCGCCGGTCGTCGACGCGCTCGCCGAACGTTTCGAAGCGACCAGCGACGGCGAACGGGCGAGCGCCCTGGAACTTGCGCTGGAAGGACTGTTCCTCGCGCGTCGAATCAGTAAAGAAGCCGACGATGCCGGGCAGACCGTCTACGGCTGAACCCTGAGCGGAGATACGATGGCCGACAAGAATTTTCACCGATCTCGTTATCGTCCCTACGTCGACGGTCCAGATCCGTTGGCGCCGCCCGTTGACTTGCGTGAAGCACTCTCCGAAATCGGCGATGACGTGATGAGTGGAGTGTCGCCCCAACGGGCGTTACGCGAATTGCTGCGGCGTGGCTCGCAGAATATGCGCGGTCTCGATCAATTGCGCGAGCAGATCAACCGCCGCCGGAATCAGCTTCTGCGCGAACGGAATTTGGACGGGACATTCGCGGAGATTCGTGAACTTCTCGATCAGGCGGTACTCGACGAGCGTAAGCAGCTCGCCCGCGATCTCGACGACGACGCACGCTTCGCGGAGATGCAGATCAGTAACCTGCCGTCGTCGACAGCGCAGGCGGTCGAGGAGCTGGCATCGTATGACTGGCGCAGCCAGCAGGCCCGCGAGGCCTACGACAAGATCAAAGACCTGCTTGGACGGGAACTGCTCGATCAGCGTTTCGCCGGGATGAAGCAAACCATGGAGGGCGCGACAGATCAGGACCGCCAAGAGATTTCGGAGATGCTGTCTGATCTCAATGATCTGCTCGCCGCTCACAACCGTGGGGAAGACACGACCGAACAGTTCAACGAATTCATGGAACGTCACGGTGATCATTTCCCGGAGAACCCGCAGAGCACCGAAGAGCTGATCGACTCGCTGGCACAGCGTTCGGCGGCGGCGCAACAGTTCTACAATTCGTTGTCGCCCGAACAGCAGGCCGAGTTAGATCAGCTGGCGCAGCAGGCGTTTGGGTCGCCCGAGCTGATGAATCAGTTGTCACAGATGGACTCGTTGTTGCGTGACGCGCGCCCTGGCCTCGATTGGGATAACGCGCAGTCGTTCTCCGGAGACCGGCCAATGGGGTTCGGCGAAGGTGCCGCGGCAATACGCGATATCTCCGAACTGGAAGCATTGAGCGAGCAACTGTCGCAACAGTATGCGGGTGCCGAACTGGCCGATTTGGATCTAGACGCACTCGAACGTCATCTTGGTCCCGAGGCCGTCGCCGACGCGCGGACGTTGGCCGAATTGGAAAAAGCGTTGTCGGAGCAGGGATTCTTCGAGAAGACCAGTGAGGGTGAGCTGCGGCTGAGTCCGAAAGCCATGCGGCAGTTGGGACAAGCTATCTTTTCCGATGTCGCGCAACAGCTTTCGGGACGGTCGGGTGACCGGCGGACCAGGCAGACCGGCCTGCTCGGTGAGCCGACCGGCGCGTCGCGAGAGTGGGAATTCGGCGACACCGACCCGTGGGACACCACCCGCACGATCACCAACGCGTTGGTACGCACCGCGGGTGACGGTTCGGCGCGGTCGGGCAGTGTGCGCCTGGACGTACGCGACGTCGAGGTAATCGATACCGAGGCACGTACGCAGGCCGCTGTCGTGCTGCTGATCGATACGTCGTTCTCCATGGAGATGGAGGGGCGCTGGACCCCGATGAAGCGGACCGCAATCGCGTTGAACCACTTGATCTCTACCCGCTTCCGGACCGATGAACTGCATCTGATCGCATTCGGCCGGTACGCCCGCTCGATCGATGTCGCGGAGCTGACCGGACTCTCGCCCAGAATGGAACAGGGCACCAATCTGCATCATGCTTTGCTGCTCGCGCAGCGCCATCTGCGGCGATTCCCCAATGCGCAACCAGTGGTGTTGATCGTGACCGACGGCGAGCCGACCGCGCATCTCGATCCATCCGGTGAACCGTTCTTCTTCTACCCGCCGCATCCGCAGACGATCGCATTGACGGTCCGTGAACTCGACCACGTGGCCCGGATGGGTTCGCAGATAACGATTTTCCGGTTAGGAGAGGACCCCGGTTTAGCCGAGTTCATCGATCACATCGCTCGTCGGGTGGGGGGACGAGTGGTCGCGCCGGATATCGACGGCCTCGGCGCGGCGGTGGTCGGGGACTACTTGCGGTCGAGGAGAGGCTAGGGCGGCAGTTACCCCACGGCTGGAATGCGGTTCGCGACAATTATTGGCGTGAACGTCGGAATATCTGTGGGGTAGCTACGCCAATAACACTGCGATCAGCGTAATTACCGGGATCGATGCCAATGTCGTGACCAACGCGGAATCGCGGGCCAGCACTTCACCGCGCCGATAGCGGGTCGCGTATACGAACACGTTCTGCGCCGTCGGCAATGCCGAGATGACCACTTGAGCCAGTAACTGATGTCCGGTCTGGCCGAAACCCCAGCGAGCGATCGCGTAGACCAAAACCGGCATCGCCACCATCTTCAATACCGTGGCCAATACGACGTCGCGACGCGGACTGTCGCCCTTTCGTAAAATTTTGACCCCGGTCAGCGATAGACCGAAGGCGAGTAGGGCTAACGGGACCGACGCTTCGCCGAGCATCTTCATCGGTTCGAGCACGGCGTTCGGCGGGTGCCAGTCCAGAAGCGAAAACGCAAGTCCGGCAACCCCTCCCAGCACGATCGGATTGGTCAGCGGTGCGATGACGGCATCTCGCAGGGTCGATGTGCCCTCGGTGCCCGCAAGCGCGGTGACATCAAGTGTCACCAGCGCAATCGGTGAGTACAGGAGGATCTGGAAGAGCAGCAGCGGTGCGATGAAAGACGCGTCGTCGAGGACGAAGATCGCGATGGGCAGCCCCAGATTGACGCTGTTCACATACGACGACGACAACGCACCGATTACCACTTCGGGCATCGCGCGGCCGAGCAGGAATTTGGCCACAACGGCGTAGACCGCACCGATGATCAGCGCGCTTGCCCCGGCGATAACTAACGTCGAGGAGAAGACCACCGAAAGGTCAGTGGTCAACAGGGAATGGAACAGCAGGGCCGGCGTGCAGACGAAGAACACGAGGCGAGATAGCACCCCGGTCGCGGATGGTCCGAGAACCTTCGTCCGACCCAGCACCAGGCCGACGGCCACCACGATGAAGATGACGGTGAAGCCTGAGATGACGCCGGACACGGCAAGCCAGTGTATGTCTCAAGGCGGGTCGTTGACACACGGCGTCGGCGGCCAGCCGGCGGTAGCCGAAGCGAAGTGGCTCGATGGCTGTCGCCGGTCGGGTGTTGTCTATTCTAGTTACCTCGTGGTCGTAATCTTCGAACGTCGGGTAACGCCACCGTCGGAAATGAGTGAGAGTATGGAGTCATGACCGGACCTGATATGTCCAAGCCAGGGCCCTCTGCGGAGCCTGGTGCCTATGACCAAACTCAGCTGCGTGACATCTCCAAGATGGATCTCAATAAGCAGCCACCCTCCGACGACTTCGCGCCTACACCTACGCCGACGTCAGACTCAGCTCCGATCCCGGACTATCAACAGCCGTCGACGCCGTATATCGCTCCGGGTGCCGATAGCCAGCCAAGCTACCCGGGCTATCCACCGCAGTCGTACCCGTCACAACCGGCCTATCCCGCGTACCCCCAGCCCGCCTACCCTCAGCCTGGTTACCCGGTTCAGCAGCCCTACGGTGTGCAGTACCCGGGTTATGGCTATGCGCCGCGCTCGACCAACGGTAAAGCGGTAGCCTCGATGATCTTGAGCCTGCTCGGTATCTTCGCGACCTGCGGAGTTCTTGGTATCCCTGGCGTCATTCTGGGGCATATAGCCAAGAAGGAGATCGACGAGTCCAACGGCACTCAGGATGGCGCGGGCATGGCGCTCGCCGGAATCATCATGGGCTGGATAAGCGTGGTGTTCATCGCTGCCTTCGTCATTTTCATTCTGATCGGAATCATCGCCAGCTCGTCGGCCTGACCGCTCGTTTTGGACTAAACCGAGCAGTTCGGTAGTCTTGACTGGTTGTATGCCGCTCCCGACCGGGGTCTGCTGGTGTACGCACACCAGAGACTCGCACGGTATACCTGCACGGAACCTGCATTATTGAGAAGGGCTTAATCATGGCTGTACCTAAGCGCCGGATGTCGCGGGCCAACTCCCGTAGCCGTCGTTCGCAGTGGAAGGCGGACAACCCGGCATTGCAAGAGACCAAGGTGAACGGGGTTGCCCAGCGCATTCCGCGCCGCCTAGTCAAGGCTGCTCAGCTCGGCCTGGTCGATCTCGACCGTCGCTAGAAGGACTTAGCCAAACCCCCATCGCCCGGATCGTCGGGCGGTGGGGGTTTGTTCGTCTCTACCCGCTTGCCAAGAATTAGTTGTAATCCTACAATTCTTGTGTGAATACAAGCATCACCGAGCTGAACCCGCGCCAAAAGGCGTTGGTCCTGCTCACCTGCAGTCTGAGTCTGCTGATCTCGTCGATGGACATCACCATCGTCAACGTCGCGCTGCCCGACATCCGCACCGATCTCGGCGCTGGCGTGTCGAGCCTGCAGTGGGTCGTCGACGTCTACACGCTCACGCTGGCCAGCTTGCTGATGGTCTCCGGCGCGATGGCGGACCGCTTCGGTCGACGCCGGATATTCCGCATCGGGTTGGTGATCTTCGCGCTCGGGTCCTTGCTGTGCAGCCTCGCGCCGACCATCGGGGTGCTGATCGCCGCTCGATTCTTGCAGGCGGTTGGTGGGTCGATGCTCAATCCGGTCGCGATGTCGATTATCACCGCGACCTTCACCGACCGCGTCGAACGCGCTCGGGCGATCGGGGTGTGGGGCGCGGTTGTCGGGGTTTCGACGGCGATCGGTCCGATGGTCGGCGGCTTTCTCATCCACGCGCTCGGGTGGCAATCGGTGTTCTGGATCAACCTGCCGATCGTCGCTGTCGCACTTGCCGGAACGTTCTTGGTGGTGCCCGAATCCAAGGCCGCGCGATCACGAAGCTTCGACCCGATCGGGCAGCTGCTCGCCGTCGTCACGATGTTTACCGTGGTGTTCGCGCTCATCGAGAAGATGCCGCTGCTTATCGTCATCAGTGTGATCGCGGGCGCGGCGTTCATCGTCCACGAGCGTCGCTATCGCTCGCCGTTCCTGGACCTGCGGTTCTTCCGCAGTGTGCCGTTCTCGGCAGCGACGATCACGGCCGTCTGCGCATTCGCGGGGTTTGGCGCGTTCTTGTTCACGATGTCGATCTATTTACAGGGGACTCGCGGGTTATCGCCGGTGCAGGCCGGCGCGATGTTCTTGCCGATGGCTCTCGCGGTCCTGGTGTTGTCGCCATTGTCGGGGCGGTTCGTCGGGAAATACGGTGCCCGACCGTCGCTGGTCGGCGGCGGCGTATTGATGACCCTCGCGGCCGGAGCACTCACCGGCGTCGGCGCTACGACGTCGCTCGTGGAGGTCGCGCTGATCTTCGCGGTTTTCGGTATGGGATTCGGTCTGCTCAATGCTCCGATCACCAACGCTGCCGTCAGTGGTATGCCGGTGGACCAGGCTGGTGCCGCGGCAGCGGTCGCGTCGTCGAGCCGTCAGGTGGGTATCACCTTTGGAGTGGCGCTGTGCGGTCAACTGTCGGGTGCTGGACTGTGGTGGACGGTGACCGGACTCGCTGCGATAGTCGCGGTGCTCGGCGTCGCGGCCACGGGGGCGGCGGCCGAACGATCGCGGCAGTCGGTTGCCGATCTACTCGATGGTGCATCGGAGTCGACCCGTGTCTGAACCGGTTGCGTCGGCCGATGAAGTGTGGAAGTTGTTGGTACGCATCGCGATTGACGACCGAGATGGCTGGCGTCGGGCGGTCGCCGAATGCACCGGAGTGGCGTTCAGTCGTATCCGGGTTCTCAAGAGGCTCGACCGCGGTGGAGCGATGACACTCAAGGAACTGGCTCATGCCGCCGCGCTTGATCAACCGGCCACCACGGTCGCGATCAACGAACTCGAGGGTCGTGGCATGGTCGTGCGCGACGTCGACCCGGGGGATCGGCGTCGCAAACTGGTGTCGATCACCGACGTCGGGCGGACGGTCGTCGAGCGCGCGCACGCGGTACCTGATCCTGCGCCAAAAGCGTTGCAGGAGTTCAGTTCTGACGACCTCGCGGCGCTGCGCGAACTGCTCGGTCGGCTGGAGCCCTGACGCCCGCCCCGGGAAAATCGTCCGAATACTTCCTAACCTGGGGCAATATGCCCTCGGCTAGGTGCTATTCGGACGATTTTCCCGGTGGGGCGGACGACCTCGACTACTGCGCGATCAGCTTATTCACTTGGCGCGAAACGAAATTCGGCACGAACTTGCTTGCGTTGCTGAGGACCTTGGTCTGGACGCCGACCGAATAGTGCGTGCGGTGCACCAGTTTGTCGCTCGACGTCGGATGCACTGACGTCCAGATGCGGTCGGCGACCTGCTCGGGTGTAATCCGAACCCCGAGAGTCTTGGTCGATTTCGCATCATTCTCGGCCAGCGCGGTCTTTGCCCATAGCGGCCAAATCGCGACCACGCGGATGTCGTGCGGTTCCCATTCCAGCTCAAGAGCTTCGGTCAAGCCCGCGACGTAGAACTTCGACGCGCTGTAGGTCGCGATGTCGGGTTGACCGTAGATCGCCGACGCCGACGCGATATTCACCAGGTGAGAGCCCTCGGTGTCACGCAAGTAAGGGAAAGCCACCTGGGCGCCGAGTGTCACGCCCAGCACGTCGATGTCGATCTGACGCTTGACGGCATCGGCCGAGATCTCGTTGAGCTGGCCGGCGACGAGGATGCCCGCGTTGTTATCGAGAACGTCGAGTTTGCCGTCGGTATGCGAGGTGAAGTCGGCGAGAGCCTGTTCCCACTGCTTTTCATCCCGGACGTCGAGGGTTCCGACGATAAATTCGGGATTCTCTGCTTTGACGGCGTCGAGCGCCTTCAGGTCGACGTCGTAGATACCGACGGTCCAGCCTTCGCGAGCGAATCGATGCGCCGTGGCGAGGCCGATGCCGGCGGCTCCGCCGGAGATGAAAATCGATGGCATGTGAGGTAGCCCTCTTTTCTATTGTGGTGGTCGCATGCACGGGGGTGAACTGGAATCTGTTCCAATTCGGTACGTCGAGGTCATTTACCTGGCGGTGGCTCGATGCTATCGTGACAACATTCATTGTCATACCATTGAGTGTTGTCACATAGTTTAGCCCGGTGAACGGGGTAAACATTACTAGGAGGTCGATTCGAGTGACTGCCACCGTATCCCCCAACAGTGCCGCCACCGCGGCCGCCGACGTCAGCACCCGCGATACCGGTGCGAGCGAAGTTTCTGAGCGACTGCTCGCGTCGGCCGCGCGCCTGTCCCGCAACGCGATGACCGAGATCGATTGGGATCTCCCGATGGATCCCGCGCAATACGGATGCAGTCCGGAGTGGTCCACGCTGTATGGCACCGACTACTGGAACGAAATGACCACCGAGCAGCAGGTCGCGCTGACCCGGCACGAGTTCGCGTCGATCATGAATATCGGTATCTGGTTCGAAATGATCCTGCAGGAGATGGTCATTCGCGACCAGTACCTCGGCGATTATCACGACCCGGAATTCCAGTTCGCGCTTACCGAGGTCGCTGACGAATGTCGCCATTCGATCATGTTCGCCAAGGCATCGGCCAAGATGGTCGGCAAGTCGTACCGGCCGTCGAAGAAGGTCGGCCGTCTCGGCAAGGTCTTCATGCGGACGGCCAAGGACGAGGTCGCCTATGCCGGCATCCTGGTGGCCGAGGAGATCCTCGACGTTTTCCAGCGCGGCTGCATGCGCGACGAGCGGGTGCTGCCGTTCATTCGCGAGATCAACGAAATCCATGTGCTCGAAGAATCGCGGCATATGAAGTTCGCGCGTGAAGAAGTCCGCGAGTCCATGAAGTCGGTCGGCAAGATTCGCCGGCAATGGAGCGCGTTCTATATCGCCTCGGCGGCGTCGTTCATCTTCTCCAGTTTGGTGCGTCCGCAGGCTTACGCCGACGCCGGTCTCGACGCCGATCGCGCACGCCAGGAAGCCAGAAATAACGAGCACTTCGCTTCGATGGTCCGCGGTGGCTGTGCTCATTTGATGGAGTTCCTCGACGAGGCAGGTTTGCTCACCAAGCCCGCGGCACGTATCTACCGCAAAGTGAATATGCTCTGATGTTCGTCATCACCCAGTCGTGTTGCAGCGATGCGGCATGTGTGGCGGTCTGTCCGGTCGACTGCATTCACCCGACGCCGGAGGAGCGTGGATTCGGCAGTTCCGACATCTTGCACATCGATCCGCAGGCGTGCATCGACTGTGGTGCGTGTGCCGACGCGTGTCCGGTTGACGCGATCTTCCCGGCAGATCGTCTCGGTACCCGCGACAAGGTATTCATCGACATCAACGCCTCCTACTACCGGGATAACGCGAATGCGAAACCGGATGAGGCGGGCGTCGCGAGTTCGGGCGCCGGGAGCGTAGCGAGCGGGCCCAGTGTTTCGGGCGCCGGGAGCGTAGCGAGCGGGCCCAGTGTTTCGGGCGCCGGGAGCGTAGCGAGCGGGCCCAGTTTTCACGGCGTTGTCTATCCGGCGCTGCCGAAGCTTCGCGCTGGAATGCGGGTTGCCATCGTGGGGACCGGGCCGTCGGGTGGCTATGCGTTGCGCACCATTCTCGACCGAACCCAGGCGCACGTCACTGTCATCGACAAGCTGCCGACACCGGGTGGGCTTGTCCGTGCCGGGGTGGCTCCCGATCATCCGAGCACCAAGAATGTCATGAAGGCGTTCGACATCCTCTACCGTGACCCGCGAGTCACCATGGCCACCAACGTCACCGTGGGTACAGATACTGCCGCGGGCGAGATAACGCCGGCCGAGCTGGCCGCTCATTTCGACGCTGTCTTTTACTGTGTCGGCGCGAGTGAGTCACGGCGCCTTGGTATTCCGGGCGAAGAGCTGCCCGGGTCGACGTCGGCTACCGATCTCGTCGCGTGGTACAACGCGGTGCCCGGAGCGTCGGCGCCGCCGATTCCGCGCCACGGGGCGGGCCGCGTGGTCATCGTCGGCACCGGCAACGTCGCGCTCGACGTCGCGCGGATCCTGGTCTCCCCGCCAGAGTTGTTGGCTACCACTGACATCGCCGATCGCGCGCTAGCTATTTTGGCGGATCAGAACGTACACGAGGTGGTGCTTCTTGGCCGGCGTGGCCAGGCCGACGCCGCCTACACCGACGCGGAATACCGTGCGCTGGAGTCGATTCCGGGGGTTGAGGTGGTAGTGCACGTCGACCCGTCAACCGTCCCCGATTTGTCCGGGCCGGCCGATCCCGCACGTCGTCGCATCATCTTCCTCTTCCACAGTTCTCCCGAGAAGATCGTGGGTAACGTTGCGGTGGAACGGGTTTCGGTCACGTCCGGGGCGAGGACGCATGATGTCGCCGCTGACCTCATGGTGCGTTCTATCGGCTATCGTTCGGTCCCGATCGGTGGACTGCCCTTCGACGACGCGCGCGGAGTGTTCCCCAACAATCAGGGTCGTCTTCTCGATGTCGATGGCGCCGTGTTGCCCGGCCAGTACGTCATCGGGTGGGCTAAACGCGGGCCCAGTGGCGGTATCGGCACTAATAAACTCGATGCCATTACCACCGTTGAAGACTTTCTCGACGACGCCGTCGCCGGCAGGTTGCGATCGCCGCTGACTCAGCCGAAAGCGTTCGCCGCATTGCTAAAGATGCGGCGCGCGAGGGTGATTGGATACCGCGGTATGCGCTCGATCGACCGTGCCGAGCGCGCTCGTGGCGCTAGCCAGGGGCGCCCACGAGTGAAGTTCACCCGGGTCGCGGACATGGTCAAAGCCGCCGGGTGGCGTAAATCCTGAGAAACTAGATCCCGCGGCAATATGCCCCGAGACGAACTGAGATGGCGATATGACCTCTTAGTTGGTCGCAGGGCATATTTCGTTAGCTTTACGACGGCCCGACCGGCCGGTAAGCAAATGACTTAGGAATCTCCCAATTGTTCCGCCGAATTGATAAGTTTGCGTGGCAGTGACCGTATTGAGAGAGTTTGAGGAGCCCCGATGACGCAGCCACCCAACCCCGGCGAGTACCCACAGGGTCAGCCCGGTGGTTACCAGCCTCCGCAGCAAGGGGGGTATCAGCCACCGCAACAGCCGGGGCAACCTCAGCCCGGTGGTTATCAGCCACCGCAACAGCCGGGGCAACCTCAGCCTGGTGGTTATCAGCCACCGCAACAGCCGGGCAGTTACCAGCCCGGCGGATATCAACCACCACAGCCGGGGCAGCCGGGTGGCTATCAGCCTCCACCGGCATCGGGCGGCCCGGATTTCGGGAAGCAGCCGGGCGAGGGGTACCAGCAGCCGGGATACCAGCAGCCGGGGTATCCGCAGGGAGGTGTCCCAGGGGATACCTCGTACAGCGTCGGCGATGCGTTTAACTGGGCGTGGAACAAGTTCACCAAGAATGCGGGACCATTGGTTCTGGCGACTCTCGCGTACGCGGTGGCTTTCGCGATAGTCGGTGCGATCTTCGGTTTCCTGATTTCCTCGCTTACGACGACGACGGAGACGCAGTCGGGATCTATCTACGGCAGCAGCTATTCGTATGAGGTGACCACGTCGAATTTCGGCGCGGGTGCCATCATCGTGACGATAATCGCCGCGCTCGTATTCTTTGTCTTGGGCGGAGCTATTATTTCGGCGTTCTTCAGCGGCATCTTCGACATCGCCGAAGGCCGCGAAGTGTCGGTCGGATCGTTCTTCAAGCCGCGTAACCTGGGCAATGTCATCTTGGCGTCAGTTCTCGTCGGAATCATCACCTACATCGGCTTCCTGCTCTGCATCATTCCGGGAATCATCGCGGCGTTCTTGCTGTGGTTTACCACCGTCGCCGTAGTTGGTCGCGGTATATCGGCAGTTGATGGCATCAAGACCAGTTACAACTTGGTGCGTGCGCGTCTAGGCGATTCGATCCTTGCCGCGTTGCTGTCTTATGTGATCATCCTGGTCGGCACGGTCCTGTGCTACGTGGGACTGCTTGTGGCGGCGCCACTTGCGGCCTTGTTCCAGGTCTATACGTTCCGGCGACTCTCCGGTGAGTCAATCGCACCGCTCACTCCGTAACAACGCATTGCGATAAGTGAATTCGATGCCCGGTGCCGCCAATACGGTGCCGGGCATCGGGCTTTTCTCAGTGAGTCTTACGCGGCTCTCAGCCGGACTGCGATAAGACTGTATACATGCGGATTCTTGTCGTCGACGACGATCGTGCGGTACGTGAGTCACTGCGCCGATCTCTAGCGTTCAATGGCTATAGCGTAGAAACGGCGTCGGACGGCTTGGAAGCGCTCGAAAAGGTAGTGGCAGATCGCCCTGACCTGCTCATTCTCGACGTTATGATGCCCAGGCTCGATGGCCTGGAAGTGTGTCGGCGGCTGCGGTCGGCCGGCGACGACCTGCCGATTCTGGTGCTCACCGCTCGCGACTCGGTATCCGAGCGCGTCTCGGGGCTCGACGCCGGCGCCGACGACTACCTGCCCAAACCGTTCGCTCTCGAGGAATTGCTCGCGCGGCTTCGCGCGTTGCTGCGTCGCGCCACCCCCGACGATGGTGAAGATTCGGAGGCACTGGAGTTCTCTGACCTCACCCTCGACCCGGTGACCCGTGACGTCTCGCGTGGCGAGCGGTCGATCAGCCTCACCCGCACCGAGTTCGCATTGCTGGAAATGCTGATGGCCAATCCGCGCCGTGTGCTTTCCCGCAGCCGGATTCTGGAGGAAGTGTGGGGCTACGACTTCCCGACGTCGGGCAATGCGCTTGAGGTATACGTCGGGTACCTTCGCCGCAAAACCGAGGCCGACGACGAACCTCGACTGATCCACACCGTGCGCGGCGTCGGATACGTGTTGCGGGAGACACCGCCGTGAGAAGTGTCTGTTGACTGATCGCGACACCTCGCGCTGGAAGACGTTGCGCCGCAACCATTCCGTGGGCAATCGCCGAAATAATGGCGCCAAGAAGGAGATGCGCGCCCCGTGGGCGCTGACTCGGTCGGCGTCGTTGACGATGCGCGTCACCCTCTTGTCGGCGACGGTGGTGCTTATCTCGGTCGGATTGATGGCTGCCTCAGCCTATTTCGTGGTGTACCGAGCCATGTACAACGAGGTGGATAGGCAGCTCGAATCTCGCGCTGACGGAATGACCGCACTGGCCAAGTCGGGTTTGCTGAACGAGCGTCCGCAGGCGCTGGCGACCGGAACGGTGTTCTCCACCAACATTTCTCTGGCGTTGGTACGCCCGGACGGCGCGAGCTATCTGATCGGTGAAGTCCCGTTCGAGGATGCGGAGAAGGCCGTTGCCCGCTCGGTCAACGCGCCGGGGCAGCACAACCAGAGTTTGCGAACCCTGGCGAATCAACGTGTGCTGGCCCGAAAACTCGACGACGGCAACACTCTGGTACTCGCACAGAGTCTGCTGCAGACCGATCGAGTGCTCAAACGACTTGCCTGGGTGCTATTGGTGGTCGGCGGTGGCGGCGTCGCGTTCGCCGCGTTGGCTGGCACCACTGTGTCACGCGCTGGATTGAGACCGGTCACTCGATTGACTCGGGCTGCCGAACGAATCGGGAAAACGCAGGACCTCACTCCGTTGCCGGTAACCGGAAACGACGAATTAGCCCGTCTCACAGAATCTTTCAATACGATGTTGCGAGCACTGGGGGAATCGCGCGACCAGCAGGCCCGTCTCGTGGCCGACGCCGGGCATGAATTGCGTACCCCGCTGACCTCGTTGCGCACCAATCTCGAATTGCTGATGGCGTCGACGGCTCCGGGCGCACCGCCGGTGCCGGCATCGGACATGGTCGAGTTGCGTTCGGATGTGCTGGCCCAGATCGAAGAGTTGTCGACGCTCGTCGGAGACTTGGTGGATCTCGCCCGTGAAGATGCTCCCGAAGTGGTCCACGAGGAGGTCGATATGGTCGAGGTGATCGAACGATCGTTGGAGCGAGTTCGACGTCGACGCAGCGATGTCGACTTCAGTGTCGACTCCTCGCCCTGGTACGTCTTCGGTGAGCCGGCCGGACTGTCTCGCGCGATTCTCAATGTGCTCGACAATGCCGCGAAGTGGAGTCCACGTGGTCGCGCGATCGAGGTGAGTCTGCGTCAGATCGATTTGAGCACTGCCGAATTCACCGTCGCCGACGCTGGTCCCGGTATTCCACCGGAGGATCGTGAACTCGTTTTCGAGCGGTTCTACCGCTCCACACAGTCGAGGTCGATGCCCGGATCGGGATTGGGTCTGGCAATCGTCCGACAGGTAGTTGTGAAACATGGTGGCACTATTACGGCATCCCAATCCCATCTTGGTGGGGCGCTTATTCGGATGACTTTGCCCGGACACTCGGTTCCCGTGGAACCATCTCCGGTAGTGGTTCGTCAGTAATGATGGATACGCAAACCCGCCGGAGCGAGTGACCCATGAGTGGTACGCATTTACGGCAAGCGCATTGAGCCGTGCCCAACGGCCCTGAGCAGATATGAAAGAAGGCGCACATGACCGGCGATGATCGCGACAACGGTGATCAGACCCCCAACCCGTACAGCTACGGGGGTGAGCGGGACGGGCAAGGTTCCACGCCGGACCCGGGTGCGCCAGCGCCGCCTAATTCGCCGCAGTCGAGCGGCAGTCAATTCGGTTCGGACACATCATCTTTCGGTGCGCAGTCGCCGTATGGCGCGCAGGCCGGTTCGCCCGGACCGGGACCTTCAGAGCCCGGCTATTCACAACCCGGTTCGCAACAGCCGGGATGGCCTCAACCCGCGACGCCAGAGTTCGGGACACCCCAAACCGGGACACCCCATGCCGAAACACCCCAGCAGTTCGGCGGATTCGGGCCAGCCGGCGATGCCGGTTCGACCGGCTATGGCCAGCAGTCGGCCTATGGCCAGGGTGGTGCCTCGGGTGGCCAGCAGTTCGGTGAGCAACCAACCTATGGTCAACCGTCGGATCCGCATGCGACTGGTGGTTTCGGCGCGTCGCCGACCAATCCGTACGGCCAACCGGCCTATGGCCAGCCAACCTACGGCCAGTCGGGGACGGCGCCGTTCCAGCAGCAACCCGCGCCCCGACGCAAGACAGGTGCGACCGCGGCGATCGCGGTCGGTGCGGTGGCGCTCGCGCTAGTCTCCGGCGGCGCGGGCGCGGCCACCTACTCGGCGATCAATGACGATCCGCCGTCGACGACGATTTCGGGTCCACTCGGTGGAGACAAGAACGAATCCAACAAACCGATCGAGATGCCGGCCGGTTCCGTTCAAGAAGTAGCCGCCAGCGTACTGCCGACGGTTGTTTCGGTACTGGTGCGCGAAGGAAATCTCGAAGGCGAGGGCTCCGGCGTGATCCTCGACGCCAACGGCACCATCATGACTAACAATCACGTGGTTAGTGCCGGCGGCGATCGACCGGCAAGTGACGTGACCGTCGCGTTCAACGACGGAACGCGTGCCAAGGCGACGGTGGTGGGTACCGATCCCATCTCCGACATCGCGGTGATCAAGGTGAACAAGCCCGGCCTGCGCAAGATAAGCATCGGGACGTCGAAGAACTTGGTCGTCGGGCAGGACGTGATCGCCATCGGATCGCCTCTCGGCCTCGCGGGTACGGTTACCACCGGAATCATCTCGTCGCTTAACCGGCCGGTGTCGACGTCGCGGACCGGCGGCACCACGTCGGTGATGGATGCGATTCAGACCGATGCCGCGATCAATCCGGGCAACTCCGGTGGAGCGTTGGTGAACGCGCGGGGTGCGCTAATTGGTCTCAATACGGCCATCGCGACGACGGGCGGTGGCGACTCGAGCGGCAGTGCCCGGTCCGGCAGCATCGGCCTGGGGTTCGCGATCCCGGTCGATCAGGCTATCCGAGTCGCCAACCAGTTGATCGCCTCCGGCAAGGCTCAACATTCCAGCCTGGGTGTGTCGGTCCGTTCGGAAGCCGCGGATTCGACGTCCGGTGCGCAGGTGTCGGCGGTGAGCGCCGACGGCGCGGCGGCCAAGGCCGGAATTCCCAACGGTGCGATTATCACCAAGTTCGGTGATCGTACGATTACCACCGGAGACGCACTCGTCGCCGCGGTACGGTCTTATGAACCCGGTGCGGTCGTACCTGTTACCTACACCGTGGGCGGTCAGACCAAAACCGTCAACGTGACCCTCGGGACACTGTCCACCAAGTGAGCCTCGGTTCGTCTCTCCAGATACAAACAGTTATCGCCGTCACTCGTCGAAAGGCCCGTCGCAATGTCTGACCTGGTTCCCGATGTATCCACCGAGGCCGCGGCCGACGATGCTGCTGATGCGGCTGCACGTGAATTCGCGCAGCGACGCGGGTCGTCGTCGGCTCCCGATGGCTCCGAGATCGGTCGCGCGCTGGTCGTCGTGGTCGGGGACCGCGCCGCGCATGGTGATGGGGACACCGCACTCGGCTCGCTGATCGTCGAATTGCTCGAAGAGGCGGAGTTCCACGTCGACGCGACCGTCGTGGTGTCGGGTGACGAGGTGGAAATCCGCAATGCGCTCAACACGGCGGTAATCGGCGGCGTCGATCTGGTTATCTCGGTCGGCGGCGTCGGCGTCGGAGCGCGAGACGTGACACCTGAGGCCACCGAAGCGCTTCTGGATCGTCGACTGCCGGGTATCGAAGAGGCCGTCCGGAGTTCTGGCCTGGCGGCCGGTGCTACCGACGCGGGCCTCTCGCGCGGCCTGGCCGGCATCTCCGGACAGACATTGGTCGTCAACCTCGCCGACTCGCGCGCCGCGGTCCGCGACGGCATGGCGACGGTGACAATGCTTGCCCGGCACGTCATTGAATCCATCAGCGACTTCTGAGGGCGATCGTTGACCGGATCAGATGAGCCGACGCGCGCTGACGGCACGCGCAGTTCGCACAAATTTAGCGATGCTAAACAACCCGGCAACATATCACAGCAAAATGAAGCGCTCGGTGAGGATTCACGCAGGCGGCAGCGGCTTGTCGACATTTTCGGCGACGACCTACCGTCTCAAACGACCGATGATCGTGACGAAGGTCACAGTGAAGTGCGGACCGAGTGGTATCAACTGAATCGGCCGCCACATTACGAATAACGCATGTACCTGCAAACATGCTGTGGGCTGTGAGTTTTCCTGGTGTTTACTTTCCGGGTTTCGCTATTTGAATGTAAATACTAATTATCGGAAAGATTAAATCTCACTATTCACGTGAGTTCGTGTTGCTCAGCTTTCTCTTAACCGGATAACGTTTCGGCCAAGCTCGCGGTCGCCGACGGCGAGCGATGTGTGTGTAAACGGCTCGCGCAAGTTGGGGTCGCAGCCCATTCCGGTGAGAGGGAACGAATGAAGATCAGCAAGCTTGGCCTGCGTCGCGCATCTGCGGCAGCCGCTGTCGCTGCGGTCGCCGCAGTTGGTTTGTCCAGCATGGGTGCGGGTGGGGCCGCAGCCGGGAAGCTGCCGAACGGTTTTAAGAAGGTCACCGGCATCGATGGTCAGGTTGTGCAGACCTGGCGCACCGGCGAATACGCCTTCGCTCAGCAGTCCGAAGCGCACAACGGGGCAGGGCGTTCGGCTCGCGTGTCGGGAACCTACACCTCGAAGATTTCCAAGGGTGGCGGCAACGTCGAGGTCGGGTACCTCGTCGGGTGCCAGGTGAACCTGGGCAGCCTGGATGCGGGTATCTCCATCTCGGCTACGCCGTCGGTCGGTGCTTCGCTGTCCTTGCCGCTTTCGCCCGGCGAGATCAAGAAGGTCGCGGTCACTGACAAGGACTTCAAGAACAATCTGGTGAGTCTGCAGCTTTCCGGCGTGGAGATTGACGTGCAGGGCTGCGGTGGTTACGCGCAGGCACGCTCATACGTCAAGGTGCTGGCCGCTGAGGGCTACAACACCGACGAGGGCACCGTGAACGGTGAGGGTGGCGCAGTCCAGTCCACGCTGTACGGCAAGCCTTTCAGCCTCGGCTGATCGCCGCATCCGACCATTCCGACTTAACCCTGAACTGAACCCAAAAGGGGAATCATGAACAAGACCTTTACCCGTCGCCTCGCCGCGGCAGCTGGCATCGCTGGCGTCGCATTGATGGGCCTCACCACCGTCGGCGCCGGTGGCGCCACCGCTGGCAAACTGCCCGGCGGGCAGATCAACAAGAAGCTCGTCGATGGCACGACCGTTAACGCTCGCCTGTACGACGAATTCGTCAACTACCGCGCCGGTAATGTCGCCAATATCGCGACCAGCCGCGAGGTGTGGGTGTCCGGCAAGATCCGCGTCAACATCGGCGGCGGTGCCGAAGGTGGTGTCATCAAGGGCGGCTACGTCGTTGGCTGCCAGGTGAACCTTTCTGGCGTATCCGGTGGAAGCGAAGGAAGTCTTGACAGCAGCGGCACGCCGTCCGCCGAAGGTAGCGCCTCGATCTCGCTCGGACCCGGCCAGGCTGGTTTCGTGCCGATCATCGAAACCACCTCCGGTGACTACACCACCTACAAGGATTACGAAGTCAACGACTTCACCTTCAAGGGCAACCGCGGCGGCGTCGCATTCAGCCAGGAAGGTTTCCGACTGAACGGCTGCGCGGGATACGCCTCGGCTCGTGCGCGCTTCACCATCAAGGTGAGCACCGACTCGGTTAAGGGTGTTATCACCTTGTGGGGCAAGCCATTTAGCATCGGCTGATCGCTTTACCACGAACTAATAGTTCAGCGCGGTACCCGACGTCGGGTACCGCGCTGACCTGTTGTTGGCGCGGTGATTCTGTCGCTCTTCGCTGGCACGGGTGCGCTGGGACAGATCGGAACTCCCAGTTAGCGCACAGCGAGTTTCCAGACAGCGGTTCTAAGGTTCTCTCTGGTAGGTCCGATGGTGGCTTTCGACGGCGCGACGCCGACGTCGAGCTCGTCGGAGATCGCCATTTCCGAGCACCTTAAGGAGAGTCGTGTGACCGCGCAGTCAAACGCGATCGGAGTCGACGACGTCGAGGCCTCGATTACGCCATCATCGATCGACCGGCTTGAATTGCCTCCAGCTGCACCTGATTCGGGACATCCATCGTTGACCGTGTTCTCGGCCATGCGTCGTTTCTCGCCGTATATGTCGGGCCTGTGGGGAAGGCTGGCCGCGGCGGTCGGTCTGCAATTCCTCGACGTTCTGGCGAGTGTGGCGGTGGTCTATCTATTCGCCCATATCGTCGACGACGTACTCGCTACCGGTGATCTCCACGCTCTCATTTCGCCGATGATGTGGTGGATCGTGGTCACCCTCGCCGGCGCGACAGCATCGTATTGCGGCAGTATCCTCGCCGAAGTCGTCACCGAACGAATGCTGCTACGCCTGCGCACCGATCTTTACGCACACACCCAGCAGTTGGCGCCGCATACGCGTCGTCAGTTCCAGACCGGTGATCTGATCGCCCGGCACAGCAGCGACGTCGACGAAGTGGAGCAGTTGGTCTCATCCGGCATCGTGTCCGGCATCATCGCGGCCGCCTCGGTGATCGCCTATGCCGTTGCGGCAGTGTGGGTTCGATGGGATCTGGCGCTGATCGCCTTCGTCCTCGCTCCGCTGTTGTGGCTGGTTGCCCGACGGTTCGGCCGAATTCTCAAGCGTGCCTCGCGAACTGAGCGGGCGGCCAACGGTGAGATCTCGTCACTGATCGCCGAGGGAATCGACAATGCGCACGCGATCGCCGCGGACAATCAGTTGGCTGCCGATCAGGCGCGCGTTGGCAGACAAAGCTACCGCTGGATGCGCGCGCGAGTCTCGGAGGCGAAGGCTGGCGAGGCGTTCCAGCAGTCGGTTGTGGTCGTTGAATTGCTTTGTATGCTAGGCATTTTGGCGCTTGGGGCCTGGCAGATCGCAGCAGGACGAACCACCATCGGTGGGCTTATCGCACTCACCGGCTACCTCGGTTATCTCTATCCGCAGATCCAAGCGCTCGGTGGACTGGCCGTGCAGGTGACGTCGGCGACCGCGAGCGCCGAACGGGTTGCTCAGGTGCTCGACGAACCGATCGGCCTTTCCGACGAGACCGAGCCGGTGGCAGCGATTGCTGCACCGACGCCCCACCGCGACGTCGGCGCGCGTATCGACTTCCGTGACGTCACGTTCGGTTACCCCGGAGCGGAAAGCCCAGTACTCGAAGGCTTTTCGTTGACCGTCCACCCGGGAGAGTGTATTGCGCTGACCGGTGCGAGCGGTGCGGGAAAGACGACACTCACGCATCTGCTGCTCCGGTTCTACGACCCTGATGAGGGGGCGGTTCAGGTAAACGGCGTCGACCTGCGCGCGCAACGGATTGCCGACGCTCGCGCCGGCACCACGCTGCTGCCGCAGCGGATCGCAATCTTTCACGGCAGTATCGCCGAGAACATCGCCTTCGGACGATCCGACGCCGACCGCAGTGCCATCGTCGCCGCCGCCCAAGCCGCCGACGCCGACGGGTTCATCGGCCTGCTGCCCGACGGTTACGACACCGAGCTCCGTGATTCCGGCGCGAATCTCAGTGGCGGACAACGTCAACGGATCGCGTTGGCCCGCGCATTCCTACGCGATACCCCCGTGTTGGTGCTCGATGAACCGACGACCGGATTGGACCGAGAGACGGCCGATCGCATCCTCGGCCCGCTGCGGCGCTTGGTGTCGGGACGTACGACGATCATCATCACCCACGATCCAGTGGTCGCGGCGATGGCCGACCGAACGGTAGTGCTGGACGCGCAGGCGCCGAACTAGGTTGGCAGTTGGCAGTCCGGCGCCGCGGCCAACCAGAATTCTGGAAATAGGCCGCCTGCCTAGGGCGGTATGCCCTCGCCGCACTGCTATTCGCCAGATTTCTGCGGCGCCCCAACAAAAAGAACCGCCCCCACAGGATGGGAGCGGTTCTTTGGTCCGACGATCTAGCGTGAATGACGTCCTGGAGCATCGGGATCGTTACCCTGGGCCGGAAATCCACCCGATGGCGGGAAGTTCGACTGCGGTGGGTAATTACCTTGCGGCGGTGGGGGATACCCGCCCTGCCCGGGACCGGGAGGCGGGCTCGGCGGAGCGTAACCGCCGCCGGGTGGTGCCGCGGGCGGCGGTCCCTGCGGAGGCTGCGACGGCTGGATAGCCGGTCCGGCCGGGAATTTATGGGTCTGCAGCGGAATCGCGCCCGACGGCGGGCCGCCGTCGCGGGACGGCACGATCGCCGGTCCTTCGGATCCCGGATATCCCTGCGACCCGAATCCTTGCGGTCCGCTACCCGCTGGTGGCTGTGGTCCGCGACCGAACGGTCCGCTGTCGAACTGTCCGCCGTCAAACGGTCCGTTGTCGATAGATGGCGCGGCCTGGGCGGCAGCGTTGGCATCAGCCTCGGCGACGGTCTTGGCCTTCGCTCGTGCCGCGGCCTCGGGGTCGAGGATGTCGCGGATCTCGGTGAGCAGCGCGACCTCGACCTGCTCGGCGTCGTCCTTGGTGAAGCCGGCCAGTGCGGCCAGCTTGTTGTAGGGCAGCACGATGATGAAGTAGACCACCGCGGCGACGATGAGGAAATTGATGACCGCGGTTATTACGGCGCCAATGTCGACGAAGGTGTTCGCGTTGTCATTGATCTGGAAACCGAGTCCGTCGGCCTTATCCGTTCCGATCGGTATGGCGTTGATCAGAGGCTGGATGATCTTGTTGGTGAAGGCAGTGACGATGGCGGTGAATGCGGCACCAATGATGACCGCGGTGGCCAACTCAACGACATTGCCTTTGAGTATGAATTCCTTGAATCCCTTAAGCACGCTGTGCGGTCCTCTCGTGTAGATTCCGCTCTCGATTGCAGCATTGGGTCGTTCGGGCGGTTCATCCTTCGCGAGGCTAAACCTGAGGTTGATCTTAAACCAATAGGATCATCCAATAACGAATGTGATGCACATTCGACACAGATGACCGAAATGGCCGAACCGTCAATGCAGCACGACTGTTAGGGCAGATTTCAGCCCGGCGGTTGCCACCCGCTGCGCCTCGACGTCGCTCATCGCGAGGAGAATCGGCCGTATACCAGTGGAATTGCCGCCGAAGCCGGTACTTCGCCGAGCCACACCGAGTGCGACGACGGCATCGCGGGCGAGCACATCTGATGTCTCGCTGAGCACATCGACGATGTCACCTTCGCGAAGAAGGTCGGCGACGGCGTCGTCGGCGAGTCGCACGGGGACCAGGCGTGAATCGCGTAAGCCCCGCAGCCCGACCGGCAGCCGTGCGGAGAGCAAGCGGACATCGGTCACGATTTCACCAGCGCGTACCCGGCCGGTGACGGTGCGGCCCACGCCGTCGGCGGATAACCGTAGTGCGCCGTCGGGTAACGCGACGCCCGGGATACGGCGGATGGTGAGGTCGGAGGCGACCAGAAGACGGCCGGGCATCAGATCGTGAGCCGCGGTGATCACCGATTGTCCTTGCGCGGCACGGTGATCAGCGATTGTCATGACAGCGGCTACCGCTACCAAGACAATCGCGATGGTCCGCCGGATAATCACCGCGCGCAGCCAGCCGGGGCGCAACCAGGTGGAGATGCGATCGGCCCAGCGCGGGCTCAGGCGGGTGGAAAAGGTGTCGAATCGCATGTGGCACAACATAGTTGCCGTGCAAGAGGAAGTTGTCGATGACGCTCGGTTATCCACAGCGGTTCGCGCGTCAGCCGATCTGTGGATAAGGTCGCAGCATGGTTGAGGCACCGATACATCAGGATCGGTGGACGACGCTGCGGCGCCGGCTCTCCGCGGAGACCACCGGTGGTGTGTTGCTCCTGATCGCGGCGGCAGTAGCGTTGATCTGGGCCAATTCGCCGTGGCGCGAAGGGTATTCGCGGCTGGTGGCCCTCGAAGTCGGTCCAAGCCAATTGGGATTACATCTCAGTCTGGGGCAGTGGGCCGCCGACGGACTACTGGCGATCTTCTTCTTCGTGGTTGGCGTCGAGTTGAAACACGAGGTAGTCGCGGGCAGTCTTCGACAACCCCGACTCGCCGGCGTGCCTATCGCGGCAGCGGTGGGTGGAATGGCTGTGCCGGCCGCGATCTTCGTCGCAGTGATCGCGCTGCGATCGAATGGCGATCCAGACCTGTTGCGCGGCTGGGCAATTCCCACTGCCACCGACATCGCATTCGCGGTGGCGGTACTTGCCGTGTTCGGTCGAGGTTTACCGATGGCGTTGCGTACTTTTCTACTGACCCTTGCCGTGGTCGACGACCTGCTCGGCATCGTGGTGATCGCGACCTTCTATACCGAAACGATCGATGTCGGGGCATTGGCCGGGGCGCTCGCGGTGATCGTGACGTTTGGTGTCGTAGTGCGGTTGGATCTGCGCGGGATCCGGTTTATGCGCCCACCGGTATTGATCGCACTTGGCGTCGTCGCCTGGGCATTGATGCACGAGTCCGGGGTGCACGCCACAGTGGCCGGAGTGTTGCTCGGGTTCACTGTGCCTGCGGTCGCCCGGTTTGGCGACATCGCACCGACCACGACGATCGAGCACGCCGTGCGGCCGTTCTCGACCGTCGTCGCGGTACCAGTATTCGCACTATTCGCCGCTGGGGTGTCGATCATCGGAGCAGAAGGCGGATTGGCGACGATGTTGTCGTCGCCGGTGACCGTGGCGATCATCGCGGGGCTGGCCGTCGGAAAGGTGGTCGGCGTGCTGGGAACAACCGCGCTGGTCACCTGGCTGACGCCGCTGCGACTACCCGATGCCGTTGGCCTGCGCGACTTGGTCCCGGTCGGAGTGTTGACCGGCATGGGGTTCACCGTGTCCCTGCTGATCGCCGAACTGTCGTTTCCCGACGGTCCCGATCACGACGCCGCCAAAGTCGCGATCCTGATCGCGACGGTGATCGCCGCTGTCGTCGGGGCCGGGACGCTGCGCTGGGATGCGCATCGGGCCAGGTCAGATGATATGAACCAAGATGGTGTGGTCGACGTCGATACCGCGGTCATCGGTGGCAATTAGCACTCGGAATGTTCGAGTGCCATTTTCGGTTAGACTGACAGACGCAAACATTGATCTCCCGGAGGTTTCGGTGCCAACCTACTCGTATGCCTGCACGGAGTGCGACAACAAGTTCGACATTGTTCAGTCGTTCTCCGACGACTCGCTGACCGTGTGTCCAGAGTGCTCCGGCAAGCTGCGCAAGCTCTTTAGCCAGGTGGGGATCGTCTTCAAGGGCAGCGGTTTCTACCGCACCGACAATCGCTCGTCGAGCAGTTCGACGTCGTCGAGTTCGACCACCGAGTCGTCGTCGAGCAGCTCCTCGTCGAGTTCGGACTCGTCGTCGAGTACATCGACGAAGACCGCCGCAGCGGCGTCGTAGCCAGTTCTTCCGACCGTTGCGGTTAGTTCCCATTGCTCTATTCGTGGGACGACTCCACAACTATGGGAAGAGTTAGAGGATCCCGCCGCGAGTTAGTCCCTCGACCAGTTTGCGATGTAGCTCCCGTGGATTGTGGAGATCGCTCCAGGCCCAGCGGATGACCCATAGTCCGCGATCCCGGATCGCATCCTCGCGTAACTTCTCCTCGTACACGACGTCTTCGACTGCCTTTGGCCCAAACTCTCGATTGCGGGTGTATTTGACGTGGCCGTCGAATTCGCCGACGACCTTGTCCTCCCAGCCGAAGTCGCACCAGGCCTTCGACGCACCCCCGCGCAGGCCGACCGCGTACTGAACGTCGGGATCTGGAATATCTTCGAACTCGAAAATGATTGCCCGACTATAGGATTCGCCCACACTGGCTGCTAGCGGCGTGGCGAGCGGGATGCTCCGACGCAGCATCTCGATGCCATGCCACCGGCTCTGGCTCTGTGCGATCCGCTCCAAGTCGATAAGTTTCGCGCCTCGCCGAAGGCCCTGATCTAAGGCGGTGAGCGCCTGCGGAAATGTCCCGGCCCGCGCGACATCGGCGATTGTTCTGGACACGCTGGTAAGGGGCACGCCATCCTTCTCGACAAGGTCGTCCGGATCGATTGGCGCTTGATGGATGATGGCCCGGCCGGCGGCGCGGCCGGTCCCTTTCATCGTCGTGAAGTGGACGACGTCGAGGTCGGGGGATAGCAGCGGAATCCCGTGTAGTGCCGCTGCAGAACTATGACTGACGACCCGGTCGCCTCTACTCGAACGTGCGGCAGCGATCACCTTGGCTCGGTATCGTTCCAGCTTTTCCGCGTGGACGTTCTCGGGATGTCCGGTGAGCGCACCCGTGGTCAAATAGTGCCCCCGCCAGGGCCGTTCGACGGTCCCAGCTCGAACGAGTCGTTTCAAGTCGTTGTCAGATGCTGACGTTCTAACGGCATGTGCGCGGGAAGTCAGTCCGCGCAGGTTTTCGTCGAACATCAGCCAAGCGTCGCACGGCAATGAGACGCCGCCCGGCGCTGACGAGTCGTGGCGATATCGGCTGTGGATAGCGGTGCGTGCTGTGGATTCGGGTCGGCGCCAGTTCTTCCCACCGTTGCGGTCAGATCCCATAGCGATATCCGTGGGACGGCTCCACAACTATGGGAAGAGCACGACGCGCCTCAGCCCAGTTCAGTAAATCCGCCGTCGGGCGTTAGTGCCCACCCCACCCGGACGTCGGTCGATTCTTCGGGAAGTTCGTCCACTAGCTCGTTGTCGTAAACGACAGCGACCAATTCGGCATCGACACCGCTGAGACTGCGGTCGTAGTAGCCAGCGCCGCGGCCGAGTCGCACGCCGCGCCGGTCGACGCCGAGTGCGGGCACAAAGACCACGTCGACGGTATCGAGTACACCGGTACCCAGAGGCGCGCCTGCTGGCTCGAGTAGACCGAAGCGCCGTGTCTCCAGCGAGTCTTGGCCGTCGTAGGTAATCCAATCGAGCGCGGTTGGCTCGCCGTCGGGGACGACCGGCACGAGTACTCGGACGTCGCGGTCGGCGAGCGCATCGAGGAAGCTCAACGACCCGGGCTCGGTCCCGACGGGAATGTAGGCCGCGACGGTCACGTCGTATTCCAGCCGAAATGGCGCGGAGTAGACCCATTCGGACAGGTTTGCGGCCGCCTGTTCGCGCGCGAACATCGACATTGCCTCGCGCTGCGCCGACAATTCCGCACGTCGCTGCTCTTTGGCTGCGTTCCCAGTCACTTCGCACCCTCTCGCCCGGAGGTTCAAAGCCATCGGCATTAGGCTGACGGCTATGGCACGCACCGAGAGTACCGACCTGGACGACGACAAGCCGACCGCCCCGCCGATTCCACGGACCGCCGTCGTCCCCGCCGCGGGTTTGGGCACCCGGTTCCTGCCCGCAACCAAGACGGTTCCCAAGGAATTGTTGCCTGTCGTCGATACGCCTGGCATCGAGTTGGTTGCCGAAGAAGCCAAGGCGGCGGGTGCTGAACGACTCTTGATCGTCACCTCGCCGGGCAAAGATGGCGTGGTCGCGCATTTCGTCGAGGATCTAGTCCTGGAAAGCACTCTCGCCAAACGCGGCAAGCAGGCGATGTTGGCCAAGGTGCGCAATGCGCCGTCGTTGCTCGAGGTGGCGTCGGTCGTCCAGGACAAGCCGCTCGGGTTGGGGCATGCGGTTGGTTGTGTGGAGCAGTATTTGAGCGACGACGAAGACGCGATCGCGGTCCTGCTGCCCGACGACCTCGTGCTTCCCGGCGGCGTTTTAGAAGTAATGGCCCGCACGCGTCAACGTCGGGGCGGATCGGTGTTGTGCGCGATCGAGGTTCCCGACGATCAGATCAGCGCCTACGGAGTCTTCGACGTCGAGCAGTTGCCCGACGCGAAGAATCCCAATGTGATGCGATTGCGCGGCATGGTGGAGAAGCCCAAACGCGAAGACGCACCGTCGAATTTCGCGGCGGCCGGCCGATATATCTTGGACCGCAAGATCTTTGACGCTTTGCGTCGCATCAAGCCCGGTGCCGGTGGCGAATTGCAGTTGACCGATGCCATCGCCCTACTTATCGAAGAGGGTGAGCCGGTGCACGTGGTGGTCCATCGCGGCACGCGGCACGACTTGGGCAACCCTGGTGGATACCTCAAGGCCGCAGTCGATTTCGCGCTCGACCGCGATGATTACGGTCCTGAACTGCGCGCCTGGCTCACGCAGCGGCTCGGTGTGAATTAGGCCCTTCCGGCGTCTTGCTCGACACCTGTTCGTACGAAGCACGTGGTCAACACGGTGTGCCTCCCTGAGTTGGGAGCTTGTGACGTATAACGTTTCACGCTGAAGAGGACTGGCCACACGTGTACTGGCCGCGGACCGCAACGAGGAGGCGAAATGCGTTCTGTCGAGGATCATCTGGCGTTGATCACGTCGGCCGCGGTGATGCCTCGGCCGGTTAAGGTGGCGATCTCCGAAGCTCAGGGTCTGCTCTGTGCCGAAGAAGTTGTCACTGAGCGGCCGCTACCGGGATTCGATCAGGCTGCCGTTGATGGCTATGCGGTCCGCGCGGTTGACGTCGTCGAGGCAGGACAGCCCGCCCCCGACGACCTCGACGTCGGCGATACCGACGTCGACATCGATGCGGCCGGCGAGCCGATGATGGTGAAACTGCCCGTCGTCGGCGAGGTGGAACCTGGATCGCGGACGCCGACACGACTGCAGCCCCGGCAGGCCGTCCGCGTTGAGACGGGTGCACCCCTACCAACGCTCGCCGACGCCGTGGTCCCGTTGCGTTGGACCGACGCCGGTGTGCAGACGGTCAGGATAGGTCAGTCGGTGGATTCGGGTGCGTACGTCCGTCGAGTTGGCGACGACGTGCAGCCGGGCGATGTGGCAGTCCGCGAGGGCATGATCATCGGGCCGGCGCAGGTCGGCTTGCTGGCCGCCGTGGGCACGTCGCGGGTGCTGGTTCATCCGCGTCCTCGACTGTCGGTGATCGCGATCGGTAACGAACTCGTCGACATCGACCGGGTACCCGGCCCCGGCCAGGTGTACGACGTCAACAGCTACGCGCTCGCCGCTGCCGCTCGCGATGCGGGTGCTGACGTGAATCGTGTTGGTATTGCTGAGCGGGAGCTATCGCGACTACGCGAAGTGGTTGAGGCCCAAATGATTCGCTCGGAGATCGTCGTGTTGTGCGGCGCGGTCGGAGGTGCGGCGTCGCGAGCCGTCGCCGACGCGTTAGGTGAGCTCGGTGATCTGGAAATCGTCCGTGTCGCAATGCATCCCGGCTCGGTACAGGGTTTTGGGCGTCTCGGCCGCGACGATGTGCCGACTTTCTTGCTGCCGGCGAATCCGGTAAGCGCGCTGGTCTGTTTCGAGGTGATGGTACGTCCGCTGATCCGGATCGCGCTCGGCAAACGACAACCCATGCGCCGGGTGATCAAGGCGCGGACCATCGGTCCGATCCTGTCGGTCGAAGGGCGTACCGGATATCTGCGCGGTCAGTTGATGCGCGATGAACGAACCGGCGATTACCTCGTGCAAGTTATTGGTGGCTCACCCAGCGGAACGTCGCATCTGCTGGCCGAACTTGCCGAAGCGAACTGTTTGATCGTGGTTGACTCGGACACCGAGGAGCTGCGGACCGGCGACGAAGTTGACGTTATGTTCCTCGCCCAGCGAGGCTAAGGTTCCGTGCATAAGCGAACGACACATTATTCCGCTCGTGTACCAAAGTCTTCGACCCGGCGACTAGACTAGCCGGGTGTTCTCGTGGTCTAAATCGCACGTACACCCGGGGTGGCCGGCCACTCTGGGACCGCTGCGCGTCGCTGGTGGACTGGTCACCGTGCGTCCGGTGAAACTCCGTGATGCCGCCCGATGGAGTGATCTTCGGCTGCGCAATCAGAACGCGCTGTTGCCGTGGGAGCCGACGGCTCCGGGGTCGTGGGCGCAACGTCACCAGCGCAGCAATTGGGGACCGCTGTTCTCGGTGTTGAGGTCGGAGGCCAAGCGGGGAACGCTGCTGCCGTTGGTTATCGAGGTCGACGGAGAATACGTCGGCCAACTGACCATCGGCAATGTCCAGCGCGGCGCTGTGCGCAGCGCATGGATCGGATACTGGATCGATTCGGAGCACTACGGAAACGGAATCGCCACTGCCGCAGTCGCTCTCGGGGTCGATCACGCATTCGGTCCGGTCGGATTGCATCGGTTGGAGGCGACCGTACAGCCGTCGAATAGTGCCTCGCAGGCGGTGCTCACCAAGATCGGTTTCCGCCGGGAAGGTTTGCTCGAGCGCTATATGGACGTGAATTCGCGCTGGCGCGACCATATTCTGTTCGCGCTGACCGCTGATGAGTTGATGGGCGGTGCCACTGAGAGCCTGGTCCGCCTCGGGCGGGCAAACTACATCTGATCGGTGGTTATGGTGGCAGCATGACTGAATTCCTCGTTCGCGGGACCGCATCGCAAATCTATCCGGCTGAATGTGTCTCGGTGCCGTTGACCGCCGAGTTCCAGGAGTCGAAAAGTGTTGTCGCACATGAGAAAGCGGTAAGTCTACAGAGCGAGATCATCTCTGCCGTCCGTGAGCTCGAAGCCAGCGGCTCGGTGCGCAAGTGGAGTTCGGACCGCGTGCGCAGTCGCAGCTATCGTCCGACCGACCACGACGGGAGACTGCAGCCGCCGGTATACCGTACGTCGATCTCGGTGTCGGTCGAGTTCACCGATTTCGACGCACTCGCACCGTTTATGGATGCGTGGGGAGCTCGCGAAGGTGTACAGATCGACGAATTGCAGTGGGCGGTACTACGTGAGAACCGAGAGAGGTATCACGCCGATGTTCGCGCCGATGCGGTGCGCAACGCAATCGCCAAAGCGCAGTCGTACGCCGACGCAGTCGATGCGGGCACCGTTCGAGCGTTGATCCTGGCAGATCCGGGCATGCTATCCCCGGGAGCTCCGACCGGTGGTCCGGTGACGCGGTCAGCGATGTTCGCCGCTCCGGCCGGGCCGGCATTGGAGATCCGATCGGGCGGGGTGGAGATCAGTGTGAGTGTGGATGCGCAGTTCGTTGCGGGGGAGTGATTTAGAGGTCATCGGTCAGATAGCGCTGCAGTGTAGGTCCGACCTTCTGCGCGACTTCATCGAGCGGCATCGACGCGATCGGTTCCAACTGGACGATGTAGCGAGTCACGATCAGTCCCAACATCTGCGTGGCCAATAGCGAGGTGCGGACCGCCGCATTGTCGTCGAGACGATCGGCGATATTCGTCAGAATGATCTCGCTGAGAAATGATCGGATGATGCCGGCGTCGGGTGCGGCAAGAGTGGTCTTCAGCAAAGCAACACCGGCACTGCGTAATTCGCCGTCCCACACTCCGAGCACTACTCGAATCAGCTGTACCCCAAGATGTTTCACGTCGACCGAATTCAACTCGGCGAGAATTTCCACCGGGTCGACCGGTATCGCCACTGCCTCAAGAAAGAGTTTGTGTTTGGTGCCGAAATAGTGGTGAACAAGTGCGGCGTCAACTCCGGCCGCGCTCGCGATCGCGCGGACCGAGGTCTTGTCGAACCCGTCGCGAGCGAAGAGTTCGCGGGCGCTGGTAAGGATCGCGCCCCGGGTGTCGGGATCGCCGGGGCGTCGGCCGCTGCGTCGGGTTGTCATCGTTTCCTCACCGTATCGCTTGACTCACGGCGTGCGGCGGCGCAGTGTGGCTGCCGCCAGCGCGAGCGCGACAACGATACACGCCGCGACGATGGCGATGTCGCGCCACATGATCGCGGTCGGTGACTGATTGCCCGCGACCTCCTGGAGGGCCTGTACCGCGTAGGTCAGGGGCATCACCCGTGAGAGCGCTTCCATCCATCCGGGCAATTGATCGCGGGGCACGAATAGCCCGCACAGAAACAGTTGCGGGATTACGACTATGGGCAAAAACTGCACGGCTTGAAACTCGGTCTGGGCGAATGCGCTGCACAGCAGACCGAGTCCGACACCGAGCATGGCATCGAGCATCGCGATCACGAAGACCCACACCACCGATCCCTGGGTCTGTAGTCCGAGCAGCCAGAAGGAGACGCCTGATGCCAGAGCTGCCTGCACCGCGGCGACCACGCAGAAGGCGATCCCGTAGCCGCCAAGGAGGTCGAGCCGACTGATCGGGGTTGTCAGCAGCCGCTCCAACGTTCCGGACCGACGTTCACGGAGCATGGCGATCGAGGTGATCAGGAACATCGTGACGAACGGCAGGATGCCCAACATGATGATTCCGATGGCGTCGAATTCGGTTGTGCCGCCGGGCAATGTGGGTTGTTCGGAGAACATGAAATAGAGCAGGGTCATCAACAACAATGGGATGACCATGATCAGTGCGATGGTGCGCGGGTCGGCTCGAAGTTGTCGTAAGACGCGGATTGCTGTGGCGCCCAGCAATTTCGGATGGATCGGCCGGGCACCGGATGCCGAGATGGTGATGCTGGTCATGCCGCGGACTCCTCGATGAGTGTGAGAAACGCGTCCTCAAGGTTGGATTGCCCAGTGCGTGAACGTAGTTCGATCGGTGTTAGTTGGGAAACCAGCCGTCCATCGCGCATCAGGATCAGGTTGTCGCAATGTGCCGCTTCGTCCATGACGTGGCTGGAGACCAACAGCGTGACCCCGGATTCGGCGAGGCCGGCGAAGCGTGCCCACAGATCGGCGCGCAAGACCGGATCGAGTCCGACGGTCGGCTCGTCGAGGATCAGCAGCGTCGGTGACGTGACTAGAGCGCAGGCGATCGAGACTCGATTGACTTGTCCGCCCGAGAGATCCGACGTTGGGTGTGGGGCGTAACTCGTGAGGTCGACGGCCGCCAGTGCTTCGTCGATTTTGTCTTCTGCGTCGAACAGTGTCGCGAAGTACCGCACGTTTTGTTCGACGGTGAGGTCGGTGTAGACCGAAGCGGACTGGGTCACGTAGCCGACGTGGCGGCGCAACGTCGCAGAGCCGGCCGGGTGACCGAGTACCTCGATCACACCTTCGACATTGCGTTGGGTGCCGACGATTGAACGCATCAGGGTGGTCTTTCCGCAACCGGATGGGCCGAGGAGGCCGGTGATGGAACCTTGCGGGATGGTCACCGACAGGTCGTCTACCGCGGTAATCGGGCCGCGGCGCACAGTGACGTGTTCGCAGGCAATGGCGGGCGGTGGGTTCATCGGGATGACCTCAATTCATCGAGTGTTGAATTCATCTGTTGATGAATTTACTCTCGCTGGTCGGCATAGGTCAACGGATTCTTGGCAAGTGCTGAGAAACTGCACCCACTACGGCGCGCCGCCACCGGCGCGAACCGTCGGCGCCTTACATTGTGTGGTGGATTCTTGTGACTCGGGTTAACCAATGTGAGAGGAGAGTCGAATGCCGAACTCGGTGTTGTGGGTAGGGCTGGTGGCCATCTGGCTCTTCGTCTTGGTCCCGATGCTCATCAAAGGACGTCCGGAGATCGCGAAGACTACCCAAGCCGTCCGGGAGACGCGCTTGCTGCATCGTGGAGGAGGGGCGCGGACGAAGTCGCGCAGCCGCGTCGCATCCGGTGCACACCCCCATGACGCTTCGTATAAGCGAACCGTGAAAGCCGCGATGTCGGCGAAGGCCGCAGCCGCCGCCAAGGCGGATGCTGATTCGAAGGTCGACGAAACAGACGAAGATTCGGTCGACGCGGTCGCTTATGAAGAAAAGACCGTCGAGATGAAGAAGGTCAGCCCGGTTACCGTCGATGCCGAGCTGGTCGATGACGATACTTCCGATGACGTTGTCGCCGAGGATGATTCGATCGTCGACGCCGAGTATGACGACGGCGCCGAGGATGTCACCGAAGTGATTGACGTCGTCGATGACGAATCCGAGGACTTCGACGAGGATGCTGAGTACGAAGACGAAGATGCTGAGTACGACGAGGATGCCGAATACGACGACGACCTCGACGAGGATGCCGAGTATGACGACGCCGACGTAGACGCTGAGTACGACGACTATGACGACGATCTGGAAACCGTTGCCTCGCAGGATCGTAGCGACGCCGAGCCTGAGCAAGAGAAGACCGCGCGTCCGCGTGGTCGAGGTGGATATAACCCGGAACTAGACCAGACTCGCGGTGATATCCGGTATCGCGAACGTCAGCGCGTGTTGATCGGACTATTGGCGCTGACCCTGCTCGCAGTGGGATCGGGTGTGCTGTTCGGCCAAATCGGTTGGATCGCAACTGGTGTCGCGGCGGTAGTGCTGGTTGCCTACCTCACCTACCTGCGTCGAGCGGTGCGCACCGAGGCGCAGATTCGTAAGCAGCGGACCGCACGCTTGGAGAAGTCGCGTCGTGAAGCCGATGAGCGTCGACGTCGTGAAATCGTCGAACCCGAACTCGCGCAGCGCATCCCGGCTCGACTGCGTCGCCCCGGTGCGGTTGTCTTGGAGATCGATGACGAAGATGTCGTTTTCGAGCACCTCCCGCCGTTCCAGCGTCGCCGGGTGATGCGCGAGGACGAAGACTTCCGCCGCGTCGGATAGCGAAAGCTTCTTTACGAGAACATGCCCCACCCGATGTCGGGTGGGGCATGTTCGTGTCTGGGGGAGTTCGTCTAGTTCGCGGCCGGCGAGATCGAGTCGGGGTGATCGACTATCCAGCGTCGGCCCAAGGAGGCCGCGCGACTCAGCGCCAGTCGCTCACCGAGGTAGGAGAACGGTCCGCCGATGATCGGGATGAGGCGAAGTGCCTCAAAGGGTTTCGCGGGTCCAGGGCGTCGGTCCAATTCTCCGGAGAGGCTGCGCAAGGTTTGGGCTACGTTCCACACCGTCGCGATAAGCGAGCGCCCGCTCGCTGGTAGCGCCGACGTCGTAGTGCCGGCGCGATGAGCATCGACGTCGCGACCGCACAGCACCGAAGCCAGCAGCTCGACTTGGTACTTCGGCTCGGTCACCTCATATTCGCGCGCGATCGCTACGAGCACGATCGCCTGGTTCGCGAACCCCAGCAATGAGGTCACCGGCAGGTAGCGCGCCCAGAATCCGAACACGCTCGGGAAGGCGACGCCGACCGTATTCAGTGCGCCGATGCGCGTGACCCACCATTCGGCTCGGGCTTTCATCGACAGCTCAGACCAGCCGGCGGTTCCCGGCCAGTCCGCGAAATCCAGTGGTGTGGAGGCGAGATGGATCGCCTGGTGAGTGCGAGGGCCGTCGGGCCACGGGTGATAGGTGTGCTTCTTGAGGCCGAGCACGTCACGGTCGGCGAGTAGGTCGAGGACGGGATTGATCGCGGTGACGGCTTTGTCGAGGATGGCGACGACCTGGTCGTCGGAGAGTTCGGCCACGCTATCCACGGTAGGCGACCGGTGATTGTGCCGCCGCTCGGGACGGCTGATAAAGTGGCTGAGGCTGGTCTGCAGAGGCCACCAGGGGCTATGGCGCAGTTGGTAGCGCGACTCGTTCGCATCGAGTAGGTCGGGAGTTCGATTCTCCCTAGCTCCACCAAACGACCGATGGTTGTTTACCCCAACCCACCCGCATCACCCCGCCTTCACCCGCGCGCGATGCCTCCGCACCGCCGCGCGGTTGGCGCAGCGCACCGAGCAATAGTGCTGACGACCGTTGCGAGTGACGTCCGCGACGACGTTCGTGCAGGGATCGCCTGGAACGTCGCCCGCAGCACATCGCCGGAGCCGGTGCATTCCGCGAGTCGAGAGGTGTAGCGCGGTCCCGACGCTGATGACAGCGAACAGCACATCGGGCAACGACACCGCATCGTCGTCGCGGTAATGCAGATGCCAGCCTTCATCGTCGTGGTCGGTTAGTCGTGGATATGCAGAGGTAGATGCCATGTGCGCGTTGAGAATTCGCGCCCGCTCCTGCGGCGTGGCCGCATCCACAACACTGAGCCAGTCGTCAATGACGCGTCGCACGCGTTGATAGTCGCCGGGCTCTTCGGGAAAGTCGACGGTCATGCCGAGCTCACGAGCGCGGTCGACAATTCCGTCTCGATCGCTCGGCCAGTCATTGGCCAGTGACGCCGCCAGCAGCACCGCGTATTCGCCGTAAGGGTTGAGATGCATAACGGCATTACAGCACAGTAGAGGGATGACCCACACAAAAAGCGCCACAACCTGCACGGAGTCCACCGCCGTCCATGAACATGGTTGGTACACCCAGTCGCGACACGCCACCTCGGAAGGTGTTGTGCTGTACGTCCGGTGCGGATCCTGCGGTACCCAGCGAGTGGATCTGCAGCGCCCCGACGACCTGCTTCCGGCCGCGATCAGCGGCGAAATCTAATTGGTAGAAGCCGCGATGCCGAAACGCTATCCGGTAGGCACCGAAGCCATCGTTCTCGAACTATCAAGTGCGAGAAGAGTTTCAATCCGCCAGCGCCTCGCCTGATCGCTCAGGCCTGTCCGCAAGCTTGAGCCACACGACGCCACCGATAATGACAGCGAGCCATAAACCCTTTGTTGGCGTGAGGATTTCGTCGAAGAACACCGGGCCGAGCGCGGCAGCGCCCACCGCGCCGATTCCCGCCCAGACGGCGTAGCCGATCCCGACGTCGACGGTCTTCAGCGCGATGCTGAGGAAGAGCAGGGTGAATAGGAAGAAGACGACGGCGATCGCCGACCAGACTGGGTTGGTAAATCCTCGGCTGCCGTTGACGCTGAGGGCGTAACCGATCTCGAAGCCGCCGGCTATCAGTAGCGCGATCCAGCCTGCGCTCTTACTCTCGGTCATGAGTTTCGTATTCATGCTTTCTCCTTTGGAAATCGTTCTGGCAGAAGGGGTTTAGACGGTGCCGGCCAAATTGAGGCCTATTACGCCGACGATGACGATCGCGATTCCGAGAAGCTTTCTCCACGTCAGCTTTTGGCCGAAGAAGACGAGGCCGACGGTGACGATCCCGACGCCGGCAAGAGAGGTCCACAGCGCGTACCCCACGCCGACGTCGAAGGTGAGCAGCGCCAGACTCAGAAAGAATGTGGCGATAGCCCCGCTGATAAGGGTGGCGGTGGTCCACCACGGATGTCGAAAACCATTTGCCTTGCCGGCCGAGATGCCGACCGTGACCTCGAATACAACGGCGATTCCCAAGTAGAGCCAACTCATAATGAACTCCTGTCAGTCTGTCTCGGTCGGGACGACCGAACATCAATATGTGTGTACATGCACCTATATGATCGAAGCGAAAGAGGTGTGACTTCGCGGCCACGCTTTCAGGGGTGGAGGAGGGTGGTTACCTGCGACAGCGCGGTGGCGATGATTCCGGCGTCGATCTGCGGGAAGTGCTTGCCGGGATCCGTCAGCAATTCGCGGACGCGGGCGTCATAGGGGTCTCGAACTTCACGCAATAGCGCCTCGCCGGCATCGTCGATAACGGCGTAAACGCCGCGCCCGTCGTCTTCGCACACGTCACGTCGGGCAAGCGACTTGGACTCCAGTCGGCTGACCAAGCGGGTCGTCGACGTCGAGGTCAGTCCGACGCGTTGCGCCAGTTCTGCGATCCGCAACTCCTTGTCGGCTTCCCGGCTAAGTGACGCCAGAGCGCGATAGTCGGTCAGTCCGATCCGGTAGTTCTCGGAGAGCCACCTATCCAGGTTCGCATCCACCGCCGCCGCGAAAGCCGCGGTCATCGACCACGCCGCACTTGAGTTGCCTCGCGCGAGCTCGTCGGAATCAATGTGTGTGCGCATGCACCTAAATGTAGCAGGAGGGCCAACACGTAGGCAGGTCGTCACCCAACCGTTTCGAGTTCACCTGCTATGGAGCGCCGGAAGCGTCGTACAAGCCACACATCCAATGCCCACAACACCAACGCCACCCCCGCAACCCCGGCCCCGATCCACGGAACAACTGGATAGTCATACCCCGCCGCCAACGCCATGCCGCCCAGCCATGGGCCGACGGTGATCCCGACATTGAATGCTGAAACGTTCCCCGACACAGCAAGCGTCGGAGCGTCAGGTGCGATTGCGGCGAAGCGTGAGTTCAACGCCGGGTTGGTGCCGAAGCCGAGTAGCCCAAGGGCGAAGATCAATGCGATCGCCGCGCCAGCGTGCTGGGCGGCAAGAGCAAGGGCCGCTGACGTCACCAGCAATCCCGCGAACCCAACACCGAGTATCGCGCGCGGGAAGCGGTCGGCCGTCTGTCCGCCAATCGTGATGCCGATCAACGCTCCCAGGCCGTAGCCGAATAGGACCGCCGGCACCCAAGCCGGATCGAGGCCCGTCGTCGTTATCAACATCGCGGCTAAATAGGAGAACGTGCCGATCAACGCCGTCGTCGCCGCCGCGGTCATCGCGTATGACAGCCATAGCCTCGGCGGCCGAAGTCCGCGAAGCTCGGCGCGGATGCTTGGCGGCTTGTCGGTGCGCAACGCTGGTACTGCGATGGCGACTGCAACTGCCGCGACGGTAGACAGCACCGCAACGGCCCAAAATGCTCCACGCCAGCCAAGATGCTGGCCGATCCAGGTACCTGCGGGCAGTCCGATCACGGTCGCGACAGTGAGCCCGCCCGCGACGATGCTCATCGCCTGCCCCCGACGTTCCGGGCCGGCCAGCGTCATTGCGATACTTCCGCCGACTGCCCAAAACCCAGCGTAGGCAAATGCGCTGACGAAGCGCATCGCGAATAGCAGCACATAGCTATCGGTCAGCGCGCTGACAACGTGGCCGGCAATGAACACAACTAAAAACACGAGCAGCGCCAGGCGTCGGGGCCATCGCAGGGTGATGATCGCGAGCACGGGCGCACCCACCAGCATGCCGAGGGCGAAGGCGCTGATCAGCCAACCTGCTTGGGGGATACTCACTCCGAGGTCGGTAGCGAGTTCGGGCAGCAGACCGGCGAGCATGAGTTCGCTTGTGCCCTGGGCGAATATCCCAAATCCGATGATCCAGATGGCGCGCGGCATCAGAGCAGCGACCCTCCGCTTGCGTCGATCCACTGGCCGGTGATCCATCGCGCGTCGTCGGACGCGAGAAATGCGACGATATCGGCGATGTCGTCGGGCTGGGCAACTCGCCCCAGTGGTGAGCGCGACGCAATCGCTTGTCGCCCTTCGTCGGTCGCGAGCCGGGCGGCGTTCATGTCGGTAGCCGTTGCTCCCGGGCCGACGGCATTGACCGTAATCTTGCGTGCGCCAAGGTATTTCGCCAATCCGCTGGTGAACGCGTCGATGGCAGCTTTGGACATCACATAGGGCAACAGGTCGGGGTTGTGCAGGCCATGCGTGAACGACGTCGACACGTTCACGATCCGCCCGCCGTCACGCAGCCGCGACAACCCTTCCTGGACAGTGAAGAATGGCGCTGCGGTGTTGATCGCGAAAACCTTTTCGTAACTTGCCTTTTCGACGTCGGGAAATGGCGTACGGCCGCCGAGGATGCCGGCGTTGTTCACCACGATGTCGACGCCGTCCGCGTTAGCGTCGAAGGCCGACCATAGGGTCCCTGCGTCATCGGGTGTGCCTAGTTGCGCACCGATCGCGAAGGCCACTCCGCCACGACCCTCGATCTCCTCGACGACCTGGTGTGAGGCTTCTGCATTCGCGCCGTAGTGCACTGCTATCTTTGCGCCGTCGGCCGCGAGACGCAACGCAATCGCGCGACCAATCCCACGCGCGGCCCCGGTGACCAGCGCGGTCTTTCCAGTCAATGTCGACATCTCGATACCTCATTATGTAGCGGTCGCTAGATTATTGGGAAATCGTAGCAGATTGTGTAGCGGACGATATAAAATAGCGGCATGGCATCTACCTCGACCCGCGGTCGGCCCCGCGCTTTTGACCGCGACGTGGCGCTCGATCGCGCGATCCGGTTGTTCTGGCACAAGGGATATGAGGCGACGTCAGTCCGTGATCTCAGTGACGAGCTCGGCATCGGCCAGCCGAGTTTGTACAACGCCTTCGGTGGCAAGCGCGCTCTGTTTGACGAGGCAGTTGGCGTATACGACAGTGAATACGGCGGTTTCATCGACGCCGCGCTGAGCGAGGAGGCTACTGCGGTGGCGGCGATGCGCCGCATCCTCTCCGAGGCGCCCGGGAGGTACACGCGCCGGGGACTGCCGCGCGGATGTCTGGTCGCATGTGGCGATGCGGGGACCGACGATCCCGAGGTTCGCGCGTCGCTGGCAAAGATGCGTGACCGCAATATGATTCGGCTGCGGCGCAAATGTGACGAGGATGTCGCCGCGGGACGGCTCCGGGCCGACACCGATTCGACGGGGCTGGCAGGTTATGTGATGGTCGTGCTCAACGGCTTAGCGCAGCGTGCCCGCGACGGCGCGACGCGACGCGAACTCGAGGGAATCGCTCGCGTAGCGGCGAGTGCGATCCCGCCGTCGTAGCCCGCCGCTGCCATCGCCCCGCCCCCGGCCCATCCGCAAACCCGACCCCAGCGGACATACCCAACCCAAATTGGCGTCGGGTATGTCCGCTAGGGTCGGGTTTGCGAGAAGAGTCGGGTTTGCGAGTTGGTGGGGGACAAGGGGCAGCAGTGGTCTACGCCGCTCCGAACCACCGGCCCAACGTCGTGTCGAGTTCCGTCTGGTCGTCGCCAACCCAGGCGACGTGGCCATCGGGACGCAAAAGTATTGCGGCAGAATCAAGTTCGGTGCTGGAGTCGACGACGTGATCGACGCGATCACCCCACGACCCGGTAGACAGCTGGCCGCTTTGATCGAGCAACAGTCCACGTCCAGAACGCATCAGGCCGTAGAGGCTGCCCCGCGTCAACTCAACGTCTCGTAGTCGCCTCCCGACGAGATCGGGACCGTCGCCGAAGTCGTAGCGGACCGAGATCGCGGTGATCTTTTCGATGAGGTAGCGCGCGACGTCGTCGAAATCCATTAGCTCGGAGAACAGACGTCGGACCGCGAGCGATCCGGCATCGGTAGACATCAAAACCGCCTGTGCGCGTGTGTTATTGAGCACGTCCGCGGCCACCGGTCGCCGTTCGGACTCGTATGTATCGAGCAGATCCGCTGGCGCCCAACCGCCGATCGCGGCGGCGAGCTTCCAGCCGAGATTGAAGGCGTCTTGGACGCCGAGATTGAGACCCTGACCGCCCATCGGCGGATGGATATGAGCGGCATCTCCAGCCAGGAATACCTGTCCACGCCGGTAGTGCTCGGCAAGGCGAGTTGCATTGCCAAAGCGCGACATCCAGCGCGGCGAGTGCACACCGAAATCGGTGCCCGCGACCGCTCGAAGCTGCTGCTTGATGTCGTCGAGGGTGGGTGGTGTACGGCCGTCGGAGATGTCGGCGGCGGGCACGACCAGTCGATGGGTGCCCGTTCCGGATGGTCCAATCCCGAATAGCTTTTGGGTCTCGCGGATTTCGGCGACCTTGGCGGCTAACTCTTCGGCTGGCATGGTCACCTCGACCTCGGCGATCAGCGAATCCGCAGTCGATGGTTCGCCCGGAAAATCGACGTCGAGCAGTTTGCGCACGGTGCTGCGCCCACCGTCGCAGCCCACCAAATATCGGCCGGAAACCTTTGTACCGTCCGACAGTTCGACGCTCACATCGTCGGTGCCCTGTTCGATCGCCACAACACGCTGTCCACGGCGCAGGTCGGCTCCGACGGCAACGGCATGCTCGGCGAGAATCCGGTCGATGGTCGGCTGCGGAATGCCGAGCACATATCCGTGCGAAGTGTCCAGATTGGGTGGTTGAGGTCTGGAGATACCAGCAAAGAATCCGTTGAGCGGGTACTTCTTACCCTCCGCGAGAAATGCTTCCAGCAGGCCGCGTTGCTCCATGATCTCGATCGTCCGGACATGGATGCCGAGCGCGCGCACGAAAGGAGTCGGCTCTTCGTTCTGCTCCAGCACTACGACGTCGATTCCTCGAAGTCTCAGCTCTCCAGCCAGCATCGAACCCGTCGGTCCGGCACCGACGACGATCACATCACTCATCAAACCCCTCCTGAATTCGGTTGCAGCCAGACGAGTTTGCACCATCACCGGGGCCTTGCGGCAAGCCCCGGGTCACGCGATATGGTGAAAGTGGCGGGAGATACCGCTGAAAACCGCACCTGATCGAAGCGCGAAGGGCAATCTGCCCTCGGCGGCACAGTTTCGTGCGGTTTCCGGGAGGCTCCGACCTTTACATCACCCGATGTAAAGGTTATTCAAAGACTCAACTACAGTCACTGGCCATGACCACACGTCAGCTCATTCCCGTTTACGTTCTCGGCGGCAACCGCATACCCTTCGCCCGGTCCAATGGCGCCTACCTCGATGAGACCAATCAGTCGATGCTGACCGCGACGTTGACTGGCTTGGTGGAACGCTTCGAATTGCAGGGTGCGCATCTCGGCGAGGTTGCCGGCGGTGCCGTCGTCAAACTCGCGCGCGATCACAGTCTCACCCGCGAAGCGCTCCTCGATACCGAACTGTCGCGAGCTACGCCGACGGTCGACATGCAACAGCAATGCGCTACCGGCGGTCAGACCGTCGTGCAT
>NZ_BAEH01000018.1 GCF_000241305.1 Gordonia effusa NBRC 100432
TGGATTGGGAAATGTCCACGCTCGGTGACACCCTGACCGACGTTGCGCTGATGTGTGTCTATCGACGGCCGGTGTTCGATCGAGTGCTGGGCTTTTCGGCCGCGTGGACGAGCGATCGGTATCCCAGTGCCGACGAGCTGGCGTCACGGTACGCCGACGCGGCCGGCGTTGATCTGGGCGACTGGCCGTTCTACCTGGCACTCGCCAACTTGAAACTCGGCGTCATCGCCGAAGGCATCGCACATCGCGCGCTCGCCGGAGCGGGAGATAGCGAGAACGCAAAGGCGGCCGAGGTGACCGGTGAATTCATTGCCGAGGGACTGCGGCAGTTGGCCGGCTGAAAACCGCGCGTTGGCTTCCGGCGAGGGGGATTTTCTCTCGGGAGAGTCCAGAGCGCAGCTTTGAGTCGCGACTAGCGGAAGGTGGCGATTCCGCCGTCGCGGTCGGACAGGTGCAGGTGCTCGTTGAAGGACACCAGGTTCACCCCGGTGCGCCCGACGATCAGTTTGCTTACCGACGCGTTCACCATCGCTCGTGACAGCGCGGGCCACGACTGTCCGGGAATCGAGAATAGTTGCGCGATCCATTGCGTGATGACCCCGGCCGACGACACCACGAGCAGCGTCTCGCCCGAGCCGGCTTGAGCGATGGCGGCCTTGGCTGACGCCGCGACGCGTTGCGCGAAGTCGGTATAGCTCTCGCCCCCGGTGGTGGGCGTCGCGCCGTCGACCCAGCGGGACAGTGCGATGTCGAGGTGCTGTTGGAAGCTGCGCCCGTCGAGGTATTCCTCGGCCGTCGCCGTCCCCATCAGGCTCGATAGCTCGTATTCATTCCAGCCGGGATCCACCTGAGGTGTGGGAGCGGCGTCGAATGCTCCCAATACTCCGGCGAGGGTTTGAGTCTGTCGGGGAAGGTCCCCGCTGATCGCTCCGGTGAAGTTGGGGATCTGGTCGGCGAGTAATTTGCCGGTCAGCGCGGCTTGCGCGGCGCCAGCCTCGGTAAGACTGCCGATCGGGCCGTCGGAGGCCGCAGCAGTGTCGATTCCGTACGCGTTGGCCTGCGCCTGGCCATGTCGGACGAGATAGATGGTGCCCATTACTTCACCCTATTGGTCGGTGAGCGATGACTTTTCAGCGGACGCCCGGTCTATCTCGATATGGCACCGACTCTGCTCGTGAATCTTCCGACGGCGGATGTCGCTCGCGCTCGCGAGTTCTTCGGCCGAATCGGATTCACCCTCGACACCGCGTTCTCCGACGACGGGACGCTCGTCGTCGAGGTCGGCGCGAGCCGGGTCGTCCTGCTCAGATGCGAACGATTCGCCGGATATTCGGCGACGCCGACTGGTAAGGACTCGCGTATGGCTGCCACGGCGATGTTGGCCGTGGCAGTGGATCGACGCCACGACGTCGACGACATCGTGGTGCGCGCCGTCGAATTGGGCGCACGACCCATTCGCACCGTCGAAGATCCCGGCTTCATGTACTCCAGAAGTTTCCGTGATCTCGACGGTCACGGATGGGACGTGGTGTGGATGGATCCGGCGCAATTGGCGGGGACGGACGAGTAGGGGCGGGGTTGGGTTGGGTTTTCGGGCGGCGGTGGTCTCGATACACGCGCGTCTCGCTTCGCTCGGCGTGCGTACTCGACCGGCGGTGGGGGGTGGTCTCGCTTTGCTCGGCGTGCGTACTCGACCGGCGGTGGGGTGGTCTCGCTTTGCTCGGCGTGCGTACTCGACCGGCGGTGGGGGGTCTCGCTTTGCTTGGTGGGCGCACTCGAGCAGTGAGGGGGGCGGAGTGCGGACTCGACCATCTAGACGGTTGCCGGCGGCGTCTCCGGCAGGCCGAAGCGGGCGAATAGCGCCGTCGGATCGTCGTCGAAGAAGGCGACCACGTGCCCGACCTTGCCGTCGTCGGCGAATTCCAGCACCTGCAACTGGAACGGCCGGTGTACACCGTCGGGGCCGATCATGTAGAGCCCGAACGCTACCTGTCCGTTGGCCACGGCCGGGACCAGAATCTGGTCGCCGGCTTTCTCGGCCGGGCAATTCTCTCTGATGAGCGTGCCGATCGACGCGGGCCCCTGGTACCAGCCGGTGAACGGCGGCATTTCCCAAATGGCGTCGTCGGTGAACATCTCGGTGATGGCGTTGACGTCGTAGCGTTCGAAGGCCGCGACGTACCTGCTGAGGAGTGCCTTCTTCCCCGCATCAAGTTCGGCCGGATCGGGCTGGACCGAATCTCTTTGCGGTGCAACCGAACTCAACTGTGTGCGAGCGCGCTGCAGCAAACTATTCACAGTCGCGACCGAAACGTCGACGGCGTCCGCGACTTCCGCGGCCTTCCAGCCCATCACATCGCGCAGGATCAGCACCGCACGCTGCCGCTCGGGTAGGTGTTGCAACGCGGCGATAAACGCGAGCCGGATCGACTCGCGCGCGCCGACGACGTATGCGGGATCGGCGTCGGGGCTGGGTGCAATGTCGTCGACATCGCTCGCGTAGGGCTCCAGCCAGGGCACCTCGTGGTCTTGCAGCAGAGTGTCGGTGGGATCGAAGGCGTCGCCGCCCAGCCCGGACGGCAGCGGACGCCGTTGCGTGGATTGCAGCGCGGTGAGGCACGTGTTGGTAGCGATCTTGTGCAGCCAAGTGCGCACCGACGCTCGACCGTCGAATTTGTCGAACGCCCGCCATGCGCGCAGGTAGGTGTCCTGGGTGAGGTCCTCCGCATCGGCGTGTGAGCCCATCATCCGATAGCAATGCGCGATGATCTCGCGTCGATACGGCTCGGTGGCCTCGTGAAAGTCGACGTCGGGACCAGTGGTGGTGCTCGGGGCTGTCATGTGAGGTAGATTACCCGAAACCACCGACATGTGTACAGTGTGAACATTAGAGATGACGCCCGGGCCGGTCCGCCCTCAACACTCCACGTAATTCACCGGCACGCTGACGGCGAGCCCGCCCGTCGATGTCTCTTTGTATTTGGTGCTCATATCGGCGCCGGTAATGCGCATGGTTTCGATGACCTGGTCGAGGCTTACGCGGTGCGCGCCATCGCCGCGAAGGGCCATCCGCGCGGCATTTATCGCCTTACCTGCCGAGATCGCGTTCCGCTCGATACAGGGAATCTGGACTAGTCCGCCGATCGGATCGCAGGTGAGTCCGAGGCTGTGCTCCATTGCGATCTCCGCGGCGTTCTCGACTTGTTCTGGCGTGCCGCCGAGGATTTCCGCCAAGCCCGCGGCTGCCATCGACGCCGCTGAGCCGACTTCGCCCTGGCATCCAACCTCCGCGCCGGAGATCGATGCGCGCTCCTTGTATAGCGAACCGATCGCGCCAGCGGCCAACAGGAAACGGATCGCGGTGTCGTCGGGATCGGCGCGCCCGGCCGCGGTGTAGTGCACGGCATAGTGCAAGACCGCTGGCACGATGCCCGCCGCGCCATTGGTCGGCGCGGTCACTACTCGGCCGCCGGAGGCATTCTCTTCGTTGATCGCCAACGCGACCAGGTTCACCCAGTCTTCGGCGAATTCCGGTCGACGGTCGGGGTCTTCAGCGTCCAGACGCTCGTACCAACTTCGGGCGCGACGTCGGACACCGAGTGTGCCCGGTAGCGTTCCCGATCGAGAGATGCCGCGTTGCTCGCAGGCGACCATGACATCGCGGATATGAAGTAAGCGCTCACGAACTTCCTCGCGTGTGTGGGTCTGGCCTTCGATGCGGCCCATAACATCACTCATGCTGCAGTTGTCGCGGTGGCAGAGGTCGAGAAGTTCTGCGGCGCAGGAGAACTCGCCTCGATTCGACTCTGTGGTCTGCTCTCCCCGTGCTTGCGCCTGTTCTTCGGTGACCACGAATCCACCGCCGACCGAATAGTAGGTCCGCGTGAGTAGTTCGACGCCGGTCCGATCAGAAGCTTTGATAGTCAACGCATTCGGATGAAACGGCAGAATTGTCGCCGGGTGCATCACCAGATCGTCGACGGCGAGGACGACCGTGGGGGATGACGTCGGCGCTAGCTGGGCTGCCACCGCGACACGTCCGGTAGACGTCATCATCGCGACGCGCTTATCGAGAACGTCGGACGTAGTCTCTTCGGGGGCATAGCCTTCGAGGCCGAGCAGGATCGCCGTCGGGGTGCCGTGTCCGGCTCCCGTCGCGGCCAGCGACCCGTAGAGATCCACGCGAATGTCGACGACGGAACCTAGTACATCAGTAGCGACCAGTTCGGCGACGAACCGACTCGCGGCACGCATCGGGCCGACCGTATGCGAACTCGACGGCCCAATGCCCACCGAGAACAGGTCGAATACGCTGATAGTCATCTATCAAGCGTGCGCCGAAATTTGATCGAGCGCACATTTACCGCCCATTAGACGGCGCGTCGTGGGGCTAGGAAGCCGAGCTAGGAAGCGCTGACTTTGCCAGCCGTACCGAAGGTCTCGACCGACGGCAAGAACGCGTTTCGCACCGGCTCGACGCTCGCGAAGTCGTCGTCGAGGATGCCGCGTTCGGCGAGACGAGGCCGGACCCCTTCGCCGAAATGGTAGGCCTCTTCGACATGCGGGTAGCCGGACAAAATGAAGTGGTCAAGGCCCAGCGCCGCATATTCGGCGATTCGGTCGGCGACTTCGTCATGCGATCCGACGAGTGCGGTGCCCGCACCGCCACGAACCAGGCCGACGCCGGTCCAGAGGTTCGGGAAAATCTCCAAAGACCTTGCGTCCGAGCTACTTCCGAAGCTCGCGCCGCCTTCGTGGAGGGCGCGCATACGTTGCTGGCCCTCGGACTCGGACTGTGCGAGGTTGGCTTGCGCGGCCTCGACGACCTTCGGGTCGAGATTGCCGAGCAGCCGGTCGGCTTCGGCCCACGCCTGCTCGGAGGTGTCCCGCGAGATCACGTGGAGTCGGATGCCGTAGTCGAGTTCGCGGCCGGCGGCCTTCGACAGCCCCCGTATCCAGTTGAGCTTTTCGGCGACCTGCACGGGTGGCTCACCCCAGGTGAGATAGGTGTCGGCGAACTCTGCCGCCACCGTCCCTGCCGCGGGCGAGCTGCCGCCGAAGAAGATAGGTGGTGTGGGATCGGGGATGCGAGCAGCCTGCGCACCTTCGACCCGCAGATGTTTTCCGGTGTAGGTGACCGGACCGTTGTCGGCCCACAGTTGACGAAGAATGTCGAGGAATTCGCCGCACCGCTCGTAGCGGCCGTCCTTGGTGAGGAAGTCCCCGAACGCGCGTTGCTCGCGCGACTCACCCCCGGTGACGACGTTGAGCAACAGCCGGCCCTTCGACTGCCATTGAAAGGTCGCGGCCATTTGCGCGGCCAGCAGCGGACTCATCAACCCCGGTCGCAAGGCAACGAGGAATTTCAGCGTTTCAGTCGTTTCGACCAGCATCGCGGTGGTCAGCCAGGCGTCCTCGCACCAGAGGCCGGTCGGGGTGAGTACCGCCTCGAATCCATTGACCTCGGCCGCGCCGGCGAGTTGATTCAGATACTTCAGATCGGCTGGCCGGTCGCCCGACATCGAACTGCCATGACCGCCGGCGATCAGATTGCGGGAATCGCCATAGGTGGGCAGGAACCAATGGAAGTGCGCGGACACACGAAGTCCTTTCAAATGGCAGCAGGGATCTCCTCGAGTCAACGCCACTTCGGTTGGAAACCCCGGTGTTGAAATCTCCGTGGGCGAAAGGTGGGAAGTGGTGCGGCGGCGATCTATATTCGCCGGTACGTGCACCTATGCGGGCCGCGGACCGGGCCGCAGGGGGCCAGATGGCGACTGTGTGCTGTCCCACAGTCGCCGGATGTTGCGTCCATTATCGACACGCTGCTAGCTTTGCGACTATGTCGAGTCACCAGCACCACATCCCGGAGGTCACCTATATGACCACCGCTTTGGGATGCCGTCTGCCGCTGGCTCGTGTTCTCTGTTGTTGTCGAATGCGCTGAAACGACCCTGATCTGCCTATTTAGGCTTCTTTCGTTTTCTCGCTTCATCGGGTCTGAAACTACGAGGTTTCACTCGACCTTCCGATGCTGGGCGGGCATTCACACCTTCTTGAGGACAACACCATGACCACCACACTCGACCATCGCAGTGACATTCGGCCCGCCCGTTCCAACGCCGGCGCCGTGGTCACTCGGCCCGCACCGCCGCGCAGTGCCCGGACCTCCCGCCCGCTCGCCTACGGTTCACGTCCGTTGGCTGTCGACCCGCGGCTGGCCACCGGGCTCGGGGCCGCCCGACCGGGGATCCAGCAAGGAAAGCCCAGAATTCATATCGCGACGCCGCAACTAGAACTGTCGTCGAAGCCGGCGGCAGTGGTCCTGCGTACCGCCCGCCTCTCGGGACCGATCTTCCGTGACGCTGCTGCCGAACAGACCGACCTGTCGATTTCGACGGTCAATCGCCAGGTTGGTGCATTGCTTCGGGCCGGACTCATTCGTGAACGGGCCGACCTTGCGCCAGCCGGCGCGATCGGCCGTCCGCGTCTACCTTTCGAACTCAATGTCGCCGACTATCTGACGGTCGGCATCCACATCGGCTTCAAGGTCACCTCGATCACCACCCACGATTTGCTCCATCGCGTCGTCGGAGCCATCCAGATTCCGACGCCGGAGGGTGATCCGGAAGAAGTCTTGGCGGCCATCGGCGTATCCGCTCGACGGTTCGCGTCGCGGTGGACCGGAAAGCGTGCGTTGTGGACCGGTGTCGCGATCGGTGGTCGGGTGCGTGACGGCGGATTCGTCGACCACCCACGGTTGGGTTGGGAGAAGGCGCCCGTCGGTCGGATCATCGCCGAGAGTGTCGGACTGCCGGTGTCGGTGGCATCGCACGTCGAGGCAATGGCTGCGGCGGAGCTGCTGGTCAATCCAGACAACAGCTCGGCCAGCTTCCTCTACTTTTACGCACGCGAGATGGTCGGTGTCGCGTTCAGTGTCGACGGGTCGGTGCACACCCCGTCGTCGGGACCGCCGGTAATCGGCCATTTCCCCACTGGTGCAACAGAACTGCTCGACCCTAATCGGACGGGCCAGTTGGAGCCGACGGCGAGTGATACCGGCGTGGTCAACGCAGCTCGTGCCGCGGGGCTTACCGTCGAAGGAATCGACGCGGTACACGAGTTGGCTCGCAACGGCGACGACATCGCACGCAAGATCCTCGATGAACGCGCCCTGGTGCTCGGTCGAGCGGTCGCGCTGATTGCCGATATCTTCAACCCCGATCACATCATTCTGGGTGGGCAGGCTTTCACCGATGCGCCGCTAACGCTGCCGACCGTTGCCAAGGCGGTTCGGGAGACTACGGTGGCGGCGAAACGTGATGTGCGCGTGTCGCATTCGGGTGTCACCGTGCAACAGCAGGCGGCTGGCGCGGTCTCGCTCGACGCGATCTACTCCGATCCACTGGAAGCAATCGCGCTGACCGCGTAAGTTCGGTCGCGCACCGCACCCTTTCGCAAACCCAACACAAAGCGACATCCCCGACCCACGATTCCGGGTCGGGGATGTCGCTTTGTGTTGGGTTTGCGAAAGGGGTCAGTCGGCGGTCCGCTTCGCGTACGCCCGCAACGCGAACGGGGCGAAGATCAGCGTCAACCCAATCGACCAAATCAGCGTCGTCAACTCCGGATGTTGCAGCGGCAACGCCGCGCTCGCCGGTGCATCGGGTCCGTTCCCCCACAGCACGCGCATCGCCTGCACGAGTGACGAAATCGGATTCCACTCGGCGATGGTGCGCAACCAGGTCGGCATCGGGTCGGTGGGAACGAATGCGTTGGACAGGAAGGTCAGCGGAAACAGGGTGGTGAACATGAATCCGTTGACCGCCTCGACGGACTGCAGCCATGAGCCGACCAGAATGCCGAACCAGATCATGGCGAAACCGAAGAGCAGAACCAGGGCGAAGGCGAGAACCGCCTCACCGAAGCCGTTGCGAATGCGCCAACCGATCGCCAGACCGGTCAACGCCATCACGACGATGCCGATGGACGAGTGCAGCAGACTCGCGATCGCACGACCGATCAGCACTGATGATCTGCTGATGGGCAGCGACCGGAACCGGTCGATGATGCCCTTCTCCAAATCGCCGGTGATGCCGGTGGACACGATGAACGCGGTGAAGACGATCGTCTGACCCATGATGCCCGGGAGCAGGAACTCTTTGTAACTTGCTCCGCCGGCGACCTGGATCGATGCGCCGAAGACATAGGCGAACAGCAACACGAACATCACCGGCTGAATGGTGACGTCGGACAGCATCTCCGGCATGCGTTTGGTATGGATCAGGTTGCGCCACACCATAATCCATGACTGTTGCCACAGATTGGTCTGATGGGTCGCTACCTTCTCCGAAGACGGTGCCACGGTGGTCATTTGGCAGACTCCTTCGAGGTGGATTCGGCGGTCGGCGCCGCGGGGTTCTCCGCGTCTTCGGCGCGATGCCCGGTCAGGGAGAGGAAGACATCGTCGAGGCTTGGACGGGCAAGGCCCAAATCGTCGATGGCGATGCCGCTTTCGTCGAACCAGCCGATAACGCGAGTGAGGTCGGACAGGCCGTCGGCCGGTGCGGTGAGTTTGCGCGCACCCCGGTCGATGAATACCTCACCGCCGGTCTTGGCGAGTAATGCGGCGGCGGCGGGGATATCGTCGGCGGCGGACACGGTCAACACCAGGCTGGCCGCACCGGCCTGTTCCTTGAGCTGTAGCGGGGTGCCCTGGGCGATGATCTTGCCCTTGTCGATGACGACGATATTGTCGGCCAATTGGTCAGCCTCTTCGAGGTACTGCGTGGTCAGCAACAGGGTGGTGCCGTCAGATACCAAGCTCCGCAAGACATCCCATAGTTCTGAGCGACTGCGCGGGTCGAGACCGGTGGTCGGCTCGTCGAGAAACAGAACCGGAGGCGACGCGAGCAGGCTGACCGCGAGGTCGAGTCGGCGGCGCATACCACCGGAATAGGATTTGACCTGTTTGTCGCCGGCCTCGGTCAGCGAGAACTGTTCGAGAAGTTCTTCGCCGCGGCGTGCCAAGGCTTTTCGATTGATCCCGTACAGTCCACCGATCATCTTGATGTTCTCGCGGCCGGTCAGGATCTCGTCGACTGTCGCGGCCTGGCCGGTGAGTCCCATACTGCGGCGAACCAAGTCGGGCTGTTCGGTGACATCGTGACCGGCGATACGAGCCGTACCGCTGGTCGGTGGGGACAACGTGGTCATCATCCGCACTGTGGTGGTCTTGCCGGCGCCGTTCGGTCCGAGTAGGCCGAGCACACTGCCCTGAGGAACGGTGAAACTGACGCCATCGACGGCGGTGAAGTCGCCAAAACGTTTGACGAGATCAATCGCCTCGATGGCGATATCGGGGGAACTGCCGGCGAGGCCGGCCTCCTTGGTGATCGGGGTTGGTGAGCTCATAGGTCCTCACAGTAACGGTCATGTCCGACATCGGGCGAACGGTTTTTCGTCCGCGAGAGATAGACCGAGGAGGGGCGGAAAACTCATCGGTCGTCGTCGGAGTCACCGTGACCGCGCCGACTGGGCGACAATGCGCTGGCCCGCAGTCTGCGGTAGCCGCGCACGCTCAAGGTAGGAATGGATCGGATGCGGAAGCGATCATCGTCGGAGATCAGTTCCGCAAGGTTCTCGTCGATGAGGATCTTGCCGGGACGGGCCGACCCGCAGAGCCGGGACGCGATGTTCACCGGTTCGCCGAATACATCGCCCAGCCGTGGCAGAACGCGACCCTGGGCAAGTCCAATACGGAGCTCGGGGATCGGCGGCTGATTGCTCAACTCGGCGATGGCCAACGCGGTGAGGGCAGCCTGGGTCGGATCGGTGTTGACGAACAGCACGCCGTCGCCGAGAGTCTTGACCACTTGTCCCCGGTAGGCCGAAACCTCTTCGGAGACACGCGCTTCGAACGCGGTTAGCAGCTCCTCTAATTCGGTGACGCCGATGCGCCGGGACAAACTGGTGAAGCCGACCAGATCCGCGAATCCCACGACGACCTCCCAATCGAGGACGTCGGGGCTGTAAGCCACGTTGCGTTGTAAGGCCAGCAATAGATGTCGGCGCCACACCAGACGCTGAATTTGGCTGATGGCCTTGGACATATCTTCGATCGACCACGGCACGTTGGGATCTCGATCGAAGTCGAGGAGTTGGTCGGCCTGCCAGTCCGCGAGCCGGGACATCGCCTGTCCGATACTGCGTGCCGCGGCGATCTGCCCGCCGGCGGGGAGTTGTTGGGCACCCGCGGCGAATAGCCGGAACGCATCGACATCGGCTTGCGTGAAAATCTTCTCATCCGTTGTTTGGTGAGCGAAACCGAAAGCGTTCCATACCTTTTCGGCGAAGTCGACGTCGACGCCGATCTCCGCGATGAGCTCATCGCGGGTATAACAAGGCTCATTGCGCTTCGGCGTGGGGTCGCTCATGGCCTCTACGGTATCGCTGTCCGCGGTACTCGCGCGGTGTCATCGCGAACCCGACCGTTGAAATAATCGCACCGTCGGTTCGACGAAGCGCGCCGCGAGTGGCCCGATGACGGCCATCAGTAACACGTAAGTCGTTGCCAGGGCTGCTAATTCGGATCCCGAAGCTATTGACGACACCGTCAGTCCGGCGATCACGATGGAGAATTCACCGCGCGCGACCAGCGCGGCACCGGCACGGGCCCCGCCCATCGTTCGGACCCCATTACGTTGTGCGGCCCACCATCCGGTCGCGATCTTGGTTACCGTGGTCGCCACCGCCAGCACGGCTGCCCAGCCAAGGACCGGCGGAATACTCGACGGATCGGTGTTTAGACCGAAGACGACGAAGAACATTGCGGCGAACAGATCACGAAGGGGCTCAAGGATTTTCGTGGCATTATCGGCCGTGGAGCCGGAGATCGCGATGCCGAGCATGAACGCCCCGACCGCGGCGGATACCTGCAAAGCCGCCGCGAACCCGGCGACCAGCAACGCCGAGCCGAGAAGTGTCAGCAGAAATACCTCGCGATCGGAACTGTGCACTACCGCCGAGACCAGCCGCCCGTGCCGCAGCGCGACCCACAGCACCAGCGCGATGACCGCGATGGCGATCACAAGCGCCTGCACGCCACCCCAAAAGCCGACGCCGGCGAGCAATGCGGTGAGAATCGGCAGATAGGCCGCCATCGTGAGGTCTTCGAAGACCAGGATCGAAAGCACTACCGGCGTTTCGCGGTTTCCGAGCCGACCGAGGTCGGTGAGTAGCTTCGCCGCGATTCCCGACGACGAGATGTAAGTGATGCCAGCCATCGCCAGTGCGCCGACCGGCCCCCAGCCGAGTATCAGTGCGACCACCGCGCCCGGCGTGGCGTTCAGCACGACGTCGAGTAGACCGGCCGGCCATGACCGTCGAAGGCCAGACACCAGATCCGACGCGGTGTACTCCAGTCCGAGCAGAAGTAGCAGCAGGATGACCCCGATTTCGCCTGCCATATGGCCGAATTCGGAGACCTCGCCCAAACCGATATAGCCGCCGGAACCGAAGGCGAGCCCGCCGACCAGGTAGAGGGGGATCGGGGAGAAACTGAACTTAGCCGCGACGCGGCCCAGGACGCCCAGCACAAAGAAGACCGCGCCCAGTTCGATCAGGGCGAGGGCGGTGTCAGTCACTTCCTCAGCCGTTGGTGAGGATCTTGGCCGCGGCGTCGAGCCCTTCCGCGGTTCCGACGACGATCAGCACATCGCCGGCGGTGAAGGTGAAGTTCGGTCCGGGTGACGCTTGGACTTGACCGGCGCGCATAACCGCGACGATCGAGGTCTTGGTTCGGGTTCGCATGGCGGTGGAACCCAGGGTGCGGCCGTCGTAGGGCGAACCGGGCAGAATTGGCATTTGCTTGGTGTTCACGCCCGGAATGTCGCGATGCTCGTCCTGCAATTGGGCTACCAACTGCGGTGCACCGAGCAGGTTGCCCAGGACAGCGGACTCTTCATGCGACAACAGGACCTGGTCGCGGCAGGCGTCGGGATCGCCTTCTTCGGACACGATGAGGTCGATCATCCCGTCGCGGCGGGTGATGACCCCGATGCGGCGGCCTGAAGACACCTCGAAGTCCTTGCGGACTCCGATACCGGGCAGCGGGGTTACCTCGACATTCACAGCCGCCAAGGATAGTCCCGCGGGGACGGTAATGGGGCGTGGTTGTGAACTTGGGAGAGCGAACCGCTACACCCCCAAAACACCCTTCATCAGATAGGCCATCTGCGACGGAAATTCGCTCCGTTCGATTCCACGCTGCAGCCGCACCGCGTCATTGACGATGGACAGTGCCGCGTGCACCGCGATCCCGGCGGCCGCGTCGTCGACGTCGGAGTGCGCGGAGGTGAACAGGTTGATCCAGCGGGCGACATACCGGCGCTGAATATCGACGAGTTCACGGGCCGCGGGATTGTCGGCCAGTGCGGGACCGTTGTTGAACGACACCGACAGATCCGGGCTGGAGGTGAGTGTGGTGACGTACGAATCGACAAGCAGGCCAAGGATATTCGCTGATTCGCCACCGGCGGCATATGCCGCAACCACACCGGCTTCCAACCGCGCCGCGCTGCGATGTCCGATGGCGATGAGGATGGCGGCCTTGGACGGGAAATGTCGGTACAAGCTCGGTCCGGTAATCCCCACGGCGGCACCGATCTCGTCGACACCGACCGGGCCGAAGCCGCGTGCGGCGAACAATTGTGCTGCGGCGTCGAGGATTTCGGTACGACGATCGTCGTCGGGTAGTGCGACGTGCGGTGGCACGCGCAGTGGTTTGGCATCCGACGGAGTAAGTGCGACAAGGCGATCGGCTGCCACGATCAGTTCCCGCACGGCCTGGGGAGCGGACAATTTGGTGCGATGGGACGAGAGGCTGCCGGCGACCGACAGCAGTGACCAGACCAACTGACGTTGTTCCCAATCGGCCAGCCGGCGGTTGGCAAACAACAGTGCCGCCCACTGCCGCAACACTTCTCGGGTCCGCAGCGCTACTTCGCGATTCTGTTCGCCGGTCAAGTAGGTGCCCGTCCAGCGCCACAGCGACGCGACGTCGCGACGTCGCGCGACCGCGCCGCAGAGCGCGGTGAGGAATTCGTGTGGGTCGCCGTCGGCCGAGGTGACCGCTGCTTCGGTGCAGATCTGTAGATCCCCCACACCGGCCAGCACCGCCTGGTAGAGCAACGTCTGCTTGTCGTCGAAATGACGATAAAGCGACGGGGCGGTGACACCGGCCGCACGGGCGATGTCGGCCATCGACACTTGTGGGTAGCCACGGCGAAGGAACAGCTGAGCCGAAAGATCGATCAGCTGCCGTTTGCGGTTGGCCGGACGTCGGGTCCCGGTCTGCTTCGAGGACGTCATTGTGAACAGACCATAGCGCATCGTTCGCCAATCGCAGAAGTATTTGACCACCGGGTATAGCCAAATAAGTTATGAAGCGTTAGCCTATGTGGGAAACCATTCCCTGGTTCATGTGAAAGGAACACTTCCGTGCCTGATCAAGCATTCATCTACGAGGCGATCCGTACGCCTCGTGGCAAGCAGCGCGGTGGTTCGCTGCACAGTGTCAAGCCAGTCGATCTCGTTTCCGGTCTGATCAACGAGGTCCTGGCCCGCCATGGCGAACTCGATCCCGCCGACGTCAACGACGTCATACTCGGCGTCGTGTCGCCGGTCGGCGAGCAGGGTGCGGTTATCGCACGTACCGCCGCCCTCGTCTCGGGCCTCGGCCAGAGCGTCCCCGGCACCCAGATCAACCGCTTCTGCGCCTCGGGCCTAGAAGCCACCAACCTGGCGGCGGCCAAGGTCGCCTCCGGCTTCGACGACCTGGTCATCGCCGGCGGCGTCGAGTCGATGTCGCGCGTGCCGATGGGCTCCGACGGCGGCGCGCTCTTCATGGACCCCGCCACCGCGTATGACAACTACATCACCCCGCAGGGCATCGGCGCCGACACCATCGCCACCATCGAGGGCTTCTCCCGCGAAGACGTCGACGGCTACGCCGTCGAGTCGCAGAATCGCGCGGAAAAGGCTTGGACCGCAGGCTATTTCGCCAAGTCCGTCGTGCCGGTGAAAGATATCAACGGCGTGACCATCCTCGAGGTCGACGAGCACCGTCGTCCGGGAACTTCGGTCGAGCAGCTCGGCAAGCTCAAGCCAGCCTTCCAGGCGTTGGCCGACATGGCCGGCTTCGACGACGTCATCATGCAGAAGTACCCCTCGGTGGAGAAGGTCAACCACGTCCACACCGGCGGTAACAGCTCGGGCATCGTCGATGGCTCCGCCGTGGTCCTCATCGGTAGCGAAGAGGCAGGCAAGCGTAACGGTCTGACCGCGCGCGGCCGCATCGTGTCGTTCGCCGAGGTCGGCTCCGAGCCGTCCATCATGCTCACCGGCCCGACTCCGGCCACCGAGTTGGCCCTGAAGAAGGCCGGACTCACTGTCGACGATATCGACGTCTTCGAGCTCAACGAGGCATTCGCGTCGGTCGTTATGAAGTGGATGAAGGACCTGCACATCCCGCACGAGAAGGTCAACGTCAACGGTGGCGCAATCGCTATGGGACACCCGCTCGGCGCGACCGGTGCGATGATCCTGGGCACCTGCCTCGACGAGCTCGAGCGCACCGGCGGCCGCTACGGCCTGGTCACCCTCTGTATCGGCGGCGGCATGGGCGTCGCGACCGTCATCGAACGCCTCTGAGCCACCACACCAAAGGAACTTTGAAAAGACATGAGTGACAACATGATTTCGTGGGAGAAGGACGCGGACGGCGTCGTAATCCTCACTATGGACGACCCCAACCAGGGCGCCAACACGATGAACGACCTCTACCAGTCGTCGATGGCGGCGACCGTCGACCGCCTGGAAGCGGAGAAGGACGACATCACCGGTGTCGTACTCACCTCGGCGAAGAAGACCTTCTTCGCCGGCGGCGACCTCAAGGACATGACCGCCGAGCGGACCCAGACCAAAGAAGAGATCGCCACCGAGATCACCAAGCGCACCAACGGCATGAAGGCCGTACTGCGTCGCCTGGAGACGCTGGGCAAGCCGGTCGTCGCGGCCATCAACGGCGCGGCACTCGGCGGCGGTCTGGAGATCGCGCTGCACACGCACTACCGTGTCGCGGCTGATGTGAAGGGCAACGTTGTCGGCCTGCCCGAGGTCACCCTCGGTCTGCTCCCCGGCGGCGGTGGCGTGGTTCGTACCGTCCGTCTGCTCGGTTTCCAGAACGCTCTCATGGGCGTCCTGCTGCAGGGCCCGCGCCTCAAGCCGGCCAAGGCCAAGGAAATCGGCCTCGTCAACGAGGTCGTCGGCACCGTCGAGGAACTGATCCCGGCTGCCAAGGCATGGATCAAGGAGAACCCCGAGGCTCAGCAGCCGTGGGATGTCAAGGGCTACAAGCTGCCCGGTGGCGCTCCGACCAGCCCGGCCGTTGCCGCCAACCTGCCGGCGTTCCCCGCCCTGCTGCGTAAGCAAATCAAGGGCGCGAATATGCCTGCTCCGCGTGCGATCCTCGCCGCGGCCATCGAAGGCGCGTACGTCGATGTCGACACCGCCGACATCATCGAGACCCGCTACTTCGTCTCGCTGGTCACCGGCCAGGTCGCGCAGAACATGATCAAGGCGTTCTTCTTCGACCTGCAGCACATCAACGGTGGCGGTTCGCGTCCCGAGGGCTACGACAAGTACACCGCCAAGAAGGTCGGTGTCATCGGCGCCGGCATGATGGGTGCGGCTATCGCGTACGTCTCGGCCAAGGCCGGTATTGAGGTCGTCCTCAAGGACATCGACATCGATGCCGCCAACCGTGGCAAGGACTACTCGGTCAAGTTGGAGGAGAAGGCTCTCTCGCGCGGCAAGACCACGCAGGAGAAGTCGGACGCGCTGCTCGCTCGGATCACCCCGACCGTCGACGCCGCCGACTTCAAGGGCGTTGACTTCGTGATCGAGGCAGCTTTCGAGTCGGTTGAGGTGAAGGCCAAGGTCTTCCAGGAGATCGAAGACATCGTCGAGCCCGACGCCGTGCTCGGCTCCAACACCTCGACGTTGCCGATCACCATCCTGGCCGAGAACGTAAAGCGTGCCGAAGATTTCATCGGCATCCACTTCTTCTCGCCGGTCGACAAGATGCCGCTGGTAGAGATCATCAAGGGCGCCAAGACATCTGACGCCGTGCTGGCCAAGGTCATCGACTACACCCTGGCGATCCGCAAGACTCCGATCGTCGTCAACGACAGCCGCGGGTTCTTCACCAGCCGCGTCATCGGCACCTTCGTCAACGAGGCCGTCGCGGCTGTCGGCGAGGGGATCGAGCCGGCCTTCATCGAGCATGCGGGCACCCAGGCCGGTTACCCAGCCGCGCCGCTGCAGCTGATGGACGAGCTGACCCTGACGCTTCCGCAGAAGATCCGCAAGGAGACCGAGGCAGCGATTCGTGCCGCCGGCCAAGAGCCGCCGCAGCACGGTTCGTACGCCGTGATCGACTGGCTGGTCGAAGAAGGCCGTACTGCCAAGAAGGACGGCAAGGGCTTCTACGACTATGACGAGAGCGGCAAGCGGGGTCTGCTCTGGCCGGGTCTGCGTGAGCACTTCAAGTCCGGTTCGGTGGAGATTCCGCTGGAAGACATGAAGGAGCGCATGCTCTTCGCCGAGGCGCTGGAGACGGTGAAATGCTTCGACGAGGGCGTTCTGACCTCGATCGAAGATGCCAACATCGGTTCGATCTTCGGTATCGGCTTCCCCGCCTGGACCGGCGGTGTCGCTCAGTACGTGAACCAGTATGAAGGCGGGCTGCAGGGCTTCGTCGACCGTGCTCGTGACCTGGCGTCGAAGTACGGCTCGCATTTCGAGCCGCCGCAGTCGTTGGTCGACCTTGCCGCCAAGGGCGGAAAGCTCACCAACGAAACCATCGGGAAGTAACTTCCTGACCTAAGCCAAAGCCCCGGTGCGGATGAGAATCCCGCACCGGGGCTTTGATCATTCTCACCGGTAGGTACGCTCCTGAAAACCGCACCCAGCCGAGCCATCGGGGGCAGGTTGCCCTCAACGGGGCCGTGAGGTGCGGTTTTCAGCGGCTTGATCAGTTCTTCTGTATGTCACATATGCGAAATGGCCCGCATACACGATGCTCATAGTGTCTTCAGACGATCGCAACACTCGTCTTCAGGAGCACCTATGAGCGGCAGTATGTCCCGACGTCAGGCTATCGAGGCAGTCACGACCTACCGGGTCGAGACCGACGGATTCCCCGAACCTTTGGCAGATACCTTCGGCCGCAATGTTTTCAGTCTGTCGGTGATGAAGAAGCGGCTGCCCAAACACGTCTTCAAGGCGGTTGCCGCCACAATCGACACCGGCGCGCAGATGGATGCGGCACTCGCCGACTATGTCGCGGTCGCGATGAAGGATTGGGCGCTGGAGATGGGGGCGACGCATTACGCACACGTCTTCTATCCGCTCACCGGGCTGACCGCCGAGAAGCACGACTCCTTCCTGGAGCCGGACTCCAGCGGTGCCTCGCTCGCCGAGTTCGCCGGAAAGACTCTGTTGCAGGGCGAACCGGACGCGTCGAGTTTCCCCAATGGTGGCCTTCGTGGCACCTTTGAAGCACGTGGCTATACCGGATGGGATGTCACCAGCCCGGCGTACATCATGGAGAATCCCAACGGCAATACCCTGTGCATCCCAACGGTTTTCATCTCCTGGACCGGTGAGGCGCTGGATAAGAAGACGCCATTGCTGCGTAGCCAACAGGCGATGAGCAAGCAGGCGATGCGCTTGCTGAAGTTGTTCGGCCACACCGACGTCGACACTGTGGTGTCCTACGCCGGCGCGGAGCAGGAGTACTTCCTGATCGACGAACACTTCTTCTACGCGCGTCCGGACCTGATGACGTCGAGCCGCACACTATTCGGCGCGCCGCCGTCGAAGGGGCAGGAATTCGACGACCACTACTTTGGTGCCATCCCAGATCGAGTGCTGTCGTTCATGATTGAACTCGACCGTGAACTGTTCAAGCAGGGGATACCGTCAAAGACCCGCCATAATGAGGTGGCTCCCGGGCAGTTCGAACTCGCGCCGGTATTCGAGCGTTCGGTACTCGCGCATGACCACCAGCAGCTGATGATGACGACCATGAAGAAGGTTGCCGAGAAATACGGCATGAAGTGTCTGCTGCACGAGAAGCCTTTCGCGGGCGTCAACGGATCGGGCAAACACGTCAACTTCTCGTTGGGCAACAACAACCAGGGCAACCTGCTCAATCCGGGCGATACCCCGCACGAGAATATGCAGTTCCTGACCTTCTGTGGTGCGATCATTCGCGCCGTGCATCTCTATGGCGGGTTGTTGCGCGCCGCCGTGGCGTCGGCGTCGAATGATCACCGTCTCGGCGCGAATGAGGCTCCGCCAGCGATCATTTCGATCTTCCTCGGCGATCAGCTGATGGATGTTTTCGATCAGATCGCTAAGGGTGGCGCGACCGGCTCGAAGGCCGCGGGTGTCATCGAACTGGGAGTCGACACGCTGCCGCCGCTGAAGGCCGATCCCGGCGACCGTAACCGAACAAGCCCGTTTGCCTTCACCGGCAACAGGTTTGAGTATCGCGCACCGGGTTCCAACCAGTCGATCTCCGATCCAATGGTGGCCATCAACACCATCCTCGCCGACTCGCTCGAGTTCATTTCCGATGCGCTCGACAAACAGCTAGCCGACGGCGTCGAACTCGCCGACGCCGTGCAGCAGGTTCTGATGGGCATCATCAATGATCATGGCGCGGTTATCTTTAACGGCAATGGCTACTCCGCCGAATGGCAAGACGAAGCGGCCGCGCGCGGTCTGAAGAATCTGCGCACGACGGTCGATGCGGTCACTGAACTCACCTCGCCCGAGGTCGTCGAGATCTTCGGGCGCTACGCGGTGCTGTCCGAGCGGGAACTCAAGGCCCGAGAGGACGTCATCTTCGAGTACTACGCGCTGACCCTCCTCGTGGAGGCGAAGGAGACCGCGGAGATCGCCAAGACGATGATCCTGCCCGCCGCTCTCCGCTATCAAGGTGAACTGGCTTCTACCGCAGCATCTTTGAAGGCAGCTGACATCGTTGTCGAGACGCCGGTGCTTCTCGAGATCACCGGACTCATCACTGAAATGTATTCCGCGATGGGCAAACTCGACGCCGGAATCGCTGGCCTGCATGGCGAGGACGTATACGAGGAATCCAAATACGCGCTCGATGTGCTCGTGCCCGCGATGGCCGAGGTACGGAATATCGCCGACAAATTGGAGGCGATCGTTGCCGACGATCTGTGGCCGCTGCCGACCTACAACGAGATGTTGACGATTCTCTGAACTGGAACTGTCCCCGTGGGCGGAGCAGGCGGCGATATAGCGTCTGCGTCGCTCAGGGGGACAGTTCCAGGAGTGCGCGGCCGCTAAGTCATCTCCAATTGATCCAGAGTCGGGATCAGATCAATTAGAGAGCTGGCGGGCGTGCTCTATTTGATCCACCTACCCCTTCGGAGCAACTACAGGCTCGCGTCAACCGCGCCCAACATGGTGCCGATGGCGCGGCTCGCGGATCCGGCGAGTCGCGCGCGAGTGAACTTTTCAGGCGAGGACAGCAGAAGTCGACCCGACTCGACGATCATCGACAGTAGAAAATGCGCGAGGACTTCGACGTCGGCATCTGATGACAATTCTCCGTGGCCGACACGATCGGTGAGTAGTGCGGTTAGCTGATCGGCGGCGACCTGGCGCCCGTACTCGAGGCGCTTGCGAAACTCCGGTGTGGTGCTGTCGGCCAACACCAGGGCGGCACGCCACAGCTCGGGTGAATCTTCGAAAGTTCGGAGCAGATTTCCGGTCAGCCGCCCGATCAGGTCTTCGATGGGCATACTCGACGGCTCGGGTGGAAGGGCCGCGAGAAACTGTTCATTCGCGCGACGTTCTTCGCGCGCTAGGGAAGCACGCAGCAGTGCGTTCGTATCGTCGAAATGCTTGTAGACCACCGGCCGCGTGACGTCGGCTTCTTTGGCGACCGAGTCGATCGACACCTTCCCAACTCCGCGGCTGGCGATAACCCGCAGGGTCGCGTCGAGCAGGTGTTCCCGGCGCTGTTCCGGAGCCATTCGCGGGGCGTAGGGTCGCCGCTTCGCCTCCGACGTGCTTGTCGTCACATCTCGTCCGTTCCGTATTGACAGCGTGATCACTCATGGGAAATAGTACACCCACTGTAGCTACAGTGAGTGTAGCTATTGACGTACGAGGAGATGGCCGTGAAATTCGACGACCGGAGCGATCGCGTCTGTCTGATCGGCGCGGGCTACACGGGCAACGGCTTGGCCTACGCCCTCAAGCGGGCCGGCATCGTCTACGACCAACTGGAGGCCACCGATCGAATCGGCGGCAACTGGGCGCACGGCGTATACGACTCGACCCACCTGATCAGCTCCAAGCGATCGACGCAGTACACCGAATATCCGATGCCGGAGCACTATCCGACCTTCCCCAGCCGGGCGCAGATGCTTTCTTACCTCGAGTCCTACGTCGAGCATTTCGGCCTGGGCGACAGTATCGAGTTCGGCACCGAAGTCGCCCGTGTCTCGCCGGTCGACGACAATGGCTCAGCCGGATGGCTGGTGGAGCTTTCCTCCGGTGAGACACGTTGCTACCGAGCCGTGGCAATCGCCAACGGTCACTATTGGCAGCGCAATATCCCGGACTACCCGGGCGAATTCACCGGCCGGCAACTGCATTCCAAGGATTACAAGCGTCCGGAAGACTTCGGTTCGGGCGACCGGGTGCTCGTCGTCGGAGCCGGTAACTCGGCAAGCGATATCGCCGTGGAAGCATCGGCAACCTATGGCGCGGCGGATATCTCGATGCGTCGGGGATACTGGTTCATCCCCAAGACCATATTCGGCATCCCATCGTCGGAGTATGACCGCGTGTGGTGCCCACTGCCGCTGCAGCGGATGGTCTTCAAACAACTTCTCCGGCTGAGCTACGGAGACTACCGCAAATACGGTTTGCAGCGCCCAGACCACAAACTGTTCACGCGCGATGTCACGGTCAACAGTTCACTGATGTACGCGCTCCAGCATGGGAAGGTGCGGCCGCGACCCGAGATCAATCGGTTCGACGGCACCCGCGTGCACTTCACCGATGGCTCGTCGGATGACTACGACACCGTGGTCTGGGCGACCGGATTTCGAACCCGCTTTCCCATGCTGGACGAGTCAATGTTCGTGTGGGACAACGACAATCCATTGCTGGTGGAGCATGTTCTGGTACCGCGCTACGCCAATATCTATCTCTGGGGATTGGTCGCGCCGCGATCAGGTGCGGGCCGAATCATCTCCGAGGGATCGGCATTCCTCGCCGAAGCCGTTGCAGCCCAAGGCTACTTCGACGAGCCGCTATCAGATGTCGTAGCCCGTTGGGTCAAGGCCAGATCGTCGATGCTCGCGGGATCGGCGGAAATTCTCGGCCGCATCAAGATCCTCAGACGGGCGCTGCGGATTCTCATCGCGCGAACCATCGTTAAACCTCGATCGGTTTCCATATCCACCACACAGGAGTCAGCATCGATATGAACCTGCCACCCTCCACCCCCCAATCACGTGTTCTGATCACCGGAGCATCAAGCGGAATCGGTGCGGCCCTTGCCGAATCGTTCGCCAAGCGCGGCTACTGCCTGATTGTCGTCGCACGACGTGAAGACCGATTGGTGACGCTGGCGGATCGACTGCGGACCCAATATCTCGTGGAGGTCGATGTGCTCGCATGTGACCTTGCCGATCCGGTAGCGCGGGACGAGCTTCTCAAACGTCTCGTGTCGACCGACATAAGTGTCATCTGCCTGAACGCGGGGTTCGCGACATACGGTCGTATCAACCAGCTGAGCGCGGCACGGGAAAGAGAACAAGTTGAACTGAATGTCGTTGCGGTACATGATTTTGTCCTCGCGTTACTGCCGCGCCTGATCACGCGGGGGTCAGGAGCGATCCTCATCACCGGGTCGACGGCCGGCAATCAGCCCGGTCCGAACAACGCGACTTATGCGGCGGCGAAGGCCTTCGCCAATACCCTGTCGGAGTCGTTGCACGCTGAGCTCGCCGGCTCCGGGGTAACCTGCACCCTCTTGGCACCAGGTCCGGTGCGCACCGAATTCGGGGCGGTCGCCGAGCTCGGCGCGATCGAAGCCCATCTGCCTGGCTTCGCGTGGGTCACCGCCGACCATGTTGCCGAACAGGCGATTAGGGGAATCATGGCCGGGCGGCGTCGAGTAGTTCCCGGGACTGTCGCCAAGATTCAAGACGTCGGCGGAAAGCTCACCCCGCGTTCGATCCTCAGCCCAATTCTTCGAAAAGTATACGGAGACATGCGATGACCGATGACTATGGCCTTCGGGGCAGCATCCGACAGGCGCTGCGCCTGGCACCCCCACGCGGCCTGCTCTACCGCGACGCCCACTATTTCAGCGCCACCGTCGACGTCGACGTCGCGGCGATGCGTCGCTGGCTGCCGCCGGGTATTCGTCCGGCCACGCCTGGTCGCGCCGAGGTGTTTACTGCGTGGTTTCCCGAGTGCACCTATGGATCGGTGTATCACGAAGCTGGAATCTTTGTTCATATCAAGACAATTCGCGGCACTGGAATTCATTGCCCGTGGATGATCCTGGACGATGACGTGCCACTGATCCTCGGCCGAGAACTACTCGGTTACCCGAAGAAGCTGGGGCGGATCGACTGGGACTTGGATGGTTCAGCGATCGCGGCTTCTGCGACTCGCCGCGGTGAACAGCTGATTTCGATGAAAGGTGTTCTCGGCGAGACGATTTCGGATGCACCGCCCATCCTTGGCAGGCCGCATCGGAATGTCATCGGCACCCTGGGCCTCGCCTTACCGAGAATTATCGGCTTCACGCCGGGCGAGCATCCGATCGAGACACGACGAGTCGACCTCGATGAGTTCAGGATCGGCGGATCGGAGCGAGACCCCATCCATCTGATGGGGCTGCGCGACGTCGTTGAAGCGCGCCTGCACCGCGTCGACTTGTCGGCGGGAATTCCGCCCGTACCAATCCGTCCGTTGACGCCATTGTTCTCCCTTACCCGCCTGCGACCGAGAGTGCTTTGAGATGACCGAATCCGTTCTTGCTCAACCATTTACGCTGTCTTGTGGGCAGATTCTCCCGAACCGCATCGCGAAGGCGGCGATGAGTGAGCAACTCGCCAACCGCGACGGCACCGCTACCGACGAATTGCGCAGGCTCTACGCGGTGTGGGCTCGAAGTGGAGCGGGTCTACTCCTGTCGGGCAACATCATGGTCGACCGCGACGCATTGACCGAACCGGGCAATGTGATCCTTGACGACGCACGCGATCTGGATTCGATACGCGCCTGGACCGGTGCGGCCCATGAGACTGATACTTTGATCTGGGCCCAGATCAATCATCCTGGCAAGGTTGCCGTTTCGCCCTTCAACCGCCGACCGGTGGCGCCGTCGGCGCGACGAAGTTCAGTTCCCGGCTACAACATTCGCAAGCCGCGGGAACTCAGTCATGCCGACATCGAACTGCTGGTCGCCAAGTTTGCCCGAACGGCACAACTCGCGGTCGCCGGCGGCTTCGATGGCGTGCAAATCCATGCGGCACATGGCTATTTGCTGTCCCAGTTCCTTTCACCGCTCGCCAATTCCCGTGCCGACGAATGGGGCGGAACCGAAGCCGGTCGCAGGAAACTCCTTCTCGATATTGTTGCCGCCGTTCGAGACACCGTCGGGCCAAGAATTCCAGTGTCCGTCAAACTGAATTCGAATGACTTCGTCCATGGTGGGTTCAGCGACGAGCAGGCCCGCAATGTCGCACTGGCGCTCGATGACGCGGGAGTCGACCTCCTTGAGATCAGTGGCGGAGGCTACGAACAGCCCGCGATGACTGGCGTCGCCACCGGTCAATCTGATACTGGCGAAGGCTATTTCGCCGACTTCGCCCGGCGGATTCGGGACGTATCCGGTATTCCGCTGATGCTCACCGGTGGATTGCGATCGCCGCGGACGATGGAGTCTCTCATCGGCAGTGGCACGGTCGATGTCGTCGGGATCGGCCGCCCGCTGACCTTCGCTCCGACCTATCCGCGCGCCATCATTTCAGGTCACATTCCTGATCTACCGAAGGGTGCGCCCCGCATGGGCTATCGCCCGGCCGACGGCTACCTCGAATTGGCTTGGCATAACGATCAACTGCACCGAATCGCAGCCGGCAAGACGCCGCAGCGAAAGCCCGGCCTCCGCACTATCAGCCGGGCTATCGGCCGAGTATCAGTGGCAGCGGCGAAACAGGTGACTATTCCGCGGTGACGTCACCTCAGATCACCCCGAGACCGCGGAGGCTGCGGGCGTAGTTCTCGATGATCTGTGGCGTGATATGCGGGATGTCGGACGACTGCCCGACGCCAGCGGTTCGGACCGCGTCGTGGAATCGGTCCGCCGACGCCATACCGCGATTGTGCGGCGTCATCGGGTGAACATAGTTGTGCAGCAACGGAATCAACGATCCGCGTCGCTGCTTTTCCGGCAGATCGGCGAGGGCCGCACCGAATCGCCGATACCAATCGTCATAGTTGTCTACAAGGCTGATCTGCTCGCCGCTGTCGATCAGCCAGCGAATGTACTGATCGAATCCGATGCCGTCGGCGTGCGGGTTCATCGCGTTGAAGGTGCGGGCTCCGTCCTTAACCCACAGGGTGTTGATCGCTTCGGCGAGGAAATCGACCGGCAGAGCATCGAAGTGGGCCTCCTGTGCCGATCCGTCGGTGGCGAGTTGATAGAAAGAGCGAGGTGCCAAGCCGGTGGCGAGCACGCTCATCAGTAGCCGCGTGAACATGTCAGGTAGGTTCAGCTGCCCGATGGTGTGATCATCGGCGACGATCATGTCGCAGCGAAAGACGCTGACCGGTAACTCAAATCGTTCGTGCGCCTGCGCGAGCAATACTTCGCCGGCCCATTTGCTGTTGCCATATCCGTTGGCGTAAGTGTCGTTAATCTCGCGTACCGAGCTCATCTCGCGGATGTCGGGGTCCTCGGTGAAAGATCCCGGCGCGACCTGGTCGCCTACACCGACCGTTGAGATATACACGTATGGCTTACGGGTGGTCGTCACCGCGAGTCTGATCAGCTCAGCAGTGCCAGATACGTTGGGTCCGAATAGTTCTCGATATGGCAACACATGGTTGACCAGCGCCGCGGGATCGATGATGAGGTCGACGGACTTTGCCAATTCATCCCATACGTCTGGGGTGAGCGCGAGGTGATCCGAGTCCTTGTCGCCGGCGAGAACCCGAAGGTGGTCTTTGGCCAGTCGCTGGTACTCCGACCATAGATCGCTGGAGTCGAATGCCGCGTCTAGGCGCGCCCGGGCGGCATCATCGTCCGCACCTCGAACGAGGCAGATCACCGTGCCGCCGACTTTTGCCATCCGACGCAACCAGTCGAGTGTCAGATAGCGACCGAGGAATCCGGTTGCGCCGGTGATGAATACGGTCCGTACGTCGGTCGCAGCCGACGTCACGTCGGACGCAGCGCGCAAGGTCTCCTCGTCGAGGAATTTGTCGAGAGTGAGGTCCGCTGCCCGAAGGGTGGTTCCGGTGCCGTGGACCGATTCCGCGGTTGGCCGGGCCTCGCTGTGTCGCCCGTCGATATGTTCGGCTATGTCGGCCAGCGTCGATGACGGGCTGGTCAAGACGCCGACCGGTACTTCGGCGTCGAAGATGTCGCGGAGTTCGTTCCCGACCGTGACGGCGGTGAGGGAATCTCCGCCGAGGTCGGTGAAATGTGCCGCGGCCGTGACCTCCCCGTCGGCGAGGTCGAGTATCGCTGTGACCACGTCGATGACCGTTGTCACCGTTGAGCGTTGTGCGGCAACGGCTTTGACGTCGCGCAGCCTGGTGATACGGCTATCGGCCAGCTCGGCGTAGAGGGCCTCCAGCCGAGCGCCGTAGCGCTCTTTGAGTTGTGGGCGCGCGAGTTTTCGGATGCCGGTAAGAAGACCGTTCTCCAGGCTGAACGGCGTGCGTTCGACAATCACATCGCGCGGAATCTCTACGGCCGCAAGGCCATTACGTTCGCCATGAGAGCGCAGTGCCGTCAGTACTTCTCGTCGCAGCTCGTTGTCGTCGGCGTGTCGTTCGCGTAACTCGGGGGTGGGCACGACGACCGCGAGCAGATAGGGCCGCGCGCTGTTGCCGTAGACGTACAGTTGCTGGATCGGCGGGGTGGTCAGTACCGCCTCGATGTGGGCGATCGCGACGAACTCACCCTGCGAAAGCTTCATCACGTTGTTCCGGCGGTCGACATACTCGATTTGGTCTGGGCCGGTCTCGGCGACGATGTCGCCCGTCCGGTAGTAGCCCTGGTCGTCGAAGACCGATGAGGTGAGGTCGGGACGGTTGTAGTACCCCGCGAAGATATGGTCGGTCTTGACGAGCAGTTCGCCGCGCGGGTGCGGCCGATCGGTGCTCAGGTAGCCGAGTTCAGGAACGTCGAGAAGCTTGTAATCCACCACCGGCGGTCGCTGGATGCGGCCGTCGATGGAGACGCCGGCGGCCTCGGTACTTCCATAGCCTTCGATGAGTGGAACCGGCAGCATCGCTTCGACGAAACGCCGAACCTCATCGGAGATCGGTGCGGAACCGGTGATGGCGGTGGCAGTCCGGGTACCGAAATAGTGTTCGCGCATACGGGTGAGGGCGTCTTGTTCACTGACGTCCTGATCGGTGAGGCGGACGTACTCCTGGTACAGCATGTCCCAGATGCGCGGTACGAATTGCAGGTCGGTCGGCTGGACCGCTGCGAGGTCGGTGAGCAACTCGGCGAGGTCGGCGCGCGGGGTGAAGTACGCGGTGCCACCATTTCCCAGGGTTTGCCACAGAGTGCTGCGTCCCATCACGTGGCTCATCGGCATGAAGTTCAGGGTGATCCAGCCGTGACCGTCGGTGGCGCGCCCCAAGCCGCTGAGTCCCGATTGGAATAACCGGGTCACCGCGGTTTCGGTGTACATGGCGCCTTTGGGGGCTCCGGTGCTACCGGAGGTGTAGATGAGGAGGGCGACGCGGTCGGGGTTGGCCGTGATCTGGGGCAGTGGAGCCGGCGGTGTCGTCGGCTCGGCGCCGGGCTGGCGGAGATGCACCTGGGTGCCCGCAGCGACCAGTCGTCGTGCCGCGTCATCGAGCGTGGTTCCGTCGCGCGAGCCGATGTCGAAGACCAGCACATGTCGCAGGCCGGTGTAGGTGCCCGATTCGGCCAGCCGAGCGATCGAAGGCAGTTGATCGGCCGCGACAACCGCGCTCACACAGTCGGTTTCGGTGAGGATTGCGGCCCAGACGTCGACGGACCCGGCGTTTTGCAGTGGTACCTCCATCGCGCCGAGCGTGCCGACGGCAAGCGAGGCGATGGTGTACTCCGCGCTAGTGAAGCCCACCGTCGCCACCCGGTCGTTCTCGGCGACGCCAAGTGTCGAATGGAGAAGTCGCGCCATGGAATCCGCCCGCTCAGCGAGATCTCGGTAAGTCATCGAATGCCAGGACGAGGGATCACTATTGTTTCGCCAACCCAGCGCGGGGCGATCACCGTAGCTCTCGGCGAGAACCCGGACAAGTTCGGCAATCGTCGCACAGTGCGAGATCTGCTCTGTCGCTTGAGGATCGGGGTTCAGCGGCTCGATGGCAGACGGAAGCGCGTTGGGCTGGTCAGACATGGGTCATCTCCCTCAACATGCATAGTTCGTGTTGCTAAATATGTAGTTGTAACGTACTCCTCGCATGCGCTATCGGAAGACGGGGGTGAAAGATCTCACTAGTACGTGCGGTTGTGAGCAGATGGTGCTAAGCGGGCGAAGCGGGTGAAATATGTGCGGCGGCAACGGAATTGAGGGAGGGCCAATATGGCCGAGAATCACTCCTCGTGAAACCAATACAGATCGCCGGTCGCGTGCCGGTAAGTGAATCGAAAGCCGTCGCTGGGCCGTGAGTCGAAATGGGCCACTCCGACGGCGTCGATCATCCCGCCGGTGGTGAACAGACACCCAGCGTCGTCACGTCGCACTGAGATCACCCACACGACGCCAACGAAATGCGCGGAGGTCGTTTCCCGGCATTCCCGAGCCGCCGCATCGAATGCGGACGCCGATATCGATGTTCGGAAGTCGCGGGTACTCGGGACAACCATGAGAGTCGCGGCCAGAACAATCATTGCGATACTGACTAGTTGTAGGCGACGGGCGCCCCAGCACCAGGCCGCTGCCGAGCCTGCTATCCACACGGCGAGCAGCGGGAGGAATACGGGTAGTGCGATGAACGGATGAAGGTTGGCGGTGGAGTCGGCCGTTGCGGACGCGACGACCAACATTGCCATCAGCGGTAGAGCGCAAAACACTACGAAGATGAGCGGTCCGAGCCACTGTCTTGGGGTGGGTGCGCCAGGTGGCGGCAGTGGGTCCATCCAGCCAGCGTAGTTGCGCCCAGGGGAGTGGATGCGCAGGCAGAAGTCGCGTCGCGTGGTTCCCCGTCAGCGACTCAAAAACGCCCCAACCGTCGACTCGAAGGCATCCTTCGCCTCGATCATCACCCAGTGTCCGCAGTTGGGGAACACGTGAAGCTCGGCGTTGCGAATCAAGCGCAGCGGAGCCAGCGACATATCCGGCGGGCTCACCCGATCGTCCAGTCCCCAGGTGAGCAGGGTTGGACATGTCACCTTGTGCATCATCGACCAGTACGGCGGGTTGTCGGAGTTCGCTAGGAACTTCTGCTGCATCGCGAAAGCCGCTGAGCCATACATCATTTGGGCGGTCTTCTGTGCGTCGGGATTGATCGCGGCGGCCCATCGTTCTTCGATCAACTCGTCGGTGACCAGCTTGCGATCGAAGACCATCGAGTTGAGCCAGCGGATCAACTTGTCCCGGTCGGGTGCGTCGGTGAACTCCTGGAGCAGGCGCAATCCTTCGGATGGGCTGGGGCTGTACAGGTTTGGCCCGACGCCGCCGATCGTCACGAGTTTCGTGACGCGGTCGGGATGTTTGATCGCCAGATTGATGCCGACGACGCCGCCCATCGAGTTGCCGACCATCGCGGCCGAGTCGATCGTCAACGCATCCATGAACCGGATGACCGACGCTCCGGCGGTCAGGACCGGATGGCCTTCGACGGCGTCGCTTACGCCGAAACCGGGGAACTCGATCGCGTAGCAGTGATGAGTCTGGGCGAAGAATTCGAGGTTGCCGCGGTAGTTACGCCAGCCGGTGACCCCGGGGCCCGAGCCGTGGAGCAGGATCAGCGGCGGACTGTCGGGTGAGCCGGCCTCGTGGTACCGGATTACGCCCTGGTCGGTGACGAGTTCACGTTTGGTCGCGTCGTATGAGACATCCACCTCTACACAGTAGAACGTGTTCTAGTTATTGGGTAGTGGTGGGGTCCGATAGCCTGTCGTCGAACGTAAGTCGACGAGGAGTCAGTGATGGGATGGGGGCAGATCGATGGGGCAGATCGCGCAGTACCAGCGGCTGGAGGACGCGCAACTCGACGAGTTGCTTGCCGGCGATCGAGCCGACGTCTTCGAACGCATCGAGGAATTGGCCGAAGAGGGTGGCGGCGTCGAGGATATCGACAAGTTTTGGGACGGACTGCATTTCGTCCTTACCGGTAAGCCCGGCTCCGAACCAGTCGACGGTGACCCGTTGAGCGAAGCGATCGTCGGGATCGCGTTCTTCGACGACGACGAGGACGCCGACTTCATCACCTACATCCCGGCGGACCAAGTTGGTCGGATCCGCGTTGCGCTCGACGCGGCGCCTGACGAGAAAGTCGCGCAGGGCTTCGACGCCAAGGCCATGCGGAAGAAGGTCTACCCCAATATCTGGTCCGACGACGCCGCTGAGTTAATCACCACGCTGACCACCGAACTGCATCGCTTGCAGGGGTTCTACCGTGCCGCGCACGATGCCGGGCAGGCGGTAGTGGTCAGCATTTACTGATCACGACTGTCCGCCCGCCAACGCGGCGACATCCTCCTCGCCGAATTTGTTCTCCAGCGTTTCCGGCGAGTAGTCGATGTCGATCTCGGCGACCGGACGGCCCCGCGCGGACTCGATCGCACCGAGTCGACGTTGCGCGCGGTCGGCCGCATAGGACAGGAACTCGGAGTTGTCGATGCCGAACGGCGGCTCCTCGAACTGATCGTTGACCCACTCGATCATGCCGAGGGCCATCGGCATCAACTCGGTCATCCGGTCGGTGACCGCGGCCCACAGGGAGTCGTCGGCGGCGACGTGACGTCGGCACGTGAACGTCCCCCACGCCATGTGACGGCGTTCGTCGTCGCCGATTCGTTTGATCAACTCTTGCATCCCCGGGAAGATGCCGCGCTTGGTACACACCCGCTGCCACGCGTAGTAACCGGTTAGCGCGAGGCTGCCCTCGATGACGTGGTTATAGGTGACGCTGGCTCGAATCTGGTTGAGCGGAGAGGGATCTGACTCCAGTAGGCCGAGTGATGTAGGCAGTTCGTCGTAGAACAGCTGGCGGTAATACGGGTTGTCGGCGACATACGGGTGCAGGTCATCGGCTAAGCCGACGGCATCCATCCAGAGCCGGAAAACCTGGGTGTGCTTGGCCTCTTCGAAGCAGAATTGCGACAGGTACATCTCGTCGCCGAATCGTCCTTCGGCGGCCATCGCCTTCATAAACGGTTGAATATCCTCGGTAACCGCCTCTTCGCCGGCGATGAACTGCGCGACGAGGTAGGTCGAGGACCGCTGTTCTTCGGGATTCAGCGTCGGCCAGTCGACGGCGTCCTGGCTGAAATCGATGTCGGACGGGTTCCAGAACTTCCCATTGCCCTTGGTGAAGAGGCGCAGGGGAAACGACTCCCAGTGCAGTCCTCCAGAGCGGAGCGAGGAAAACCCTTCGCGGCCAACGGGTTTAGGGGCTATTACGGTCATGGGGCTCACCACTTGTTACCGATAGTGTGTTTGCGGCTGTCCTCTTGACGCTAACCCTCGACGCCGACGGATGTGGGCGAATGCGCGACGTCGTTGCTAGTCGTGCCCGGTGCGCCGGCGGACCATCACATTGAGTAGGCGCAGACCGAGCCCGAGCAGAACGAATGTGCTGATCATCTGGATCGATACGACTGCGCGAGCCGCTTGCGAATCCGGCGCGACGTCGCCGAAACCGGTCGTGGTGAACACAGTCAGGCTGAAGTAGAGCGCGTCCAGACGGGTGAGGCGTTCGTTGAATGTCTGCTGCCCGTATTCCGACATCAGGAAGTAGGTGGTCGAGAACACGACAACGTAGAAGGTGCCGACACCGACCAACATTTCCACCGCGGTGGCTACCGGATGTGACGAGTTGCGAAAGCGACGAATCTCCCACGCGCACATGGCTATTAATCCGACAATGCCGACGCTGAGCCAGAATTTGGTTCCCGACTCGGTTCGGCCGAGCGGAAACACGAAATACGCCGCGATCAGGAGAGCCCCGCCGAAGAGGGGACGGAGCAGAGCGAGCGCGACGGCCCGGCCAGACGCCGGGCCGTCGGGCGAAAAGGGGAGGGACGTGCTCACCAGATCCGGACGCGCTGGTCCGGTGCCAGATAGAGCTTGTCGCCATCGCTCACATCGAAGGCGTCGTAGAACGCGTCGACATTGCTCACCACACCATTGCAGCGGAACTCGGGTGGCGAATGCGGATCGATGGATAGGCGCCGAATCGATTCGGCGTCGCGGGATTTCGACCGCCAGATCTGCGCCCAACTGAAGAATACCCGTTGGACTCCAGTGAGGTCGTCGATCACCGGGGGATTGTTGTCGGCCAATTGATAGGCGACCAGTGCGATGGATAGTCCACCGAGGTCGCCGATATTCTCGCCAATGGTGAACTCTCCGTTGACTTTATGCTCGTCATCGAGGCCGGTCGGCGTGAAGGTGTTGTACTGCTCGATCAGGGCGCGGGTGCGTTTTCCGAATTCGGTGCGGTCGTCATCGGTCCACCAGTCGACCAGGTTGCCGTCACCGTCGTACTTAGCGCCCTGATCGTCGAATCCATGGCCGATCTCATGTCCGATCACGGCACCGATTCCACCGTAATTCGCGGCGTCGTCGGCGTCCGGATCGAAGAACGGCGGCTGCAAAATGGCTGCCGGAAAGACGATTTCGTTCATGCCGGGGTTGTAGTAGGCATTGACGGTCTGCGGCGTCATAAACCACTCGTCGTGATCGACCGGCTGACCGATCTTCGCCAACTCGCGATCCTGCTCGACCGACGACGCGCGAGCGACATTGCCGATCAGATCGCCACGGTCGACGATCAGCGCGTCGTAATCACGCCAGTGCGCGGGATAGCCGATCTTTGGGGTGAACTTGTCCAGCTTGGCCAGCGCCTTGGTGCGGGTAGCCGGTGTCATCCACTCGAGGTCGGTGATATTGCGCCGATATGCCTCGATGAGATTCGCGATCAGCTCATCCATACGCTTCTTCGCGGCCGGCGGAAAATGTTGTGCGACATACAGTTTCCCGACCGCGAAGCCCATCGCGTCTTCGACGAATCCGACGCCGCGTTTCCATCGGTCCCGAATCGTCTCCGCGCCGGTCAGCGTGCGGCCGTAGAACGCGAAGTTGGCGTCCACGAATGGCTGTGACAAATAGGGTGCTGCCGATCGAAGCAGTCGCCATGTCAACCAGGTCTTCCACTCTTCCAGCGGGCGCGCGGTAATGAGTTCGGCGACACCGGTGACGAAAGAGGGTTGGCCGACAACGACTTCGGCGAATGTCGGCTCGGACGCGGTACCCAGCCCGCCGATCCACGCGTCAACGTCGAATCCGGTTGCGGCAGTGCTAAATTCGGCGAAGTCCATCAGGTTGTAGCTGAGCTCGGCATCGCGGCGCCGAACCACGTCCCAATGACTGGCGGCAATCGCCGTCTCCAGATCGATGACGGTCGCCGCGGCATCGGCGGCATCGTCGATCCCGGCCAGGGTGAAGACCGCGGCGACATGCTCCCGGTACGCCTCCAGGGTGTGCGCGTGCTTCTCTTCGCGGTAATAGGACTCGTCCGGAAGCCCGAGACCCGACTGCGTCACGTGGACCAGGTAACGATCGGAGTTACGGGCGTCGGTGTCGACATAGAATCCGAGCAGGCCACCGACGCCGTGTCGCTGGAGCCGGCCGATTCGGGTGGCAAGCGCTGACGTCGAGTCGATCGCGGCGATCTTTTCCAATTCGCCGGTGATCGGGCCGATGCCGAGGGCATCAATATGCGAGGTGTCCATGAACGAGGCGTACAGGTCGCCGATCTTGCATTCGTCAGTCCCGCTCTCCGCCTTGGCTTGTGAAGCGGCGACGATGATGTCGCGGACGTTCTCTTCGGCGCGGTCGCGCAGCACATAAAAAGCGCCGTCGACGGAACGGTCGTCGGGGATAACGTGACTGACCAGCCATCTGCCGTTGACATGGCTGAACAGATCGTCCTGGATGCGGATGGAGTCATCGACAAATGAGAGGTCGATGCCGGAGACGGGGGTGTGGTCGGAGACGGATTCAGTAGCAGTCACGGCGACCATCCTTCCACCCTTGGCGAGATCCGTCAGCCTCGTTTGCCGGTAGTGAACGCCGAAGTTACGACTCGCCGAGGGCGCGGTCCATCGACCAAATGAGAATCTCGGCGTCCGATGTCGCCTCGATCGGTTCGCCGCCGAGGTCGGTGCCGCGAATCGCGTCGCCGCCTTCCAGTCGAGCGCCGTCGAAGCTCACGCTTCCGCGCGTAACCATCGCCATCGTGAACCGGGTCGACGGGACGATGATCCGTTGCTTCTCGGTTGGGCGTGCGGCGTACATCGTCGCGTTCTTGTTGGCGATGCGGATGGCCGAGTCGATCGCGGGCGACCCCGAGGCGATAGCGATGAGTTCACCGTCAGTGAGGTCTCCGGTGACATCAGACTGTGCGTAGGACGGTGCGCGACCGTAATCGTCGGGCATGACCCACATCTGGACGAACCGGACCGGTGTCTGTCCCGATTCCGGTCGCGACGACCAGGTGTCGTTGCGTTCTGAGTGTTCGACGCCGGTCCCCGCACTCATCCGCTGGGCGAGCCCGGGGTAGATGACGCCGGAATGTCCGACCGAATCTTGATGCACGAGTGAACCGTCGAGCACCCAGGTGAGAATTTCGGTTTCGCGATGCGGGTGGGTGTCAAAACCTTGTCCGGGCGCCACGGTTTCCTCGTTCACCGCGAGCAGGATGCCGAGGTGTGTGTTGTCGGGATCGTAGTGATCGCCGAAGGAAAAACTGTGCCGCGACCGCAACCATTTGGTCGCCGTGGTGGCGCGGTCACCGGAGTACTGAACTGCGTAGGTCACCTATGCATTGTCCCAGCGTGGGCGGTGAATATCCAATGCCGTCGAGGCCCGCGACACTTGGGCCACTTCGGTATCGCAGGTCACAATTCTCACTTCACTAACCGCAATGTGACCCTATTGTGACTACGTTGGTAGCAGATCGAGAGTGTTCTCGGTCGACAAGATGATGTGACACGAGTGAAGATTGTGATTATGAAGATCTGGGTGACGCGCGCGCCATTGGCGTTGACCGCGGCGGTGGCGTGTGGTCTGGCGATAACGTCATGTGGAGCCCAGGAATCGCCTACGAGTGTGACCGGTGTGGTCAATAATTTTGCCGGTGCGCTGTCGCGCCAGGATGCTTCTGCGGCCGCCGCCAGCACCACCGCACCGGGCCAGGCATCGGAGCTGTTGACCGGCACATTGAACGCGATGCACGCGCAGCGCATCGATATCTCGGTACACAAGCCGGTCGAATACAGCGACGGTACGGCGTCGTTCTCGCTGACGACTCGGTACACGTGGGCGAAAGATCGCACCTTCGAGACAAAGACTGCCGGTACCCTGCGCAAATTGTCGTCGGGCTGGAAGATTCAATGGGACCCGGCGCTGCTGTACACCGGGTTGACCAGGGATGCGCAACTGCGGGAAGTCCGGACCGATGCGACACCCGCGCCGTCGGTGCGCAGTGCCTCGGGCAAGAGCTTCATGGTTCTGCAGCCGGTCAACCAAATTGTCCTGGACCCGTCGAAGACTACGAATCTCAAAGCGTCGGTTGCCGGGCTGGTTCGTACGATCAAGCCGATCGCACCGCTGATCACCGCCGATGTCATCGACGGCATGGTCGCGAAAAATCCGGGGCAGCCGATCACCGCGGTTACCCTGCGGAACTCGGATATGGAAGTTCTGGCCGGCAATCCGGCGAAGGTCAATGGCGTCTCGGTGAACCGCACCGACATGCTGGTGATGGCCGACCGTCGTCTCAACTCGCCGCTGGAAGTAGGACTCACCAACTATTGGCAGGCAATTCGGGACGCGACGTCGGGCTGGCAGGTTCAGCTCGTGCAGCCCGGTCAGCGTCCGACCAAACTCGCCGGTGAACAGGGACCGGCGGGCAAGAGCGTGCCGACGTCGATCAACCAGCAGGTGCAGCTCAGCCTCGGGGATGCGGCCGTCGAAGTCGCGCAGCCCGCGACGATCCTCGCCCTCGACGCCAACACCGGCGGCATCCTCGGCATGGCACAGAACGACGCCGCAGCCGCACGAGGCATCAACCTCGATCAAACCTACCCGGTGGGGACCACGCTCAATCAGGTCTTCGCCGCTGTCCAGCGCATCGCGTCGGCACAGACCACCGACGAAACGCTGCTCGACCGACTCGGACTCGGAGTGAAATTCACCGTTCCGGGAGCCGCCACACCGGCGAAAACCAACGGCATCGGCACAATCGATTTCAAGCCGTCGGACTTCAACGCTTCGATGCTCAACATGGGCGCTCTCGGCGTCGCGATGGCACGCAGTGCGAATAACTCGCCGTCATCGGTCGCTCCGTACGTGATCTCCGGAACTCCGACGAAGGTGTCAGACGGACAACTCGGTGCGCTCGACCCGGTGCTGAGCAAGCAGATTCTGGCAGCGATGGCGACCACGGCGAAGTCGGGCGATGCGAGCGACCTGCGGCGAGCGCAGGGCCTTAAGGCGCTGGTGGGTACCAACGGTCCGCAGGGGCCGGGGTGGTTTGTCGGAATCCAGGACCGCAAGGTGATCGTGATCTACACCGAGGGTGCGCAGTCGGGAACGGCCGCACTGCAGGTCGCGCAGAAGTACTTCACCATCAAATAGTCGGGAGCGCTCCGCGCTGTCGAACTCGCACCAGCCGAAGGCCGATCCGCCAGCCGAGCAGGAACAGGCCCAAGGCGCAGGTCGCGACGATGATGAAGCTGACCTCGGTGCCCTGGTGCAGGATCCAGCGCAACATCATCCCGACCGCGACCGTCACAATCCACACGACGATCCCGGTGGGCATCCGCTCCGGATGGAAATCGCTACGGAGCATCTCGCTCGATCGCACATGCGAGTACAGGTAGCAGATTGACCATCCCGCGGCCGCGCCGACGGCGAATGGCCACCACGACTGCAGAAAACTCAGCGGGTCGAATCCGTGATGATGGTTCACCCGGCCGATTGCCATGAAGACGGTTACCGCGATTAAGTCAGCGAACGCAGCAGCCAACAGTGGGAGCGTCGACTCCCCGTTGGCGGAGGGTGCGTTTCCGACTTTGGACATGGTTGCGCCAGAATAGCGTCTTTTGTGTGGTGAGTGGGCAGCCGGTCCGCCGGGACAGGCATATCGAGGACGTCGACAAGAGGTCGCGCAACTATTCGGCGACGGCGATGGAGAAATGAAAAATATCGTCCCCGTGGGTGTGGCCGAAGGGCAATATGCCCCCCGACACCCGTGAGGGGGCCGGAAATCTAGGCTGTCGCCGGTGGTGGCTCGTCGCCGTTGCGCCGGGGTGCATCGTCCGCTGCCAATTCGACGTCGATTGCCCTCTCGACAGCCTCAAGGTCGTCACTCGCTGTGTCGGGTTTTATGGTTCGGCGGAACATGATCAGGATGACGATCCAGCCGATGACCGCGATGAATACGTAACTGATCATGCGGTAAATGAGCACTGCGGTGATGGCATCAGCCGCGGGCATACCCGACGATGTCAACGCGGGCACCAATACCGCGTCGACCACGCCGATACCGCCGGGCAGAAGCGGAATCGCCGAACCGACCGCCTTTCCCGCGGCGTAGGCGACCATCAGGCCCGAAATACTCGGGTGTGCACCGATCGACCAGCAAGCGAACGCCAGACACGCGACGTCGGCGACCCAGTTGAACAGACTCCATCCGAACGAGATCGACGCATCGCGTTTGTTGAGTTTCACCGCGCGCAACTGCTCAAGGGTCTCGTGCAACTTGTCGACGCCGTGGTCGGCTGGCTTGTTCCGAATCTGGTTGACCCATCCGAGCGCCCGCGTGCCGCCGGACTGGACTGACTCCGGGTGAGTGGCGAGGTACTGCATGATCACCGCCACCGCGACGAAGCCGACGATCGAGAAGATGATCGAGAATGGGCTGGTCTTGGCGCCGGCCATGATCGCGCCGCCGAGCCCGAGCACCGCGAGCCCGACGCCGGCGAGCAAACCCGACATCACGACCTGCCAGGAGGCAACCACCGGTGAAGCGCCCCACTTTCGGGTCTCCCGATAGGTGAATGCGGGCGAAAGTACTTGGCCGCCAGGCATAGTCTGGCTGACCGAGTTGGCGGCGAGGATCACCGCGAGTGATTTCCACTGCTTGACCACCACACCCGCCGAGCGCAGCAGCGCACGCTGTACCTGCGCGAAACTGTCCATCGACAGCAGGGAAGCGACGATGCAGGCGGCGATCCAGCCCCACTGCAATTCGCCGATACGCGCCCACGCGTCTTCCAGTTTCGGCCAGATGAGGACGGCCTCGACTGAGAGAACGGCCACGACCAAGGCGATCAAGATCCACCGAAGCCACCAAAGCCGGTGTCGCCGCGCGGCGCTCGGTGAATCAGACATGGTGCTCACCATAGCGTTTGGTCGGGCGTGAACATTACCCCACAGTAGGTGTACACGCACTGCGTCGCGGCATTCTTATCGATGAACGCACCGCTACGCTTGGCTTTGTGTCAGACACCGGACTTGGGCCTTCGCAACCGCCACATGGGTTGGCTGGTCTGCGTGAAATCGACCGCGCGAAGGTTCATCCCCTGGTCAGGGCGACCGCGGAGTGGAGTTGGCGACTGCTGGTCATCGCCGCGGCCGGTGCGGTATTGGTCATGTTCTTCGATCGCTTCGAGACGGTCATTGTCCCGGTCGCGCTCGCGATTCTGGGCAGTGCGATGCTCGTGCCGATCGTCGATGCCCTGGATCGCGCCGGTTTGCCGCGCTCGCTGGCAGTCTTGCTGGCTCTTGTCGGCGCTATTGGAGCGCTCGCCGCCGTGATGACCTTCGTGGTGGAAGAGTTCATCAAAGGTGTTCCGGCGCTGGTTGATCAGGTCACCTCGACGGTCAACGACGTCAGGAGATGGCTCATCGACGGTCCGCTGGGGCTCGAGGACAAGCAGGTGGGCAACGTCGGCAACGACTTCACCCAGTTCCTGCATAACAACCAAGACAAGGTGACCAGCGGAGCCTTGGCCACCGCGACCACCGCGTCGGAGATCGTGACTGGCGCGCTCTTGACCCTGTTTCTCGTCATCTTCTTCTTGTATGGCGGCGGCCAGATGTGGGAGTTCATGACGCGCGCCGTCCCCGTCGGCAGCAGGACAAAGGTACGGGTGGCCGGTGTCGCGGGATTCGGGACGCTCGTCGGCTACGTTCGCGCGACGGTAGCTGTCGCCCTGGTCGACGCCGTCGGCATCGGTACCGGACTGGCGATTCTTAATGTGCCCCTTGCCCTTCCGCTTGCCTCACTGGTCTTCCTCGGCGCTTTCGTGCCGATTGTCGGGGCATTGGTGACCGGCTCATTGGCGGTGCTGGTCGCGCTGGTCACCAAGGGATGGATCGCGGCGGTCATTTCGGCAGCCATCGTCGTCGGTGTGATGCAGCTGGAAAGTCATGTGCTACAACCATTTCTCCTCGGTCGCTCGGTGCGACTCCATCCGGTGGCCGTGGTTCTGGCCATCGCGGCCGGCCTGGTTTCGGCCGGAATTGTTGGTGGCCTGTTGGCCGTTCCGATAATCGCCTTCCTCAACACGGCGATCCGTAGTCTCTATGCCGATTCACGTTCGGACGGCGGGTCGGATGGTAAAGACCCCGATGCCGACCCAGCTGGATCAAGCGGCGAGAAGTCGGAGAAGAAGTCGAACGAGGTAACCGGTAAGTCTTTGTCGGATAAGCGTATGTACGTCGCCGAGCCCGACGAACCGCAGTGGGACGAGTTCGGCGAGAATCCCGGCACGGCAACGTGAATGCGGCTTTCGGAACGCGCGAGTCCGCCGTCGAAACTCGACGACGGCGTATCGCGGACGACGAGTCGGACCCGGTTGGCCCGCTGTGGAATGCGGCGCAGGTGTTCCGACTGCTATCGGTGCTCTACGCGCTTGGATTCCAGATCGCGATCAACGGCGACCTGCTGCACCCGGCGACTACCTGGGCACTCTTCGGTGGCCTGGTCTCGTCGTCGGTTCTGTTCGCCGTGGCCTACCTGGTGGGGTTCGGTCGCAACTGGTACTGGATTGTCACTGAGCTCGTAGTCACCTGTGCCCTGTTGATGTCTACCTGGCTAGTGGCCAGCGACGAGTGGGTTACCAACAATCAGACATGGCCCACGACCTTGTGGGCGACGAATGTGGTCATTTCGGCCGCGATCCTGGCGGGTCCGGTTGCCGGTGGGGTGTTTGCCGTGATTAGCGGCGGCACAAGCCTTTTCGTCAAGGGCACGGTGAGCTTCAACTTCGGTCGCAATGCGACACTGATCGTTTTGCTGGCGGTCGGCGTAGTTGTCGGGCTCGCCGCGGTCAGCGCTCGTCGATCGCATCGCGCGCTGGTGGTCGCGATGAGACTGACTGCCGCGACCGAAGAACGCGAGCGACTTTCTCGTGAAGTCCACGACAGTGTTTTGCAGGTGCTGGCGCTGATCGCCAAGCGAGGACGTGAAATAGGCGGCAGCACAGCCGAATTGGCCACGTTGGCCAGCGAACAGGAACGGACGCTGCGGCAGCTGTTGGCGGCGACCGAGATCGACTTGCCGGCCGAGGTCGTCGCGGCGGATCGGGCCGACCTGGGTGCGCTCATCAGAGCCCATGCGGCCGAACGGGTTTCGGTTAGTGCACCGCCCGACTCGGTCATCGTCGACGCGACGGTCGCGGCCGAAATCGATGCGGCCGTGACGAATGTGCTCGACAATGTGGTCAAACACGCGGGCGAGCAGGCTCGTGCTTTTGTACTTGTGGAGAACCTAGGTGAGCAAGTGGTCGTCAGCATCCGCGACGACGGCGTCGGCATTCCCGAGGGACGGTTAGCGCAAGCGCAACGTCAGGGCCGACTGGGCGTCGCGCAATCCATTGTGAAACGTATCGAAAGTCTTGGTGGCACTGCCGTTCTCGACTCTGGACCGGGAATCGGGACCGAATGGGAGCTCACCGTCCCACTGCAGGTAGATAGGAGAATGTAGTGAGCGAAGACGCAGGATCGACTTTGCGGATCATGGTCGTCGACGACCATCCGATGTGGCGGGAAGGCGTGGCGCGAGACCTCGCTGACGAGGGCTTCGAGGTGGTCGCCACCGCCGACGGCGTTGCAGCGGCGGCACGCCGAGCACGCGCGGTCACTCCGGACGTGGTGCTGATGGATATGCAGCTTCCCGATGGGACCGGGGCGCAGGCAACTGCGGAAGTTATTGCGGTATCACCGAATTCGCGCATCCTGGTGCTATCGGCGTCCGATGAACGCGACGATGTACTGGAGGCGGTGAAAGCCGGTGCGATCGGCTATCTGGTGAAGTCGTCGTCGAGGGCGGAGTTGGTCGATGCGGTTCGGGCCACCGCCGCTGGGCAGGCGGTGTTCACTCCGGGGCTGGCCGGGTTGATCCTCGGTGAGTATCGGCGGATCGCCGCGGCGCCGGATGCCGGTCCACATGTTCCCGCGTTGACCGCACGCGAAACCGAGGTCCTACGGTACGTCGCCAAGGGGCTCAGCTCCAAACAGATCGCGACCAAACTCACCCTCAGTCATCGCACCGTGGAGAATCACGTGCAGGCGACGCTGCGGAAGCTGCAACTCGGCAACCGCGTGGAGTTGACTCGCTACGCGATCGAACACGGCCTCGACGAGGAATGAGTTTCCGCAGGTCATTTCGGTAATTACCCAGCGGATATAGGTAGAGTTACGCACTCGCGGACGAATCCGGTCATGCGACCGTGGAGCAATGAATGCCCCAGATCCCGCACAGTTGCCACCGACGCTGGTGACCCTTGCTCGGCTGACCGCCGATTGCGCCGACCTCTCCCGCCGGGCCTCCGCGATATCCAATGACCTCGCGCAGGTCCGGCGATGGCTGTCGGAGCCATCCGCTGCCGTAGGCGCACCTACTGTGCCGGCGGAAACGCCAGCGCCAGCGCAGATTCCACCGGGTTACGCCCCGGCCGGTAACGCGCAGCCAGTGCCCGGTGGCCCGCCCTACGGCGTCGATCCGCGAGGCGCCCGCCAGCCGTTCCCGCCCATGTATCCAACATCTCCCCCGAATCCATTGGTGGCACCGTATCCATCCGTTGCGCCGTATCCGAAGGCTCCACCGAGTCCGGCGCGTCCGCCCCGGCGGCCTACGTCGCAGATCATCGGCCGAGTGCTTGCCGCGGTCGGCGTCGGGATCACGCTCATCGGCGTGGTACTGCTACTTGTGCTCGCTGCTCAGGCCGGTCTGTTGCGGCCGGAGCTCCGGGTTGCCGGTGGTGCGCTGCTCGCGGTGGCTCTATTGGCCGCGGGGCTGTTTGTGTTCCGCCGCCCCGATGGGCGCGTCGGTGGAATCGCCTTGGCCGCAACGGGTATCGGCGCCGCGTATCTCGATGCGATGGCGACCAGCACCATCTACCACTGGCTGCCGTCGGCGGCTGCGCTGATCGTTGCCGGACTGATAGCCGTTGCGGGACTTGCGCTTTCGCGGTGGTGGGATAGTGAATGGATCGGTGTGTTGGTGATCGTGCCGCTGGTGTTTCTGGGCCCGGTCATCACTCGCGGATTCGACTTCACGTTGATCGCGTTCATGCTGGTTCTGTCGGCCGCCGCATTGTGGGTGCCGATCGGTAAGGATTGGATCGGGTATTACGCGGCACGTACCGCCGCATCGACGGTGCCTCTCACCGTTGGCTGTCTTGCGGCGTCTGGTCAGCTTGCCGGCGATGATGCGGCTCTGTTGATCGGTTGCACGGTGGTCAACGCTTTGCTCGCGGTGGGTTCGGCGCTGATTGTGTTGCGTCCCACCACTCATCGTGTTGTTCTCGTTGCGATCAGCGGTACCGGCGCGATTCCACTCGCTGTGGCAGCCGCCGTCGTCGACCCGCGAATCTGTGCCGCGGTGATCGCGGCTTACGCGGTGATCTTAGTGGCGCTTGGTGCTGGCGGTCGTCGTATCGCCGGTGTGACAGTAGGCGTACGAATCGCATGGTTCTCGACCGCCGCGCTGGCAGCGACGATCGCTCTGCCGATGACCTTCGATCAAACGGTCGTAGTGCCGGTACTACTGGCAGTTGCCCTTGGTCTGGCGGCAGCGTCGACGACCACACGTGCCGGCATCGACGCTGCCTTCGCCGCGATGATGCGCATTATCGCGACCTGCCTAGCCGTCCTCGGCGGTATGGCCTTGCTGGTGCTCTGCCCACCGTGGAACCTAGCGTCGGCGCCGAATCTGACTGCGGGGGAAGGTATCTCGGGAATCGTCGCGAGTCTGCTCGCGGCCGGTGCGGTGGTTGCGCTAGCGGCGTCGTATCAGCGGGCCGACGGCCGGACAATCGGCGACAACGATCGGGTGCGGTGGACGATTGCCGGCGTCATCGCCGTCTACGAATTCACTCAGGTCGCAGTGGTGACCGGGGTTCTGATCGCGGGCCCCGACGGTGGATTCCTCGGCGGACATATGGCAGCCACGATCGGCTGGATTGCGGTGGCCGCCGGGATCCTCGGCTATGCGACGCGAGTGCGTGGCGTCAACCGAACCCTATTGGTGAGCGCCGGGCTCGCACTAACCGCGGGTGCCGTGGGCAAACTGTTCCTGTTCGACCTGGCCACGCTCAACGGTCTGTTCCGAGTAGCCGCATTCATTGTCGTCGGTCTGGTGCTACTGGCACTCGGCGCCGGCTACGCCCGGCTACTCGACAACAAAGCCGCCACGCCGTGAAAATCGTCCGAATAAGTGCTCACCGAGGGCAGTATGCCCTCGGTGAGTAACTATTCGGACGAAATTCGCCGGCGACGGTACCCGTCCTACTCCTGCTGGTTTCGACTGCGCCGCAACAGATCCTGGACGCTGATCTGCTCGTTGTCATCACGCGCGGCACGCTTGCCGCTGCCGTCGTCCTCCTGTGGTTCACGTACTTCGTCGGAGGCTCCGCGGTTCATCGGCGATCCCGATGGCGTTTGGCCCGCTGGGCGATTGTCCTCCGGGTTGACCGATGCGGCCAGCGGTCGTCGACCGGTCTCTTCCAGAGTCGGTCGACGTCGCAGTGGCGAATTACCCGACGTCGGAGCTGTGCCGGAGGTCGCGTCGGACCAGCCCTGCCCCGGCGCGGGCGGGCGTGGAGTCCCGCTCTGCGGCGGGTTGGCCGGTCGATTGGGTTGCGGCGCAGCTTGATTCGACGGTGCCGGTGTTGGTCGTTGCGGCCCCGACGGCGGTTGAGACTGTGGCGCAGCAGGTTTCGAGCTTTCCAGCGCGATGCCGCCTTGGCCCAGACGCCACCGTCCGGTGTCGGGCCGCGACTCGCGACGCTTGTCACGGCGCGAGATCACCGGCGCTGGCGCGGGCGGTCGCTGACCGGGAGTGGGCGCGGGACCGGCTGGCCCCGGCGGACGTGGCGACTGCGTCGCCGGGGTCTCTTGCGGGCCACTGTGCGGTGCGACCGGCTGCGGTCCGCTGCCTGTCTGCGGCGCCGGCCGACGTCGCTGGGCAGCCGCCGACGTGGGTCGGTCGGTGACCGGAGTCGTCGAACGAGCTTGCCCGCCAGCACCGCGAGCCGAGAAGGAACGGGTGGGAGCTTCGGCGATCATGGTGCCCGCCGACATCGGACGGTGCGCACGCGCGCCGTCGCGCAGATCGTCTGGCTCGTCGTCGAGTACCGCCTCACCGAGGCCGATCTTCTGCTGTAACTTCTGCATCCAGCGCGGCGCCCACCAGCAATCGTCGCCGAGCAACTTCATCACCGACGGCACCAGAAGCATGCGGATGATCGTCGCATCGAGGATCAGCGCGGCGATCATGCCGTAGGCGATGTACTTCATCATGACGATGTCGGACAGGCCGAACGCGCCGGTCACGACCACCAGGATCGCCGCGGCCGCGGTAATCAGGCGACCGGTGTGGGCGGTGCCGGTCCGGATCGCCTCGGTGGTACTCGCGCCCTTCTGTCTGGCCTCGACCATGCGGGCGAGCAGGAAGATCTCGTAGTCGGTGGATAGGCCGAACACGATCGCGATAATCAGCACGAGCATCGCCGCGAATAGCGGCCCCGGTGTGAAGTTGGCGATCGAGGCACCGTGGCCTTCGACGAAGATCCAGGTCAAGATGCCCAGGGTCGCGCCGAGGCCGAGGGCCGACATCAGCCCGGCCTTAATCGGCAGGATGACCGAGCCGAAGGCCAGGAACATCAGCAGACCGGTGACCAGCACCAGCAGCACGATCATTACCGGTAGTCGGCTCAACAGGGCGTCGATCGAATCCTGCGTCAGCGCCGGTGTTCCGGTCACGAACATGGTGGTGCCGTGGGTGTCGATCTCCCGGAGTTTCTTGATGACCTCGCCGGCGGTGTCTCGGTTGCTCAGGCCAGCGGACATTTGCAGCACGCCGAAGTTGCCGTATTCGCCAGATTCTGCGCCACCGTCGGTCGACGTGCTGAACTTCTTGGTGAAACCGGGGATTTTATTGGCGTCGTCGGCGATTTGTTGCAATGCCGCACTCTGCTCGTCGCTATTCGGATCGAACGCGACGACAAGCTTGATGCCTTCGGTCCGCTCCGACGGGAACAATTTGTCGAAGTGTTCCTGCGCCTGGCGGTTCGGGTTATCCGGCGGCAGGTAGGCCTCGGAGATGCCGCCGAATGCGATATTGCTGAACGGAATGATCAGGGCGAGCAGCAGCAGGATGGTCGGGGCAGCGGTCTTCACTGGATGACGCATCACCCAGCCGGAGAGTTTGCCCCAGAAGCCTTCCTCGATCTCCTTCTTGGTGCGCGTGCGCCGCAGGAACGGAAGGCTCAACATGTCGATGCGCGGGCCGAGGATCGAGAGAATCGCCGGCAACACCGTGATCGACAGAATGGCTGCCAGGCTCACCGAGGCGATCGCGCCATAGGCGACCGACTTCAAGAAGCCCTGGGGGAACATCAATAGGCAGGCCAGGGCCGCGACGATAATCGTCGCGGAGAAGGCGACCGTCTGCCCCGACGTCATCACGGTTCTTCGGACCGCTGCTTTCGTCGAATACCCTTCCGCGAGTTCCTCCCGGAACCGGCTCACGACGAATAGGCCGTAGTCGATGGCGATACCCAGACCGATCAGGGTCACCACGGATTGGGCGAAAATGTTCAGCTCGGTCGTCTGCGCCAGGAATTTCATGATCCCCAGCGAGCCGGCGATGGTCAGGCCACCGATCAGCACCGGGAGACAGGCAGCGATCACCCCGCCGAATACGAAGAACAACATCAGCGCGACGATCGGCAAGGCGATGACTTCGGCGCGGTGGATATCTTCGTCCATGCCGTTGGCCATCGCGCCGGCGACCGGTTGCAGTCCGGCGAGTTCGAAGGTGGTACCCGGCATGTCGAATCGGCCGGCGATGTCGTCGAAGGCGGGCTCGACCGCCTTGAAGTTGGCTAGGACGGCGGTGTCATCGTCGCCTTTGATGCCAATACTGACGAACGCGTGCTGACGATCGGGGGTAAAGAGGCGAGCACGTTTCTGGTCGAGGGCCGCCTTGGTCGCGGGGGACTGATCGCCCAGATCGAACGGATCGACGATGCCGGGGTCGTTGCGGTCGACCGAACCGGGATGCGTCGTTACGAGGTCGTCGAGAAAGTTCTCGACCTTCGCGCCGAACTCCTGGTCGTCGACCAGTGTGCCCTTCGGCGGGGTGATCAGCAGGATGACGTCGGACTTGTGGTCGCGGCCGAGCGACTGATCGGCGAGTTTCGCGCCCTTGACCGACTCCGAGGTCGGGTCGAACCACCCACTTTGGCTCAGGTGTTTGTTGAGGTCCAGGCCGTAAAGACCCAGGCCCGCCATGAGGGCGATAAGTACCGCGATAACAGCGAATCGCATCCGGTACACGAATGTGCCGATGGCTCTGAACACTGGAGAGATTTCCTTTCATAAACCTCTGGCCGCGCCGCGTATCCGGGTGAATCTCGTAACCGATTCTCCGGCGGGCTCCCGCGAGTAGAGGGCAGACGGCTCAGTCTTACAGGCGGTCCTGAGCGTCAGCTTAGTGAACGCCCAGGTAGTGATCACCGCAACAACGCCGCCAACGGTCGGAACGGGGCGAGCCACGCGCCGTCGTCGGGTAGGGAGTCGAGCCCGATTCGTGGCAGCGGCTCGCGGAAGACCGCTGGGATCTCCTCCAGGTCAACAAATTCCAGCTCCTCGCAGGTCAGCGCCCAGCTGGCGTGTTCGTGGAATCCGATGACGGTGACGGGAATGCCGTCTGCCGCGATCTCAAGCAGCGGCTCACGAAACGCCTGGCCATCAGCCGATGCGACGATCAGGCCAGCCAACCCAACGGAATGCCGACGTAATTCGATGTGATCGAGCATGTCGTCGTCGACGTCGGTGTCGTCGGCGAGCTTCGGCTTGGCGAATACCGCGTACCCGACGTTGCGCAACGCATCAACCCACGGTCGCACGACGTCGGCGCTGCCGGGGACGATATTGGTGAACACGGTGGCTTCAGGTTCGACGACAACGTCGTCGGCTAGCTGTCCTGACACCGCTTCGGTGCGGTCGAGTAACCACCGCCCGAGCGCGTCGAACCGCGGTCGATGTGCGGCGGTCGGACGGCCACCCAGGATGGCACCCAGGCCCATATCCATATTGGGCGCGTCCCAGACGAGTAGCACGCGGCGTGCGGTGCTATGTCCGGAAATAATCTCTCCGACGGTCATTGCGAACTCCGTTCAGCGGTGACCGCAGCGGCTTCTGCCCTGGTAAAGACGTATTCGGTAACGTCGCGGCCCTCGCGCTGTGCCCGCCCCTCGAACTTCGTCGTGGGACGTTCCAGCGAAATTGGTGCGATGGATTTGTCGTCGAGTGGAACCAGATGCGTCTTCGCTGCGTCTTGATTGTCGAGGACTTCGGTAATCCATTCGGCGTAATCGGCGTGATCGGTGGCGATATGCAATACACCTCCCGGCTTGAGACGGTCGGCCATCAATTCAATGGTGCCTTGCTGAAGCAGACGCCGCTTATGATGCCGGGCCTTTGGCCAGGGGTCGGGAAAGAACACGCGGATGCCGGTGAGGCTGGCCGGCTCGATCAACTCGGTCAGCACGATCATCGCGTCGCCCCGGATCATCCGGACATTTGCGAGGTTCCCGCGATCGACCAGGCCAAGCAACTGAGCCAAACCGGGTTTGTAGACCTCGACGGCGACCACGTTGTGCTCGGGTTCGGCCTCGGCCATCGCGGCGGTCGAAATCCCGGTGCCGCTGCCGATCTCCAGGATCGTCGGTGCGTCCCGGCCGAACCAGGCCGTCGCGTCCAGGGGTGGTTCGTCGCCGCCGTCGACCCGCAGGTCACGGCCAATATCCGGCCACAGCGTCGCCCAGTTGCGCTGCTGTCCGGCGGTCAGCGTGCCGCGCCGGAATCGAAAGCTGGTGACCCGGGGATACAGGCGCGCCTGGTCCGCGGGTTCGGCCTGCGACGACGAAGGTTCGGGATTACTCACCAAGACATGATCGCATTATCGGGGGTGAACGCAGGTGATCGACGCAGTTGAGGACCTCGCGCGGCGGTGGCCGGCGGCCGCTCCGATCTATCGAAAATTGATCCGGCCGCTCGACGTCGCGGTGATCGGTCCGCCCTGGTCGGGCCGCGGCACACTGGTTCGCGCCTTGCATAATTCGCTGTCGGTTTCGGCGGTGGTGGTTGATTCGCCAGATAGCGCGGTGTCTGCCGATATCGCGCTATATCTCCTGGTGGGGCGCGTGCGCGCGGGAGACGTCGAGACGATCTCCAGCCTTCCCCGGGACCGCCGAATCGTATTGTTGAACAAAGCCGACACCTGCGGGTCGCCCGACGCCGCTAACGATGCCGCCCATCGGTGCGGATCGCTCCTGGCGACCGATGTGCTGCCGGTGACCGGACTGTGGGGGGCGGTGACCGTCACGTCCGACGACGCCACGTTGTTACGTGAGTTGGCGGCGGATCGGGTCCCGCTGCCTCGGTTTGCCGCCCAGTTCGCTGCCGACGACCCACGACACGCTGCTCTGCTGGGCAGGATTGGCTGGCGGGGGGTCACCGACTGCGTCCAAGAGATCCGCTCGGGCCGGATCGCGGGAAGCCCGGGTGACATCGATCCGCTACTGCGTCGGCGCAGCGGCATAGGATGCCTGACTACGACCTTCGGACAGTTGGCCGAGCCGATACGGCTCTTTCGCGAAACGCGCGCGGCGTCGGAGTTGTCGGCACTCGCGTCAACGGCGTCGGGGCAACTGCGCGATGCCATCGAACATGTAGTGGTCGATCACGCGTTGATAGGGGGACTTCGATGACTGAGGTCGCTGATCACCCGGTCGATGACATTTTGCGCAGGGCCGCAGAGGTACTGGGCGATCAACCCGCACCGACCGCCGCGACGGGATCGCGGATTGTCATCGACGACGGAGGCGACGGGAGCGCCGCCGCGAAAGTGGCCGCCGCGTGCGGCCGGCTCGACGCTGCGTTTGACATCGTCGTGGGCAGTGCCGACGACGTCGACGGGGTGAGGGTGGTCGTCTTTGTCGTCGACACCGGCTGCGACAACAGTTCCGCGATGGGACCGTTGATAGCTCGACAGTTGCGGACAGTTGGTCGAGTTGCCTTGGTATGCAATGAGATTGACGTGTTCTGGAACTGGCCCGCGCGGCTGGCGGACTTCCGCGAACAGGTCGACCCGTGGCGACTATGCCCGCTATTCGCGGTGGCGAGCGAAGTCAGCGACGACCCGGCCTCGGGGATCGGCGCGCTAGTCGAGTGGTTACGCGCTGAATTGGGTGACGCAATCGATGCTCGATCCCAACTGACCGCGATGGCCGCCGCGCTCTGGGCGATCACCCCCGACGACGGTCAGCTAACCGCACTCCGTCACCGTCGGGCCGAGTTGGTCGCTGAGCGTGATCGAGGCCGGTCCGATCGATTGGCCGGACTGCGCATCGGGCTGACCGCGGCTCGCGGATCATCGGTTGGCCAGGTGCACTCACGGCTGCGCATGGTGTCGGTGGAGGGACTGGCGCGGGTCGAGACGATATCCACCCAGCAGGCGGCGCGCGCGGTCGGCGATTGGCTAACCGATGCGATAGCGGAGTGCGAGCGATCGGAAATCGCCGAACTGTGGGCTCGTGCCGCGCGGATCGAGGCGGTCGCGCTACTCGGGATCGACGCCGGACCGCGGCGTGATCTGCCGTTATCCCGGTCGCCCGCGTCCCAGCGGGCGCTGCCGAACGGGCGACGTAGACGTAGCGCCGACGACGCGTTGGTCATGGTGTTCGGTGCCTCTACCGGCCTCGGTATCGGGCGGTTGGTCGCGACCCAACTCGTCGACGCGGGGCTGGCGGGCTGGTCGAGTATGGCCGCGACCGTCCTAGTTGGGCTGGCGATGGCGTTGTGGGTAGTGCGCGCCCGACGACAGGCGGCTTTGCGTACCGCGATGCGTCAGTGGGTGACCGACACCTGTGCCGATGCTCGCACGCGTATCGAGCAAACGATATTCGCCGTGGTCAACGACGTCGAGCCGCTGGTTGTCGCGGCAATCGCACGGCATTACGAACGTGACGGGCGACGGGCGGCGCAGGCCGTGGCCGATATCGATACGCGATTGCGGAAGTTGCGCGGCCGCTCACAGGCGGCGTCGGAAGCTGCCGCGCTTGGCCGGGAGATCGCGCGCCGGCTGAACTCCGAGTCGAGCCGGAATAATCTGAGCCGAAAAAGTTCGTCGATTGGTGGAACCGAATCGCTAGCCGCTGCGTCCAAATAACTGTGACCGCCGATGATTGACTTCGACAGTTTAGATCTGACCGATGACACCCCAGGTGGGCCAACCGATTCCGGTGGTCCGCTGTCCGAACACCTCCTGCTGCACGACGCCGGGCGGGTGTGGGATCTGGGACCCGCGGCGGTCGATACCGACGACGATGGCATTGCCGACACCTTGACCAGGGCGGGCAGTGACGGTTTGGTGATATTTACCGACTGTGACCACGACGGCGAGGTCGACAAGGTCACGTCGATCGCGGCTGACGGCACCTATGAGTCTGTGACGCGCGACACCGCAGGTGGGCCCTGGCGCGCGACCGACAGCGGCCGCCTCGGGTAGGTATCTCGCCGAGTGCCGGGAACGTGCCGATGCTCGCCGACGGTGTGTCCCTCGCGCCCTACGCACCCGACTACCTAGCGTGCGCTCGGTCCACGTATCCTTCAGGTACACCAGCGGCCGATGTGAGTTACCGGCAAGAAATTCGAGGAGTTATCACATGACCTCAGCGACCATCCCCGGTCTTGATCCGAGTAGTGCCCCGACGTCCCACCCAGGATTGTTGGCCTGGGTCGCAGAGGTAGCAGAACTCACCCAGCCCGACCGAGTCGTCTGGTCGGACGGCAGCGACGAGGAATGGGACCGTCTGACCGCACAGCTCGTCGAGGCCGGAACCATCGTCAAACTCAACGAGGACAAGAAGCCCAACTCCTTCTTGGCCAAGTCGGACCCCGCTGACGTCGCTCGCGTCGAGTCACGAACCTATATCTGTTCTAAGACCGAAGAAGAGGCCGGCCCCACCAACAACTGGGTCGATCCGGCCGAGATGAAGGCCACCCTGACGCCCTTGTTCGAGGGCAGCATGCGCGGTCGCACGATGTTCGTCATCCCGTTCTGCATGGGTCCGCTGGGCAGCGACGATCCCAAACTCGGGGTAGAAATCACCGACTCGGAGTACGTCGTGCTCTCGATGCGCGTCATGACTCGCGTCGGGCCCGCCGTACTCGACGCTTTGGGCGACGACGGTTTCTTCGTCAAGGCGCTGCATTCGGTCGGTGCTCCGTTGGAGCCCGGTCAGGCCGACGTCCCATGGCCGTGCAACTCCGAGAAGTACATCACCCACTTCCCCGAAGACCGCGAGATCTGGTCTTACGGTTCGGGTTACGGCGGAAACGCGCTGCTCGGCAAGAAGTGCTACTCGCTGCGTATCGCATCGGCGATGGCCCACGACGAGGGCTGGCTCGCTGAGCACATGTTGATCCTCAAGCTGATCAGCCCCGAGGACAAGGCGTACTACGTCGCCGCCGCGTTCCCGAGTGCCTGCGGTAAGACGAATCTCGCGATGATTCAGCCGACCATCCCCGGCTGGCGTGCGGAGACCATCGGCGATGACATCGCGTGGATGCGATTCGGCGAGGACGGCCGGCTCTATGCGGTGAATCCCGAGTTCGGGTTCTTCGGTGTCGCACCAGGTACCAATCACAGCTCCAACCCGAACGCGATGAAGACCATCGAGGCCGGCAACACTATCTACACCAACGTCGCCCTGACCGACGACGGCGATGTCTGGTGGGAAGGCCTAGAGGGCGAACCCGACCACCTGATCGACTGGAAGGGTAACGACTGGTTCCTGCGGGAGACCGAAACCCTTGCCGCACATCCGAATTCGCGCTACTGCACGCCGTTGTCGCAGTGCCCATCGGTCGCTCCCGAGTGGGATGATCCGGCCGGTGTGCCGATCTCGGCGATCCTGTTCGGCGGTCGCCGCAAGACCACGGTGCCCCTGGTCACCGAGGCTCGCGACTGGCAGCACGGCGTTTTCATGGGCGCCACCGTCGGATCCGAGCAGACCGCGGCAGCCGAGGGCAAGGTCGGTACCGTGCGCCGCGACCCGATGGCGATGCTGCCGTTCCTCGGCTATCACGTCGGCGACTACTTCGATCACTGGATCAACCTCGGCAAGAATGCCGACGAGTCCAAGCTTCCAAAGGTGTTCTACGTCAACTGGTTCCGCCGCGGTGCGGACAAGCGCTTCCTGTGGCCAGGATTCGGCGAGAACAGTCGCGTTCTGAAGTGGATTATCGAGCGTATCGAGGGTGATGCCGAAGGTGTCGAGACACCGGTCGGTATCGTGCCCACGCCCGAAGCCCTCGACCTCGACGGCTTGGATACCCCGATCGCCGACGTCGCCGAAGCGCTGGCCGTGAACAAGGACGAATGGCGCGAGGAACTGCCGTCGATCGAGGAGTGGTTCTCCTTCGTCGGCGATAAGTTGCCGTCGAGCCTGCGGGATGAATTGGACGGACTCACCCAGCGCCTGGGCTGATACTCGAACCCGAATCCCCCGGAACTCGTAAAACCTGCCGTCGCGGCGGCAGCTTCGCAGAGTTCCGGGGGATTTTCGTTTCCCGCCAGGGTGATTCGGGGGAAAACCCGGATGGCGAATTTCGCCTAGGTTTGGTTTTCTGGAAGGCATGAATCCACGACACTCTGCGAGTGCCCAGTCCGTTGCCGCATCATCCGACGATCTACGAAAGGTTTACGGATCCGGGGACACCGCCGTTGTGGCGCTCGCGGGGGTCAGCGTCGAATTCGGTGCGGGGGAGTTCACCGCCATCATGGGACCCTCGGGGTCGGGTAAATCGACGTTGATGCACTGCTTGGCCGGCCTCGACGTCGCGTCGTCGGGCCGGGTCCGGATCGGCGACGTCGACCTGGTCGGTCTCTCCGACAAGGAGATGACCAAGCTGCGCCGCGACCGGATCGGCTTTGTCTTTCAGGCGTTCAACCTCGTACCGACTCTCACCGCGGCGGAAAACATCACCCTGCCGCTCGACATCGCCGGCCGCGAGGTAGACAAGCAGTGGTTCGACGCCGTCATCGGCCGACTCGGACTGACCGATCGGCTCACCCACCGGCCCAACGAGCTCTCCGGTGGCCAGCAGCAGCGTGTCGCCTGTGCCCGTGCCCTGGTCGGCAAACCCGACATTATCTTCGGCGACGAGCCGACCGGTAACCTCGACTCGCGATCCTCGGGTGAGGTGCTCTCGATCCTGCGCGCGGCGACCGACGAATTCAAACAAACCGTGGTCATCGTGACCCACGACCCGCGTGCGGCGTCATACGCCGATCGGGTGGTATTCCTCGCCGATGGCCAGATTGTCCGCGAGCTATTCAAGCCCTCGGCCGACGACGTTTTCGAAGTGATGAAACATCTCGACGACGCACCGGCCGCGTCGGTGCCAACTGCTGCGCCGAGTATGCAAAAGTCCGCCGCGCCGGCCGTCGTGCCAAGTACGCAGCCGTCCGTCGCGCCGTCGAACGAGGTCGGACAGAAGAATGTCTAAATCGGTAATGCGCCGGGTTTCGCTGCGAAACCTGGCCGCGCACAAGGTTCGACTGTTCCTCACGGTGTTCTCGGTGGTGCTCGGTACCTCATTCGTCGCCGGCTCGATAGTGTTCACGTCCTCGATCTCGGGGGCCTTCAGCAGCATCTTCGACCGTACTGCTCTTGGTGTGGCAGTACAGGTTTCGCCGAAGAATATGCAATCGTCCGGGGTGCCCAACGCCGTCGTCGACAAGCTGACGAAGGAAAAGCAGCAACTCGGCATCGATCGGATCGTCACGTCGTATACCGGGTTGGTGACCATCGCCGACGCGTCGGGGAAGGCTTTGCAGACCGGCGGTGCGCCGAGTGTCGGGTCGGCGTATGTGCCGGCGTCGGAGGCGATCAGCCCGGATGACTCCAAGATCATGCCCGGCGGGCGTGGTCCGGAGAATGCCACCGAGGTGGCGATCAACTCGTCGGCCGCCGAGAAGGGCAATCTCAAGGTCGGAAGTAAGACGAAAGTCGTTATCGGACAGGGTGATTCATCTCCGATGGAGGTGACCGTGGTCGGATTGCTCGATCTGCCGACCGATGGGACCGGCGGGTATGTGAACATCCAGTTCGACAAGGAGACGGCCGGCGGCCTGTTCTCCGACGGCGAGCATGTGAGTGCGGCGAGTATGTCCGCGGTGGCCGGGGTATCGTCCGATGAGCTGGCCAAACGAGTAACCGCCGCGGTCGGCAACGACCAGCTCAAGATACAGACCGGTGATCAGGTTCGGCAGGAACAGAAGGATCAGGTCAACCAGTTCCTCGATATCTTCAACTACATTCTGCTGGCGTTCGCCGCCATTGGGCTAATCGTCGGCACCTTCATCATTTACAACACCTTCTCGATGATTGTGGCGCAACGCAATCGGGAGTTGGCGTTGCTACGGGCCGTTGGCGCTTCGCGGAAACAGGTATCGCGATCGGTACTGCTGGAAGCATTCGTCGTTGGCGTGATCGGCGGTGTCGTCGGGCTTGGCATCGGTATTGGACTAGCCGCGCTATTACAACTGGTCGCCGGATCGACATCCGGTCTGCCATCGGGCGGTCTGAAAGTGACGCCGGCCGCGATTCTGGCGGCGCTGTTCGTGGGCATTGTGGTGACGATGGTAAGCGCCTGGGTACCGGCCGCGCGTGCGTCGTGCGTGCCTCCCGTTGAGGCGATGCGGGCGACGCAGACCGAGGGTTCGGCATCGCTGCGGGTCCGCACGATTATTGGTGCCGTCTTGGCGGTTGCGGGTATCGCGGCCATTACCGCCGGAGCAACCGGACAGGGGGTCGGGCCGGTGCTGCTGGTTGGTGGCGGTGCGGCGGTATTGATCGTGGCGGTGGTCCTTGGCGCGCCGGCGTTGGCGCGGCCGGTGGTCGGCGGGCTGGGCCGGGTGCTCGCGGCGCCGTTCGGCAAGGTCGGCAAGCTGGCGCGGATCAATGCCATTCGCAATCCAAGGCGTACTGCCGCAACGGCTTTCGCTTTGACGTTAGGACTGATGCTGGTCGCGATCATCGGCACGCTCGGCTCCACGTTCAAGGGCACAGTCGATGACGCGGTGGATAGCACGGTAACCGCGGACTACATCGTCACCGGAGCGAATAACGCGACGCTGTCGCCGTCGGTGCTGACTGCCGTACGCAAGGTGGACGGCGTGAACAAGGCGACGGCGTCGGGTGTGGTGGTGGCCAAGGTCGGGGATGAGACAGTCAACGGCGCCGGCACCATCGGCGATCAGATGGCCGATGTGGTGAAGCTGAACATGCGTGACGGCGCCTCGTCCACGGTTCCATCGAACGAGATGATTGTCAGTCAGTCGACCGCGCAGAAGAAGGGATGGAACCCCGGTACCACCGTCACGTTCACCACCTTCGATGGCAAGCAGGTCCCGGTGAAAGTCGCCGCTGTTTACGACGATAACGAGACCGTCGGGGGCTGGGTACTGGGTCAAGGCGCGTATGAGAAGGTCATGCCCGAGGCTGGCCGGACGATCGTCGGCGTGTTCCTGACCGCGAAACCCGGCACCAATCTCGATACCTTGCGCACCAATCTCGAGCGGGCGACGTCGGGGTACCTGACCGCACAGATCCAGACGAAAGAAGAGTTCAAGAGCTCGATCTCGTCGACGATCGACCAGATGCTCACCATCTTGTATTTGATGCTGGGATTGGCTTTGGTGATCGCGGTGCTCGGCATCATCAATACGCTGGCGCTGTCGGTCGTCGAGCGCAAACGTGAGATCGGCATGCTGCGGGCGATCGGCATGGTGCGCGGGCAAGTGCGCCGGACGATCTATGTCGAGTCGGTACTTATCGCGATCTATGGAGCGGTTCTCGGCGTGCTGTTGGGCTGCGGTATCGGTTGGACGCTGGCAAAGACGTTGCGCGAGTGGGGCGCTGGTGATCCGGTACTGCCGTGGAGTCTGATCGTGACGACTCTGATTGGTGCGGCGGTTGTCGGAGTGATTGCCGCGCTGTGGCCGGCGGTGCGGGCGGCACAGACCAAGCCGCTGGAGGCGATCGCGGACGTCTAACCCACGCGAACAACTAGAAGGTCCCCGTGGCTGGAGCAGATCGCCGATGAGCATCTGTCCGGGCCACGGGGACCGGTCGGTTGTTAGCGGTCAGAAGCCGCGGTGCGACTGCAACGATATGAAGAAGCCGTGGCCTGTTCTGTTGTTCCGGCAGGTGATTCCCGAGGTGCGCATCGTGCAGGTCACGCCACCGGCCGTCAACGAGCGGCCGTAGGGCAGAACCGGTTTTACGACGCGTCCGGTTCCGGAACCGTTTGCCGTCGTGCCGCCGACGAACAGTCCTTGGCTTTGGCATTCGAAGCGCCCTGAGGCCGGACGCGCCCCATCGCGTTTGAGCACCATCGCCATACCGCCTGGACCCCACTTGCGCAGGCATTGGGTCTCGGCCGGCGATTGCGTACTCGTCCGGCCCTGACATCCGGCTTGGTAACCCGACAGCCACCGGTTGCCAGCGGGAAAGATCCCGCAGGAGTATCTGCCCGACGGTGAGTGGAAGAAATACGCGCCGTTGGAGTCCGGTCCGAAACCCGCCGCGTTGGCTTGCCCCGGCGGGGATAGCGCACCGCCGGCCAGAATTGCGAAGGCCATAACTATGACTGCGATCACTTTATGTTTCATACTGGTGAAGTCGCCGCGGTCCGGCGAGTAGTTACCGGATTAGCGCAGGTAGGGACAAATGTCGGTCAGTTGAACGATGATCGTCTGACTGAACGGGCACCGCTGGCATATCGGGGTCACACCGTCCTCTAAGTCCAAGATGAGAGGATGACGTAATGACGCGACCACCGCAGGGGCCTGACGACCACGAACCGACTCGTCGCCTGGACCCGCTCGACGGAGCGGGTGCGCACGACCAATCGCCGACACACGCGTACTCCGACCCCGCGCAGCCATACGAGCAGCCAGCGGCGACGCAGTATCAGCAGCCGCCGACACAGGGCCACTATTACGACCAACCGTATACCCAGGGTCAGCCGTATACGCAGGGTCAGTCGTATGCCGAGGGGCAGCCACCGGCCCAGCCGCCACAGAAGAAGAACACCGGCCGGACGATCGGCCTATCGCTGGCCATCGTGCTGGCGCTTATCGTCATCGGATTCGTCGGGTATCGCATTGTCGAAGGCACCGGCGACTCAGCAGATACCGCCGCTATCCCGTCATCGTCGACCGCGACGAGTCAGACACCGTCGGAAACGACAGAATCCACAACGGAGTCGACCACCGAGTCGACGTCGGAGGCGCCCACCTCTACCGATCCGATCCCAGCCGGGCAGGTCACCTATCAGATCACCGGGGACGGCGATCTTATTGGATTGAGTTACCGTTCCGGGGATCGCAACCAGCTTGTCGCAGGTGTCGGCGTGCCGTGGCAGCAGACCACGAACGTCGCCAAGGGGCGCGCCGAATTGAACGCCGTCGTGATTCGCGGCAAGCTCACCTGCACGATTTCCCGCGGCGATGAAGTTTTGTCGGAATCAACGAGCGCCATCGGTACGCTGCATTGCCTGGCCGACCTGCCATCCTCCGGATAGCGCTACTTCTTCTGAAGTACCACAACAAGATTCGTGCCGAGGATCTCACGAAGTAGCGGCACCTTCATTACCCACCACATCCAGCCCGGCAGGTATCGCGGGAACGCGGCCAGTACTGTCGCGTCCGATTGCCCGTTCGCCCAACGCAGCCCCGACGTGGCTGTGACGGCGAATAGTGAAGTGCCGTAGAGATTTTTCGGTGGATGGCCGTGGCGGCGGGTATACAACCGTGCGGCGCGGGCCCCGCCGAAATAATGTGTCAGACCCATTTCGTGGCCGCCGAACGGTCCCCACCACAGGGTGTAACTCACGACGACGATGCCGCCGGGCTTGGTGACACGTACCATTTCGTCGGCCATCTGCCAGGGATATCGCGTGTGCTCAACCACATTCGACGACAGACAGATATCCATCGAGTCGGTGGCGAATGGCAACTGCTGGCCCGAGCCCCGGACGCTGGCCCGCTGGTCGATTCCGGCCGCGTGCATTTCCGACGCATCCGGCTCGACCGAAAGATAGTGTGCCCCAACGGCAGTGAACGCGTCCGCGAAGTAGCCCGGCCCACCCCCGACGTCGAGTACGACCGCACCGTCGAGCGACGTGGGGCTAACGCCGGCGACCATTTCGGCGGTGTCGAGAGCGAGCGCACCGTAGAAGCGGTCGGGGTCGGACTGTTCGAACCGGAAGTCGTTGAGTAATCCGACCGACCGGCGAAGTGTGGCGTAGCGACGAAACTTGTTGGGAACCTTCACTGTTCGACCGGAATCTGGTATACGGCGACCGGGAATTTGTCGCCGGCGTACCGATCGACTACCACTCCTCCGAGGCCTTCCGCTATGCGACGACTCGCAATGTTGTCCTCGGCGACGGGATAGCGGAATGCGACGACGTTGTCGCGCTGCTCGTTCGCCCAGTCGCGCGCGGCTGCAACGGCCTTGCGGCCATAGCCGAGTCCGTGGCGATCCTCGCGAATCCAGATACCCAACTCCGGTACATCGGTGTTCGCCTGATGAACGCCGACCTGGCCAAGGAACTCACCGCTATCTGGATCGGTGACCGCGAAAACGTAATCTGTTCCCGCGCTGCGATCTTCGATCCACCTGTGCCAGATAGGCTCGAACTCGGCCAGTGAGGCCGGCGGCTCCCAGCTCATATACCGGGTGAGTGTCGGTGTCATCTGAGCGAAGGAATCGGCCGCGAATTCCGGGCCAAACGGATACAACGCGACGCCCCGACGATCGACGCTCAACTCGGCTGCGATGTCCGATGTGGTGAGCGTTCGCACGCCGATCAGATCGAGGTCTGCCAACCGCTCGACGGTCGCCTGTGACACCGCGTCGGTTACCAAGACAGCGCGAAAGTCGCGCTCGCTGGCGTCGAAAAGTGTTGCGCGCGGGCAATTCGGGAGGTTACAGCCGGCGACAACCACTGTGTCGCAATTATTATCGAGGAGCCAGCGTTCCAAATCGGTGCGGTAGAAGGCACTCCACCGGGGTTTGTAGAGCACTATCTCGCGCGGGCCAATCTCTTGATGAGCCCCCTTCAGCAGATTTTCGACATCCAGGTCGACTTCGCTCGGAAGCAATCCGCGTGTGATCTGTGCGCCGACACTCCCGGGTGCGGCGATCAGCGCGCCGGACTCGACGGCATCCCGGCGTACCGGGTCGACGTCGGCGCCCCCGGGGGAATAGAGACGAATGACATGCACAATGGGCCGCCCGGCCGCCCGAAAGGCGGTTAGAAGCCGGCTGAGCGAATCGACAATCTGCGTGCTGCCGGGTACCGCCTGGGGACCGTCGACAAAATCGCGCTGCATATCGATGACAACCAAAGCCGCGCGGTGCCAATGCGGTACGAGGTAGTCAGGCATAATCGCCGATCCTATCCCGCGGGTACCCTGGTCACCGATGTCGACAAGCTCCGGGCACTTCTCACCGCCGATTCCAGCGAAGATCCTGCTGCTGTGCTGGCGAGACACCGGGCACCCGCAGGGCGGCGGCAGCGAGTTATACCTCCAGCGTGTCGGCCAGCTGCTGGCTAACCGTGGCGCACAGGTGACGCTGCTGACCGCGGCCTATCCGGGTGCGCCGACCGTCGAAGACCGCGACGGAATTCGAATCATCCGCCGAGGAGGCCGGCTCAGCGTCTATCCGAGTGCTCTCGCGACCATCGTCGCCGGACGCGTGGGTCGGGGACCGCTGGCCGACTATTCGCCCGACTTGATCATCGACACCCAGAACGGGGTGCCATTCTTCGCGACGTTGGTTTCCACCGCGCCGACGCTGGTCCTCGTCCACCACTGTCACCGCGAGCAATGGCCGGTCGCCGGACCTCTGCTCGCACGGCTGGGCTGGTTTATCGAATCGCGGTTGTCGCCGTGGGTCCACCGCCACAACCGTTACCTCACGGTGTCCGGGCCGTCGGCGACCGAGCTTGCCGAATTGGGTGTGGATGCCGAGCGAATTACGGTGGTGCGCGCGGGGATCGATCCGGTTCCGGCCATCGCAGCCCCGTCGCCCGACGGTGCCGTACATCTGCTCACCCTGTCCCGGCTGGTCCCGCATAAGCAGATTGAACACGCGCTCACAGTCCTCGCCCAGCTACGGCGCAGCCACCCGCAACTGGTCCTCGACATAGTTGGCAGCGGCTGGTGGGATGACCAATTACGCACGCGTGCAACAAAACTCGGTGTCACCGATCGGGTTGTCTTCCACGGCCACGTCACCGATCAACGTAAACACGAGTTGCTGGCCGGGGCTTATCTGCACCTGATGCCGTCCCAGAAGGAGGGCTGGGGGATAGCGGTTGTCGAGGCGGCCCAACATCGGGTGCCCACCATCGGGTACCGGCGGGCGGCCGGGCTGGTGGACTCGATTAGCCACGAGGAGACCGGATATCTGGTCGACAGTGTCGATGAGCTGGTCAGTGCTACGCGCAAACTTGTCGACGACCCGAGTCAAACTCGTCGACTCGGCGATGCGGCATACCAACGCGCACAAGACTATTCGTGGGAGTCGACGGCAGTGGGAGTTATCGCGGCCGCGGCGCGAGGCGCCGACGAATAGCTGCGCCGACCAGTGCGACGACGGACGCGATGATCGCGCCAATCCACCCGCCGAGCGCGGTGAGTGCCGCGCCGCGCGACGTCGTGGATGCGGCGAAGTCGTTGTGCGGGTTACTGATTCGATAGAGAGTCAGCGTGGGGCCACGGAAGACCGGAACTTCGTTCGACAAGCTCGGCACCGGAGCTGATGCGAGGACCCAGCCGATGCCGAGCGATCCAAGGTCTCCGCCACTGGCCAGCATCCGATGAACGTCGGTGGCCCAGGCAGATCCCGGGTCGATGACTACGCCGTCGACGCGCAGTTCCCCGGACTCGGCGACAGTCGCCCGAACCATCCGTGCCGTCGGGTCAAGGGAGGGGCCGTCGGTGAAGTCGAAGCGCCGCACGGTATCTCCCGGCCACAATGCGATGGCGCCCTCGTCAGCCGAGATCCGGTCGGCAACCGCCCGCCACTCGTCCGGATACCGAACCGGGGTGATTGCCCCGCCGACTCCCCAGACGAGGTCGGGCAACGGGGCCACCACCAATACCAACACCGTGGCGATGGCGAAACCCGCTGGTACCCAACGCTTCAACGCATCGACGAAACCCGCTGCGGCAAGGGCGATCAGTGGAATCGCGAAAATAGCGAACTTCGTCGTGTCCCGGAGCAGTCCAGCGCCAGCTACCGATTCGGTCAACCATTTGAGCGCCGACATACCTGGACCGGCCGACACGCAAACAATCACGGTAAGCGCCCCGCCAGCAAGGGCTAGCGCCGTCACGATGACGGATCTCGCCGAGGAATCTAGTGCATTTCTGGTGTGCCACAGCCACCAAATACCCACCGCCACAACGGCGGTGAACAAGAGGGCGGCCACCGTCGCCCAGCCTGACTGCCGACTGGAGGGCTCCGCGTCGGCATTCCAGATACCCCCGAGGCTGACGGCGGTCAGCAGTCGGCCAAGCCCCGGTTCGGCACGTAACGCGAATGTTGACACCGAAATTGCCGGTGCGGTGGTAACCGAGGTCCCGACGGCGGCCGATACCAGCAACGGCAGTGACCCGATCACGATCGGCGCCGCGCTGAGCATGGCGGCGATACACCGTCGTCGGATGAGCAACGGAATCGACAGTGCCGCTAGGACAACGACACTCCCGATGAGCCAGCCGGACGGTGTCAGCGCCGCCACCAACGTCGCCAGGAACAGAATCGCCCAGTTATGCCACTTGCCCGCTGGCCGGACATCGGAATCCCATGACTCCTTGATTCGCAACGCCGACAACAGAATCCACCCCAGGGCCGCGTACGAGGTGAACAGGCTCCAATGTCCCTGCAGAAGGCGTTCTGCCACGAAGGGATTCCACAGGGCGATGATCGAGGCCGCGGCGACCCCCGTGGCGCCCGCCCCGCGTACCACGCGGCCGGCCAGCAGCCCGTATCCGACGCCCGCCAATAGCAGCGACAGCGTCAGGATCGCGACGACCACCGTTCCGCCGTTAACGACGCTGGACAGCAACGCGATCAGCCCGTCCTGCGGTACCGCGCGGGGCGGATTGCCGCCAATGCCGAGCGTCGAATCGGTGAGGAAGGTGCGCGGCGTCGACACCGCATCGCGGTACAGCAGATAGCCGGGACGCCACAGGGGGGCCATGATCGCGAACGTCGCCACCGCGGACACCAGCCAGGCGGTGAACACTATGCGACGGTCAGACATGTGCACGATTGTCCCGCAGCGGTGAAACCTCCCGTGCCCGGCATCAATACTCTTGTGGTCATGCCTGCGTCGATCACCCGTAGCACCGCGCATGCGCTTGGCTGGGTCACCGCGGGCACGATGACCGCGAATGCGTGCTCCTACCTCGTGCATCTGCCGGCGAGCCGGTGGTTCAGCGAAGCCGAATACGGCGAGTTCGCTGTCGTCCTCGCGTGGCTGCTGGTTGTCGCGGTGCCCGCCCTGGCCTGCCAGGCGGTGATCGCCCGCGAGGCAGTGCGCGGAGTGTCGGACGCGGCGCTGCGCCTCCTCGGCCTGCGACTGACCGCACTCGTCGGTGCCGTGGCATTGGCGGTCGCACCCGTGGCCAGCGCGGTCGCCGACATCGGACTGAACACCGTGTTGCCCGGCGTACTCATCGCGCCGATGCTCACCCTCATCGCTACCGGGCAGGGCATTCTGCAGGGCCGGTACCGCTTCAAAACTCTCGGTATTGTGCTCGCGACAACCGGGGTACTGAGGTCGGTGCCGATGGTCGTCGGTGTCGCGGCGGGGCTTGGCGTCGACGGCGCGCTGTGGGCCGGCATGGTTGGAGCCGGGGTTGCCGCAGGTGTTGTCTGGGTGGCGAGCCACACCGATGTACCCGCACCCACCCCCACCGCGACGCCGGCGGTCTGGACCGTCGTCGCCGCGTCACAGGTGCAGCTCGCACTCGTCGTCGCATCGTCATTGGATCTGCTCATGTCGCGGACCGTGCTCAGTGAAACTGACGCGGGTGTGTACGCGGTCGGTGCCGTCGCATTGAAAGTGGCCTTCTGGCTGCCGCAGGCCGTCGGAGTGGTGTTCTACCCACAGATGGCCGACGTTCGGCATACCCGTCGATCGGTGCGCGGAGCGCTTATCGCGGTGGGCGCGGTCGGCGCGATGCTCATTGTCGCGGCCCTTGTCGGTGGTGGTGTCGTGCCGCTGGTCGTCGGGGCGAAATACGACGACGTCGTCGGTGTGCTGTGGCTGTTTACCTATACCGGCGTTGCGCTGTCTTTGCTGCAGGTATTGCTCTTGGCGACGATCGCGGCGGGCCGCACCCGCTGGTCACTGATCGCGTGGCTGGTGATCCTCGGCGAGGCCGTCGCGATCCTGTTCGTCGCCGACAGCGTCACCGGTCTCATCACCATCGCCGCGGTAGCTGCCACCGTCTCGACGCTCGCGTACGGGGTCACCTTTCGAAGCTGGGCGCCGGGAGCGGAGCGAGCGGGCCCGATTAACTGGGCGCCGGGAGCCGCGTCGCAACAGCACGACCCCGGCCACCAGCGCGATAACTCCGAGCATGCCAGCGATCAACGGGACGATTCGGCCCCAGATGATTTGCGGTCGTGACTGTGCCCGCGCGGTGTCGGTCAGTTCCTTCTGGGATGTGTCGTCATAGCTGAATGACGCGACGAGACTTGGCAATCGGAGGCCACTCAGCGCGGCATTCGTGCCTGGGTTCACGATGCGGTACTCCTGCGCGATGGTGAAGTCGGCGTCGATGATGATCCCGGTCTTGGGGTCGACCGACAGCGACCATTGGCCGCTGCGATGCAATGCGGCCGTCAGCGGTGTCGACGGTGCGACGCCGTCGATCGACCCGAACCACCTGGCCGGTCGGGTGATTAGTGTTCCGGGTTCGGGTCGGTTGTCGACGCCGTACTGCGTCGACAGATCGGTATCGGGGATATCGGCGGTGAATCGAACGGCGTCGAGACCGTTGACGTTGGCGTCGCCGGCAGCGCGCAGCGGAACCGATCGTCGGGTAGCGACGTCGTAGAAGGACAGGCCGGAAGCCGGGTCACGCGGAAATAGATAAGTCACCCCCGCACGCTGGGGCAGCGGCACCGGGGCACGGTTGCTGTCGTACTGGACGGCCGACACCGGGTTAGCGATGGGCGCGGCGCTCCGACGATCGAGCGTGACGCGATCCTTGAAGGCGGTGACGGTCGGGTTGTCGCAATCTTCTGCTGCCTTGCCACCGGCCACTCGGACTGACGTTCCCGCTTGGAGCGTTACGCGATCGGCGTCGGCGGGCCGTACCGCGACGACGCGCTGGCCGGTTAGTAGATCTCCTGTGCGCACCAGCGCGACCGGGGCGTCAAGGGCGCAAGCGTCGAGGAATTTCGTGCCTGGCGCCGACGTCGCGACGACGGTCACGTCGGTATCGAGTGATACCTTGCGGAATTTGTCTACCAGGAAGGTCGGAGCCGCGACCGTCACGGCCAGCAGGAAGGCCGCGAGGAAGATCAATGTCGGTCCGATGAGGTCGCGCGTGGAGAAATGGCTGGCCGCGGGCGTCGACATACTGGCGAGGGTAGTGGGTAGATTGACTCACGATGTCTGTACCCCGCTTCTATCCGCAACTCGAAGGTATGCGCGCCGTCGCAGCACTGGGTGTGCTGTCAACCCACGTCGCGTTTCAGACCGGTGAGGTACAGACCCCAGTGCTCGGTCCGATTCTCGGCCGCCTCGATCTTGCCGTCGCCCTATTCTTCGGACTATCGGGTTTTCTGCTGTGGCGACCGTATGTCGATGCCGCGCATGGCGGACCGCGTCCCGACGTCCGGCGATATCTCACTCATCGGTTCGTACGGATCTGGCCGGCGTATGTGGTGGTCGTCGTCGCTGTGCTGACGCTGCTCCCCGAGGCGCGTAACGCCGACGTCGTCGTATGGGGCGCGAATCTGACGCTCACTCAGATCTTTGTGCCGCTATCGCTGACGGCTGGACTTACGCAGATGTGGAGTCTGTCGGTCGAGGTGATGTTCTATCTGCTGTTGCCGCTGATCGGGTGGGCGATGCTCAGGCTATCGGGATCGCTTGCCCGACAACGTATTCCGATTCTCTGTACGTTCTTCGCGTTGACTCTGCTGTGGGGTCCGCTCGCGTCGATACTGCCGACCCAACCCGGGCTGGAGCCGAAGAACTGGGTCATCGGGCATCTCCCGTGGTTCGGGGCGGGGCTGCTGCTCGCCGAACTCGTCGGCCGAGTCCACGGTGACGAACCATTGCCACGACCCCTGCGAGCGATTGTCGAACTGAGCCGACGCCGCTGGCTGATGTTCGCCGTGCTGGTTATCGCCTATGGCTTGGCCTGTACGCCGTTGGCGGGCCCAACAGGCCTTGGCGCGGTGAACAGTGGTCAGTTCGTCATCAAGATTCTTCTCGGCGCGGTCTGCGGGTATGCGATCTTGGCCCCATTGGTCTTGGCCGACAGCACTTTTCGTTTCCTGGACTCGCCGGTCATGCAGGCACTCGGACGTTGGTCCTATGGCATCTTCATCTGGCATGTCGCGGTATTGGCGGTGGTCTTCGGGCTATTCGGCATCTTGCCCTTCGGCGGCTCGACTCTGCTCGTGTGGGTGCTGACGGTGATTCTCAGTGTCGGCGTCGCCGCGGCTAGTTACGCATTTGTCGAGGAGCCCGCTCGCGCGCGGCTGCGATCTGCTGGAACTGTCCCCGTGGTGCGGGCAGGCGCTATATAGCCGTCTGCTCACGCCACGGGGACATTTTCAGTGGGCTGCCAGGTGCGCGTACCAGCACACCAACTCATATGCCAGATGTGATGCCGCGATGCTGGTGATCTCGGCATGGTCGTATGCGGGCGCCACCTCGACGACGTCGGAGCCGACCAGGTGCAAACCCCGTAGCCCGCGCAGGATTTCCAGAAGTTCGCGGCTGGTCAAACCGCCGGCTTCGGGGGTGCCGGTGCCGGGAGCGTGTGCGGGATCGAGCACATCGATGTCGATGGAGACGTACAACGGCCGGGCACCTACCCGCTGCCGCAGGGCATCGACAATCTCGTCGACGCCGCGTCGGAACACGTCGGCGCTGGTATAGATGCCGAAGCCGAACCGGCGGTCGACCTCGAGATCCTTATGTCCGTAGAGCGGTCCGCGGGTGCCCACGTGGCACAGTGCCTCGGTGTCGAGAATTCCTTCCTCGACGGCGCGGCGAAACGGCGTGCCGTGGGTGTACTCGGCGCCGAAATAGGTATCCCAGGTGTCTAGGTGGGCATCGAAGTGGATCAATGCCACCGGCCCGTGAACCGCTGCGGCAGAACGCAATAGCGGTAGCGCAATGGTGTGATCACCGCCGATGGTGACGAGTTTGACTCCGCTGCGGGCGAATTCACCCGACGCCTGTTCCAACGTGTCGATGGCATCGGCGATATCGAAAGGGTTTATCGCCGCATCCCCGGCGTCGGCCACCTGCACGGTGGCGAATGGTGAGATATCGCTCGCTGGGTTGTAGGGCCGCAGCAGTCGGCTGGCCTCCCGAATACCGGCCGGGCCAAATCGCGCGCCCGGCCGATAAGAGACCCCGCTGTCGAAGGGAACACCCATCACCGCCACGTCGACATGCTCGGTCTCGTCGAGTCGGGGCAGCCGCGCGAAGGTGGCCGGTCCGGCGAATCGGGGCAGTTGGGAAGAGTCGACCGGGCCGATATGGCCGCCTTCGACGATGCGCGGGGTCTGCAGGGCCGGGTGGTGAAATTTCATCTGCGGGTGCCTCCTGCTGTTAATCGAGTTCCACCGGAGCGATGTCGTCGTAAACATCGCCGGGGCCGGGGTTCTCGGCGGCGGTATGTCCGCCGAAGTGAGTCATGATGCCCCACAACGCATTAAGTGCGGTTTGGACGGCTCCCTCGGCCCAGCCGGCGGTCCACGACACGTCGTCGCCCGCGAGGAAGAAACCACGGTATTCGGCCGGGAGCCGGTCCTGCATGAAATGAGTAAAGAGGCGTCGCTGGTAGCGGTAATGGCCGGGTAGATTCGCCTTGAACGCACCCATGAAGTCCCGCTCGGTCTCCCAGGACAGGGTGACCGGCGAGGCGATGATGTGGCTGCGGATATCGACGCCCGGATAGATTTCGGCGAGCGATTTGAGCATGAGATCCATGCGTTCGACCGCGTCGAGTGGGAGTAGTTTGAGCGAGTCGTCAGCCCAGGTATACGACAGACAGATTAGCCCGGGACGATCGTCGCCGTAGTCGAGAAGGTAAGTGCCGCGGCTCATTCGGTCGGTAAGGGTCATACTCATCACTTCGCGGCCGGTCCGCGGATCGATGTCTTTCCAGAACGGTCGGTCGACGAGAACGAACACCTTCGACGATCCCATATAGTGGGTCCGCTCGATGGCGGTCCAGTGATCAATTGGCAGAAGTCGCTCATCGGTGCGGATGGTGTTGAGCAACATCCAGCCCTGGCCGGTGAATACCGCGGCGTCGAAGGTGTCGATACGACCCGACGAGTCGGCGACGGTGACCTTGTCGGGGTGTGTCCGCCGCAATTCGACCACGCGGGGCCGAGTGATGCCGCCGTCGTGTAGCGACTGCACGGATGTACCAGCGGGCCAGTGGGCGGCATTCTGGACGGGCGTCGACCAAAGTCGTTGGGGGAGTTGATTGGAGCCGCCGACGATGCCGCGATGGTGATCATCGGACGCTGTGCATACGACGCGCAGTATCTCGAGAATGGAGTTGGGGAAGTCGGTATCCCAGCCACCCGTGCCGAATCCCACCTGGCCGAAGATCTCCCGCAGGGCGAAACTGCTGAATGCTTCGGACTGGCAGAGGAACCCGTAGAAGGTCGTGTCGTCGTGGCGGCGAACCAGGTCGGACCAGATCGCGCGAACACCAGCCACATCGCGATTGCGGATTGCCGCTCCGAGCTCTTTGGCGCGCGCGTATTCGTCGAGGGTGCGATTCCAGGCGTCGGAAACGTCGGCGTAGATGGTGGGCAGGTCATCAAGGACACGTGCGAAATGCTTGCGGCCCTTGAGATCTACCACCGTGCTCGGCGCCGCCTCGGAAAGCGGGTTAGGGAACGGGGTGGTCTGCAGCCCCATCGCGTCGAGGTAGTGGAATAGCGTTGTCGACGACGGCGGAAACCGCATCGCTCCCATCTCCGCGGTGATCCCCGGATGGCCGTCGAACGGAACCGACCGCATCCGGCCGCCGATCTGATCGGCCTCGTATACCACCGGCCGCAAACCCATTCGGACCAATTCATGTGCGATCAGCGTGCCCGACAATCCGGCACCGATTACCGCGACTCGGGTGCCATGCGCGTAGTCGGGAACCGATCCAATACCCGCGCCGCTCGTCACGTAGTCGTCGTAGGCGAACGGAAAGTCGGGACCGAACATGGTCAGCGTCGTCACGTCATCTGAGCCAATACCATTGGGCGCGATGGGAATCGACACGGATGACTCCTAGTAAAGGTCGGTTCGGCGATCGGCGAGGTGAGTGTTGTCCCTACGCCCGGTGAGCAAGGCATGCGGATCGACATCTGCGACGAGAAGTGTTTCGCCCAGCCCGGCCCGGGCGAGATCGACGCCATCCGGCCCGACGATCACGCTTTGTCCGCAGTACTCGAGCCCATTCTCGACGCCACATCGATTCGCGTAGACGACGAATATCTGATTCTCGTAGGCGCGGGCCGGCACGACGACCCGGCTCACCACGTCGAACGGAGTCATCAACCCGGTCGGCACGAGGAGCACGTCGGTGCCCGCATCAGCATGCGCGCGAACGAATTCGGGGAATTCCACCTCGTAACAGATCGCCAAACCGACTGTGAGGCCGGCGAATCGCGTCTGGGTGACCAGTTGGTCGCCGGCTACGAACAGACTGTGGTCGAGTTCGCCGAAGAGATGCGTCTTGTGGTGCCGGGCCAGCGGCATCCCATCTCGACCGACCAATACGACGGTATTTCGATTGCCGTCGGGACCGATTTCCGGATATCCGTACAGAATCGCGACGCCATGGCGTTGAGCGAGTTCGGAAATCGCCGACGCGAGAGGGCCGTTCGGTGGTTCCGCCCGCTGCCCGGATAGTTCGCCGATGTTGTAGCCGGTCGCGGACATCTCGGGTGTCACCAGTACATCGGCGCCGACATCGGCCGCTGAACGTACCGCCGTCGTGATCGCGGCCAAGTTGTCCTCAGCGGTGATTGCGAGCGCCGGACCCTGCGAGAGGGCGATGCGCACTCGCGCACCGCCACTGTCTTCGATTGAGCCGGACACAATCCCGATGGTGCCACAACTTCGCGGTTGGGGCTGGCGAGTTAGGGGTCAACGCCGTGCGGCTCGCTCCGGTGACAGACCGTCGACCACCACACACAGTTCAGGGCGACCAGCGCGAACAACTGTGGAAGCCAATCGAATCCGTGATAGCCACTGGGCGAATGCCAGGGTCCGGCGGCGAGATACCACGTGGCTGCGATCATGCAGACGAAGGCGACTACCGGGATCGCCTGTTCACGCCGACGGTGCAGTATCCAGCGGTACCCCAGTGCGCCGACCGCGGCGATACCCAGTCCCCACCATCCGCATAACAGCCAGGAAGATACGGCGACACCTAGCGTTCCTACAACCGTGAGCGCGACCGTTGACGATTGCTCGGATGGCTGCGGCACGACGCTCGCTGGTGGTCGGCGGCGCGGCCACCAAGCGGCGGCCAATAGCAGGGCCACCAGTGCCAGGCCGACGCCCAGCGTCCAGCGGTAGAGATTGTCGAAGCGGAATGTGAGGTCAACGACGCCCGACTTTCCGGCCGGCACAATCCAGCCCTGCTGCCAGCCATTAACCGTGATCGAGGTGAGCGGCGACCCGCCGAGATTCGCTCGCCACCCGGAGTTGGCGCTCTCTGGCACGACGATCACCTGAGCACCACGCGTGGCGGTCACCGCTAGTTGCCTATGCGCCTCATCCCATTTCGGCGTCTGCGGCGTGCGGATCGTGGCCGAGGTCGACTCAGCTGCCGCGCCCGAGTCGAGTGCCGAGAGGTCCACTCCCACTACGTTGAACAGGCCGGATGGATTGACCGAAACTTCTTGGCGTCCGGCCGGAAGATGAATGGGCATCGCGTCACACGGCTGCGCGATGACCGGGACGCCGTCACGCAGTGCGCGCGCGGTGGTCGAAACCTTCAGTCGCATAACCTGACCGGCGACCGTGATGCCAATACCCCGATCGCACCCGATCTCTATCTGGCGGTCCAGCGGTGCCGGTCGCGGCGCGGCCGGAAAGACTTCGATCTCGCCAATCCCAGGTGGGGCCGGACGAGCGAATCCCAGCCCATTGACATCGATGAGCGCCGACGACTTGCGGACGGTAATCGAAATACGTTGTGTACGAGCACTTTCGACGTCGACGTAGCCGTCCTGGTCGACTCGGCGAATATGCTTACCATCGCCGGCGTCGACTAATACTTCAACGGGCCGCGCCGGATAGCCTCGCGGGCTGACCAGTCGGAGCCGATCAACGCGTTGTGGCGCAGGAAGGTTGAGTACAACGGTCGGTTGCTTCTTCGGATCTTGCGACTCCGGCGCGGTCCACACAGTGGTGGCATCACCGTCGACGAGAGCCATCGCATTACCGCGCGGATCGGTCACCGCGGCCGGACCGCTTGCGGTCGTTGTTCCCGAAACCGTCAGCGCCGCATTGAGATCAGTGCCCGCTTTGGGGCGAAGTGCAACAGCCGCGCCGACGTCTGTCGTAGCCGGCACGGAGAGCATGCGGGAAAACACGCCGGATGTCTCGGCACTACGACCGACCGCGGGGGAACAGCGGATCGCCGTCGCGTCGGGCACACATGCCGCGCGGCCGTCCAATTCCTGGGACAGGTACCAGCGGGCGACGCGAGTGTCGGTGGGCAGCGACGGTAGGTCGGCGCGAAAACGGATGTCCAGCGGTGTGCCGCTTGCGAGGTCACGAACCCCGATCTCGCTGAGCGCGAACTGATTACCCGCGACGCCGCCCTGTACTCGTAGCGCTCGGATCTTGATGGACGAGGTAGGTCCGCCGGGCAAGGTTACGGTTACCGGTTCACCTGGTTCGATGCCCTGGGCAACCGCGGTACCGGTATCGGTGGCGACCACGATGCCGGTGACGTCGGGACCGATGGCCTTGTGGGTGGTCAGGGTGAGCGCGAGATTTGACCGGGGGGCGTCGAAGTTCAGCTGTAGCCATTGGCCGACGGCGGCGTCGAGACCTGCGCTGATCCACGACGTGTCGATGTTGTGATCGAACGCTGCGGCCGGCGAGTCTGCAGGCGAGGTCTGTCCGGGTTGTGTTGCGTCCGAGGCGGATCCGGATGTGGTGACCCAGACCCGGTCGGGCTCGTTGTTCAGCAGCCAACGTCCGGTCACCAGTGATTGGCCGGCAACCGGGTAGTCGGCTACGGCATTCTTTGTTCGGCGCGGATCGGTCACCGATCGAGTCGACGAGTTGTGATCATCGACGCGACCGAAATCGGTTTCGCGATTGACGGGAGTATCGGTGACGGTCAGCGGTGCCCTGGACAGTCCGGCGCGTCGGGCATCGGCGTCGAAGATCACCGGGCCGAGAGCGGGAAATCCCCGGCGAGCGCGATAATCCTGCAGGGCGGCAAGGGATTCGGGGCCACCGCTTATCCGCGGCAGGCTATCGAGATCAGTAAGTACCGGTCCGGTGCCGTCGAACGCAACACCGCCGGTCACGGCAAAAATCTGAATCGCCGGCATTTTTGGCCGTAACCCGTCGTCGACGACGACTCCGTCGACGGTTGTCGGACCGACGTCGGGTCCGAATTGCGCGACCTTACGCAGTCCGGGTGACCCTGCCAGGGCATGCTGCGCCAATAGTGGTCGGGCCGAACGTGATTCAGTCGGGGTGAGGTCGGCTCGAAGGACGACGTATCCGATGCCCTGCTGTGCGAGGGTGGCGGCGAGTCCCGGGGAGGGGCGACCGTCGGCGATGGCGCGCTGTACCGAGTCCATCGCTCGGATGGCTTCGGGCGGCACTAACGGAATGGAGTCACGAACCGCCCACGGTGTAGTCGCGAGCGGCTGGATCGGTTCGTCGCGAGTGAAACCCCAGAGTTGTTGTGCGAAGGGTGATCCGGGTACCACTAGCGCCCGGCTGGGATGTGTGAAGTTCGCGCCTGCGGCTTGCTGATCCAAGAACCGTGCCGTATCGCGCCAGTAGCCGGGCAGATCGCGATAGGTGTCGTTTCCGGCCAGGCCGCCGGTCCAGGCGACCGAGCCGGCGCCGAGTAGCGCGACGAGAATGACGATACTCGCCGCGGCAGTCTTCGACTTCTGAGGATGTGCCAAGGCGGACAACGATTTTCGAAGTGGCACTGCGCCGGGAAGCGGTGCGCGCGCGAGTAGGTGTGCCAAGCCGAGTACGGCGGGAATCCGAATCAGCGGCTCGAGTTTGTGTACATTGCGCAGTGGCGCGCCGGCGCCGTCGAGGAATACCCGGATGGGTTCGGCGATCGGTGATCCGAGCCCGCCGACGTAACCGATGCAGATCAGCACAATCCCGACGGTCGCGATGACAACGAACCGACGTCGAAAAGGCATCTGCCGCATCGATAATCCGGCCAGACCGGCGGCTACCACTATGCCGGTAGCCACGACGGCGGCCGGCTGGGTCACCAGAATCGACCCGGCGACTCGCTCGGGGGAGACGAATGGTGTCCACGAACTCGTTCCGCGCAAGACCTCGGACAGCGAGGTCCATTCTGTTGTGACACGCGAGGATTCGATGTAGTCGAGGAATGGTGGGCTTACTCGCGAGAGAATCAGCAGCGGCACGACCCACCACGCGCAAGCCGCGACGGCGCCGCTGATCCACCAGGCGCCGAATCGAGCCCAACGCGCGGTTGGGCGGTGCATCAGATACCAGAGAATCGATACGCCGCAGGCGGCTACGGTCGCCACCGCATTGACCGCACCCATGAGTGCGATGGCAGCGGCCGACTGAAAAGCCAGACGCCACAACGGTGGATCAGCGTCGGAACGGTCGGAATCGAGTGCGCGGATCACGGGTATCAGCACCCAGGGGGCCAACATCATCGGCAACGTCTCCGACGAGATGGACCCAAGCGTCGTCAAGACACGAGGACTCAAGACGAATGCGGTGGCCGCGATCAGCCGCGACGTCGGCGATCCGACGCCGATCAGTTCGGCGAGCCGCACGATCCCCACGAAGCCGATGAAGAGCAGCACCGCCCACCACAGCCGCTGCGTCACCCACGGAGGCAGGTGGCACAGTTCGCCGAGTGCGTAGAAGGCGCCGTGCGGAAAGAAGTAGCCGTAGGCCTGGTTCTGCACCTGACCCATCGGAGCGGTCGGTGTCCAGAGATGTACTGCGCGCTGAAGGAAACCTAATGGATTAGCGGTCAGGTCGAGTTTGGTGTCCGCGGCCAGGCGTCCGGGAGCCTGGGCGAAGGACAGAAGCAGTGCCGCCAGCGCTACCCATGCCACGCCGCGACGTGACAATGCCGGCTGCGCCATCGGCTAGTTGTTGCTATTGCCGCCGTCGCCGCGCGAACCGTAGTCGACGGACCCCTGAATGAAGCCGTTATTGGGATTGACGTTGTTGAGGTCTGTTGCCGGGCTGTTGTCGGCGCTCAGCAGTCCACCCAGAACAACCGAACCCAACCCGATGATGACGCCCGCCACTGCGGCGACGGCACCTGCTATCAGTCGGTTCGAGGTCATGGCGACGAAGTTACCATCCCGAACCTGTGTGTCTGATGATGCGCGCGGGCTTAGGGATGCACGACGGGCGGCTGATCACAGTGTTCGGGGACCACGAATACCGGTCGATGACAGTGTTGCAGGACCCGCTGCGCGACGCTGCTGTGCAACAAAGCGCGTAATCCCGACGAGCCCCGCGTGCCGGTGACCAGCAGATCGACCTTCAGCGCGTCGGCAGCCGCGACAAGTGCGCCCCACACCGTCGACTCCACTTCGACCAGCGAACCTTTCGCCGTCAGCCCGCTTGCCGCGGCCAATTCCAGACCGCGGGTATTGATCGTTTGCGCTTCGGCGCGGATAGCTTCGTCGATGTCGGCATCGAGGGTGGTGTCCGGCAATGGCCCAAATCCGGCCGCGAGGCTGGACAGGCGTGCCGGGCTCGCCGACCCCGGTTCCCAGGCGGTCACCACGTAGGCGTCGTTGGAGTTGAGGAACCTGCCGGCGTACTCGATGGCACGATCAGCGTTCGATGAACCGTCGTAGGCGATCATCATGACGGTTCGGGGATTTTCCTGCGAGTGGTCGCCACTCATGGCCCCAGGGTAGTGCAGGGACGGGATCGACGGTGGCGGTTTCGACGCCGGTACCCGCGGCGGGTGGGTACATGTCAGACTCGTGGGCATGGCATTTTCCAGGATGACGGTTGCGAAGCTGCGTCGTACCGCGATGTGCGCGGTGAGCGTGGGCATCGCGGCAACCACGGCGGTTGCCTGTACGAGCGGAGATTCAGCCGGACCGAGTCCGGTGTCGAGTACATCGGTGTATACCTCGGCAGCGTCGAGTTCGAGTGCCGCGCCGTCCGCGTTGCCGGTCGCCAATGGTTGTGGTGCAACGGAACTCGCGAAGATGACCCGGCGGGAAAAGCTCGCACAGATGCTTGTCGTCGGCGTGACAGGGGCCGCCGACGCCGAGCGGATCGTTCAGTCGGAGAAGGTCGGCGGGTTGTTCATCGGCAGCTGGACCGATCTGTCGATCTTGACTTCCGGTGCGGTGCAACGTATTTCACGTAAGTCCAAAACACCCTTGATGGTCACTGTCGACCATGAGGGCGGTCGGGTGTCGCGGCTCAGCAAGATCGGTGTCGACAGCCCGTCGGCGCGGGAACTCGCCGCGACCAAGACCCCGGCGCAGACCCGAGCCCTCGCGGCGTCGGTCGGCAAACAGCTCAAACGACTCGGAATCACCGTCGACTTCGCACCGGACGCCGACGTCAGCAACGAGTCCGCCGATGAAGTGATCGGCGACCGGTCATTCTCGAATGATCCGGCGACAGTGACCAAATACGCGCAGGCGTTCGCGCAGGGGCTGCAGGACGCCGGCATCATGCCGGTCTTCAAACACTTCCCCGGTCACGGCCACGGATCGGGGGACTCGCATACGGGAACCGTGCGTACGCCACCGCTCGCGCAACTGCGCACCAGCGACTTGGTGCCCTATCGGACGCTGCTCAAGATGCCCGGCGTCGGTGCGATGGTCGGCCATCTCATCGTGCCGGGTCTGACCGGTACCGAGTTGCCCGCGAGTGTGAACGCACGCGCCATCGGCATGCTGCGGACCGGCAAGGGGTACGGCGGGCCGCCGTTTAACGGCGTTGTCTTCTCCGACGATCTGTCGGGGATGGCCGCTATCAGCGCCAAATATCCGATTGAGCAGGCGGTTCCGATGGCGTTGCGTGCTGGCAGCGACATCGCCCTATGGCTGTCGACCGATAAGGTGCCGACCGTTCTGGATGCGCTGGAACGCGCGATGGATCGCGGGACGTTGTCGTCGGCGCGGGTTGATCGCTCGGTGGTGCGGATTCTGCGGGCTAAGGGCGTGTTGACCTGCTGAGTCGTGGTCTGTTTCGGCGTGGGAGGCCCATCACATATTACTGACTGGTAAGTTTGGACGACAAGGTACGACTGAATCTTCGTTGGAGGTGACCCGATGGCCGGTGGAACCAAACGCCTGCCACGGGCTGTACGCGAGCAGCAGATGCTCGACGCCGCGGTCACCGTCTTCGCCGACAACGGCTTCCGGGAGACGTCGATGGACTCCATCGCCGCCAAGGCCGAGATCTCCAAGCCGATGTTGTATCTGTACTACGGCTCAAAGGAAGAGTTGTTCGCGGCCTGCATCGATCGCGAGTCGTCGAAGTTCATGGATGCGATGGCCGTCGGGTTCAATCCGGCTCTGCGGCAACGTGATCAGGCACGCACCGTTATCAAGGAATTCCTGAGGTTCGTCGATCAGAATCAGGAATCGTGGCGAGTGCTGTACCGAGTCGCGGTCGGCACGACGACGTTTGCCGATCTTGTCGCGACCAGTCGTCAGCGGATCACCGAGATGGTCGCCGAACTCATCAGACGTGGAACCACTGTGAGTAGCGCGCAGGAGATTGACTTCGAACTCACCGCCGTCGCGCTCGTCGGAGCAGGCGAAGCGGTCGCCGACCGAATTTCCGAAGGTGACGTTGACCTGGAGACGGCAACCGACCTACTGGTCGGGATCACCTGGCGCGGACTGAAAGGCGTTGGGACGCACGGGAATGTAGAACCTGCCGAATAGCTGATTCTGGCTGCCGGTGGTCGAGTGCCCCACAGCTAGCCGAGTACCCCCTCAGGTGGTCGAGTACCCCCAACCGGTGGTCGAGTACCCCCAACCGGTGGTCGAGTGCCGAGGAGCGCTAGCGACGAGGTGTATCGAGACCCCGCAACCACCGCCTAAACTCTCGACCACCAACGAAAAACGCACCGAGGGCAGTAACCCTCGGTGCGTTTCTACGAACCAGAACTGATACCTACAGTGCCCGCACTGTCGCGGTCAGATGCGGATATCCCTTGCGGCGGTTCAGCAACGAGATGTCGTAGCCGATGCCGTCGGCGTCGCTTGCCTTGTGTGTGTACAAATTCACCTTGGCGGGCAACAGGATCGGCTTGCCGAAGCGCACCTTGTACTCGACCGCCTCGGGCAATTGAGCCTCGACGTTGGCGATCGACGCTGCGGCACTCCACATTCCGTGGGCGATGGCCTGCGGGAAGCCAAAAGCCTTGGCGGACAGGTTGGACATGTGGATCGGGTTGCGATCGCCCGACGCTTCCGCATAATTGCGGATCTGTCCGAGGTTGACCGCCAAAACCGCGTCCGGCGGCGGGGGAGTGGTCTCCTTGGGGACCGGTCCACGCTCGCCACCGGACAAGCTGGTCCGTTGCTGCGACAGGAAGGTGCCGGTCTGTTCGGCGACCAACTCGTTGCCGACGTGAAAGCGCGAGGTGATGTCGATCAGCATGCCCTTGCGATGCTCGCGCAGATCATGCGCTCGCGTCGAAATCGACAGCGGCTCACCATTCTCGATCAGGCGGTAGCGGCGAATCTTGTTCTCCGCGTGGACCGAACCTACTGCGCCGAACGGGAACTTCGGATCGACGAGTGTCTTCATGACCAGTGGGAACTGGAGAACGAACGGGTAGGTCAGCGGCAGATGCGGACCGAACTGCAAGCCGGTCGTGCGGCAATATTCCTGCTGCCGACCCAGATCGGTCGGTACGTTCGTCAACTTGTAGACAACGTCGGGCAGGTTGGCATCAGCCTTGATCGGTCCCGACTTGCCGATTATCGGAAGCAGTGCCTGGATAGCGCGGCTGTATAGCGCGGCGTTCGACGGCGCCTTATCGAGCGTGATCACTTTACTCATCACGCACCCAGGAGGCTCTGGCCGCAAACGCGAACCACGTTGCCAGTCACCGCATTCGACGCTGGGCTGGCGAAATATGCGACAGTCTCGGCGACGTCGATCGTCTGACCGCCCTGCTGCAGCGAGTTCATCCGACGACCGACCTCGCGAGTCGCCAGCGGGATGGCCGCGGTCATCGCGGTCTCGATGAAGCCGGGTGCCACCGCGTTGATGGTGATGCCCTTCTTGGCGAGGATCGGCGCGTAGGCGTCGACCAGGCCGATGACACCGGCCTTGGAGGCGCCGTAGTTGGTCTGGCCGCGGTTACCCGCGATGCCGGCGATAGAGGAGACGTCGACGACGGCGCCACCCTTGCGCAGAGCATTCTTAGCGACCAATTCGTCGACTAGACGTTGCGGCGCAATGAGATTCACACCGATAACGGAATTCCAGCGAGCGTCGTCCATGTTGGCGAGCAGCTTGTCGCGGGTGATGCCGGCATTGTTGACGATGATATCGACGCCGCCGTGACGCTCCAGGACGTGCTCGGCGAGCTTGGTGCCGGCGTCGTCGGCGGTGACGTCGAGCGGGAATGCCGTGCCCTTCACCTTGTTGGCGGTCTCCGACAGTGCCTCACCGGCGCCCGGGATGTCGGCGGCGATGACGTGGGCGCCGTCGCGGGCCAGGACTTCGGCGATGGTGGCGCCGATGCCCCGGGCGGCGCCGGTCACCACGGCGACCTTGCCGGCCAGCGGCTTGTCCCAATCCGCGGGGGCGGTGGAATCGGCGTCGCCGATCCGGATCACCTGGGCATCGACGTAGGCCGACTTACCCGACAGCAGGAATCGAATAGTCGATTCGACACCCGACAGGCCGGTCTTGGCCTTGGGCGACACGTAAACGAGCTGGGCGGTCGCGCCGTTGCGCAGTTCTTTGCCGAGTGAGCGGGTGAAGCCTTCGAGGGCGCGCTGGGCGATCTGCTCGTCGGGCTTGCGGGTCAGTTCCGGTGTGGTGCCCAGGACTACGAAGCGTGCGGAGTTCCCACTCGAACGCATCGCGGGCGCGAAGAACTCGTACAGCGCGGCCAGGCCGGCCGAGTCGGTGATGCCGGTGGCGTCGAAGACGACGGCGCCGAGCTTGTCGGCGCCACGGCCGGTGGTGTTGTTGCTGATCAGGTCGTAGCCTGAACCGTCGGAGCCCAGGATCTCCCGGAGCGGCTCGACCAGACGGCCTTCGCCGCCGAGCAGAACCGGTCCGCCCAGAGCGGGCTTCGACGCCGAGTATCGGCGCAGGCTCGGGGGCTGGGGCAGGCCGACGCGGCTCGCGATGAACGAACCGGGGCCCGAAGTGACGAATGTTGAGTACAGATCGGTGCTGCCTTTGGCGGACACTGCGACTCCTTCGAGGGGTGTGTGCGGTCGGCTGTGATGAAAGCGACCGGGGGGTTAGGTCGACAGGGAACTTACTGATGAGTAAGAATACTCCATAGCAGTTACATTCAACTCCTCAAGGAGCCTTCCGTGGCAAACAGCACATCTCGCAAGACGGCGGCGAAGCCCGCCGCGCGTCAGCAACGCCCCGTCGCCATCCTCGGTGGCAATCGCATTCCGTTCGCGCGCCAGGACAAGGCGTACGCCACCGCGAGTAACCAGGACATGTTCACCGCCGCGCTGTCGGGCCTGGTCAGCCGGTTCAACCTGCAGGGTGAGCGACTCGGCATGGTTGCCGGCGGCGCGGTGCTCAAACATTCGCGCGACTTCAACCTGATCCGGGAGAGTGTCCTCGGTTCGGCGCTTTCGCCGTACACCCCCGGCCTCGACGTCCAGCAGGCGTGTGGCACCGGCCTACAGGCGATCACCATCGTCGCCGACGGCATCGCCGCAGGTCGGTATGACTCCGCAGTCGGCGGTGGCGTCGATACCACCTCCGATGCCCCGATCGGTGTCTCGGAGTCGATGCGCCGACAGATGCTCGAAGTCAACCGCGCTCGCAGCACCAAGGACCAGTTGCTCGCCGCAGCCAAGCTGGCTACCAAGCTCGGTATCGAGATCCCCCGCAACGGCGAACCGCGTACCGGTATGTCGATGGGTGAGCACGCGGCGATCACCGCCAAGGAATTCGGCGTCAAGCGTGATGAGCAGGACGCGCTGGCCGCCGCGAGCCACCAGAACATGGCCAAGGCGTACGACGACGGATTCTTCGACGATCTCATCACTCCGTTCATGGGCCTGACTCGTGATCAGAACCTGCGCGGCGATTCGACCGCGGAGAAGCTCGCCAAGCTGAAGCCGGTCTTCGGTGTTTCGCTCGGCGACGCGACGATGACCGCGGGCAACTCGACGCCGCTCACCGACGGTGCGTCGGCAGTTCTGCTGGCCACCGACGAATGGGCCGCCGAGAAGAAGTTGCCGGTCCTCGCCTACTTCGTAGACAGCGAAACCGCTGCGGTCGACTACATCAACGGACCCGACGGCCTGCTGATGGCTCCGACCTACGCGGTGCCGCGTCTGCTCGAGCGCAACGGCCTGACCTTGCAGGACTTCGACTTCTACGAGATCCACGAGGCTTTCGCGTCCGTCGTGCTGGCGACATTGCAGGCGTGGGAGTCCGAGGAATACTGCAAGGAACGCCTCGGCCTGGACAAGGCGCTCGGTTCCATCGACCGCAGCAAGCTCAACGTCAACGGCTCCTCTCTCGCTGCGGGCCACCCGTTCGCGGCGACCGGCGGACGCATCGTCGCGCAGGCGGCCAAGCGGATTCGGGAGAACGGCGGTGGTCGTGCGCTGATCTCGATCTGTGCGGCAGGCGGCCAGGGCGTCACCGCGATCATCGAAGGCTGATTGCGTTCGATACAACGACAAACCGGCCGCTTCTGGATGTCAGAGGCGGCCGGTTTTGTCCCCCGATGATGCTGCTCAGCGCCCGATCGCAGATCGACCGAAAAACTTTCCCCAACCATGTAACGAACGTGGTCACCCGGCAGATATACCGGGTGGCTCCGATCGAGCTGCCAGACCCCCGACCCGGCAGCTTGGTCGGAGCCTCTATATCTTGGGCAGTAGTCAATCGACAATTCACTCCCGGCGCGATCGCGTCGACCCGAAGGTGTAGAAGGTGAGACGAACTCGGCGAGGCAGACGCGCCGCGCAGTGCGCGATCGCCCTGGTGTTAGCTCTGACCTTGGTGTTGTCGGTCGATTTGGTTGCGACGCATGGACATAGTGCGCGCGGCGCCACGGTAGCGGGCATCTCGGTCGGCAATAAGGAACGTCCCGACGTCGCCGCGGCCGTCGACCGGCTGCACGCGGTGGCCGCCAGTCCAGTGCAACTCCGAACGACGTCGGGTTCGGTGACTTTCACCGCCGACGAGCTCGGTTTGTCATTCGATGCTGACGCCACCGTCGATCGCGCCATGAAACAACCTCGAGGGCTATGGACTCGACTGATGTCGTTGTTCGGCCGAGATACCGAGGTGCAACCCGCGATCAGCCTCGACAATGCCAAGTTCGATGCCGCACTCGACGCCAAGCGGGCCGAGTTGGAGAAGGCCGCGGTGGAGGGTGGCGTTCATTTCGCGGTTACACGCGACGGCGTCACGCCGGTCGGCGACCTGCCGTCGGCTGGACTGCGGATCAACCGTGCGGCAGCCAGGCAGGTCGTGGTGGCCAACTGGCTGAGGGCGAGTGAGGGGCACGTCGTGGATTTGCCGATGGAGTCGTTCTCGCCGACGGTGAGTTCCGCCGTGGTGCAGCAGACCGTGGACGGCCCCGCGAAGACCTATGTGGCGCAATCGGTCCGCCTCGACGGTCGTGGCTCTGGGGTAACACTGAGCGCGGCGCAACTGGGTGAGGTCACGACTTTCGGCCCGGATGGCAAGGGCGGCTTGCGGCCGAACGTCGATCCTAAGAAGTTGACCCGGGTGGCGGGTGCCGCCTTGGGGAAGACCGAGAGTCGTCCGGTCAACGCGACCTTCAGCCTCGTTGGAGGTGCGCCAAAGGTGGTGCCGTCGCGCGAAGGGCAGAGCGTCGATTGGTCGAAAACCAGCCAGCAACTCGGTGTCGTCGGCCTTGCGGCGTCAGACCGTCGCGTCACGGTCGCCTACACACAGCGCAAACCCGCGCTTGATACCGCAAAGGCGCGCGGGCTCGGCATCAAAGAGGTGGTGAGCGACTTCACCACCGGCGGATTCAGCTCGGCATCGGGGGAGAATATCCGATTGGTCGCGCAAGAGGTCAATGGCGCAATTGTGTTGCCGGGCAAGAAGTTTTCACTCAACGGCTACACCGGACCGCGCGGAACCGCGCAGGGCTATGTTGACTCGACGATCATCGACCACGGTCGGGCCGCGAAGGCCGTCGGAGGCGGCATTTCTCAATTCGCGACGACGCTGTACAACGCCTCGTATTTCGCCGGACTGGAAGATGTCGACCACACCGAACACGCCTATTACATCTCGCGGTATCCCGAGGCACGGGAGGCGACGGTCTTCGAGGGCGCCATTGACCTGGTGTTCCGAAATAACACCAAGTCGGGGATCTACATCGAGACGCAGTGGACGCCGTCGTCGGTGATGGTTCGTTTCTGGTCGACGAAAACTGTTGAGGTGCAATCGATTACCGGTGAGAGGTATGCCTACACCGATCCGTCCAAGATCGAATTGCCCCGGGGTGACGACTGTTTGGCGTCGAGCGGGCAGCGCGGGTTCACCGCGTCGAACACGCGGGTCATCACCGATATCAAAACCGGCGCGGAGCGGTCGCGGCACACTCGGACGGTCAAGTATGACCCCGAACCGAATGTCGTGTGTAAGTAGTCTTTCCGAACAGCTTTAGGGGTCCGGCGCTGACACGTGTTGCACCGAACGTATGCTCGGTCACATGGATATCAATGGAGCAAGTGCAATTGTGACCGGTGGTGCATCGGGTATCGGTGCGGCGTCGGCCCGTCGTCTGGCGGCTCGTGGCGCCAAGGTGGTCATCGCCGACCTGAAAGCCGAAGACGGCGAGGCCCTGGCCAAGGAGATCGGTGGCACCTTCGTCACGGTCGACGTGACCGACACCGCCCAGATCGAGGCAGCGGTCAATAAAGCCACTGAACTCGGCCCGCTGAAAGCCGTCGTTAACTCGGCCGGCATCGGCTGGGCGCAGCGCACCGTCGGCAAAGACGGTGAGTTCGCCTCCGCGCATAACCTGGATCTGTACAAGAAGGTCATCGCGATCAACCTGGTCGGCACCTTCGACACGGTCCGCCTGAGTGCCACCGCCATGAGCCGCAACGAGCCCAACGAGAGCGGCGAACGCGGCGCGATTGTCAACCTCGCCAGTGTCGCGGCATTCGACGGGCAGATCGGTCAGGCCGCGTACTCGTCGTCGAAGGGCGGCGTAGTCGGCATGACCTTGCCGGTCGCCCGTGACCTGTCCGCCGTCGGCGTGCGCGTCAACTGCATCGCCCCCGGTCTCATCGACACCCCCATCTACGGCACCGGCCCCGAGTCGGAGGCGTTCAAGGCGAAGCTGGGCGAGAGCGTGCTGTTCCCCAAGCGTCTCGGCGTGCCGGACGAGCTGGCGTCGATGGTTGAGGAGCTGATCACCAACTCCTACATGAACGCCGAGGTCATCCGCGTCGACGGCGGCATCCGGATGCCACCGAAGTAGACACGAACTAGCTCGCAGCAGTTGGGCCCGACACCTACTAGGTGTCGGGCCCGTTGCGTTTAGTTCGGTTATGCCTACCCGTCTGCCAGGACACCGACGATGACGATCAAGACCGCAGCGCCGGCAGCCACTCCCATCGCGATCAACGGATAATGCCACGTGGGATCAGGGGCGTGGCTGGCTTGCGAGATCGCGATGATCTCGGCGAGGATGCCGACGAACGCCAGGAGGACGGCCACCGGCCCCAACGCCCGGCCACGCAGCACCGAGTTCGAATCGAACGCCTGCAGAACAACGAAGAGAGCGAGCAGACCGCAACCGATGGCCGTCGGAATACCGGTGATGATGAATAGCGTCACGGTCAATGTGGTGTCGCTGCGATGGGCGGCCCACACCACGATCGCACCGATGATGGCGGCGACAAGCAACAGCCACATCGCGCGCGGGAGCAGTCGGGAAGCTGCTGTCTGGCCGGTCATGTCCAGATGCTAACCAGCTATCGGAGGCGACTGTCCGTCGAACGATGGACGTGTTCACGAATATGATTGTGGCTCTTCAGGTTTGGAGCCTGACGGTCTCGATGCGCTTGACGGCGAGGTGCGGGTGGTGGATGGGGTTGACCTGCCAGGTGTCGTGACTGCCGGTCGGTCGCCAGGCCATGCGTCCGGTGTGTGGGCCGTGGGTGAGGATGGTTGTTTCCCAGTGGCCGGGTTGGGTGCCGACGGCGCGGTTGTGTTTTCCGCAGGCGGCGCCGAGGTGGTCGATGTCGGTGGCGCCGCCCAGTGCCCAGTCGGGGGCGTGGTGGGCTTGGGTCCGGGAGAACGGGACGTCGCAGTTGGGGCTGGTACAGCCGCGGTCGCGGCCGAAGAGTGCGAGGCGTTGGGCTTTGGAGGCGAATCGGTTGGCTCGGCCAAGGTGGAGGATTTCGTGGGTGTGGTCTTTGAATACCTCGAGCCAGGGATGAGCATTTGCGGCGAGTTCGATCAGGTCTCCGATGGGTAGGTCGGTGCCGGTGGCGGTGGTCGCGAATCCGGTCTGACTGGCTAGTTCGGACAGGCTGGTGGTGATGACCAGTTCGGTGGGCAGTCGGTGTGGTTCACCGAGTCCCTTGTGGCCCAACACGTATCGGCATATCGCGGCAAGTGCGTCGTGGTTGCGTTGGGCTTGGCTGCGGATGTCGCGGGTTCTGGCGTCGGCGAGGGCGTGTGGGTCGAGGTCGGGGTCATCGACAGCGCCGAACAATGGGGTTGGGTCGTCGGGGTTGTTCATGCCGGGGGCGGCCCAGGCGTTGAGGATGGTGTCGAATTGCGCGCGCACTGCGGGCGTGAGGTGGGCCTTCATCGAAGACATCAGTTGGCGATCCTGTGGCGACAAGGTAAGTCCGCGTTGGCGTTGCCGGTCGCGATGGTCGGTGAGGGTGCCATCGGGGTCGAGGTGGGCAAGGATACGGTCGCCCACTTTGGCGAGGTCGGTGGGGGACAGGAGGCAAGCGTTGGCGGCGAGTTGGGTTTCGGCGGCGGTGACCCTGTCGGGAGGGACGGCGGAGGGGAGTTTGTCCAGGACTGATTCGATGACGGTGATGTGGTCCTCGGAGATGGCGCCCTGCTCGACGGCTTCGGCGGTTGCTGGTCGGTTGGGTGGCAGTGTTTCACCGGTGATGCCTCGGCGTTCGCCGGTGGCTCGAGCTGCGGTGAGCCGTCGGTTGGCTGCGCTTCGGCCAAGTCGTAGTCCGGCTGCCAGGAACATGCTCAGGGTGGTGTATCCGGCGACGGTGTATGCGCTGCGTTCTTCGACGTCGAGGACCCGCTGGTAGCCGACGCCGGTAAGTTTGCGGGCAACCAGCTCATGGGTATAGGCAAGCCCGGCAACATCTTTCGACGACAACGACGTCGTTGACACCTCGGCCAAACGATCAATTGTTGCTTCAGCGAGCGAATACAGTTCGGCTATCGACAGCCCCGCGACGTCCGGCATCGTCGACCCAACAGAACCCTCCACGACGCCCCTCCCCGGCCATCCTGTTAACCATTTCCTCGACACTAGCGCGACGGTATGACAACCCCACGAAGGCCGAGCATGCCGACGTCGCCACGCTGACATCGTGGGTCGTAAGCATGGTCCCAGAAGAATTTTACGACTACAATTGTGATCACTAAACGGGATAGACATTGAGATTATGATCTTTAGGAGAGGCGATGCCACGTCCGACGCCGCGCCGGGTTACGTCCGCCGCGCACGATATCGGGCAGCAACTCGCTGCCTGGAGAAAACTTCAATCACTGACCGCGGCGCAGGTCGCCGAGCGTGCCGACGTCGCGCGTGGCACATTGAGCAAGATTGAGAATGGCGACGCGGGCGTCAGTTTCGTAGCGATATTGAAGGTCGCTCGTGTACTTGGCGTGCTCGATGCGCTGATCAGCGCCACCGACCCCTACGAAACCGATCGTGGACGAGCCCGAGCGGATGAGGTTTTGCCAAAGCGGGTGCGGCAGTGAGCGTCATCCATACGTACGTCGAATTGGCCGGCAAGCCCGTCGAGGCCGGTCAGTTGTACTCCACCGTGCGACGTGGGCACGTCGTTTCGTCTTACGGGTACAACCCGGGCTACGTACGTCGGGCTGACGCTTACTCGTTGGACCCCACGTTGGACCTCAGTGCGGGGACGTGGCCGGTCGACGGCGAACTCCCGGGCGCTTTCGCGGACTCGGCCCCCGATCGCTGGGGGAGGAATCTAATCGCGGCAAAGTTACGAGCCGAAGCCGCAGCTGTGGGTGGCCCATTGCCGCAACTCGATGAGCGGGCTTTTCTGCTCGGGGTGAGCGACGCGACGCGTCAGGGGGCGCTACGTTTCAAGACAGACGTCAGTGGCCCCTTCCGCGGCGATTCAGTCGACATCCCGAAGTTGATTCGACTGCCAGAGTTGTTGCGTGCCGCCGACGTAGTCGCGCGGCACGGGCCGGATGAATTGGCGGCAGTCAAGACTTTGCTTGGCGCGGGGACAGGATCATTGGGCGGCGCGCGCCCCAAAGCTGCAGTCGTTGACGGAAGCCAGCTCTTCATCGCGAAATTTCCGCACCCCGGGGATGAGTGGGAGGTGATCAGATGGGAGAAGGTGGCGCTGGATCTCGCGAAGCGCGCGGGGTTGAACGCGCCAGATTCTCGGCTCATCGATGTCGATGGTTCGGCGGTTTTGCTGGTCAAACGGTTTGATCGGGAAGGCGACCGAAGGGTGGGGTATATCAGCGCGATGACATTACTACGGGCATCCGATGGGTCACGACACGATTACCTGGAACTGGCCGAGACGATGCCGGAAATGGTGGTGAATGCTGCAACCGACCTTCGTGAGTTGTGGCGTCGGATCGCGTTCTCGATTGCTATCCACAACACCGACGATCATCTGCGGAACCATGGATTCCTTTGGGGGACAACAGGATGGCAGCTATCGCCACTGTTCGACGTCAATCCGAATCCTGCGCCTGGGCAGCGAATGACTTCTGTTGCTGGCGGCAGCGGGCCGGCGGAGGAGTTTAAGTACTTGTGTGAGTACGCGCCACTATTCGACGCCTCAGACCAGCGGGATTCTTTTGTCGCCGATATTGCCGACGCTGTTGCGACATGGCGAGATATCGCCGCGGACAACGGGATTGGGTCAAACGAGATTGGGCGATTCGCTGATACATTCGACGGCGGAGTCGAGTTGCTGAGCAGCCGAATCCCTGGCAGCTGACCGACGCCGAGCACCTCAACCGCTGTGCCCGAAACCGCATACCCCAAAAGCAAAGAGCCACCTCGCGAATCGCGAAGTGGCTCTTAGCTTTTGAAGCGGATTCAGATCAGAATGCCGCTTCGTCAAGCTCCATCACGTCATTGTCGATGTTCTCGACGATGCCGCGGGTAGAGGTCAGCAGCGGCAGCATATTCTTCGCGAAGAAGCTCGCGACCGCGACCTTGCCTTCGTAGAAGGCCTTGTCGTCGCCCGATGCGCCACCGTCGAGCGCGGCCAGCGCGATCTCGGCCTGACGCAGCAGCAACCAGCCGATGAGCAGATCGCCGACGGCGAGCAGGAAGCGCACCGAACCGAGTCCGACTTTGTACAGTTCCTTCGGGTTCTCCTGGGCGCCCATCAGGAAGCCGGTCAGCGTCGCTGCCATTCCCTGGACATCCTCGAGTGCCGTCTTCAGCAGCGCGCGCTCGCCCTTGAGGCGACCGTCGACCGCGTCGGATTCGATGAAGGTCGAGATCTCGCCGGCGACGTGGGCCAGAGCCTGGCCCTTGTCGCGAATGATCTTGCGGAAGAAGAAGTCCTGCGCCTGAATGGCAGTGGTGCCCTCGTACAGCGAGTCGATCTTGGAGTCGCGGATGTATTGCTCGATCGGGTAATCCTGCAGGAAGCCCGAACCACCGAGAGTCTGCAGCGACTCGGTGAGCTTTTCGTAGGCACGCTCGGAGCCGACACCCTTGACGATCGGGAGCAGCAGGTCGTTGATCTTGAACGCGAGGTCGGCGTCGGCGCCGGAGACGATCTTGGCCGCGGCGGCGTCCTGATGCGATGCGGTGTAGAGATAGACCGCGCGCAGGCCCTCGGCGTATGCCTTCTGGGTCATCAACGAGCGACGCACATCGGGATGATGGGTGATGGTGACGCGCGGGGCGGTCTTGTCGGTCATCTGAGTGAGGTCGGCACCCTGGACGCGCTCCTTGGCGTACTCGAGTGCGTTGAGGTAACCGGTCGACAGCGTCGAGATGGCCTTGGTGCCGACCATCATGCGTGCGTGCTCGATGACGTCGAACATCTGCGCAATACCGTTGTGGATCTCACCCACGAGCCAGCCCTTGGCCGGAGTGCCGTGCAGACCGAAAGACAGCTCACACGTGGTCGAGGCCTTGAGGCCCATCTTGTGCTCGACATTGGTGACGAAGACGCCGTTGCGCTCGCCGAATTCCTGGGTTTCGAAGTCGAAGTGCGTCTTGGGCACATAGAACAGCGATAGGCCCTTGGTGCCCGGTCCGGCACCCTCCGGACGAGCCAGGACGAGGTGGAAGGTGTTCTCGAACATGTCGTCGGCGTCGGCCGAGGTGATGAACCGCTTCACGCCCTCGATATGCCAGGTGCCGTCTTCCTGCTGGGTGGCCTTGGTGCGGCCGGCGCCGACGTCGGATCCGGCGTCGGGCTCGGTTAGGACCATGGTCGCGCCCCAGCCGCGCTCGGCGATGATCTGGGCCCATTTCTTCTGCTCGTCAGTGCCGTTGTTGTAGAAGACCTGCGCGAACGACGGTCCGGCCATGTACATGAAGGCCGCGGGTTGCGCGCCGAGCAACAACTCGCCGATGGCCCATTTGAGAGTCGACGGAACCGGAATGCCACCCAATTCCTCGTGGAGACCGGTCATGGCCCATCCGGATTCCCCGAGGGTCGCGACTGCCTTCTTGAAACCTTCGCCGATCGAGACCGAGTGGGTTTCCGGGTCGAAGACCGGCGGATTGCGATCGATCTCCGCGAATGGCTCGGCGATCGGGCCTTCACTGAGCGCCTTGACCTCGCGCAGCATTTCTTGCGCGGTGTCATGGTCCAAGTCGCCGAACTCGCCGGTCTCGAGCACCTTGTCCAGGTTGAACAGTTCGAAGAGGTTGAACTGTAGATCGCGTACGTTGCTCTTGTAATGGCCCATATCTGGCTTTCCTTTACTCGCGGGCTGAGTCCCAGGCGAGCTATGTTACTCGCCAGTAATAAGGTCAGAATACTCCCACGGAAAAGATCAGACAACTCGGTACTGCTGTGATCTGCACAAGCTGACACCGCTAGGTGGCGTGAGTCACTCCGGGAGAACTTCGCGCAGATAGGCCAGGTCGTCGGCGACGCCTTCGGCGGGAGTTTCCAGCACGACCGGTGACTGCGCGCTGCGAACCACCTCGACGAGCACGTCGGGATCGATATGCCCCGATGCCAGATTCGCGTGCCGGTCACGTCCGGAATCGAACTCGTCGCGCGAATTGTTTAGATGGATAAGGTCGATGCGCCCGGTTATGCCGCGCACCCGCTCGACCAGCCCGACCAGATCTTCGCCGCCGGCCCACGCATGGCAGGTATCGAGGCAGAAGCCGACGCCGTCGAAGTGGCCGACCGCGTCCCAGAGTCGCTCGATTGATTCGAGTGTCCGCGCCATCGCATGATCGCCCCCCGCGGTGTTCTCGATCAAAATCGGAACGCCGAAGCCGCCTTTGTCGGCCTGGCGTTCGAAGAGCTTGGCCCAGTTCTCGAATCCTTTCGCCGAGTCTTCGCCGTCGCGCAGATGTCCGCCGTGTACCACCAGCCCGATTGCGCCGAGTTCAGCCGCGGCCGCCGCTTGTTGTTCGACCGCTTTTCGCGACGGCATGCGGAGCCGGTTGTTCAAGCTTGCGACGTTGATCTGATAGCTAGAATGCACGACGACGTCGATCGGCGAGTTACGAATCTCATCGGCGTGTGGATGGGATTCTGGCTTCTTCCAACTCTGCGGGTCGGTGACGAACATCTGATAGATGTCGATCCCCAGCTCCTCGGCCGTTGCAACGGGATTGGCGTCTTCACGAAGGTGTGCTCCAATGCGCATACGTCAACCTTAAAGCGGTCTCAATCGTCGATGCATAATTCCGTCTCGATACTGATCGGTACTCCTTGAGCGATCAGCAGACTGCATGGTGTCGAAGTGTCCGGATATAGCGTCAGCCACTGGTGGCGTTGTGCTTGATCGCCGTAGACGGAGTTCAGCGTGCGGTTGAGCCGGGCCTCTCCCTCCTTGTTGAGGAAGTATTTGTGGCCCGCGTAGTTGAGATACCGGTTGGGCACGTTGGCCTCCTGCCGCGAGTGTGATCGGTGTCACCAGCCTAATGTCGCTTACCCTTGTGGCGTGAGGTTTCGTCGTCAGCGATCGCAGATGCCGCGGCTGCTGCTGTTGTTGGCGACGGCGGGGGCGGTATTCCTGATGCATTCGGCATTTGGCAGCCACTGCGCCGGCGCCATGCCGATGCACCACGCGGAGTCGGCGATGCCCGACGTCGTCACAATGGACGTCCATCATGGCGCCTCGATGACTTCGGTGGCCGACGCCCGCACTGTCGAAAAGGCCAGTGCGCCATCTGATTGCGTCATGCCTGGCTCGTGCACCTTCGTCCTGCCCGGTGCTACCGCGATCATAGTCTTGGCGATCCTGGTTCTGACCGTCTTCGGGCCGCGAGATCTATTCATACGCTTGGTGATTCCGCGTCGTGTCGTGCTTGGGCGGCCACCGCCCTGGGCTATCGCGACGCACCTGAGCCTTGGGGTGTTATTGCGCTGATCGACGCACCGGTGGACGCGTCGATCTAATTAGGCGTTCGTTCGACCGGCTTCGTCGATTCGAGAAAATCACCCCTTTGGCTTAAGGAAACCAATGTCTTTCAAACGCAATTCAATTCGTGCTGCCCTCATAATCGGTGGCGCGGCAATTCTGGTCGCCGGCTGCGGCACCGATACGGATTCGACTCATACCGACCATTCCTCGGCGCCGATGTCGGTTACGTCGACATCGCTGCCGGCCTCGTCAGTCGCACAACATAATTCGGCGGATGTGATGTTCAACCAGATGATGATCCCCCATCACGCGCAGGCCGTAACGATGGCCGCGCTGGTGGCCACGAGAACGAGCAATGAGAAAGTCCGACGACTGGCGTCGGCGATCAAGGCCGCGCAGCAACCCGAGATCGATCAGATGACCGCCCGACTGCGTGCGTGGGGCCAACCCACCGAACTGGCCGAACACGGTGGGCACCGAATGACCGGAATGATATCCGAGGATGAGATGGCCCAACTGACCTCGGCACGAGACACGGCCTTCGATCGACTCTGGCTGCAGATGATGGTGCGTCACCACGAAGGCGCGGTGACGATGGCTAATGCCGTGCTCACCGACGGAACCGATCCCGATACCCGAAAACTGGCGTCGGCGATCAAGGTCGCGCAGCAGGCAGAGATAAAGCAGATGACCGCTTTGCTCGGACAGTAGGGCTCGAACGGATAGCAACTCGAACGGGCACAAACTCAGACGGGAGAAAATGAAGGGGCCCGCCGATCAGGCGGGCCCCTTCGTCAAAAGTGTTGGTCGGCAACTACTTTCGCAGCGACAGCCGCATCAGGTACACCTGGTAGCCCAGCGAGATCGAGTAGGTGAAGTACAACGTCGGGCTACTTAGTGACCAGGGGTGGATATAGGGCGCGTAGCCGGAGTACGGATCATTCTCTGGCACAACGGTTTGACCGCTGGTCCAGGGTCCTTCCGGGCGATCCGCGGTTCGCAGCACGACGCCGTTCCGCGTGGCCAGCGAGATGTACTTGCCCAGATACTTGTTGTAGGCCACCGAGAGTTCGCCGGTCGGCGCCGACATCACCGGAGTCGCGGCACCGGTGTTGCCCTTTACCCATTTACCCCACGAGAAGTATTCGTAGGCGCCGAGGTTCTCGATCTTGGCTTCGGGGACGCGCGCCAGGTACACGGCGCCGGCCCGGCCGGGTGGGGTGCCGTAGATGTAGACATAACCGCCCTCTTTCATGAAGGCGCTCATCTGGAATTTTCGGTTACCCCCACCGTTGGGCCGAAAAGCGTTGACAGCCTTCCAGTCACGACCGTTATTACTCGAGACCGCCAGGCCCGAGAAGCGGGTCTTCCAGGTACCCGGATTGCCCCAGTGGTTAACAGCCATGATCGACATGTACTGCTTGCCGTTGGCGGCGACGCCGGCCGTCGGGATGATGGTGATTTCTCGTGCGGTTGGCTTGAGTAGACGCTTCGCGTGACCTGGCCGTCCTACGTGACCGGAAAAGGTCATGCCGTTCGCGAGGTTGTGGTCGCGACTCTTGAGCAGCACGTTGGAGCGCCAGTAGAACATTTCGCCGTACAGCCACGACCAACCGTTGATCGACTGGGTATCGCCGAAGGCCGCCATGATCTCGCCGTGGCCGTTGTCCCACAGCACGCCAAGGTCGGTGCCGAAGACGTTGTACTTGCCGATGGTGTCGTTGATCGCGCCCGGACCGGTGAGGCGCGCGACGATCGTCCCCTTACCCGCGGCACCCGGCGCTGCCGATGCGGATGGCGCGGAAGCCATTCCGAGCATCATCGCGGCACTGATCGTGGCGATCGTGGCAGCTGTCCTTAGTCTGGCGAATCGTGAGACCATGCGAGGGACCTTATCAAGGAATGGTCTCGGTCTACACATTGTCGTGACCAAGTTCCGGTAGAGGCCTTACCCGCCGTTGAAACTATCCTTCGGCATATCTTTCACGGGTATCCACAACGGTGAAATCTATTTCCGCTGCCGCATTATTGACGCCGACAACAGCGCCGGTCGCGAACTGCCCGCTAGCGTCGTAAAGGCTTGCCGTACTTGTGGAAATACCATCGAACTCGACATGCGAATCGGTTTCCACGATGACCCGGCCATCATGTGGCAGGCGGGCGAGTACGACGGTGAGGTCGCAGTTTATGAACCCGATGCCGCCGCTGCCCCAGTTTCCAACCAGGCTGGTTGATTCCGCCGCGATCACCGTACGCACGAATGGAGTGAGTGGTTCGTTCGTGACAATGGGAACACCAGCTGTCCACAGTCGTTTGCGGACCGGCGCCTGCATCGGCGACATGTCATGCGACCACACCGGATCGGCGTCGTCGGCTCTGCTGAAGTAGCTGAGGAGGTCGTCAGCGGGTACTTCTGGCCCAGTTGGATACTCGGCGGGTCGCTCCCAACGTTCGCCCGGCGGATTGGTCGACTCGCGCACGAATACCGTGGTCGACCGTCCGACTGTTACCGGCTCGGGGGAGTCGGCGCGATACTGCACTACGTCGACTTCGACCACGCGGATCCGCCCACCGTCGCGGACCACCCGCCCGACGGTATCGGTCGGGTCCGTGCGGGCGGCTTTGAACAGGTCAATGGTGAAGCGCGCCGGACGAAATCCATTGCGGCCGAATTCCGCCTCTGCCCGGCGGGCCGCGACACCGCATACCGCCGGACCGTGCAGAGTATTCGGCGCCCACAAACTGTGGGAATACCTCGTCGGATATAACCGGCCGTCGTCGGACGGTTCGAAGAAAGCGGTGGGAGCCATTCCGCCATCATCGCATCGTCATAGCAAACTGGTCGTAGACGGGGCGGGCAGAAGACTGCGGGATTATGCTGTCCCCTATGACATTTGCAATCAACGTCAGACAGTACCCGGGCGAGTTGATCAATATGGTTCGTACCACGATCATCGTGACCGCTGTGCTGGGAATCGCGTTGGGTGTGGCGATTCTGGTGTGGCCCAAGGCAACTCTCATCGTTGCGGCGACGCTGTTCGGGCTCTCGTTGATCGCAACCGGACTACTGCGGATCTATCAGGCGGCGGTGGCGTCATTCTTGTCTACCGGATGGCGAATCCTGTTGGGTGTCTTCGGTATTGCCATCCTTGTGCTTGGCATTGTGGCGCTGTTCCATCCCGCCGAATCGCTCTACCTGCTCGCCATATTCATCGGCGTCGGATGGCTGATGCAGGGTATCGGGGAACTTTTCGCGATCGGCAGCGGTGCGAAACACTCGCCCACGTGGCTGCTGGTGGTGTCCGGCATCATTTCGATAGTCGCCGGCGTGGTGATGATTGCGATGCCAGGCCTCGCGTTGGCAACATTCCTATGGGTAGGTGCGATTCTGCTGATTGCCGTGAGTATCGCGAGCCTTTTCACGCTTCCCAAGAAGGTTGACGTGGCCGGTCTCGACGGGAGCGGAACGGCCGGGTCGCCGCTACAAAGCTAGGCCGTCCACCGTCAGCGCCGCTTTTGCCGATGTCGCGTCCGCGGCTACCGACCCAATGAGGTCGTTGAGTGCCGTCACCACATCGAGTGAATGCGCGAGCGAGGCCGCGTCGATCAGCGGTGCCGGATTAACGTCGGCGCGATGGGCCGCGACCGCGCCGAGGAGTCTGCGGGCAGCGGTGGGATCGTTGTCCCACAACGCATCCGCGGTCGACAGATACAGCGTCAGCGCGGGTGGTAGCTGGCCGATGTGAAGCATGGCCCACGCCCACCGCTTCGCGACGTCGACGGTGTCTCTTTGCGCTCGGCCATGTGTGCGAATGTACTTGCCGTGCAGCTCTTTACAGAGCGGCATGCTGTCCGACCACAGCTCGAGGTGGTACATACAGCGCACGCAGGAATGCAGATTGGCCAGGTACATCGGCGAGTACGGACCTTCGCGCCGGCCGCGGATCTCCCGGAGTACCGAATATTCGGCAAGAGCGTGCACATATTCGCCGTGGGCTTCGAACTCCTCGGCGTCGGTCTGCATCTCTTCGATCATGGTGTCATTCTGACCTGGCCAGCGGCGTTTCGCAGGAGGTTCCGCGCAACCGGTCATGCTGGCCGATTGCGTGGCAGACTTGGCTATATGAGCGACGATATTGGTGGCACCGACTACGACATCGACGACGATGATCAATTGCAGCCCGAAGACACCCTGGTAGACGACGGCATCGACGATGTCCTCGACGAGGGGTACTCGCCGCCCGAACGTGAACCGTGGGCGGCGCGCAACGGTCGGCTCGACGGCCCGGAGAATCTCGATCAGCGACTAGCCGAAGAACAACCCGACGTCACCGAATTCGACGCGGTCGAGCCGCTTGAAGGTGCCTCAGGTGCGCGTGCCGGTCGACTCGTCGCACCGGACGAGGGCACTGGCGAGGATACCGAATCTGAACTTCTCGCTTCCGACGTCGGAATCGACGGGGCCGCGGCCTCTGCGGAGGAAGCCGCGGTCCACTATGTCGACGAAGGGGATGAGTAGTCGGCTCAGCTCAACTCGTGTAGCTGGTCGAGTATTGCCTTCTCGAAGGAATCAGCTTGTGGGCCTGCTGATTCCAAAATCTTTCCTATCTGCGGGTCACTGAACAGCGCGATCAATAGGTGCTCGGTGCCGACGTAGTTATGGCCAAGTCGCAACGCGTGTTGCACCGTGTCTTCCAGTACTTTCTTGGCGGCGTCGTCATAGGGCACGACGGTCGACGCATCCGCGTCCCGACCGCCGTCGTCTGATGAAAGCTGTTGTGCCACAGTGTCTACATCGACGCCGAGCGCGATGAGTGTGAGCACGCCGAGCGACTTCTCCTCGGCCAAAACCCCGCGAGCCAGGTGGGCCGGTGTGGCGTATTCGGCCGATTCGCGAACCGCTAGATTATGCGCGGTCACCACTGCGTTGCGAGCGCGAGGAGTGAAGCGCGCGAACGGATTTGAGGCGGTGTCGTCGGGTGCGCTCGGCGTTTGTCCGACAAACCGCTTCTGCGCGGCCTGTTTACTGACTCCCATGCTGGTGCCGATCGCGGTCCAGGATGCGCCGGCGCGGCGCGCCTGATCGACGAAGTGTCCGATCAGTGCGTCGGCGACCTCGCCGAGGTGTTCGCCCGCGGTCACGGCGTCGGATAGTTGTTCGAGCGGATCGTCGTGAATTTTGCGGATCGAGTCGATGAGGTCGCCGAGACGGACGTTGGTGAGGTTCTTCTTTTCGGTCATGCGTCAACCATAGGTTGACGCATGAACTTCGTCAACTAGCGGTTGACGCTCCGGCTCTAGCGTCGCGAATTTCGGCCGGTGTCACGACGCGCGGATCGGCCGGTGGTGCACTGCGACGGTGCTCGCGCAATGTTTTCGCGGTCAGGGGGGCGATCGTGCTGATTGCGAGTTCTCTCACCCGGGGTTCGCGGGCCGCTATCACGGTAGTTTTCGCGGCGACAATGGCGGCTCGATCCATGAAGCCTGGCTGGTTGAACCCGCCTAACGTGCGCATCCACTGCGGTAGCGTCGCGATGGTGACGGGGGCCATTAGGCGACTGCCCAGCCAGAACTTAGCGCCTGCGGTCGGATAGTCGGTGCGCAGCAGGTAACGCATCCCGCGCCGGGCTACTTCGGAGGTGCACAACTGCGGACGCACCTGGGCGTAGTACTCGCGAACCTCGTCGCGGCTGGTTGGTACATCCGACGGTTTGCAGGTCTGCAACTCGGCGGCGATGACGCATTCCCGCCAGTACTGTGCCTCCTCCTCGGGACTTAATGGGCCAGGGCCGAACATCTCGTAGCATTTGAGCACCGAATGCCAGCCAGTGACGTGAATCCACAATTGCGATGCGGGGTTGTTGGCCGCAAATCGTTTTCCGGTGATCGGCTCGATGCCGGTCATCGCCGCGTGAATACCCATCAGATGCTCGGATTCCAGCATTGCGCGCTCGCCGTCGCCGACCGCAACCGTCAGGAAGTAGGCGAGAGTGTGGTCCAGCCGGGCGGCCGGCTTGCGATAGATGCCTTGTGAATTGGCAACTGCGGCAGCCAAAAACGGATCGAAATGTTCCAAGACCACCGACCGCTGGAAGCCGATCAAGGCCGTCGGTGCTGCCCACACCTTCCACGACGGTGAGTCGGGACCAAAGAAGCCGTAGTTATTGGCGCGAAGCGGCGGCCGGACATGAGCTGACGGAGCCGATGCGTTCATGGGGATGCCCTTTCTGGGACTCTTGCTACATATTTGTAGGAAATTACTACAATCATGTAGCTTTGACTCGTGACAGTCAAGAGATCGGTTTGGGAGGGGATTCGGCGATGGCTGTAAAACCTGGAAGCAGGCGACCATACGCAGCGCGGATGCCAGAAGCCGAGCGCCGGGACCAGCTCCTCGACGCCGCGTTGGAGATCGTGGTGACGCGGGGACACAGTGCTGCGACGATGGGCAGTGTTGCACTTCAGGCGGGCGTCACTCGCCCGGTTGTCTACGGCATCTTCGCTGATCGCGAGGAGTTGCTGGCCGCATTGCTGGAGCGGGAGAGCGCGGCAGCGGCGCATCAGGTCGCCGAACTGAGCCCTGGGCGGGACAATACCGATCTTACCGTGGCATTGAGTACCGGCTTCGCCGACTTGGTGACACAATTCCTGCAATCCGTTCGTGCCGCACCTGCCCGCTGGTTCTGCATCGTCATGCAGGTACCGGGGATGCCAGTCGAGTTCCACGCAGCTCGCGACGCCGTCCGGTTCCGTATCGTCGATACCTTTGCCCAGTCGGTTGCCGCCCACCTTCCCGACGCCGATGCGATGCTCACGGCCGAAATGTTGGTCGGGATGTTGGAATGGGCCGCACGGATGACGCTCACCCAGCCCGAGGAATATCCGCCGGAGCGGTTCGCGACCGCGTTGAGGCCGTTGGCGTTGTCGTTTGGTGGCAGCAACTCGTAATCGGTTGTCGGCGAGCGGATAAGCGCATACGGTGGATTTTGGCGTCGATCCGGGCCGACAATGCTGGGAGTCCTATGAGCACCGTTGCACCGCCGCAATCCCTTCTCGACACGTTCACCTCGGTGCGTTCGTTGACCGACGAGTTGACCGCGAACCTATCCGCCGAAGATCAAACACCGCAGTCGATGACCGCGGCCAGTCCGGTGAAATGGCATCGGGCACACGTCACTTGGTTCTTCGAAGAGTTCGTCTTGCGGAGGCAACCCGGGTACTCGGTCTACGACGAAACCTTCCGCTACCTATTCAACAGCTACTACGAGGCAGTCGGGCCACGGCATCCCCGGCCAGATCGCGGGCTCGTCACACGACCGGGCGTGGTGGAGATCACTCGCTACCGTGAGCATGTCGATGCGGCACTGGCGGATCTATTACTCCGGGGTGAGCTTGACGAATCTGCTTGCGCGCTAGTCGAATTGGGCTGTAACCATGAGCAACAACACCAGGAGTTGTTGCTCATGGACTTCAAGCATCTGCTATCGCGACAAGCGTTCGCGCGGGCCTACGTCGACCGGCCGATCGAATCGCGTGCGGCGGCGCGGTCATCCTCGGAAAAAATTCATTGGCGGGCAATCGAGCAAGGGCTGACCGAGATTGGTTCGGACGGTGACGGTTTCGCGTATGACAACGAGGGGCCGCGCCATACGGTCTACTTGCCGGGTGGCGAGATCGCTTCGCGTGCGGTCACCAATGAGGATTGGCTGGAGTTCATCGTCGATGACGGATATCGACGCCCGGACTTGTGGCTCTCCGACGGTTGGGCGGCCGTCAACGAATTAGGCTGGCACGCACCGGAATACTGGGACCTGAACCCCGACGACCCCGCGTCGTCGACGACATTCACGCTGTCCGGTCGTCGTCCGATCGTGCTAGACGAAGCGGTAGTCCACATTTCGTTCTACGAAGCAGATGCGTACGCGCGTTGGGCCGGTGCGCGATTGCCCACCGAATTCGAATGGGAAGTCGCGGCACGGGATCTGGAGCCGCTACGTGGCGAGTTACTCGATCCGGCACGGTGCCACCCGAGTCGCGCGGCCCATGCCATGGTCGGCGATGTGTGGGAGTGGACGGCGAGTGCGTATCTGCCGTATCCGGGTTTCACCCCGGCCAATGGCGCGGTTGGTGAGTACAACGGAAAGTTCATGTCCGACCAGCATGTTCTGCGTGGTGCGGGTGCGGTGACACCGCGCGGGCATGAACGCATCACTTACCGAAATTTCTTCCCGGCGGCCTCCCGCTGGGCGTTCAGCGGCGTGCGGTTGGCGCGATGACGACAATCGACGCGGGGCTAGCCGCCGACGCCGCGACACTGTGGAACAATCCGCCGACCGTTGGCACCAAATGGCTCTACGACGAACGCGGCAGCAAACTCTTCGACGAGATCACCCGCTTGCCCGAGTACTACCCGACCCGACGTGAGACCGAGATTCTCGCCGCGCACAGCGTCGACATCGCGCGACGAACCGAAGCTGCTATGGTCGCCGAATTCGGTTCTGGCACATCGACAAAATCGCGACTACTGCTGACCGCGTTCGCCCATCGTGCCGCGAGCCAGTCCCGTTCGCTGCGCTATGTGCCGATCGACGTCAGTCCCGAGGTCTTAACGCAGTCGAGCCACGACCTCTCACTGGACTATCCGACTGTCAGCGTTGAACCGCTGCTAGCGGATTTCACCGAACCGCTCGACTTGCCGCCGGCGGACGGGCCCCGTCTCGCGATATTCCTGGGCGGGACGATCGGCAACTTCGATACCGCCGGGCGAGCCGAATTCTTCGGACGTATCGCCGACGGATTGGTGCCGGGAGATTTCTTTCTGCTCGGCGCCGATCTCATTAAGGACACCGGGCGTCTGGTCGCCGCGTATGACGACAAGGCCGGGGTTACCGCGGATTTCAACCGAAATATCATCGAAGTTCTGCGAACCGCGCTGGATGCCACTGGGCTCTACCCAGACGATTTCGCGCATCTGGCGCGGTGGAATCCGGCTGAGCACCGTATCGAGATGTGGTTGCGGGCGCGGCGCGATATCGAGGTGTATTTCGCTGCGCTCGACCGCAGTTGGCGGCTCCCGGCCGGTACCGAGATACTGACCGAGATCAGTACGAAATTCGACATCGAGTCGCTTGGCGCGGAATTACGCTCTGCCGGATTTTCGCAAGAGGCGGTATGGACCGATTCCCATGATGATTTCGCCGTGATTCTGGCTCGCCGGTAGAGCGGCAAATCGTCCGAATCGGGTGAGGACAGCGCTCGTCGGCCATGCGAGCATTGGCGGTGACGATGCGGCGTCGTGCCGAGTCGAGCTAAGGAGCATGAACTATGTGGGATTCGTTCTGGGACTTCATCTGGTACACGATCGTTATTTTCGCGTTCGTCGCCTACCTGATCGTGCTCTGGCACATCATCGGAGATCTCTTCCGCGACAAGGCTTCCTCGGGCTGGGCCAAGGCGGTGTGGGTCGTCTTCCTCATCATCTTCCCGTATCTGACGGCCATCGTGTACCTGCTCGCCAAGGGCAAAGGAATGGCCGAACGGCAGCGGGCGGCGTTCGACGATGCGAAGAAGCAGTCTGACGCCTATATCCAGTCGGTAGCGGGCACCAGCCCGTCGCAACAGATAGCAGAAGCAAAGGGTTTGCTCGACTCTGGAGCGATTAATCAGGAGGAGTTCGACGCGTTGAAGGCCAAAGCGTTGAGTTGACCTAACTGACTTTCGCGGCCGGGCGCCTGTCACCACACGGTGGCGGGCGCCCGCTGCTATTGTCTCGGCAAGATCTCACGGCGGGTGCGCCAGCCCACGACCGTCTGTCGAGGGGTCGGGTCAATTCGTCACACCCGCAGGAGCCCGCCGTGATCGCATATGTCGCCAAACGCGTGGCGTCGTGGGCGGTGCTCGTCTTCATCGCGACCAATCTCGCGTTCTTCTTGGCGACGGCGTTCCTCGACCCACGCTCCAACTATGCGGCCCGCCGCCCACCGCTTCCCGAGCAAGTCGTCGACACGACGCTCAGTTCCTACAATCTCAACGACAAGACGCCGCTCTTCGAAAGATGGTGGAACTGGTTGTCGGGCATACTTTTCCATTGGGATTGGGGTTCGACGCCGGTTGGCGTCAGCGTGAACGACCAGGTGTCATTCCGAATCTGGTCATCGGTGCAGCTAGTTGCCGGTGCGACCGTGATCGCGACGGTCTTGGGTATCGCGCTGGGCGTCTACACCGCATTGCGGCAGTACAAATTGGCAGACCGCGCATGGCAATTCGTCTCCATCGTGATGATCAATGTGCCGGTTGCCGTTGCCGGCCTGGCCGTCGTGCTGATCGGCATCGCGATCAACCAACAAGCCGGCGACACGATTTTCTACGTCTCGGGCTCGTCGAGTATCGATGTGCATGGCTTCTGGCCGACGTTGCGTGATCGCATCGCTCACCTCGTGTTGCCGACGATCACGCTCGTTGTCGTGCAGTACGCGTCACTGCATTTCTTGCAGCGAACATTGTTGTTGGACAACATTAATGCCGACTTTGTCCGGACTGCTCGCGCCAAGGGACTCACTCGGGGCAAAGCCGTGCGGCGTCACGCGTTGCGCACCGCGATCATTCCGGTGGCCGTCGGTGTCGCGTTCGCGGTGCCCGCGGTCTTTACCGGCGCGGTCATCACCGAGACGATTTTCGGCTGGGAGGGGATGGGGCGTTACTTCGTCACGTCGATCGGTAACAACGACGTCTACGGGGCGGTGGCGGTGGCCGCCTTCGGGGCGGTCGCGACCGCGGTCGGAGCGATTCTGGCCGATGTCGTCGTGGTGTATCTCGATCCGCGCGTTCGCATATCCAAAGGAGGTCTGTCGTAATGTCGGCACTTGACCTAACACCGGTGGCGACGCGTCCGTCGGGGCGGCTGCGGCTGTTCGCCCGCCGCTTCGCACGTAATCGTTCTGCCCTACTGGGTTTGGTCGTATTCGCCCTGCTGATGCTCTTCGCTCTTTTCGGCGGGCTATTCACCCAATACAGCTACACCGACACCGACTTTCTCGCGATCGGCTTTCCGCCTGGGAGCGGCCATTGGTTCGGCACCAATGACGCCGGGAACGACCTGTACGCGCAAGTGGTGCATGGGCTCGGTCGATCGTTGATCATCGGACTGTCCGTCGCGTTGGGAACCACCACGTTGGCCGCCGTAATCGGTTGCCTGGCTGCATACTTCGGCGGCTGGGTGCAGCGAGTCGTACTGGGCACCTGCTATCTACTGCTTGTGGTGCCGACCTTTCTGATCCTCGCCCTGATCTCGAACAAAACCGGCGGCGACTGGCGCTGGCTTATCGTGGTGCTCACCCTGACCGGCTGGATGATGCTGGCGCGCGTCATATTCTCGTTGGCCGAGTCGATCCGTAGTCGGGATTACGTCACTGCCGCAAGATATCTGGGTGAGTCGCCGTGGGTTATCGTGATCCGCCACATCATCCCGAATCTCGGCTCGCTTTTGGTGATCAACTTCGCGTTAGGTGTGGTCGCAACAGTGCTTGCCGAGACTGGACTTTCCTTCTTGGGGCTGGGCGTCAAGATCCCCGACGTCACTCTTGGCGCGCTGCTGCAGTCGGGCGCTGGAGCACTGGCGGCATCGCCGTGGCTGTTCTACTTTCCGGCCGGGGTATTGACCTTACTGACGGTCTCGATGACATTGCTGGCCGACGGACTACGAGATGCGTTGGACCCCAACGCCGCTCGGCGACCGCGCCGGCGACGAACCGACCGGACCGAGACGGAGGGCCAGGTATGACCCCCGTGCTGACTATCAGTGACCTACGCGTCGACTTCGACAGTGAAGCCGGAGCAGTCCAGGCGGTGCGAGGAGTCTCTCTTGACGTGGAGGCCGGCCGAACCCTGGCAATCGTCGGCGAATCCGGATCGGGGAAATCGGTAACCGCGATGTCGGTGATGGGATTATTGCCCGATGCCGCGCAGGTGTCAGGATCGGTCCGGTTGGCTGGTGAAGAGCTTCTAGGACGTAGCGACAAGGATTTGTCTCGTATTCGCGGACAACGGATTTCGATGATTTTCCAAGATCCGCTGTCGTCACTGACTCCGGTGTATACGGTCGGCGCGCAGTTGGTAGAGGCCGTACGGATTCATCAGTCGATATCCAAATCCGCGGCGTGGCAACGCGCACAGGAGCTACTCGATCTGGTCGGAATTCCCGATTCCGGTCGCCGCGCCCGGTCGTATCCGCACGAATTGTCCGGCGGTATGCGTCAGCGCGTGATGATCGCGATGGCCATCGCCAACGATCCCGAAGTGATCATCGCCGACGAGCCTACGACCGCGCTCGACGTCACCATTGCCGCGCAGATTCTGACGCTTCTGAAAACTGCCCAAATCGAAACTGGCGCAGCACTTGTGCTGATCACCCACGATCTTGGCGTCGTCGCCACAACGGCGGACGAGGTCGCCGTGATGTATGGCGGGCGGATCGTCGAGCGTGCCGGAGTTGACGACCTATTCGCGCGGCCACGTATGCCCTATACCGTCGGCCTGCTGGGGGCGATGCCGCGAGTGGATCTCCAAAACCTCGGCAGCGGTGAACCATTGACGCCGGTAGAAGGCACGCCGCCAATCTTGATCGACGTCGTGGACCGGTGCCAATTCGAGCCGCGTTGCCCTCTTGCCATCGACTCCTGTACCGCGGGCGAGCCGGCTCTGGCCCCGGTGGAGGAGGGGCATTTGGCGGCATGTGTCCGGTCGAACGAGATCGACGGCCAGGGGCTCATCGATGGCAGGCCGATTTTTCCGTCCGGCGACGAGTCGACCAAAACTGTTATGCCGGAACGGGTTAGCAAGGGCTTGCCCTCACCTGTCCTCGCGGTCAGCGGGCTGCGACGCGAGTTTCCGCTCACCTCGGGGCTGCTGAAAAGGCGGGTGGGCACCGTGGCCGCGGTGGCCGGCGTGAGTTTCGAGGTGAGGGCGGGCGAGACCTTTGCGATCGTCGGTGAGTCGGGCAGTGGAAAGACGACAACTCTGACCGAACTCGTTGATCTCGATCAGCCGGTTGGAGTGATGAGCCTCGACGGTATCGACCCCGCGACACTGACCGGAAGGGAGCGACGCGGTCTGCGTCGCAGCCTGGCGATGGTTTTCCAGGACCCCGCGCAGGCATTGGACCCGCGTTTCACCGCCTATGACATCATTGCTGAGCCCCTGCGCGCGTTGGGAATAAGCAAGGCGGAGACGTCACGTCGAGTCGGTGATCTGATGGCCAAGGTCGGGCTTGACGCGGCGCACGCTGACCGCTTTCCGACGGCATTCTCCGGTGGCCAGCGGCAGCGTATCGCGATAGCGCGCGCATTGGCGCTGGGACCGAAACTTGTCGTACTCGACGAGCCGCTGTCGGCGCTGGACGTCTCGGTGCAGGCGGGGGTGGTGAATCTGCTCGGGGACTTGCAACGCGAAACCGGCGTCGCATTCCTGTTGGTCGCGCACGATCTAGCTGTCGTCGCGCATATCGCCGATCGAATCGCGGTCATGTACCGTGGGCTATTCGTCGAAACCGGCACCGCTGCAGAAGTTTTCAGCACGCCATCGCATCCGTACACGCGAGCACTATTGTCGGCCGTGCCGGTACCTGACCCGGCGGCGCAGCGGGAACGCCGACCGATTCTGCTGCGGGGCGAAGTAGCCGGCGACGGAGATGCGGTGGAGGGGTGCTCATTTGCTGGGCGCTGTCCTTTGTTCGCGAAGCTCGGCCCCACGGAGCAGTCGCGGTGCCGGGATGAGGCGCCAGAACTTATGCTGGCCAACGGAAGTCACGCGTATGCCTGCCACTTCGCGGCTCACGAGTTAGCCGCTGATTTGGGTGGTACGGAACAGGAGGCTCCGGTATGAGAGCGCGGTGGCTGATCCTGGTCGTTGCACTGGCGACCAGTGCTGCACTCGTGGCAGGTTGTGGCGTCGACCTTAGTGGCGGCGGCAGCACCACGAGTACCGAGCCGCAGATGAATTTCCAGCCGAGGGAGAATGTGCGTGATGGCGGTAGCCTGACAACCGCGATCGATGAGGTGAGCCCGCAGTGGAATACTTTCCACGCCGACGGATCCGCCTACACGCAGACACTGTGGCGCTGGTACAACCCGATGTTGGCCTATTTCGCCCCGGACGGGGAGTACTCATTCAACCGTGACTATCTGACCGATGTGCAGACCGACCTGGTCGATGGCAACACGCGGGTGACCTACACGATCAATCCCAAGGCGCGGTACAACGATGGAACTCCCATCGATTGGCGGGCGTTCGTCAACACCTGGCTGACCAACCGCGGCGTCGACCCGAATTACGTAGTCAGCTCGTCGGACGGCTATAACCAGATCGCTTCGGTGACCCGAGGCGTCGACGACCGTCAGGCGGTAGTTCGTTTCAATGGCGTGTGGGCGTGGCCGAATGGCCTATTCAATATGCTGGTTCATCCGAAGGTGAATACGCCGGACTTGTTCAACAAGGCGTATCTGCAAGCGCCGCACAATGAATGGGGCGCGGGACCGTATATCGTGTCCTCCTACGACGTTCACGCTGGCATCGTCGTGTTCGCACGGAATCCCAAGTGGTGGGGCAAACCCGGCAAGCTAGATCGACGCGTGTTTCGGCAAATGGAGGACGTGGCTTCGATCAACGCGTTCAGTAACGGCGAATTGGACGCCATCGGCGTCTCAACAAAGGACAGTCGTGCGCGGGTGCTTACGATGCCCAAGGTCGATATCCGAACGTCTGCCACGCCGCAAAAGGCCTTGATGGTGGTCAATTTGGACGCGGACATTCTCGGCGATCGTCGTGTACGTGAGGCTCTATTACGCGGCGTCGATCGAGAGACGTTGGCGCGCATCAGATTTACCGGGCTGAACTATAGTGAGCCCTTGCCGGGGTCGCTGGTGATGTACCCGTTCCAGCCGGGATACACCGACAACGTCACTCCTTCCATTACCTACGATCAGGTCAAAGCGCGGGCACTGCTCGATGAAGCCGGGTGGCGACCGGAAGACGGCGAGATTCGGCGCAAGGACGGCAAGGAACTGAAGCTGACGCTCCCGCTACTCGGCGATTCTCCGGTGATCACGAATGTCGCTCGGGCACTGCAGGCGATGCTCAAGCAGATCGGCATTAATCTGGATCTCGTCGTACGCCCCAGCTCCGACTTCTCAAGAGTGATTATCAACAAGGAGTTTGACGTCTTTCTGATGGGCTTTTCCTCCGGCGATCCCTACGGCATGGCCTATTTCTGCCAGGTGTGGTGTAAGGGGTCCCAGCTGAATAAGGCTGGAGCCGGATCGACTGAGCTTGATGCGGAGATTGCCCGAGTCGCCGCGATAGCGGATCCGGCTGAACAGATCAAGGCTGGCAACCTATTGGAGCGCAAGGCTTTCGCGCAATACTCGGATCTCCCGCTATTCAATGGACCGCAGATGGTTGCGGTGAAACACGGCCTCGCCAACTATGGCGCTGGATTGTTTTACGTCGGCCCGGTCGAAGACGTCGGCTGGCAGAAGTAGCCTCATCGGCTGCGGCTCAGCGTCAGATACGACTCATGCCATAGCCATTCCAACGGCCCACGATCGAAGCGTCGCATCCACAGTCGAGCAAAGACCATCATCGCCACGCTGATCGTGATGAAGACCCCGATCGTCGCGGGCACAACGATGTCTGGCCCCAGGTGCGCCGAAAGTCCGAGGCCCCAGCCGTAGCAGATGGCGCCGGCTAGAATGTTCTGTGCCACATAGCAACTCAGGGCCATGCGGCCGACTGGGGCGAGGGCCTGCCCGATAGCACCCGGCGTGCGGGCGTCGGCGTAGAAGTGGGCGACTGCGGCCAGGATGCCGAGCGAGACGATCGGAGCGAATCCGTAGCGACCCAGCACGAGACCCGCATCGCCACCGAAGAGGCCGACGATGAAGTCGAGTGGCAGCGCGACGCCGAATCCGAGGTACATCAATTTCCGACGGAGGCTAGCCGCGTCTGGGGTGAGGATGCCCCGGCGATAGAGGGCAGCGCCGACGAGAAACAATGCGACCGACATCGGCAGAATGAACACCATCTCGAACCGGAACATGACGAAGTTCTGTGCCCGGAACGCGACCAGATCGAGGAAGCCGCCATCGGCATAAGGATTGGGCGACAACGGTTTTGGATCGGATGTAGTTGCGGTGCGCTCGAGTAGCCACAGCCCGACCGCTGCCAAGGTAAGCAATACCACGTGCACACCCACTGCGATGACGGCCGCGACACGTTGACGTCGAATCCGCCAAGACAGCAGGTAGGCGACGACCAGGCCGGTGATCGCGTAGCCCATCAGGACATCGAACTCGGCGAAGAAGAAGTAGTTGAGCAGGCCGTCGAGGAAGAGCAGCCCCGCCCGCCACGGGTAGCGGCCTGGCCAGCGGCCCCCGCGACGGTGCGCCGAGATCTGCTGGATGGCGAGCCCGATGCCGAACATCAAGGTGAGCAATCCGAGGAACTTACCTTGTACGAGCTGCTTGAGAATGTCTTCGGCAATCCCCCAACTGCCGATCGCATGGCCGGTCCCATTGAGGTAGCCGACCAGGCCTTCGGCATTGGTAAAAATCCAGATGTTGGTGCCCAGGGTGCCGAGGATCGCGATACCGCGAAGCACGTCCAGACTCGCATACCGCGCGCGCGAACGTGGGGCGGCAGCGACGGCGGATGTATCGGTCGAAGTCGTCGGGGCCACGAGCAGTCCTCCATCCCTAGATTTGATAGCACAGTTGTGCCGACAACGTAAGTTAGCACAGCTGGGCTACCATAGCTAGGTGCCAAAGCTGATTGACCACGATGAGCGCCGTGCTCAGATCGGCGAGGCGTTGTGGCGCATCGTCCTGCGTGATGGTGTCGGCGGTGTTTCGATCCGAGAAGTCGCCGCCGAGGCAGGCATTTCCGCCGGCTCGCTCCGCCACGTCTTCGCCACCAAGGACGAGTTGCTGCTGTTCTCGATGCAGCTCGTCTATCACCGGGCTGCGACGCGTATCGCCGGGCACGTCGAGATCGACGACCCGGTCGAGCATGGGGTCGCGGTGCTGTCGGAGGTCCTGCCCTTCGACGACGAGCGTCGAGTCGAGATGCACGTCAACATGGCACTGATCGCCGAGTCGGGTACGCGCCCGACGCTGCGCGCAGAAGCAGTGCGTGCCCACGATGGGCTGCGTCAGTTGTGCCGCAACGTGATCGGGCGCCTGCGGGACTACGGACTCGTCGCCGAGCGGCGTGACGTCGAGGGTGAGGCGATGCGCCTGCATGCGCTGATCGACGGCGCCGCAATGCATTTGGTGCTTGGTGACAATGATCCGCCCGAGGCGGTGCAACGGATGCTGACGTTGTATTTGGAAGACCTGGCCTGAAGACGACCTGGCCTAGATGTGAACCGCCGGACCGACTTTCAGGCTGAACCCCGGCAGTTCGCCGAGGGGAATCGACAATTCGAAGGTGCGGTCGTAGCCGGTGGAGCTGATGCGCCAGCCGTCATCGGTGCGGCGGTAGGTGTCGGCGTAGAAGGCCGCGCCGACGAGCATGAAGTTCAGCTCAGCGACGATCACCTTGTCCTGTAAATACCAACGGCCGCTGGCGATGTTGCCGTCCACCTCGATCTCCGGATGGGCCACGCGGTGTTCACTGATCAGACTCGGGCCCATATTCTTGCGCATGAACGCGACTATCTCGTCGCGGCTCTTCAGATCGAGTTCGCCATAACTGCCGGTCGCGTCGACAGTCAACGTATCGGCGAAGGTATCCCAGTCTTTGGTGTCCAACGCCCGCAAGTAGCGGTACTTGGTGGCTTTGATCGCCGCGAGATCGTCAGCGTGCGAATCGGTCACTTCGAAGGCGCTTCCTTCTTACGAGTGCCGGGCAGGACGCCGGCATTGATCACGGCTTTCACATAAGGTCTTGTGCGGCTGATGATTTCAGCAGCCTCCGGTGCGGTCCAGCCCGCGCCGGTAGCGTCGTCGGTGCGGCGCTCGACGGCCTGGTAGAGCTGGAAGCCGGCATCGGTTAGCCGATGTTCGGTTTCCGTTCGCGTAGCCAGTCCGCGATCCACCAGACGGTCGATCGATGCTTGCCAGTCGTCTTCGGTCCAGCCGCGACTGATGAGAAAGAACTTGTGTCCCAACGCCCTTCGTGTGACGGTCGGGTCGGGCAGTTCTGCTTCGTGAAGGGCAGCGGCGTCGATGCCATTGAGGTCATAGAGGACGAGTGCCGCGATATGGTGATCGCCGCGCCACTCTCTAAGTACCGACAAATGTCGCCACAGCGCGAGATGGGGTGCATCCGGGATCGGTGTCGCGGCCCATGCGGCGGCGAGTGGACGTCCGCTCAGCGGAAGCTCGGCGACCTGCGCGCCGTACCACGCGACGAGTTTGGCAAGCTCTGTGTCGTTGATCAGATCACCCAGGATCTCGCGGTAGAGCGCATCGAGCATCTCTTCGCGACGCGCCATGACGCGTTCGAGCCCGGCTTCGCGGGCCGCCGCCCACGACGTCGAAATCATCTGCGGCGCAAAGTTGTAGAAAGTTGCGGCGACCACCGACGGCGAACATTCGCCGAGGACACCACCGCGAGCACCGACGTAGAACGCATGCGCGTCCAGGCCCGTATCGCGTTGGGCATCACCGAGACCGGGGTTGAAATATGCCAGTACGTGATAGGGCTCGAGTGTTTCGTACGCGCTGCGGGCGATGGCTGCTGGGGAGAGCGCCCCCGCGTCGGGTGAGGTCATACGTCAACGTTTGTCACGAACGCCGACGACTGTCAACCTTTCCGGAGTTTTCACCGGTAGGTGAGCTGGTGTCGTCGGAGCCCGAACCGCCAGGTTCGGATGCGGGCAGTTTCGGAGTGGGATCGATATCGGCTTCCTTGGGGGCCGTCGACCGAAATGAGGTGTCGGAGAACAGCTCCGCCAGCCGCGAGCCCTCGCCGGCATCCTCGCGGCCTCGCCGCCACCCGCCTTTCATCGGCGGCTCTTCGGCGAAGTGGTCGGCGTCGACCGATCCATACCACGCGACCAGAACCGCACCGATAAACGCACCTATGAAGCCGACGACGGCAAGCCACGCGAATCCCGGCTCGGCGGTATCGCCGAGGAAAACGACGCCGACCAGGCTTGGTCCAGCCGTCTCACCGACGACCAGCACGGCCGTCACGCCGTTGACCGCGCCAAGTTGCAAGGCGACTGTTTGAACATAGAAGCCGACCGCGCCCGCAATGGCGATCGTCCATGCCGCCGGGTCCAGGAGCAGCGCCCCGACGTCGAGCGGATGAACGCCGTTGAGAACTCGCACCGCGATCGCGATGACGCCGAACAACAGCCCCGATGCCGCACCGCCGACGATCGCGCCGCGAGTGCCGAGACGGTAGACGGCCCAGAGCGCGAGCGCGCATACCGCGATGGTGGCGAGAAAGAGTCCCCAGTGGAAGCTGATTTCCTCGCCGCCGCCAGTTGAATGTGATGACGACGCGCCCAGCAGACATAGCGACACGATGACCATTCCGATCGCGATCCAGTCGCGACCGTGCAACACGATGCCAAGTAGGACGGTGCCGAGTAGGGCAGTGACGACCAAATTGGCCGAGACGATCGTCTGCGAAAGGAACAACGGCAGGAACCGCGCGGCGATCGCGCCACCGGCGAAACCGACGACAACCATCATTGTGCCGAGCACAAAAGAGGGGTCTAGGAAAGTGGAAACGGTCGATTGGACCGATGGCCCGCCGGTGGCAGTCACCTGATCGGTGCGGCCCTGTTCACGAGCTTCCTGCGCGGTACGCCGAGCGCCGAGGGCACGAAGCACCGTCGACATTCCGTACGCGACTGCGGCCAGGCTGGCTGCGATCACGCCGATTACGAACATAGGCGCTTAACCTCCCCAAATCTCGACGTGGGCGCGTCCGTGCACAGGACAACAGTAGTTATTGTCAACCAGGTCGCGAAACTGGATATTCCCGTCGAAGTCTGATTCTTCGCTGATTCCAAGGCGGCGTTACACTCCCTGCGATGCATACTTCCGCGGGAAAACACGTCCTCATCACCTTCGCGCGCTCGTTTCTGACACTGGAGTTGTCGCGGCTGATGGCCGCCGCCGGACATCGAGTCACCGTCGTAGACAGTATTGCCGTCACGGTGAGCCGCTACTCCAACTCGACGTCGAAGTTCGTGCGAGTGCCACCGCCGAAGTTTGAACCACAGGCGTACTGCCGAAAACTCTCGCAGATTGTCGTCGAGGAAGGGATCGACCTGGTCATTCCCATCCACGAGGAGACGGACATCCTCTCGATGATGGTGGGCCTGTTCGACCCGTCCGTCAAGTTGTTTTTGACTGACTTCGCCACCCTCGACATGCTGCACAACAAGGTCACTTTCCAGCAGAAACTCGCTGAAATGGAATTGCCGACGTTGCGTTTCGCGTCAGTCAGCAATGATGCCGAGCTCGCCGCGGTGGACTTCGGGACGCCGTTCGCGCTCAAGCAGTCCTACTCGCGGGGCTCGCAGAACATCTACAAGGTGATTCCCGGTCAGCCGTTGCCAAGTCCGCTCTACGAGGAGGGCAACGAGTGGCTAGCGCAGGAGTGGACGTCGGGCACGAGTTACTGCACCTACTCGATCTGCCACGAGGGCAAGATCTATGCCCACGCGACCTACCCGGTCCGGTATGCCATCGACGGAAAATCCTGTCTCACCTTCGAACAGGTCAAACACCCCGGGATCTTCGACTGGGTCACCAAGATCGTCGCTGAGACCAACTTCACCGGCCAGATTGGGTTCGATTTCATCGACAACCCGGAGACCGGCCTGCGCTGCATCGAATGCAACCCGCGCGCGACGAGCGGCATCATGATGTTCCGCGAACACAACGGCGTCGATCGCGCGTTCTTCGGCACCAATGTCGATGCCGAGGGCGAAGTGCAACTGATCGAGCCGGATGACGATGTCGACAAGATGATCGGCGTCGGGATGCTGCTCTACGGCTGGCGCAAAGAAGCGTTCCCGAACAACTCGATGCGCGGATTCGGCAAGGAGTTTCGTCGGGCGCAGGACGTCATTACCCGCAAAGGTGACGAGCGCCCCGCACTGATGCTCGTGCCGTCCTACGCGGCGATCCTGCGTACGTGCATCAAATACAAAGTCGGCCTTGCCGAAGCGTTCATGCACGACCACGAGTGGGACGGGCACAAAGTCTGAGCTTTCAGGACGCAGTTCCCTCCGTTGGTCGAGTGCGGCGGTGCGAGGGAGACGCAACCCCCTGCCGTTGGTCGAGTGCGGCGGTGCGAAGCGAGACGCACCTTCCTCCGTTGGTCGAGTGCCGTCGTGCGAGCTTGCGAGCCCGTCGGTGTATCGAGACCCCGCAAGCCGAATGCTCAACCCGGCCAATGGAATACACCCAACATTCCTGAAAACCGCACCGCACGACGACACCGAGGGCACAGTGCCCCCGGCCACGCCGTACGGTGCAGTTTTCAGGGACTGACGCTTACCGACGGAACGTCGTCGAATACGCAGCACGACTCGGTTCCGACGCACCAACCTCGAATGCGTTGAGTGTTACCGATGCAGCGGTGATGTCCAGCGTCATGAATCCGCGGTGGGTGTAATTCTCATACCGCGCTCGGTTCATCTTGGTCGACCGTGAATGCACAGTCTTCGACGCTGCGCCGCAGACGATTTGGCGAGTGCCTTTGAGTGCCGGTGTTGGGTCGAAAACTTGTTGACTGTGGTCATGCCCGGACATCAAGAATTGTGCCCGCCCGGCGACGTGCCGCTCGACAAAGCCTTTCAGCGCAACACCATTGAGTGGCGCGGGCAAACCGTCGTATGCGCCGGCGGGTCCGTGCGGGCCGTTGTTCAGATACGGATGATGTGTGCACACAAACTTCCACGGAGCCTTCGAGGATCGCAATCCATTGTCGAGCCATCGTGCCTGCCGCGTCATATACGACCCGCCCGGCTCCCAATACGGCGAGAGGAAGGGCGGAATGTAGGCGGCAAGAGGATTGAGGTCGAGGACAAAGAATTCCGCGACACCGAGTGATACCGAATAGAACCGCGACGGCATGTACCAGCGTCGCGAGCGTTGGTGATACGCGACTTCGGTGTCGCCGCGCAGTAGCCAACCACCGTCGCCGGGGAATATCGCGGTGTTGTCGTGATTGCCGAGCGCCATGAGCCAGGGAAAGTCGAGGCCTGCGTTCGGCTTCTCGAATTTGGCATGGAACTGAGCGTCGTCCGGTCCGTTCGGGCCGCTTTCATAGATGTTGTCACCCAGACCGACTGCGATATCAAAAGGGTTGTGCCCGTGAATCTTTCGCGCCAGACTTGTGACGGCGTACTGTGGGGCCGCGCCGGTTCCCGCATCACCGGTGACGAGTACGCGCAGCGTCTCCGACGTACGGGAAGGAAGGGGGAAGCGTCCCGCGGCTGTTGCCGCGCCGGTGCCGGCGATTACCGCCGCGCCTGCGGTGGCCGCCGCTGCACCGGCCAGGAAGCGCCTACGGTCGATTGTCGATGGGGCAGAAGATGGAGCGGGGCTGTCCGAATCGCGATTCACGGGACTACTGTGCCATGACTGTCTTATTCGCGCAGGTTTATGATCAGCCAATTGTGTATTCGATAGAATTACCTGGAATCGCGTCGATAAGTTCACGCGTATAGGCGGACTTCGGTTGGTTGTATACCTGGTCCGTCGGGCCGGAGTCGACTACCTTGCCGCGTGACATCACCACGGTCTGGTGCGCGATCTGCTTCACCACTGCCAGATCGTGTGTGATGAACAGGTAGGTGAGGCCGAGGTCGCGCTGCAGATTCTCCAGAAGGGTGAGAATTTGAGCCTGCACCAGTACGTCGAGAGCAGAAACGGCCTCATCGAGAACTACGACTTCGGGGTTGAGTGCCAACGCTCGCGCGATCGCTACGCGCTGCCGTTGGCCGCCGGACAGTTCGTTGGGGTAGCGGTGCATCGTGTTCGCGGGAAGCGCAACCATCTCTAGCAGCTCGCGCACCCGTGCGACGCGCTGGCCTTTGTCTCCGACGCTGTGTACCGCAAGAGGTTCGGATACCGCTCGGTAGACCGAGTACATCGGATCCAGTGAGCCGTAAGGGTTTTGGAATACCGGTTGTACGCGGCGTCGGAACTGTTTCGCGTCGGCGCCCCTTAATGTGGAAACGTCGACACCGTCGAATTCGACTGTGCCACTGGTAGGTTCGAGCAGTCCGAGGACCATCTGCGCCACAGTGGATTTACCGGAACCTGATTCGCCGACCACGGCCGTCGTGGTTCCGCGCAACATGGTGAAGCTGACGTCGTCGACGGCGCGAAAGTCGCTGCTCTGAAAGGGTATTGAGCCGCGGATGGGGAAGTCTTTGACAAGGTGCGATGCTACGACAACCTGTGCGGGCGAGTCAGTCGCTGCTGCGTCGTCCGGCAGCGGTTCGGTCACCTTGGTGAGGTTTGGTGCGTCGGTGTGCCGAACCGCGAGAGACGGCGCCGCGTTCACTAGTCGTTTGGTGTAGGCATGCCGTGGATCACGCATAATCTCAAGTGCCGGACCGGATTCAACGACACGACCCTTGTACATCACCACCAGGTGGCTCGCGCGTTCGGCCGCCAGCCCCAGATCGTGAGTGATGAGCAGGACGGCAGTGCCCAGCTCAGCGGTCAGCGAGTCGAGGTGATCGAGGATCTGCCGCTGCACGGTGACATCCAACGCCGACGTCGGCTCGTCGGCGATCAACAGCTTTGGCCGGCAGGCTAGGCCAATGGCGATTAAGGCGCGTTGCTTCATTCCGCCGGAGAACTCGTGCGGGTACTGGTTGACCCGCTTATCCGGGTCGCGCATGCCTGCTTCGGCCAACAGCTCGACCGCTCTCTTGCGCGCGTCGCCCTTCTCGGCACCGTTTGCTTTCAGCGTCTCGCGAACCTGAAAACCTACCCGCCACAATGGGTTCAGGTTGGTATTGGGGTCCTGTGGCACCAGGCCGATGCCGTCGCCGCGGATCTTTCGAAACTCCTTTTCGGTGGCTTTCGACAGGTCCTGGCCGTCGAACAGAATCTGTCCGCCAGCGACCTTTCCGGTGCCTTGCAACAGGCCCATCACCGCCGCAGCGGTAGTGGACTTGCCTGATCCCGACTCGCCGACGATGGCTACCGTCTGGCCGGGATAGACGGTGAGATTCGCACCCCGCACCGCGGGTACCGCCTTGCCCTGGACAGTGAATTCGACTAGCAGATCCCGGATTTCAAGTAGAGGCGCTACGTCCTCCGTACGCTTGTCGGACATCAGCGGGTCCTCGCCTTCGGGTCGAGCGCATCGCTTAGGACGTCGCCGAGCATCATGAATGTGAGCACAGTGATCGCTAGTGCGGTCGCGGGAAAGAACAGGATCGGGGTGCCCTCGCGCAGGAGCTGTTGTCCGTCGGCGATGTCCATACCCCACGAGACTTCGCTCGCGGGTAAGCCGATCCCGAGGTAGGACAGAGTGGCCTCGGTGACGATGTAAATGCCAAGGCCCACGGTCGCGACGACGATGACTGGCCCGAGACAGTTCGGTATCACATGGGTGAAGAGTGTTCGAAACTTGGAGGCGCCCAACGACTTCGACGCCGTGATGTATTCCTCGTTGCGGACTGAGATCGCGGCCGAACGCGCGATGCGAGCGAGTTGTGGCCAACTGAAGATCGTGAGGACCAGCACCACCGAGTAGACGGTGCGTGAGGTGACCATCTGCATCACCACCACGGCGGCCAACATGAGCGGAATGCCGAAGAAGATATCCGAGACGCGTGCGATCAGGGAGTCGAGCCGACCACCGTAGTATCCTGCTGCCGCGCCGAGCAGTCCGCCGATCACCACGACGGCGAGTGTCGTGAGTACGCCGACCAATACTGATGCGCGGGCACCGTAAATGGTGCGGGCGTAGATGTCGTGGCCCTGCAGATCGGTGCCGAACCAATAGGTGGAACTCGGCGGGAGCAAGGATCGATCGAGGGAGGCGGCGTGCGGGTCCTTGCCGAAGGCGAAGAGGGACGGGAAGAGGACGACCAGCACGATGATCGTGAGCATCGCGACGCAGACCCAGAACAACGGTTTCGATCGCAGCTGCAACCATGCCGTCATCCAGAAGCCGGCCGGCTGGACATCTTGATCGACCGCGTCGATCGCTCCGACTGTCACGTCCTCGGGGTCGGCGACAAATCGTTCCTGACCGGGATAGGTGTGATTCTCAGGCATGGCGAATCCTCGGGTCGAGGGCGGCGTACAACAGGTCGACCACCACATTGCAGAGCAGGTAGATCAGAATCAGGACGGTGACGAAGGAGACGACCGTGGTCGCCTCGCCGCGGATGATCGCCTGGTAGATGGTGCCGCCGACGCCGGGGATGTTGAAGATGCCCTCGGTGACCAGCGCGCCGCCCATGAGCGCGCCGATGTCGGCGCCCAGGAAGGTCACCACCGGGATCAGTGAGTTCCGCAGTACGTGCACGGTGACTACTCGCGGGCGGGACAAACCTTTCGCCGTCGCGGTGCGCACATAGTCGGCGGACAGGTTCTGCGACACCTGCGAGCGGGTGAGGCGGACGACGTAGGCGAATGAGACCAGTCCGAGCACGATTCCGGGAAGAATCAGATGGTAGAAATCCAGATTGCCGCCGACGGTCACCGGGAACCAACCTAACTTGACGCCGAAGACGAATTGGGCGACGAAGCCGAGGACGAAGATCGGGATAGCGATGATTATCAGGGAGACGAACAGGATCGAGGTATCGAACCACTTTCCCTTGCGCATACCCGCGACTACACCGAATCCGACGCCGAGTATCGCTTCTACCGCTAGCGCGATCAGCGCCAGGTTCACTGTTACCGGGAAGGCGCGTTTCATCACATCCCAGACCGGTTGGCCGGAAAAGGAAGTGCCGAAATCTAATGAGAAGACGCCCTTGATGTAGTACCAGTACTGGACCAGGAATGGCTGGTCGAGGTGATACTGAGCGCGCAGCCCGTCCACTACTTCCGGTGGCAGGGTGCGGTCGCCGCCCAATGCGGCGATCGGGTCAGCCGGCACCAGGAATACCAGGGCGTAAATGAGCAGCGTGGCGCCGAAGAACACGATCACCGCCTGCCCGATTCGGCTGAGGATGTATCTCACCATCGCGCTACTCTTTCGTGAGGTTCGGGAAGTCGAAGAGGCCGTTCCAGCCGAGTGCGCCCTTGATGCCGTCACCCACGCCAGCGGCGCCGATGTAGTCCCAGAGTGGAATCCCGGGGAGGTCGCGAAGGAGCAGGGCTTGAGCCTGGTTCACGAGCCGGCTCGATTCAGCGGGGTCAACCGCCTGCTGGGCCTGGGCCATTTTGGCGTCGAATTCGGGGTTCTTGTAGACACTGTCGTTTGAGCCGCCATCGCTCAGGTATTGCGACTGCAAGAAGTTCATCAGCGAGGGGTAGTCGCCTTGCCAGCCGTTACGACCCGCTGACTTCAGCGTGTGCTTGGTCATCTCGTCGCGGATCTGTTTGAAGGTGGCGTAGGGCTTACCTTCGGCGTTGATTTTCAAAGTGTTCTTGATCTGAATCGCAACCGCGTCGACCCATTGTTTGTGGTCGCCGTCGGAGTTGTAGGCGATCCCGAAGGTTCCGCCCCACGGTCGAATGGCGTTGGCCTGCGCCCATTTCTGACGTGCCATGTCGGGGTTGTACTTCACGTTTTCGTTGCCTGGGATGTTCCCGTCCCAGCCGGGAACCGATCGCGCGGTGAAGTCGAGCGATGGATTGCGGAGTCCGCGGAACACGACGTCGATGATCTGCTGCCGGTTGATCGACATCGAAATCGCTTGTCGCCGTAGACGTCCCTCGTCGTCATCCTGGAAATGATCGAGATACTCCGGAACCGCGAGCGCCAGCATTTGAGCCGTGGTCTGTGTGATTGCCTTGTCGCCGAGCGTCTTTCGGAACGAGCGCAAGGCGCTGTTCGGGATGGTGTCCAGCGCGTCGAGGTTGTTGGACAACAGGTCCGTGTAGGCCGAGTCGTAGGACTCGTACATGATGAACGCGATGCCGCCATTCTTCGGCTTGGCGCCTTTGTAATCGTCGTTGCGCACGACGTCGAGTTGTACGTTGTGCCGCCACTGTTTGAACTTGTATGGCCCGTTGCCCACTGGGTTCTGCCCGAACTTGTCTTTGCCTTCGACGAAGAAGATGTCGGGTAATGGTTTGAACGGGGTGAAGCCGAGGGACAGCTTGAAGTCGATATTGGGCGAGGTGAGATCGACGGTGAAGGTGTAGTCGTCGACCACCTTCAGTCCGCGCATCTGATTTGTGGTCGCGCCCTTCTCGGCCACGTCGTCGTAGCCGGCGATCGCGGAGAACAAGATCTGCTGTTTCTGTAGATTCTCGATCGAAGCGCCGAAGTTCCACGCCCGCACGTAGTTTGACGCTTTCACGGGGGTGCCGTCGGTGAATGTCCAATCGCGCTTGAGCTTGACGACGAAGTGCTGATTGTCGGTGGTCTCAACGGATTCGGCGTTCGCGAGTTCGGGCGTACCGTCGGCGCGATAGATGTAGAGCCCGGTGAACAGGGAGTCGACAACGCGTCCGCCCATATTCTCGTTGGTATCCGTCGGCAACAGCCCGCTTTGGGGTTCGCCGGCGTTTACGCGAATTATCGCGTTGGGGCCGCTGCCATAGACGCCTTTGGCGCCCTCCATGCTGCAGCCCGCTAGTACCAGGCTCGACGTTGCCGCGATTGCGAGGATCGCTCGCGCTGCGGTCAGACGACTTCGTCTTCTCACCACTACCTCCGTGTGAGTCGGCCGTTCGGCCGGCTTCAGTGGACTAGGCACAGCGGTTTTGCCGTCGTGTCCTACTCACCTCTTGTGTTCCCCCAGCCCCGATAAGTTCGCCATCATGGTCAGGCGATGTCGAATCGTGGCTCAAGTGCCCTACTTTCTCACACTCTTTAGCCATGCGTGCGACAAGACGCATGAATGCCCAGTTTGTGGTGTTTGCGTGGCGTTAGCTTTGATTCAACGCGACGGCCGCTTTGACCAGGGCGGCGAAGGCGTCGGCGTCGAGGGTGTCGCCCTCTTTGATGTCGACCGCGCGCCGCGTGCCCGCGGTGAGGCTGGCGTTGAAGACCTTGGCGGGGTCGGGGAGCGATGCGCCCTGCGCGAAGGTGACTTTAATCTTGTCTTTATAGGTTTCCAGCGTGCAGACGAGACCGTCGAGCGAGAAGGTCGGCACGCCGTCGGGGTTAGAAGGCTTGCGCCACTTGACTTCTTCGCTGATGTCGGGCTCTGCCTGATTGATCAGTTCGCGGATCTCGGAGACGAGGGTTTCGCGCCAGTCGGTGCTCATGGGGTTACGGTACCCGGGGCGTGAGGAGGGCCTGCCGCGAATCCACCTCGTTTCTTCGGATTCACCTCGCCTGTTGCGTGAGGTGAATCCGGGCAGATGAGGTGGATCTTCTGCGGGCGGGCGTTAGGCGCCGTGTCGGTCGAGATATTCGACGACGGCTTTGCGAATCAGTTCGCCAGATCTGATCGACTCTCGCCCGGCCTGCCGGTCAAGTCGACTGCGGATCGACGCGGGCAACCGCACTGACGTGGTTGGGGTGTTGCCGCCGGGAGTCTTGCGGCCAACCTGGCGGCCGTCGCGCAGCCGAATACCGGCGCCCGCGCCCACCTCTGGTGCGCCAACAGGAGTGATTGACTCGTGCTCGAATTCGTCGGCCATCGCCGCATAGTCTTCGGTTGAACGTCGCGTCGTCATGACTTCCCCTATCGGCGTTGCTTCGGGGCGATATTCGCTAGGTCGATTAAGGCCGTGATACCCGCGTCGCGAACCGTGCTCATGCGAAGCAACATCGCGTGAAACACGAGAACGGCTGTGCCGGCGATGGTTTCGGCGATCACGTCGACTAGCGGCGCGTCTTCGGAAAGCTGGCCGATGTACAACGTCGGCGTCGCATCGGTGAAGCGCCGAGAGGCTATCGGTACGCGTGGGTATGAAATCACGCTGCGGATCTCGTCGTCGCTAACGCGGTGTTTTCGAGCGTTTGCGATGAACTCGATCAGCGTGGCTAAGTGTACTGCACTTAGCGGGAACTGCAATGCAGTTAGAGGGTTTGGAATCGGCGAACCAGTCTGGGGCTGACCCTCCGAATGGAGTTGATGTCGGAATCGAAGGCGTGCAATCAATCTTCACGCATAGTGAAAGCCGTCTGGACGAAGCCGAAGCGCGGGTGGAACAGGGCTGGACTACCCCGAGCGACGGGGCGGGGGTAGTACGCGCCCAATGCGGCGAGGTTTGGGAGCTGCGTAAAACCGCTCTAGCTGCGGCGATACTGGAGCCGATGACGGGAATCGAACCCGCGTATTCAGCTTGGGAAGCTGATGTTCTGCCATTGAACTACATCGGCGTGCGAGCTAACTCGCCAGCAAAGCCTAGCAAACGCTCGTGCGACGACTGTTCCGACGTCGGGCAGAATCCCCTCAAACTTGGAGAAGCCACTCTCGCGACGGTAGCTTCTCCAAGTTTGAGGGGATTGAGGGGCCAGCGCTACAACTACGCCCCCTCACGCCGGGTTGGTGAACGACGCCAGGAATTCGGCCAGCATCTTCGCGGTCACCGACCGTGGAAGTGCTTGCACCGCAGCCACAATGGCCGGCATATCGAGTTCGCTGCTGCCCGCTCCGTGCGGGTCGACGCCCGCAGCCACCAGCGCTGCTGCGGTCGCCTCGCTCGGCAGCCCAAGTACGGCATCCACATCGAGCGAACCATTGGCCAACAGCTCGGCTAGATCTGCCAGCGCTTGCGGCGGGCTCTGTGGGGGTAAACCACGAACCTCGTCGGCAGCCTCGACAAAGACATCGACAAGCTCGTCGACGATTCGCTCGGTGACCGGAGTGATGGTCAAGTGGGTCGTCGGCGGCAGCACCGTGCCATCAGCCTGCGGGTACCGGGGCTGTACCTGCAGCGCGAATCCCCGCCGAGTCACGGCCTGCGACCATCGGTGCGTATCGACTACAGTCCCCGACGTCGGGTCACTAGCAACCGCAAACACCGGGCCAACCGGCTCCCCGACAACGCGCAGTCCGTCAATGCTCTCAACCGCCGAAATCAGCTGACGCGACGAATCAGCAACGCGCGCAACCAGATCACCGAACCCGTCTTCGCCCAGATACTCGATGATCGCCCACGACGCCGCCAGCCCTGCGACCGACCGCGACCCTAACAACGTCGGGTTGACCACCGGATAGCCCGGCCAGTCGGTCGTGGCGAAATACTGAGCACGATGCCGGTCCCGATCTGCGTGCAGCAGCAGCGATGCCCCCTTCGGCGTATAGCCGTACTTGTGTAGGTCCGCCGAAAGACTGCTCACCCCAGGCACGCGAAAGTCCCACGGTGCCAACGATTCATCCGGCCACCATGCGAGGGCGAAGCCGCCCAGACACGCATCGACATGCAGCGGCAGCTCCCGTTCCACCGCGAGCTGTCCCAACTCGACGATGGGATCCGCGGTGCCGGTCGGGTAATTCGGCGCCGACGCGACGATCAAGAACGTGTCGTCGCGCAAGGCTGAGGCAACGGCGTCGACCGTGACCGCGGTCGTCACCACATCCACCGGCACCCGAATGATCTGCACACCAAGCAGTTTCGCCGCCTTATCGAAGGCGGCATGCGCCGTTGACGGCACCACGATCGCCCCGGAACCAGCCACGACACCAGCATGATCACGAGCCGCCTTGACGGCGAGTACGCAACTTTCCGTCCCGCCCGACGTCACCGTACCGACGGTCTGATCGCCATGAAAGATTGTGCGGCCAAAGGCGATAACCTCACGTTCCATCGCGGCTACCGAGGTGAATACCGTGGGATCCAGGCCATTGACCGGCTGAACCAGCCGGGTAACCGCCGCGGCAAGGTCGTCGAGTTCGGTGAGCCCGGAGTCATACACATACGACAGCACCCGACCGCCGTGTGTCGGAGCATCGGCCTCTCGTAGCGCTTCGAGCCGTCCCAGGATGCGCGTAGCGCGCGAATCATCTGTCATCGGTTGTCTCCCAACGATTCCAAAGCGGTATCGGTCATTCGGCGCAGCACCACGAGCGTTACCAGGACAAGAGCTGCGGGCAGTACCGAGAATCCGATGACGATTCCCCACGCCGCAGTGTCCGGTTGAGCCACCGTCTCGTCGCCGCTCGACGAAATGAATCCGGTCGCGGCGAGCACCGCCAAGAATGCCGCGGGCCCAAGCGCCAAACCTACTGCCTCACATGCCGTCCACAATCCCGATATCGCCCCACCCTGGTCAGCACCCACTCGATCCGAACGTTCATCGATGATGTCGGGCAAGAGTGCGAGTGGGAAGATCTGCATCCCGGCGTACCCGGCGCCGGCAATGCAGATCGGCACATATACCCACGGTCCGTCCCACCAGCCAGCGCCGAGCAGAGCTAGCATAGCCACCGCGAAAATAACTGATGCCCAACGCAATGCGGCCAACTTCCCGATTCGTTGGCCGATGAAAGACCACACCGGCATCACCACGATCGCGGGTGCGACTAGCGCGACGAACAGCAGCGTGACCGCGCCGTCACGTTCGAGCACATACTTCGCCAGGTACGGTGCTCCGGCCAATGGAATCGCCGAGGCCAGCGCCTGAATCACATAGACGGACAATAGAATCGGGAATCGTCCGCCGTCGGTGACAGCGCTGAACGCAGCCCGGTATGAGCCGTGCGGAGACGTCTCGCGGTGCGGAATGGCCCTCCGCCAGGCGGCCCAGAGAGTCGCGAGAAGCATTCCGGCACTTATCAATAGGCCGACAGCCAGGCCCATCACGGCGTACCCGGGGGCGCCGCCAACCGCATCACGTATTGCCGGGCCACCAGCGCCGACCACCAGGATGGTCGCCGCGAGAACCGCGATACGACCGGACACCAGCCGGGTACGTTCGTGGTAATCGTCGGTCAGATCGGCGGGTAGCGCGATGTAGGGCACCTGAAAACAGCTGAACGCCACCGCGGTCAACGAGAAGGCGACTAGCACCCAGATCGCGGCGGCCCACGGCGGCCAAGCTGTCGGAGCCGAGAAGGTAAGTAGGAAAAGTGGCGCGATGGCCAAGGCGCCCAACAGCATAAGTCGCCGTCTGGTCCCTATCCGTTGCATATCGGCATCACTACGTGACCCGATAACCGGATTGAGCACCACGTCGATAATCTTCGGCAAGAGCACCACGAATGATGCGAGGATCGCGGTGACGGCCAGCGTGTCGGTCAGATAAAAGGCGAGTACCAACCCCGGAAGCACACCGAATCCGCCGGTGCCGACGCTTCCTGCGGCGTACCCGACGTAGGTAAGTCGTGAGATGTGCTGGGTGCCAGTGGAACTGGTCACCGCCGGTAAGCTTCCACACGTTCCCACATCCGGGTATAGGCCTCCGCCGCGCGGAAGAGATCACTCACCACGTCAGGACCATCTGGCCCCGCCTGGATGCGCAGGCTCTCGATCCAGTCGGGCAGCAACCCGTAATGCGCGGTACCGTCGGTATTCACATCGAAGTAGCGGGTTCCGGTGTGTTGCTTACCGATTCGACTGCCGCCGTCTGCGCTGACATACGGGTAGCGTACCGGCGAGGTCCGCGCCGACGGCCGCGGATGTGCCTGCTTCCCAAGCCCTCCCATGTCCGGGCCGAAGCCTAAACCGAAGTAGTACTTGGAACTGTGCTGTGCGCGAAGCACTTTCCACGCCGACAGAAAGTCCGGCGGCATATCACCATGCCGGCCGATCTCCCCGGGATCAGCCTGCGCGGGTGTTGCGAACAGCCCTACGATTCCACCATCGGCCAGAATTCGTCGATAGTTGGTCTTGTCAGTCCACGTATGCGACGACACGACGCCGGGATAGCCACGAGAACTGACCAGGTCGAGCACCCGAGTCGCGGACTTCACGCTGAGATGATCGACGTCGATCACCATATGTCGCTTGATGATTCCGGCAACGGTGTACTCGCCCAGTGAGGTGAGCCCTCGCACATTGCACTGGTTGCGCGGATAGCCGACGACGGGGTTGTCACGCTGTGCGGTACGGCAACGCTCGGTCTGCCACGGATGGCCGGTGGCGAGGACTTCGCCAGCATTGACCGCGACGCCGGTGGTGCCCTGATCGAATCGAGTGCCACCCAACGCGTTGTCGAACTTGTGGGTGAGGATAATCTGTCGAATCCCCATGGCGCTCAACTCGTTCAGGCTCCGGTCGATGGCAGCGGCAGAACACGAGCGACCGGTCTCCCGGCAACCGAACGGTTCGGATACCTCAATGCCAAGTGTCACGGCGACCTTGCCCGCCGCAATGACGCGTCGTGCGTCGGCGGCGGTCGAGACAATCCGCAAGAAGCCCTTGCCGGGTCCACCGGCTTGCGCATCGACGTAGCTCTGCAGGCCGAGCAGCATCCGGTGTTGAATGCGCACCGACTCCATCTCGTCACACGGCTGATCCCGCAGCGGATAGCGTTCGCAGAGAATGCGATTCTGAACGTAGTAGTTCTGAATCATGCGCAGGCCCGACCGCCAGGCTCGTTCGATCCATCGGTAGTACGTCTGCTGGTGAGTCAGTGAATCCCAACGGGGCCAACCAGAGAAGGACGGCCAGCCGGAGGTGTCATGCGGGCCTGGTCGGGACAGCACCATCTCACCGATCGCCGGGAGGCCGGCCGGCTGGTGGTCGGGGCAGTCACGTAGTGCCGCCACTATTCCGAGCGGGCTATACGGTGTGCCGCAGAGCAATTCGCCACCAAGGTACTGGCTGGCCATCAGGTGCGCATGTGAGTCGACGAAGCCGCGGAGATTGCCAGCACTATCGGTACCGGCAAACGGGGTCCCGGAAACATTCAGCTCGGCCTCCGGAAACGGCCGACAGCCAGTAGCAAAATCGATCCGGACACCGTTGTGGGACAAGGGTAGAGCCGACGATGTCAGTCGAAATCTGTTGCCGATGCGCCCGATCGACCAGACCGATCGCGACGACGGTGTGGACGAGGCCACGAAACCGCGCGAGGTATCGGCGTCGACGATTTTCCCGTCGGTGCGATACAGAAGGAATTGCCCCAGTGCGGCTGCCTTCGCCGTCAGGGGACCTGCGCCGATCTGATGTCCGGCGGCGTCGCTGAGTTTCAGACATCGCCCGGCCAAGTCGTATGCCGGCGACGCAAGCGGTGCGGCACTGGCCGTCGGAGCGTAGATGGCACCACAGACAACCCCGACGATCATCATCACGACGACGGGCAGCCGCCATCGGTACCCGAATCGCATCTGGGCAGTCTGCCATCTGAGGCCATTCGGCGGGCGGGTTTTGGTCACCGCGACCGAAACCAGGCAAAGCCGATGCCTCAAAAGCGGCGCAGCCGTTTGGTCTTCGCGTTAGGTGCGTTGCGATTTGCCGACTCGTCGTAATCTTCGGTCAGGCACATCGAGCGCAGCACATTGTGGAATACCACCAGGCCATAGATATTTGGTGCGCTGATGATTCCCGAACTGCGCGGCAACATATCTCCGGTGATATTCAGACCGGGAAACAGCAGATTGGCGGCTTGTGCCGCCGGATCTACTCCCGCGTTATCCCAGGCGACGATCAGCAGATGCGTCGAGATCGCGTAGGCGTAGTACGCCGCCGTGAGCGACTTGGTCACCGACAGATCTGACAACGACTTGGTCTTCGAGAAGTCGGCTCCATCGTGGTAGTTATGGGTCAATCCGATCGCGATATCCGACGGCGCGCCACCGACGTAGGGCACCAGGCTGAGGACGCTCGAGAGAATCGTCTCGGCGGTGTTGAAGTCCGCGGGGTCCGCCGGAATCATGTTGTGCGGCACCTTCGCCCGCTTCATGCCGTCCTGTAACTGCTGTGTCAGCCGCACGATCTGCTTATCTACCCTCGGGTCTTTGTTGAGGTAGCGCAGGTAGTTCGACGTCCGGGTCGCGATTCGGGACAACGGCAGCGTCCCGATCGATGGGCAATGGTCCGGATCAGCCAGCATCACCTGTCCGGCAAGGTCTTTCACGATTCCCGGTACGTCTCGGGTAAAGGTGAGATCTTTGATCGGCTTTCCCGCCTGGTCTTTCTCGGCCTTGGTGACCGAGACGATGCAGGAGTCGATCAGTTTGGCGGAGATTGCCTTGTAGAGCTGCGTCGCCGCAAAGATGCCCAGGAAGATCGGCAGGGTAACCAGTGTGCCGATGCTGATCGGACCGAACACCGTGCCGATCGGCGGCATGGTGCGCCGGGCGATGGTCAACGGCACGATCACCGTCACGTACAGATAGAGCCACGCCGTTTCCACTGCCTGAGCCAGCGTCAGATTTTCGACCGAGATCGCTTTGGTCGCTTGGCCTTCGCGCACATTGATCAACTGAGTGACGATCCACTGCGAGATGGGATCCCGATAGGTCAGGATCGGCGCTTTGTCATCGGCCCCGAGCTGCGCGGGATGGTTGGAGACCCACAGCGTCGACACCCGCATGGCCGCCATATCCTTGTGCGCCTTGGCTTTTAGGGCGGGTGCCTGATCGCGGGCCGCCTTCGGCAGATTAGGTACGAACGAATCGAATAGTGAGTCGTAAACCTTGCCCAGCGTCGCGAACTGAGATCCGACGCATTCTTTCGGAGCATCCTCCTGAGCCGACGGCGGCGCCGCGCTGGCGACACTAACGGTCCTATCGACCGCCGTGACAGCCAATGCCGCTGCTAGGACAACTGAGACAGAGATGACGAGCGCCCGCCGTATCGACGGCAGGCGGCGATTGGACCGCGGCATATGGTTTTCCCGACCTTATGAACTTTGCAGACGAACTACAGGGCTGGACAGTCACTGTCGTTCGGTACCTACCGGTATTAGACAGCATTGGTAACGATAAGGGCGCGGAATGGTTACAGCGACTCGAGGATTGTCGCGCGCCCAACTGTTCACTTCCCGCTCAACTTGTGGCAGTGTCGGCGAGTCCGTCCGCTAGGGTGGCTGGCGTGCTGCTCTCAGATCGCGATATTCGCGCCGAGATCGCCGCGGGTGCGCTGGCGATCGAACCCTACGACGCCGCTCTCGTCCAGCCGTCGAGCGTCGACGTTCGACTAGACGGGCTGTTTCGGGTGTTCAACAACACCCGGTACACCCATATCGACCCGGCGCAGCGTCAGGACGAGTTGACCTCACTCGTCGAGCCGGTCGCGGGTGAGCCGTTCGTGCTGCACCCCGGCGAATTCGTGCTCGGCTCCACCTTGGAGGTGTGCACGCTGCCCGATAATCTGGCCGGCCGCCTCGAGGGCAAGTCGTCGTTGGGTCGCCTCGGTCTGCTCACCCATTCGACGGCGGGTTTCATCGATCCGGGCTTCTCGGGACATATCACTTTGGAACTGTCCAACGTCGCGAACTTGCCCATCACCCTGTGGCCAGGGATGAAGATCGGTCAGTTATGCCTGATCCGACTGTCCTCGCCCGCGGAGCATCCGTACGGCAGCGACAGTGTCGGATCGAAATACCAGGGGCAACGTGGCCCGACGCCATCGAAGGCCTACCTGAACTTCACGCGTCCCGCCGCACCGCAGAGTTAACGGCAGTTGGCGTCGAAGCCAACTGCAACCTTGTGCGCCAAGAGCATTCACCGCTAGGCCATGTCGTCGCAGCCAAGATGACAGTCTGGGCGCGTAGTCACAAGGGTATGAAGGTCACAGTTATTGGATGCGGTTATCTCGGTGCCACCCATGCGGCCTGTATGGCCGAATTGGGGCACGACGTCCTCGGTGTCGACACCGACAGCGCCAAGATCGAGCGACTATCCCGCGGCGAGGTTCCCTTCTTCGAACCGGGGCTTTCAGATGTGTTGCGACGCAATATCGATGCCGGACGACTGCGCTTCACCACCGACTATCGTGATGCAGCAGATCACGCCTCGGTCCACTTCCTCGGCGTCGGGACTCCGCAGCAACAGCGATCGCAACGGGCCGATCTGAGTCAGGTATTCGGCGCGGTCGAAGCATTGGTCTCCCGCCTGCGCGGTCGGCATTTGATCATCGGCAAGTCGACGGTGCCGGTCGGCACCTCGGCCGAACTGAATGAACGCATCATCGAGATGACCGCCGACGTCGATGCCAGCGTCGAGTTGGCTTGGAATCCAGAGTTTCTGCGGGAAGGTTTCGCAGTCGAGGACACGCTGTCACCTGACCGGATCGTGTTGGGGGTCGACGCCGGCCACGCCGACTCGAAGGCGGAAGGCGTTGTCTCCGAACTCTATCGAGAGATATTCGAAGCTGGCGTCCCGTTTGTGCGGACCGACTGGCCGACCGCCGAATTGGTGAAAGTCTCCGCCAACGCGTTTCTCGCCACCAAGATCTCGTTCATCAACGCCGTCAGTGAGCTCTGCGAAGTGGTCGGCGGCGATATTTCCACCCTCGCCGACGCGATCGGCTACGACGCCCGAATCGGTCGGCGATTCCTCAACGCCGGACTCGGTTTTGGCGGTGGTTGCCTACCCAAGGACATCCGGGCGTTCGCTGCCCGTGCCGAAGAACTCGGCGCCGGGGACAGTCTGGCTTTCCTCCGCGAGATGGATGCGGTCAACATGCGCCGCCGCACCGCGATGGTCGACCTCGTCGAAAAGGCCTGCGGTGGAACAGTTCTCGGCGCGAATGTGGCGATACTCGGCGCCGCGTTCAAACCCGAGAGCGACGACGTGCGTGATTCGCCGGCACTCAATGTCGCGGGTCAACTCGCCCTCCGTGGCGCACAAGTGAGCGTCTTCGATCCCAAAGCAATGGATAACGCGCGCAAGCTGTACCCGACGTTGCGTTTCGCTTCTTGTGCGGCCGAGGCGGCCGAGGCAGCCGACGTGGTGGTCGTCGCAACTGAATGGGCCGAGTTCGTGCATATGACGCCGGAAGAACTGGCACCGACCGTCGCGCGGCGGGTCGTCGTCGACGGTCGCCGCTGTCTCAACTCCGACGCGTGGCGGGCCGCGGGGTGGCGATATCTCGCGATCGGAAGCAAGCCGGATGCCGCTGCTGAGGCAGCTTCGAGCAGTTCACGAGGCCGTTTGGTGAGGCAAACACGTGATTCGAGATCAACCGGCATGTTAGTTTAGGGCATGACCGTCGTAACTTCGCCGAACTCGCTGTCGCCCGCGCGGCGCGGTGGCACGGCGTTGGATGCGGCAACTGACGACGACGTAGACCTGATGAATTACCTGGTCGCCGTGGGGCGAGTGGCCCAACCCGACAGCGACGCTTGGCGGTCGGAGCTACTCGGGTTGACCGTCGTGGCGCGTCGCAATTTGGCTCACTCAGAGGGAACCTTCGTGATGGGCGAGCAGTTCGTCCGATTGTTCCGCGTGACTCGCAACGACATCGCTGTCGCTGCCCGACAAGGCTCGCGACCTCGCACACCGTCGCGCGGCGAGGCGGATGACGCACCGACACAGCCGATTGCACTGATGCAGCCGCATCCGGAATTTACGCCGCGCAGTTCGATCCCGCGCGGACGGATGCCTACTCCAGCCGATCTGGAGCCGCTGCCGAGTGAAGTCCGGCCGCCGCGTCGGCCGCGGGTGCGGCCTAAGCCGACGGTGGCATCGCGGATGTTGTTCGGTGCCGCCTCGGCACTGTTGGCCGCCGCTGTTGGCACCGTGCTCATCGCCGCGTGGTCGCCGGATTCCGAGCCGGTCGCGCAGACCGTCGCTCAGACGCAAACTCACGCCGCTACGTCAACCGTCCCGACGACGGTGCCGACTGCGAAGGCACAGGACGTCGCTCTCGCACGACGCCCCGCCGCGACCTACAAGGCGCCGCAGCCGACGACGACCCAACGTTCAGAAACGTCTGCATCGCCAAACAACAGCCGACGCACGACGTCGGAACCACGGCGGCAGCCGCAGCGCTCGGCACCGAAGCCACGCACGGTGCCCAATCCGATTCCTGGATTGCCGCCGATCCGGTTGCCGTAGCGGCTATTCGGCCCCGTCGTTCTTACTCGCCTCGAGATACTGACTCAACTGCCGCGCCATATCGCGGTCGAGCGCCCTGTTCAGCATGTTATGTGCAGAAATCATGCCGGCGCGCCGCAACTCGCCGAGAAGTTCTGCGGCCCAATCAGATTCGCTATCGGTCTGAGGTAGCCAGCCGTCCGAATACTGGTCGGTGATCGCCCGGCGGCCCGACGAGATCAGCGTCGCCGCGATACCGCTCATCTCGGCGTCGACGCGTCCGTGGATCTCGCTGATATTCGCCAGTGGGATGCCAAGTTTGACCAAGCGGGAGTAAGCGAAGATCGTGTCGGCGTCGTTGACTTGGTAGGCCGGCGGGTCGGCGTCGACGATCGGCTCGATAAGCCCGAACTCCACCAGACGTTCCATCTGGACTGGGCTGGCGGTGTTAAGGAGTTCTTTCAAGTCGGCCGCGGTCATCGTCGTCGATGTCGAGGTCGACCATGGCTCGGTTACCACCTCATTTAGGCCGAGTACGTCGGCGAGATCGTCCCCGCGTTGTATGCCCAAGAGGAAATCGCTGATGTGGCGGATGGTGAAACCCCGGCGCAGCAGGTTATTGATGACTTGCAGCCGCGTGAGATGCGCGTCGGTGTAGATGGCGATCCGCCCGCGACGCGCCGGTCGCGGCAACAATCCGCGATCCTGATAGCCGCGCACGTTCCGGGTGGTGGTGCCGGCGGCGCGGGCCAAATCGTCGATGCGGTACTCGGTCATGCAACAATCTTGTCAGGTCGGCGAATCGCGCGGAAAGCCTGCTGTTCACCTCTTGTTCGTACCCGCGAAAATACGACGGTGCAGGATCTATCCGATGTCTGATTTCGAAGAAAGTCATTTCGGTGGTGTGGTCAATCGGCGGACTGTGCTCGGCGCCGCCGGAGCCGGTGCCATCGCGGCCGGTTTGGCCGGCCCCATTCTGGCCGGAGCAGCGGCCGCCGCCCCGGTTGGGCATAAGGTCTTCGCGCACGGTGTGGCTTCGGGGGATCCGCTACCCGACGCCGTGATCATCTGGACCAGAATCACTCCGACTCCTGATGCGACGCCCGGCTCGGGACGCGGCGCCGCGGTGTCGGTGGCGTGGGAGTTGTCGACCTCGGAGTCGTTCGGTTCGATAGCGGCGTCGGGGGTAGTGACGACAGGGTCGGAATCCGACCACACCGTCAAGGTTGATGTCACCGGCTTGTCGCCGAAGTCCTTCTACTGGTATCGATTTCGCGTTACCGGCCCTGGGCCCGCGGCGGGCAGTGTTTCGCCGGTCGGTCGTACCAAGACGGCGCCGCGTAACAATGACGCGGTTGCGAAGGTTCGTTTCGGCGTGGTTAGTTGCGCCAATTGGGAGGCCGGCTACTTCGCGGCCTACCGTCATCTCGGGGACGCGCGCAATTTGGATGCCGTTGTGCACCTTGGTGATTACTTGTACGAATACGGCGTCGGGGAGTACACGGCCAAAGATGGGCCGGTTCGCGACCATCGGCCACGACATGACATCGTCAGTGTTTCCGACTACCGAATTCGACACGCGCAGTACAAGTCCGACCCTGATCTGCAGCGCCTGCACGGGCGGCTTCCGTTCATCTGTACCTGGGATGATCACGAGTCGGCGAATGATTCCTGGCGCGGCGGCGCGGAGAATCACAAACCGTCGCAAGGGCCCTGGTCGGTGCGAAAGGCCAACTCGGAGAAGGTGTATTACGAATGGATGCCGGTTCGTCCCGCTGCCGATGCCGCGGGTCGACACCTGTATCGACGGCTGCGGTACGGAACCCTACTTGAGTTGTCGATGCTCGACTTGCGGACTTACCGCGACGAGTCGCCGACCAAACTGTCGCCCAAGATCGATGATCCGCGCTCGACGATCACCGGCCGCGCGCAGATGAACTGGTTGACCAACGGAATCTCGACGTCTCAGACGCGCTGGCAGATCGTCGGAAACCCGGTAATGATTTCGCCAATTCTGTTGCCGCCGTTGGACCCGGATCGCACTCGGATCCTTACCGAGCTGATTGGATTGCCCGCCGACGGCGCGCGGTTTAACTCCGACGCATGGGATGGTTACGCCGCTGACCGTAAGCGGCTGCTCGACGCGATCGACCACTCGGGCAAACGCAACACGGTGTTTATCACCGGAGATATTCACATGTCGTGGGCCTGCGAAGTGCCACGCAAGCCGGCGGACTACCCCGGAGCCGGAAGTGTGGCAACAGAATTCGTCGTTCCGTCGGTGACGTCGAATAATCTCGACGACGATGTCAAAGTGCCGGAGAATACCCTGGGTATTCCAGCCGCCGCCGCGATCGTGGCTACCAACCGCAACACCCGATGGGTGGAGACCGATTCGCACGGATATGGCATATTCACGGTGACACCTGGTGCGGCACAGATGGATTGGTATTTCGTCGTCGATCGAACCATTCGGAACACGGCACGGTTTCACGCTCAGTCGTGGCAGGTGCGGTCCGGTGCGCGAAGGATGACGAAGGTGAATACCGCTGTGACCGAGTAACGTTCGGCGGCTGGTCCTACTCTGGCGCCAGTCCCCGCGCGACCAAAGCGATCACATTCTCGAAATTGGAATCGGCGTCGATGAAGGCGGGCAGCCCCGCGCCGAGTTCTAGACTCATCGCGCCGTGTACACACGACCACACCTGCAGCGCGATTGACTGGGCGTCGCCGTCTCGGATGATTCCGCCGTTCTGCCCGTACCGGATGATTTCGGTTAGTGTGTCGAAGGCCTTGGTGGCGATCTCGGCGTCGGGGTGACAGTCGTTGATGAACATCAACGAGTACAGGGTCGGATTGGCGAGCGCGAAGAGCCGGTAGCCGCGACCGGCGTTGGCGAGCCGTTGTGCCGGATCGTCGTCGGTCGCAGCGATGGTCGTCCCGAACTCGCGGAAGCCATCGGTGACGACCGCATTGAGCAGGCCTTCCTTGCCGTCAAAATGGTTGTAGACACCCATCGGCGCGACGCTGGCGGCCGCCGCGACGGCACGAATGGTAAGCCCCGCCTGGCCCGTGTCTTCCAGGATTCGACGCCCTGCCGCGACGAGCGACGAGCGAACCTGGCTGGCAGGAGTGCGGGAGACCGTGCGTTTGATGGGGGAGTCGGACATGGCAACCACCTTACAGAACATTGTTCTACAAGACTCTTGACACTCGCAATAGAACGGTGTTCTATATGTGTAGCACAGCGTTCTATTAAACGTCGATGGGAACGGACTCATGAAGAACAAATGGATCGCACTGGTGGCCCTGTGCTTCGCGGAGCTATTGGTGATGGTCGACAACACGATCATCAACGTCGCCTTGCCGACCCTCGGGCGTGACCTCGACGCCGGCATCTCTGGTCTGCAGTGGATTGTCGATGCCTACACGCTTGTCTTCGCCGGTCTGCTCCTCGCCGGCGGCTATCTCGGCGACCGGTTCGGACATCGCAAGATGCTCGCGATCGGTGTCGTCGGGTTCATGGCGGTCTCCGTCGCAGCGGCGCTGTCCACCACGTTGGGGCAGTTGATCGCCACTCGTGCTGGACTGGGAATGTTTGCCGCACTGGTATTTCCAGCCACGCTCGCCCTCATCGTGTCGACATTCACCGACGCCAAGGAACGCGCGGCGGCAGTCGGCGTATGGGCCGCCACCTCGGGTATGGCCGTCGCGATCGGCCCGGTGCTCGGCGGCTGGTTGTTGAACCACTTTTCCTGGGCGTCGGTGTTCTGGGTCAACGTTCCGTTCGGTGCCGTCGCACTCGGCGCCGTCCTGCTGGTCATCCCGGCTCCCGTCGACCGGCGAATCACCTTGCCGCGCTTCGACGCCGTGGGTGTCGCCCTATCCATCGCGGGACTTGGCCTGCTTACCTACTCAGTGATCGAAGGTCCGTCGGTTGGTTGGCTGACGTGGCGCACCATCGGCGGACTTGTTGTGGCGGTTGCGATTCTGGCTGTCTTCGCGGTCCATCAGCTCCGGATCGCTCATCCGATCTTCAATGTCGCGCTATTCGCGAATCGTCGCTTCGCCGGCGCCGCGGCCATGATCGCGGTCGCATTCTTCGCGCTATTTGGGTTCATCTTCCTCATCACCCAATTCTTCCAGGCAGTCATGGGCTACACGCCACTACAGGCCGGCATCCGTACCTTGCCGTTCGCGCTTGTGGTGGCGGCCCTGTCGCCAGTGGCAATGATGGCCGCGCATCGTTTCGGTCCACGGGTCGTCGCCGTCATTGGCGCGCTGTTGATGGCGTCGGGATTTGGGCTCGTCGAATTTACGGATCGGTACTCGACCTATTTCGGACTCATCATCTGGTCGATGATGCTGATGGCTGCTGGGTTGGCGCTGATCTCCGGGCCGTGCACGCAGGTCATCATGGATGCGCTGACACCGGAGCAGGCCGGTGCCGGATCAGCGATCAACGACACCACTCGAGAAATCGGCGGCACGCTTGGTGTAGCGGTACTGGGTTCGGTACTCACGTCTGTCTACACCGCGAATGTCGGTGTGCGGCTTACTGATCTGGGTGTCCCCGCGCCCGCCCGCGATATCGCGCAACAGTCCGTGATGGCGGGTGTCGAAGTGGCCATCCGCGCCCCGCAGCAGGCTGCCGATGCCGTCCACGCCGCCGTCTCCGACGTCTTCATCGACGGCCTGCAACAGGCGACGTGGGTTGCGGTGGGGATCTCACTGGTATCGGCCGCCGTCGGCGGCTGGGCGTTGCGGGGAACGCGCGGCGGCACCGACGACGGCCGAGTCAATGAATCCGACGACAGCGCTTCCGCTATCAATCAGATTGCGCCAGTTGGGCTTTAACTTCGGGTTTAACGACCTTTCCGACTTTTGAGCGGGGTAGATCGGACCACACGTGTACGACCTTCGGAGTTTTGACACTGCCGATCCGCTCTTTGACGAAGGCGGTCAAAGCGTCGGAGTCGACCGTGTGGCCGGCCCGTGGTTGCACCACCGCTTCGACACGTTCACCCCACTTGTCGTCGGGCCGCCCGATGACCGCACAGTCCTGAACATCTGGATGTGCCAGCAGCGCCTGTTCCACCTCAACCGAATACACGTTGAAGCCGCCGGTGATGATCATGTCCTTCGCGCGATCGACGATGAACAGATAACCGTCGTCGTCGAGGTAGCCGATATCGCCGGTGTGATGCCAGCCGAATTCGGATGCCTCCGCGGTCGCCGCCGGATTGAGATAGTAGCCCGGGGTCACCAAGGATGATCGGATGACGATTTCGCCTCGCTCGCCGCGTGGCAACTGGTTGCCCTTGGCGTCCATGATGGTCAGAGTCACCAGCGGTGATGGCCGCCCGGCCGACGAAAGTCGTTGCGTCGCAACTGAACCATCGTCGCTGAAATGGTCGGCCGGAGCCATCGTCGATACCATCATCGGCGCCTCGGTCTGCCCGAACAGTTGAGCCATCACCGGACCGATGCGGCTCAGCGCCTCCTCCAGCCGGGCCGGTGACATGGGAGCCGCTCCGTACCAGAAGCACTGCAGTGCGGAGCGATCCGTCGTTTCTAGCGCCGGATTCGCCAGAACCATATAGAGCAATGTCGGCGGTAGGAAGGTGTGTGTCACCCGATGCCGTTCCAGATGTGTCAGGAAGTCGCCGACATCAGGCTTGCGCATGATCACGACCTCACCACCCAGGCACAGGATCGGGAAGCACAGCACGCCAGCGGCGTGTGTCAACGGAGCTAACGCCAAATAGACCGGCCGTCCGGCGAATGGATAGCTCATCAACGTGATCGCTGACATGGTCTCCAGGTTGGTGCCGGTTAGCATCACCCCCTTCGGGGTGCCGGTGGTGCCGCCGGTCCCGGCGATCATCGCCAAGTCGTCACCGGTGCGGGCATCCGGCGTTGACTCTGATGCGGCGGGTTCTGATGCGGCGGAGAGGAATTCCGGCCAACTCAGTGCGTCGTGGTCGCTGCCGTCGAGACAGACCCACGTGTGCACCTTGGTCAGTGCTGGTCGGATTTTGGCGACGAGTGGAGCGAAGGACGCCTGGTAAATCAATACGCTGCAATCGAATTGGTCGAGGAGTTGTTGATTCTCGGTCGCCTCGTTACGCGGATTGATCGGGCACCACACCGCGCCGGCCCTACTGATACCGAATACACAGGTGAATGATGTCGGATCGTTGGCGGACAGGATGCCCACTTTGTCGCCCGGAGAAACGCCGTGTGCTGCCAGTGCAGTGGCGATCGTGTTGGACAAGGCCACCACGTCGGCATAGGACATCGATTCGCCATCGGTGGTGAGACAGGGCGCCTCGCGATTTAGCGAGGCGCCCTTGTCGAGAAAGTCGACGATGCGCATACGACTCAGTCCTCGATCGTGACGATCGGTTTCTGCACCAGGCCGAAGGAACGGAGTACACCGAGTAGCTCACGATGTCCGAATGCCTGACATCCTGAGGCCAATCCCGTTGCGTTAGGAGCCTTTTGGAGCAGGGAGTACGCGCCGAATGCTTGCAGCAGACCGGTCTGCTTGTAGTTGGAGTTGCCGTAGAGCACGGTATGCGAACGTCCGAGTGGACCGGTCGCGTGGACCGAGTCGACGGTTCGGTTGATTCGGGTGTACTCCCGCGGCGGCATTTCGTTCATCACCGTGGCCGCGGTCGCCTGGAGGGCAGCGAGTCGCTCCTCGGGTGGTAGGTCCTTGGTGGCTTCCAGTGCGCCCGCGACGATTTGCGGTACGCCCTCCATTAGCGGCTTATTGAACACACCGCCAAGTGCTTTGACATTCGCGACGCGTGGATCCTTACGGAACCAGACCGGATGCGACGTTCCGCCCCAGGGGAGTGCGAGTGCGAGCTCATGCTGACCGGGAATCGCGAGATTGTAGAGACCCGCCTCGGGGTCCCACTCCGCGTAGTTGTTCTGTTCGAGGTAGTACGCCTTCGACATCGCGGCGTTGACCAGGATGGTTTGTGTCGAGGCGATGGTTGGGCTGCCGCCCCAGAACACCGCGATGTCGAGAGTATCCAAACCCGGTGTTTCCAAAGAGATCTGGGCGGCGATCTCGCCGGTCGTGTACATCTGCGCGAGGCCGGGGGAAAGTAGGAGTCCCTTCGCGGCGAAGTCGGCACCGTAGCGCTCGTCGAGTGTAATCAGCCAGTCCTGCTCGCCGGTGGTATCCAGGTAGTGGACTCCGGCGGCCAGACATGCCTGGACCACTTCGTGGCCGTAGGTGGCGAATGGGCCGACCATATTGCAGACCACCGATGCGCCGGTGAAGAGTTCGGTCAGGGCTTCGACGGAGTGCTCGGTGGCGACGATTTCGTAGTCAGCCGTCTCGATGCCGGGCACATTGGATTTCATCGAGGCTTCGAGCTTTTCCTGGCTGCGGCCAACGGCGGCGAACGGAATGTTGTACTCGCGCAGGTATTCACAGACGAGTCGGCCGGTGTAGCCGGAAGCGCCGTAGACGATAACGGGTTTGGTGGTCATGGAAAGCCTTTCGGACGGATCGAGTGAAAGTTGAACGGAATCTGTTGAATCAGAAGGGGATACGGTCACATACCCATGCCGCCGTCGACCGGAAGGCCGGCGCCATTGACGAACTTGGCCGCGTCGGAGGCGAGGAAGACTACGGCGTCGGCCATGTCGTCAACCTGTCCGAGCCGGCCCGATGGCGTTAGTTCTACAACGCCGCCGACTGCGGCTTCGGGAGATTCGAAGAGACCGAGTTCGGCGACATCGTTGGCGAGGCCAGCGCCCATCGCGGTCGGGACCAGACCGGGGTAAATACAGTTCACCCGCACGCCGTAGCCAAGTTTCCCGGACTCCATCGCGGCGACGCGAGTCAATCGGTCGACGGCGGATTTGGTCGCCGAGTAGACGGCGATGCCCGGGAAGGCGATCGTCGCGGCTACCGATGCGACGTTGATGATCGTGCCACCGGATCCCGCGGCGCCGTCGGGTCGCATCGCGCGTAGGCCGTTCTTGATCCCGAGTGTTGTGCCAAGGATGTTGACGTCGAGCATCGTGCGAATTTCGTCAGTTGTCACTTCGGTGAGGAGGCTGGTGATCTCCACGCCGGCGTTATTGACCAAGATGTCGAGCCCGCCCAGTTTTGCCACCGTGTCGTCGATCGCCGCTGCCCAATTCGTGTCGTCGGTGACGTCGAGTTTGGTGAAGGAGGCGCCGAAGGATGCCGCAACCTCCGCGCCCGCGTCGGAAATGTCGGCGATCATCACGGCCGCTCCGGCGCTAGCGAGTGCGCGCGCCATTCCTTCGCCGAGGCCCTGCGCACCGCCGGTGACGAGGGCTTTTCTGCCGGTGAGATCGATCGAGGTCATTGTTGGCTCCTTTGCGCAGACAAGTGAACTTGTGGCGAGTTGTGAGGTGAGTCACGTGCCAAATCAGCATCGCCAAAAGCTTGACAGTTGTCAAGGAAAACCTTGACACTCGTTAAGGAAGCATCCTGACCTGGGATTCGACGGCAGCGTCTGGCACAATGGCCAGTCGGTACCGCGAAAGAAAGGGGGATTGGCATGACTGACCTCGTGCAATCCCCGGCCCGCTTTGAGCGCGTCGACAAATTCGAGCGTCGCCGTGGTGAGTTGGCCGACGCGACTTTGGCCACGCTCGGTGAGCTCGGATATGCGCGCACCAGCTTGCGGGAGATCGCGCAGAAGACCGAGTTCAGTCACGGCGTGCTGCACTATTACTTCAAAGACAAGATCGAGCTGATCACTTTCGGTGTGCGGCGGTACAAGGAGCATTGCGTCACTCGGTACGACGAGGCGATTGCGCTGGCCACGACCCCGGCCGAATTGGCGGCCGGCTTCGCGGACGCGTTGGTGGACACCTTGCTGGTGGATACCGCGATGCACCGGCTCTGGTACGACCTGCGCACGCAGTCGGCGTTCGAAGAAGTGCTGCGGCCCACTGTAATTGACCTCGATCATCAACTGGAAGAGATGATTTGGCGGGTCGTGCGGACGTACGCGGGGCTACGCGGTGCCGAACCGGGCGTCGACGAATTCGCCGCATACACCATGTTCGACGGGCTCTTCGAGAACTGTCTCATCCGTTACGTGTCTGGCGACGGTTCGGTAGTGGAAACCCTTCGCGCACAAGCTATTTGGCTACTCGATGCGATCTGCCGGGGCACTGACTGAGTTTTCGGTGTTGTGTTGCGGGGTCTCGATACACGCGCGTCTCGCTAGCGCTCGTCGGGCGCACTCGGCCATCGGTGTGGGATGCGTGCTCGCAGGCTCGCGCGACGGCGCTCGACCA